>NZ_BAAGYS010000008.1:0-709124 GCF_054779195.1 Parasphingorhabdus pacifica
CCAGCAAGAAACTGCGCACCCGCGTCGAGGCACTGGCCACCGCCAACCCCCTCTACCCCAACCTGAACGGAGGGCTTTGATGGCACCGCGTACTCCGGGCGCTGAGTTGCCGGAACACCCCGATTGGCTGTGGCGGTCGCCGGACCCGAAGCCGTCCTACGACGTGGTGATCGTGGGAGGTGGTGGGCATGGTCTGGCCACGGCGTACTACCTGGCGGTCAATCACGGCATCACCAATGTGGCGGTGTTGGAGCGTGGGTGGTTGGCGGGCGGGAACATGGCCCGAAACACGACGATCATCCGGTCGAACTACCTGTGGGATGAAAGCGCCGGCCTGTACGAGCACGCGCTGAAGCTCTGGGAAGGGCTGGAGGAAGCGCTCGACTACCCGCTGTTGTTCAGCCAGCGCGGCGTCCTGAATCTGGCGCACTCGTTGCAGGAAGTCCGCGACAGCGTTCGCCGCGTCAACGCCAACAAGCTCAACGGTATCGACGCCGAGTTCCTGGATTCGGGACAGGTCAAGGAGATCTGCCCGATCCTGAACACCTCGGAGGAGCTGCGGTACCCCGTTTTGGGGGCGACATGGCAGCCGCGGGCGGGCATCGCCAAGCACGACCACGTCGCCTGGGGTTTCGCCCGGGCTCTCGACCGGATGGGCGTCGACCTGATCCAGGGTTGCGAGGTGACCGGTTTCGAACGCGTCGGTGATCGGGTGGTCGGGGTCGAGACCAACCGGGGGCCGATCCGCGCAGGGAAGGTCGCCATGGCCGCCGCCGGCCACACGTCGGTACTGGCCGACACCCTCGGTCTACGGCTGCCTCTCCAGAGCCACCCGTTGCAGGCGTTGGTCTCGGAACTGTTGGAACCGGTGCACCCGACCGTGGTCATGTCCAATTCGGTGCACGTCTACGTGAGTCAGGCGCACAAGGGTGAACTGGTTCTCGGGGCCGGTATCGACGCCTACAACTCCTACGGTCAGCGCGGGGCGTTCCGCACCATCGAACGTGAAATGACCGCGGCAGTCGAGTTGTTCCCGATGTTCGCCCGAGCCCACGTTTTGCGGACCTGGGGCGGCGTCGTCGACGTGACACCTGACGCCTCGGCGATCATGGGACTGACCCCCTTCGACAACCTCTACATCAACTGCGGATGGGGAACCGGGGGATTCAAAGCCACCCCCGGTGTGGGCTGGTGCTACGCCCACACCATCGCCCACGACGAACCGCATCCGCTCAACGCGCCTTTCAGCCTCGAACGCTTCACGACCGGTGCCCTGGTCGATGAACACGGCGCTGCCGGCGTTGCCCACTGAACCCCTGAGATGTCCGAACGCATCGAGGAGAAGTTGCGACATGATGCTGATTCCGTGCCCGTGGTGTGGCCCGCGCGACGTTGACGAATTCCACTATGGAGGTCAGGCCGACGTTCGCTACCCGAAGGACCCGAACGCCACCTCCGACGAGGAGTGGGCCCAATTCCTGTTCTTCCGGGACAACCCGAAGGGTCTGTTCGTCGAGCGCTGGTCGCACGCGTCCGGCTGCCGACGGTGGTTCACCGTGCGGCGCGACACCGTCAGCAACCACATCGAGTCCGGCCAGCAGATCGGTGAGCCGCAGGAGGTGGCTTCATGACCAGTACGAGCAGAATGCCGACCGGTGGTCGCATCGATCGTGAACAGTCGGTTCGGTTCCGGTTCAACGGACACGATTTCGACGGATTCCGCGGCGACACCCTCGCATCCGCGTTGCTTGCGAACGGGACGCACCAAGTCGGCACGAGCATCAAGCTCGGCCGCCCGCGCGGCATCATGGCATCCGGCATCGAGGAGTCCAACGCCCTGGTGCAGGTGGAGGCTCCGTTCCCGGAACCGATGCTCACGGCGACCACGACCGAGCTGCGGGAGGGCCTCGAGGTCAGCAGCCTTCCAGGCCAGGGTCGACTGGCCACCGAGGACGATCCCGCGCGTTACGACACGATGCACGCGCACTGCGACGTACTCGTCATCGGTGCGGGGCCGGCAGGGCTGGCTGCGGCGTTGAGCGCAGCGGCCAGCGGTGCACGCGTCATCGTCGCCGACGCCGATACCGAGTTCGGTGGCAGCCTCTTGGGCAGCAGCGAATCTCTCAACCACACCCCGGCCGCCGAGTGGGTACAACGCGCGACCGCGAAGCTGGACTCCTACCCCGAGGTCAGCCTGCTGCCGCGCACGACCGTGTTCGGTTACTACGAGGACAACTACCTCGTGGCCGTGGAACACCGCGGTGACCAGGCGTCGCCCACCGTCTCACGGCAGCGGGTCTGGCGTATCCGGGCTCGCGAGGTCGTGCTGGCCACCGGCGCGCACGAGCGGCCGATGGTGTTCGCCGACAACGATCGGCCCGGCACGATGCTCGCGGGAGCGGCACGGACCTACCTCAACCGGTACGCCGTTCGGCCCGGCAACCGGGCTGTCGTTTTCACCGCCCACGACAGCGCCTATGCCGCGGCGTTCGATCTTGCTGACGCGGGAGTGGACATCGCCGCCATCGTCGATGTGCGGACGCCCGCACCGACGCACTGGGCTTCGCACTGCGCCGAGCGCGGCATCCGTTTGCATGTCGGGCACGCGGTGGTGGGCACCACGGGACAAGAGCGAGTGAGCGGGGCCCTCATCGCCGAACTCCAGCACGACGGCGAAGCGGTCGGGGAGCCGGAACAGGTGGCGTGTGACCTGCTGCTCGTTTCGGGCGGTTGGAACCCTGCCGTGCATTTGCACAGCCAGTCGCGCGGCGCTGTCGCCTTCGACGACGCGCTGGGCGCATTCGTGCCCACCACTGCCACGCAGGCGGTCCGCTCGGTCGGCGCGGCGACGGGTCTCTACACCACCGAACAATGCTTGTCCAGCGGCGCGTCCGCGGGTGCGGAGGCGGTTCGGAAGCTCGGCCTGAAACCCGTTGCTGCCCGCCTTCCTGCTGCCGAACGCACCCCCGTGCCAACAGGGCGGAGCCTGTGGCGGGTGCCGCACCCGGAAGGTACGAGCGCGGAGAGCAGTCAATTCGTCGATCTGGCACGGGATTCCTCGGTTGCCGACATACGCAAAGCCACTGCCGCAGGATTGTCCAATGTGGAGCACGTGAAGCGTTACACCACGATCGGCACCGCACACGATCAAGGTAAGACGTCGGGAACCCTGGCCAGCGGAGTCATCGCCACAATGCTGGGGTGTGAGGTCGCCGAACTGGGCACGACGACATTTCGGGCGCCTTACGCCCCCGTGACCTTCGCCGCGCTGGCCGGTCGCGACCGGGGAGCGCTCTACGATCCGGTCCGCGTGACAGCCATGCACGATTGGCACGTCGACGCAGGTGCACCGTTCGAGAACGTCGGCCAGTGGAAGCGGCCCTGGTACTACCCCCGGAGCGGCGAGGACATGGAATCCGCCGTGCTGCGCGAATGCCGCGCGGCACGAGAAGCAGTCGGGATCCAGGACGTCTCCACGCTCGGCAAGATCGACGTTCAAGGACCGGACGCGGCCGAGTTCCTCGACCTCGTCTACACCAACAAGATGAGCACGCTCAAAGTCGGCCGGATCCGCTACGGCGTGATGTGCACCGCCGACGGAATGGTCTTCGACGACGGCACGGTGATGCGCACCGACGAGCAGCGATACCTGGCCACGACCACCTCCGGCAATGCCGCGGGCGTGTTGGAGTGGCTGGAGGACTGGCTGCAAACCGAATGGCCACATCTTCGTGTCCACCTCACGTCGGTAACCGAGCAGTGGTCGACGATCGCTCTGGTCGGCCCCCGTTCCCGGGAGGTGTTGTCCCGGGTCGCCGCCGACATCGAGTTGGACAACGACAGTTTTCCGTTCATGTCGTGGCGCAGCGGTATGGTGGCTGGACGGCGGGCGCGAGTGTGCCGGATCAGCTTTTCCGGTGAGCTGGCTTTCGAGATCAACATTCCCTGGTGGCACGGGCGCGAGGTGTGGGAAGCGCTGGTCGACGCCGGTTCGCGGTTCGGCATCACCCCGTACGGGACCGAGACGATGCACGTTCTGCGCGCGGAAAAGGGCTTTCCGATCGTCGGCCAGGACACCGACGGCACGATCACCCCGCACGATCTAGGCATGAGCTGGGCGGTGTCGAAGAAGAAGGACGACTTCCTCGGCAAGCGCTCCTTCACCCGGGCCGACACCGCACGCGAAGACCGCAAGCACCTCGTCGGACTGTTGCCGGAGGACACGAACCTGGTACTGCCCGAAGGAGCACAACTCGTGGACACCGCGCACCTCGGTGAGCCCCCCGTGCCGATGCTCGGGCATGTCACGTCCAGCTACCGCAGCGCCGCGCTGGGCCGGGGATTCGCGCTGGCCGTGGTCAAGAACGGCCGCAACCGTCTAGGCGAGACGATCTACAGCCCCGTGGGCGACCGCATCGTCGCGGTCACCATCACCGAACCCGTCTTTTACGACAAGGAAGGAGCGCGCCGCGATGGCTGAGATGTACGCCGAATCCCCGCTCGCCGGTTACACCGAGGTGCTTGCCCGGCACTCGGTCCCGGGATGCATCGACCTCGCCGAAGTGCCGTTCCTCGCGCAGGTAAATGTGCGGGTGGATCCCAAGAGCTCTGCCGCGGAGCGAATCGGTACCGCGCTCGGGGCGACGCTGCCCAACCAACCCGGTGAGGTCGCGGTCGCCGCTGAACTGAGCGTGTTGTGGATGGGCCCGGACGAGTGGCTGATCGTGGGACCAGAGGGAAGCCAGGACAGCATCCAGGACAGGGTGAACGAGGCGCTGTCCGGAGAGCACGGGGCCGTGGTGGACGTCTCGGCGAACCGGACGGTCCTCAGCGTCTCGGGACCGAAGACCCGCGAGGTGCTGAATAAGGGGTGTGCGCTCGACCTGCACCCCCGCAGCTTCGAAGCGGGTCGGTGCGTGCAGACCATGCTGGCCCGCGCGGGCGTCATCCTGGTGTGCCGCGACGTGGCGCCGCCGACCTTTTGGTTGATCGTGCGCTCGTCGTACGCCCGCTACGTCGCCGAATGGCTCGTGGACGCCGTCGTCGAGTACGAGGTGGCAGGGGGCGTGCCGTGACGGTCAGCGTTTTCGATCTGTTCTCGGTGGGGATCGGACCATCGAGTTCGCACACCGTAGGCCCGATGCGGGCGGCGGTCATGTTCGTCGACCTCCTGCGGCGCGATGGCGTTTTGTCCGGGGTGCAGCGGGTGAATGCCGAATTGTTCGGGTCCCTCGGCGCGACCGGGCACGGGCACGGAAGTGACAAGGCGGTGCTCCTGGGCCTGGAGGGGCACCGCCCGGAGTTGGTGGATCCGGCCGAGGTGTCCGACCGGGTCACCGAGATCCGAGAAACCAACCGATTGGTCCTGGGCGGGGAGCGATCGATCGATTTCACCGTCGAAGAGGACCTGGTGATGTACCGGCGCGAGTCGTTGCCGGTACATCCCAACGGGATGCGTTTCACCGCTTACGACAGCGCAAACGGCGAACTGCTCGCGGCCGTCTACTACTCGGTTGGTGGCGGCTTCGTCGTGGATGACGATGCGGCGGGGAGCGATCGCGTCAAGCCGGACGAGACGGAGGTGGCTTACCCGTTCACCACCGGTGTCGCACTGCTGGAGCATGCGGCGTTCGCGGATGTGCCGATCAGCGGCATCATGTTGGCCAATGAACGCGCTTGGCGGGACGGCGAGGCGGTCCGTACCGAACTGCTGCGCATCTGGCAGGTCATGCGCGAA
Source organism: Parasphingorhabdus pacifica (assembly GCF_054779195.1). NCBI lineage: Bacteria > Pseudomonadati > Pseudomonadota > Alphaproteobacteria > Sphingomonadales > Sphingorhabdaceae > Parasphingorhabdus > Parasphingorhabdus pacifica. Next base: position 5,738 of record NZ_BAAGYS010000008.1, read on the forward strand.
TGCGTGGACAACGGTAGTGCCAACACGGGCTCGTTGCCTGGCGGGTTGCAGGTGCGCCGCCGCGCAGCCGAGCTTCGGGCCAAGCTTTCCGAGACCGACGAACCGATGGAATGGGTCACCCTCTACGCGCTCGCGGTCAACGAGGAGAACGCTGCCGGTGGCAGAGTAGTGACGGCGCCGACCAACGGGGCGGCGGGCATCGTCCCCGCCGTGCTGCACTACTACTGGAACTTCGTGCCCGGTGCGGACTCCGACGGGATCGTGCGGTTCCTGCTGACAGCCGGTGCGGTCGGAGTGCTGTTCAAGGAGAACGCCTCGATCTCCGGCGCCGAGGTGGGATGTCAGGGCGAGGTCGGCTCGGCCTGCGCCATGGCTGCGGCGGGGCTCACCGAAGTGCTCGGTGGCGACCCGCATCAGGTCGAGAACGCCGCCGAGATCGCCACCGAGCACAATCTCGGGCTCACCTGCGATCCCATCGGTGGTCTGGTGCAGATCCCGTGCATCGAACGCAACGCGGTGGCCGCGGTCAAGGCGATCACCGCGGCACGGATGGCGCTGCGCGGCGACGGTAAGCACTTCGTGTCTCTGGACAAGGTCATCACCACGATGCGCGAGACCGGTAAGGACATGAAGGACAAGTACAAGGAAACCGCCCGAGGTGGCCTCGCCGTCAACGTCATCGAATGCTGACGGTGTGCACGCGCGACCGCGAAATGGGAGATCGGTGACCGATTTTGGCGGCGTCGTCGGTGTGGCGGCAGTGCGTGGGGATCGAGGACTTGCAAACCGCGGTCGTTGATGAGTAGCTCTTTCTGGCGGGGCTTCCGCAGGGCATGGACGAGCAGGATCGGGCCGTAGGGCGGGGCGACGTTTCCGGCGGGGGAGAGGTGGCCGTCGCCGTTGGGGCGTGTCGACGTTGTCCACGGCGAACCGCATCCTGCGGGCGACCAGGTCCTGGTCAGGGGTGGTGGGGCTAGATCGAGCACGTCGGTTTCTGTGATCTCGAGGGTCACGTGACCCCAGGCGAGTCGCAGTGGTGGCGCTTCCTGGCTTTGTGAAACCTTAAACCTTATATGCGACAATGACCTCTTCCGTGCACGGCAACTGAAAGGAGGCGGGTATCGATGACTGAGGCCGTCTCTGATGGGCAGCTCAGCGTGAGCAGTTTGCGTCAGCAGGCCTACCGGCGAATCCGGACTTCCCTGGTTACTGGCCGCATCAGCCCTGGTCAGATCTATTCAGCCCAGGTTATGGCCGCTGAGCTGGGTGTTTCGGTCACGCCCGTGCGCGAAGCGATGCTCGAGCTGGTCAACGAGGGCATGCTCACTCCGGTTCGCAATCGCGGCTATCGGGTCGTGGAGCTCACCGAGCAGGACATGGACGAGGTCTACGAACTCCGGGAGATGTTGGAGATATCGGCGTTGGCAAAGCTCGCCGCCGACCCTCCGACCGCGGACCATGAGTACTTCAGCGAACGCGTGGGCGACATGCAACGCAGCGCGGATGCCGGGGACGCACACTCCTTCCTGGAGCTTGACCGCGCGTTTCACCTCGGGCTCATCGAACGGGCCGGCAACCGCCGGTTGCTCCACACCGTCGGACAGCTTCGTGATCAGACCCGCCTGTTCGGTACGGAAGGTCTCGCGCATGGCGGGGGCCTGCGCCACTCGGCCGATCAGCACCGCGACCTACTCGAGGCAGTGATGAGCGGAGACGTGCCGCGCACCGAGGCGCTGATGCGTGAACACATCGTCTACACCCGTCGGGTACTAGGAGCCGACCACCCGGAGGCCTGAGTAGGCAGGTTTCCTGCGGAATGCCGGCAGGTAGTGCCCCGGCGAGTCGATCGCCCAATACGTCCGGTCACGGTTGACCGGGTTTCCTCCGCGTCGTGAGAGCGCAGCGATCGTGCAGAACCCAGGTAGTCCCATCTTCCCAACTCGCCGAAGGGCTGCCTGCGTGTTCTTCAGAACGAAGGCTCCGTTGCTCAGTGCCAGGTTCGACGGTGTCGTGGGCAAGGCCGCGCCGTGCTGCCACCGTGCGATTCCGCTCCTCCGCACATCAATGCTGCTTCCCGCTGCCGACCTGGTGCTAGCACAGACTCGTGCGGGGATTCCTGACCACTCGGGTTCCAGGCGTCTCGAAAATGCCTGACCTTTTGCGCAGCCTGGGCTGCCCGTCGCTTCCCCCGCCGGAGGATGAGGTCGTGTAGGGGCTAGTTGTAGCCGCGCACTATGTGGGTTTCGTCTGTTTCGTAGAGCTCGAGGTCCTGTGCTGGTGGGATCGGTCCGTCCTGAATCGAAATGACGTTCTCGGGACCCGGTAAAATGCTCAGGTGCTGCGGTGAGTTCGATGACGGTTGTTCATTCGTGGGTGTTTGCTGTGCCATCTGGTCACGTCCTTTCTCGAGGCGCTGCGGAGTGCGCCTCGGGCGGGTGATCGTCGGAGGTGTCCACGACGTCGGTGGACAGCGGGTCAGCCTGTTGGTGCTCCTGCCCGGAGCCGAGCGTGCTCGGAGTGCGCACGGACCACTGCGCCAGATCAACTATGACGTCATAGGGGAACAGGGCGCAGGTGCGGTGCTCAGCGGTGAACACGCTCAGGGGCTCAATGCCGAGCAGTCGTGCTGCGATGAACGGACCTGCAATGCGGGTGAGGTCGCAGACCGCACCGATGCGGAACAGCGAGCGGGACTCGGCGGTGACCTCGTCGCCACCCGCCCGCAGAACGATTCGCTGTTGGGGCGCGACGGCTCGGGCGGCGACGGCGACGGCGATGTTTTCCAAGCCGTCCGACGAGACGGCTGCCAGCGCTCGTGCCTTCGACAGGGACAAGCGCTGCAGCAGGAACCGGTCTCCGCCGCGTCCGAGCACGACCGGGATGCCCAACTCGCGTGCGAGCGCCAAGCATGGGGCATTGCGGTCGCGCTCGACGGCGACGACCGAGATTCCCAAGGCTTGCAATTCGCAGCACAGCCGCAAGCCCACTTGCCCGAGTCCGACCACGACAACGTGATCGCGACGAGGTACCGCTCGAGTACCGATGATGCCGGTGAGCCTGCGGGAGGTGATCCGATCGACCAAGCCCGCGGTGAACATCGCCGCGAACGCGAGCACGGCGAGCATGGAGATCGCGGACACGAGCTTGTACCAGGTGGGGGCGTGTTCGGCAGCCGGGGCCGAACCCACTGTGGTCAGCGTGCGCGCAGCGTGCCACACCGCGTCCGGCCATCGCTCGTGCAGGACGAACCGGCCCAGCACACTGTCCAGGGCGGTGATGAGTAGCAGCCCGACGAACCCGGTGAGTAGCGCCTGCGATGAGTTCTCCACGGGACGCAACTGACCGAACACCATGGTCCACAGGGCCTTCCAGGGCGCCGACTGCTGTGGCTGCCGACGCACTCGGACACCGTCGTCGGTGTGTTGCACTGCCACCAGCTCGTGACCCGCACGGTGCAGGCTGGCCAAGTCCGGCGAGACGCAGCTGCCGAGCAGCGCAGGAACGATGGCGTTGGTCATGCTCAACACGGTGCAATTAGGCACGGAATTTTCGAGTTGGTCGGCCACCGTCCGGTCGAAGATGGTGACGACCAACCGGACCCCGGGGGCGAGATGTTCGACGAGCAAGGCGTAGCGCAAAGCCACGATGTCGTCACGGGACACCACCGCCACGCCGTCCGCAGAATCCCGCAGCCGCTGGCGTAGTGCTTCGTCCTCCGGCCGATGAAGGCGTTCGACGACGTTTCCCCACTGTTCGGCGTGTTCTGCGACCGCCAGACCGAGGTCTTCGTCATCTCCGATGACGAGCAAGTCGCGTCTCGTCGGCGGGGCGATCGAGCGATCAGCCGGGTTCTCATTGCTCACGATCGCCACCTCGATGGGTGGACAGCAGTGAGCGGGTCAGCATCACCAGGTTCGCCTGGCGTTCCGCGAGCCTGCGGCAGCTTGAGCGAGATCTCCGCGACGAGCCCCTGTGTCACCGCCATAACCTCGTGGCGTTCGGTGCCCGCAATGAACTGCCCCGCGACGGATCGTCCAACCCGACTGCGGGTGACCCCACGTTCCAGTCCGGGACTCATCGCCGCACGCAGCAGCGTCGTTCGCAACATCTCAGGTCTCCTCAGGCCTCATCCGTGGCGCCACCGCGGTGATCACTCAACACAGGCCTCTTGGTCAGGTGTAAGAGGTGAGGTATTACACCCTGAAGTAGAGAGACGACTCAGTCAAGACGAAGCACCGGCCGCTGACTCGAGTCTTGACCGACTGCTTTGTCGGGTCTGAGCGACTGCTTTGTTCAGAACAACGATCAAAGCCAGCGCATTTCGTTCGATACGACAACCTTCTCGGCAAATGGGGGACGTACGTTTCCGTGCTGTGCGGTAGCTCACGCGAGTCCGGACGTCCTGCGCACCGCGAAACGCCCACGAGACGCGGCCCGGCAGCCGCGTCCCAACCAGAAATGATTCCCAGGAGAAGTCCTTGACATTGACGAAGCCACCGGAACTGAGGGGTGGACGCGGAGTATTCCGCCGCAAGCCCATCGAGGACATCGCGGAAGGAGAGGGTGGTGGCCTGCAGCGGTCCCTCGGACTGTGGCAGCTCACTGCGATCGGCCTCGGCGGCATCATCGGCGCAGGGGTCTTCTCCCTCGCAGGCGTTGTGGCCAACGAGAAGGCCGGCCCCGCAGTGCTGCTCTCGTTTCTGATCGCGGGTATCGCCAGCGCGGCGGCCGCGTTCTCGTACGCGGAGTTCGCCGGGATGATTCCCAAGGCGGGGTCGGCCTACACCTACGGCTACGTGGTGTTCGGCGAGGTCGTCGGCTGGCTGATCGGCTGGGACCTGTTGCTGGAGTACACGGCGATCGTCGGGGTGGTCGCCATCAGCATCTCCGGCTACTTCAACGACCTGCTCGGGTTCCTCCACATCGACCTTCCCCTGTGGATGGTGGGCGCTCCGGGAACCGAGCCGGCCGGCGTCCCCGCGGGCAGCTACAAGGTCAACCTGTTCGCGGTGGCACTCTGCCTGTTCATGGCTTTCATGCTCAATCAGGGCATGAAGAGCGCCGCGCGCTTCGGGACGATGCTGGTCTACCTCAAGATCGCCATCGTGCTGCTTGTCGTCGTCGTCGGGGCGTTTCACATTGAGGCCGGCAACTACGATCCGTTCTTTCCGTTCGGGGTCAGCGGCGTCGTCGCCGGTGCCGGAACGGTGTTTTTCGCGGTCTTCGGCTACGACGCCATGAGCACTGCGGCCGAGGAGTCCACCGACTCCCAGAAGCACATGCCGAAGGCGATCATCTACTCCCTGGCCATCGCGATGGTGCTCTACATCCTCGTGTGCCTGGTGCTGACCGGTATGATCCCGTACTCGGAGATCGACAAGGAGAGCGCGTTCTCCACGGCCTTCGCCGATGTCGGTCTCCCGCTGGTCGGTGCCGTGCTCGCGGTCGGCGCGATCCTCGGTGTGCTCACGGTGTTGTTCACCTTCATGTTGGGGGTCACCCGCGTCGGGTTCGCCATGAGCCGCGATGGGCTACTGCCCCGGTGGTTCTCGAAGACCCACCCGGTGCACAAGGTCCCCTCCCGGTTCACGTGGCTTATCGGCATCGCGGCGGCAGGTTTCGCGGGCTTCCTGCCGATCAATGAGGCGGCCGAGCTGACCAACATCGGGATTCTGCTGGCCTTTGTGGTCGTGTGTATCGCGGTGATCGTGCTGCGCTACCGCAAGCCGAACCTGGCACGCGGGTTCAAGTGCCCGGGTATGCCCTTCGTCCCGGCCATTGGCGTGGTGTTCTCGGTGACGCTCATCGCGAGCCTGAGTCCCAGCACGTGGCTGCGCTTCGGCGTGTGGTTCCTGATCGGTCTGGTCATCTACGCCGCCTACGGATACCGCAACTCGCGCATGAACATCTCCGCATCGGATGCCGACAGCAGCTCCGAGCGGACCCGATGACCACGAAAGCCCCGTGAGGTAGGACGAAGGCGCGGGTCTCATGGCCGGCGAGTCACTCGGGGCGAGCTGGACTGCAGCACTGCTGTGCTCCACTCGCCCCGAGTGTCGTCCCGTACTGGACTTGCGACAAAGCGTTCAACTGCAGCGCGATCTCACGGTGGATCGCACGCACCGCTCAACAACGCATTGCGGTCATCGGTCACCCTGATGGCCTGAGCTGCCTGTTCACGCCAGGCATGCGTCTGTCGTTTGTGGACGAGTCCTGCTCTGGACGATTTCTGTTGCGGGCGCCTCGCTCGACGTGCGCTGCCCGTGGTCCGGCAACGACCGAGCAAGGACTCGAACCTGGGTTATTCGGTGTAACATATTACACCTAAGGTTAGGTACCCGTGGACGGGCGGGTTCGACAGCACTAGCCTGAGTCCAGGAGGCGGCTATGGACGCGGACAAGCTCGGCTCATCAGCCAGGAACGCGGCCTCTGAAGGGTTCGTCGGTGGGTCGGCTCGCATGGAGTGGAGTGCCGGCGAGAGCGAGGTGCGCTGCGTGGTGGGCTGGCCGCGAACGCGTCCGCCGCTGGCCGACGTGCTCCCGTTGTTCGAAGACCTCGGCCTGGGGCTCGTCGACCACCGGCCGGAAGGTGAGTCCGACGAATTTACCTTCCGCCACGAGCTGACCGGGGTCGATGACGAGCTCAAGGGCCTGCTGGGCGAGGCGTTCCTGGCAGCCTGGGAGCGGCACTGCGACCGCGACACTTTCGCCCGGCTGACCCCGGCGGCGCGGCTGCGCGCGCGTCAGGTGCAGCTCGTGCGGACTGCCTTTCGGTATCTCCGGCAGGCAGGTCTGCCGATGAGCCACGCCTATGCCAGCGAAATCTTGGTCCGCAACGCCACATTCCTCCGCCGGTGGGTGGAGTTCTTCGAAGCCAGGTTCGACCCAGACGGCTCCGGCGCGGTTCCCGACGATCTGGACGCGCTGATCGAAGCGGCCTCGACGCGCGACGAGGACCGCCTGCTGCGGTGGCTCGCAGCGTTCGGCCGCGCCGCGACGCGCACCAACTACTTCCGGCGCGACGAGGAGGGCCGCGCGAGCGACACCATCGTCGTCAAGCTCGACCCGGCCGCCCTGCCCTTCCTGCCCGTCCCGCGCCCCGCCGTGGAGACCTTCGTCCACCACCCTGACGTCGAGGGCCTGCACCTGCGCTTCGGGCGCACCGCGCGCGGCGGCGTGCGCTGGTCCGATCGCATGGAGGACTACCGGGGCGAGGTGTTGGCGCTGGTCAAGGCGCAGCAGGACGCTCTCATCGTGCCCGCCGGCGCGAAAGGAGCCTTCATCACCCGTTCACCGGTCAAAGGAGCCCCGGCGGCCTCGGCCGAGGAGGTGCGCCGCTGCTACCGGATCTTCGTGCGCGGGCTGCTCGACATCACTGACAACATCCTCGCGGGCGCGGTCCACCGCCCACCGCGAGTGGTGGCCACAGACGGGGACGACCCGTACCTCGTGGTCGCTGCCGACAAGGGAACCGCCGCGTTCTCGGATGTGGCCAACGGAGTGGCCCGCGAAGCGGGTTTCTGGCTGGACGATGCTTTCGCCTCCGGCGGTTCGAGCGGCTACGACCACAAACAACTTGGCGTCACCGCACGTGGTGCGTGGGTCTGCGTTCGACGGCATCTGGCCGAACTCGGCGTGAAGGTCGACACCGAAGAGATCACGGCCGTGGGCATCGGGGACATGTCGGGAGATGTGTTCGGGAACGGGATGCTGCTGTCGCCCAAACTCCGCCTGATCGCCGCGTTCGACCACCGCCACATCTTCGTCGATCCGGATCCCGACGCGGAACGTTCCTACGCCGAGCGGCAGCGCCTGGCCGCCATGGCCCGATCGTCTTGGGCCGACTACGACTCGTCGGTGCTGTCCACCGGTGGCGGTGTGTTCTCCCGGTCGGCGCCGCTGGTGCCGATCACGCCCGAGGTGGCGCGCCGCCTGGACGTCGACGCCGCCGAGCTCACTCCCGACGAGCTGGTGCAGGCGATCCTGCGCGCTCCGGTCGATCTGCTGTGGAACGGCGGCGTCGGTACCTACGTGAAGGCCTCCGGACAGCAGCACGCCGACGTCGGCGACCGTGCGCACGATCGCGTCCGCATCGACGCGTCCGAGCTGCGCTGCCGGGTGATCGGTGAAGGCGGGAACCTGGGCCTCACCCAGCCCGCCCGCATCGAATACGCACGCCGCGGCGGGAAGATCAATGCTGATTTCATCGACAACGCCGCCGGGGTCAACATCTCCGACCGGGAGGTGAACCTGAAGGTTCTGCTGCGGCAGGCGATGGAACGCGGTGAATTGAGTCGCGCCGAAAGGGACCGGCTGCTCGCCGACTGCTCGCCCGAAGTCGTGGGCAACGTCCTCGAAGACAACCGCAGGCAGACCTTGGCCATCAGCCTCGCCGAAGGGGTCGGCTCAACGCTGCTGGACCGGCACGAACGGGTCATGCTCGAGCACCTGTTGGACCGGGCGCAGGAACAGTTACCGGGCGCCGCGGAGATCACCGCCCGTCGCGAACGGGGCGAGGGGATGTGCCGACCGGAGATCGCGGTGCTGCTCTCGCACTCCAAGAACATCATGCAAGCGGAACTGATGGCTTCCGACGAGACAGCCGACCCGGTTTTCCTACCGGTGCTTCGTGGCTACTTCCCGGAACTGGTGCGCCACCGGTTCGCCAACGAGATCGCAACCCATCCGCTGGCCGCCGACATCGTCGCCACCCGCGTAGCCAACGACCTCATCGACCGCATGGGGCCTGGATTCATCTCCCGGCTCGAGGACCGGACGGGGGCGAGCATCACCGAAGCCCTCCGCGCTTACCTGGTCGTGCGGGACGTGCTCCACCTCGACGAACTTTGGGATCAGCTGGACAGCGCGGACCCGACAGTGCCGTTCGAAACGGTGCTGAGCGCACGGCAGCTCCTCGAAGGAGTCCTCGAGCACAACGCGTGCTGGCTGCTACGGCGTCGTGAGAATCGGCTGTCCGTGGGCGAGGAGGTCAGCCGGTTCAGCCCGGGTGTCCAGGCCCTGCTGAGATGGCTCGCAGCCGAGCCCGGCCGGTTCGGGCGGGCGCCGGCCGAACGCGGCCTTCCCGAAACGCTCGCTCGTCGCGTCGCCGCAATCGGACTGCTCGTCCCGGCCCTCGATCTCACCGCTGCCGCAGAGCGCCTGAGCTGCGAAGTGACCACACTGGCCGAGCAGTACTTCCTGGTGGGCGAGCACCTCGAACTCGACTGGATCGCCGAGGGGACCACGATCCAATCTTCCGACACCCACCGGGCGCAGATGGCCCGTGCGGCTCTGCGTGATGAATTGTGCGCACAACAGCGTTTGCTCGCGGTGCAAGCCCTGGAGCAGGGCGGCCTCGACCAGTGGGCCGCCGCCCACCGGCGCGCGATCGAGCGCGCGCGTGTCACACATGCCGACCTGGCTACCGCGGACCGCTATGACATCGCCGTGCTCGCGGTCGCCGTTCAGGCCCTGCGCGATCTCATGCACGCCACGGCCGATTCCGACTGCGGTTGAGGTACATGAGGTTGATGAGTGGCGAGCCTGGGCGGTTGAGAGGGGCGGGTCTGTTGGTAGCGGCATGTGAAGTGCGAAGACATGTGCCACCCCGGTGTGTCTCACGCTAACGCGCCGCTGGCTCCCACCTCCCACCGGCAGACCGCGATCGACCAGCCGAACGGCTGCGGGGCCGCCGATCGCCCACGTAGCCGCCGAGTCCCGCGTCGCCCGGCAAACGTGTGACGTCCAAGCCGGATCACCACCCGATACCGGGACTCAAACCACCCGTCATTGCGCTTGTTCGACGTTATCGAAGCTGCTTTGGCTCCGGGCCTCGTGGACGACTTCGGCGAAAACGTCGGTGATGGCGGTGATGGCAGCGGGTTGTGTGGGATGAGTGCGGCGTACGAGGACTATGTGGCGTTCAATGCGTTCGCTCAGCTCGATCTTGTGTAGACAGTCAGGGCGGAGCAGGTCTGCCATGAGGTCGGTAATGGGTGCGACTCCAAGACCCTGGGCGGCGATTTCCAGCGATGTTCGGGTGTCGGTGACCTCGTGTGCCACTTGCGGTTCGAAGCCGGACAGTCGGCAGGCCGCGTAGAGCGCTCGGGCGTACTGCGTGTCTGCGGGTGGCAGGATCCAGTTCCAGTCTTTCGCGATGTCGAGGGGCACCGTCTCCGGCGTGTACAGATTTCCGGTTACTGCCAAACCAAACCGTTCGGTTTGCAGGCTGACGAATTCGGTCCTGGGTTCTCTGGGGATAGGGGCGTGTGAGTAGTCGAGACCGAGGGCGACATCGACCTCACCGTCCCGCACGGCAGCCGAAATGTCATCCAAGCTGAACTCTCTGCTTGTGATGGTCATAGTCGGGAACCGGCTTGAGGCCTGGGCGATGGCGGGCACGAGCAGTACTGAAGCGGTGGTCGCGAACGTGCCGACGCGAAGTGGCCCTGCTACGTCCTGATTGCCGGCTTCGAGGGCGCCTCGTGCGTCGGCCTCTGCCCGCAGGATCTGTTCGGCGTGTTCGGCCAAGATCACGCCGCTGCGAGTGAGTTGGGCCTTCCGTCCGAGCTTGCTGGTCAACGCGGTCCCGGTTGCTTTCTCCAGGTTGGCGAGCTGCTGCGAGATCGCCCCTGCGGTGTAGCCCAGCGAGTCGGCAGCGGCAGCCATGGTGCCGCGCCGGGAGAGCTCGCGCAGAGCTCGGAGCTGACCCATCGTCATATCCATATAGAGATGCTAAACGAATTGGTCGAATTTCCATCGCTAGTGCTGGCGGATATTGCGCCGTAGCTTCGACGCAACCACCGCCTAGGTGGCCTGGATCACGTACAGCGCACTGGCCGGAGAACCACGTGTCACGACGGTTGGTTCTGCCGTGCGACCCGATGTTGAAGGGTGGCCCATGCGAACTGAAATGAGTGAGGGCAAGCTTCCGTACCATGCGGAGGCCGTCGTGATCGGAGGCGGTGTCGTCGGCGCCAGTATCGCTTACCACCTCGCCGAAGCCGGGGTCACCGACGTCGTGGTGGTCGAGCGCGACCGGGTCGCTTCGGGGTCTTCCGGAAAGCCCATCGGCGGCCTGCGGGCCCAGTTCTCCGACCCGCTCAACATTGCGCTGGGAGCGCGCAGCCTCGAGACCTACGCTCGGTTCGAGTCATCGATGGGTACAGACATCTCGATGGAGCGTGTCGGGTACCTGTTCCTGTTGCGTGAGCAGGAGGACCTGGCTCGGTTCGAGCGCAACGTGGCGATTCAAAACGACCTGGGCGTGGCCAGCCGGATGATCTCGGCTGCCGAAGCGCAGCGCCTGTGTCCCTACGTGACGACTGAGAACGTTCTCGGTGCCGCGTTCTCTCCGGACGATGGACATGCTCGCCCGCCCGCAGCCGCGCACGGTTTCCTTCGCGCGGCCCAGATTCGCGGAGTGCGGGTCTGCGACCAAACGTCGGTGCTCGACATTGAAACCGACGGTTCGCGGAACATCCGGGAAGTGCGGACCAGCAAAGGAAAGGTGCGGACCTCGACGGTCATTGTCGCAGCCGGGGCCTGGTCGAAATCTGTGGGCGCTATGGTCGGTATCGACCTGCCGGTCGAGCCGCTGCGCAGGCAGCTGGCGTTGACCTCGCCATTGGCACCGACGCCACCCCGCGTCCCGTTCACCATCGACTTCTCCACCTCACTGTATTTTCATAACTCCGACGATGGACTCCTGCTCGGCATGTCCGATCCGGCGGAGGAATACGGGTTCAACACCCAGTACTCCGAGGAATGGCTCCCGGCGTTTCACGACGCAGCTCGTACCTGTGTTCCCGAACTGGCTGATCTGCCGATCGAACGGGGCTGGGCAGGTCTGTACGAGATGACCCCGGACTGTAACGCGCTGATCGGGCAGTCCGACGCGGTAGGTCGTGTGTTGTATGCGGCAGGTTTTTCCGGGCATGGATTTCTCCAAGCCCCTGCGGCCGGCGAAGTGATCCGCGATCTATACCTGGGCGTGTCCCCCTTCGTGGATGTGGCGCCACTGACGGCGGAGCGGTTCGACGGAAGTCCGGTCCAGCGCGAGCTCAACGTGGTCTGAGCGAACGCCCGCATGACTCCAGCCTCATCGCGTCAGTGCAAAGCACCGGGATAAGCAAGGAGAGAAAACATGGCCATCCTGCAATGGGAATTGCGCGCAGCGTTCGCTCAGCGGCTCTCGACGATGTACGGCAACGAAGTACCTGCCTATACAAGGCTCGTTGACGTCTGCCAGGAAGTGAACCGAGACGTGTTGGCCAAGGAGCCCGAACAAGCGCAGCGTCTGGGCAACATCGACCGAGTCACCGCAGAACGGCATGGCGCGATCCGCGTGGGCACTCCGGAAGAACTACGGCAGGTAGGGCAGATCTTCGCCGCGCTCGGGATGCACCCGGTCGGTTTCTACGATCTCCGCGATGCTGCCGTAAGCGCGGTTCCCGTGGTCTCCACCGCTTTCCGGCCCATCGACGAGGAAGAGCTCGCCCTCAATCCCTTCCGTGTGTTCACCTCGGTTCTCACCCCTTCGGACCGTCGCTTCTTCGGCTCTGATCTGCAGCATCGTCTCGAGAACTTCCTGTCTTCGCGCAGCCTCTTTCCCGCAGAACTGATCAACTTGGCGCGGCGGTGCGAGCAGGAGGGGTACCTGGGTCAGGTCGACGCCGAACGGTTCCTCGACCTGGCCGTAGCCAGCTTCGAATTGTCCCACGAGCCAGTGGACCGGAGGTGGTATGCCGAATTGGAACGGGTCTCGAGCGTCGCTGCCGACATCGGCGGTGTGAGCACCACCCACATCAACCATCTCACCCCTCGCGTGCTCGACATCGACGAGTTGTACGAGCGGATGCTGGGGCGCGGCATCACGATGATCGACGAGATCCAGGGACCGCCTCGTTGGGAAGGTCCGGACGTGCTGTTGCGCCAGACTTCGTTTCGCGCACTGGCCGAACCACGCCGGTTTCGAGAGGTAGACGGATCCGTGACCGAGGGCGCTCTGCGGGTGCGGTTCGGTGAAGTCGAGGCACGGGGCATCGCGCTGACGCCCCGGGGACGAGCGCGCTACGACGAGCTCGGTACCGAGGTGGACCGTCGTCGCGCTGCAACGGGAGGCAATCGTGCCGAGGTGGCCGCCGAGATGTGGGGACAGCGCTTCCCCCGCACCGAACAAGAACTGGTACACGACGACCTCGCGTATTTCACCTTCACCGTCGACACCGGACGCGATCGCAGCCCGACACCACCGCCACCGACGTTGCCCGAGCTGATCGAACAAAGGTGGGTCAGTGCCGAACCGATCGTCTACGAAGACTTTTTGCCGCGTTCGGCGGCCGGGATCTTCCAATCGAACCTGACGGACGACGGTTCCAAAGACCTCACCCAACAGGCCACCACCCTGGACAGCTCCTGGATGTCCGGCGTGCTGGAACGCACCCTGCACGACCCCTACGACCTCTACGCGCAGCAGTGCGAACGATCGCTGGAGGCCGTGCGCCAAGCACTCGGCACACCGGTTACCGGCACGCACCGATAAGAGAGCTCAACCGAAGGGACAAGATTCATGTCGAGGACTTCCGCAACCACGCTGACCACCACGACCGAACTCACCGGGCGCGCCCGCACAGCTCTCCACGCGTGCGGCGCGATCGGATACGACGACACCGGTGAGTGCACCTTCGCCGCACGCTCGCCGATCACTGGTGAGGACCTGTTCACCGTCGTGGGCTCATCCGAGCCCCAGGTTCGCGAGGCCATCAACTCGGCCAAAGATGCTTTTCCTGCCTGGCGCGACACACCCGCACCCGTGCGCGGCGCACTGATCAAGCGGTTCGGGGAACTACTCACCGAGCACAAGCATCACCTGGCGGACCTGGTGACCATCGAGGTCGGCAAGATCGGCTCGGAGGCGCTCGGTGAGGTCCAGGAGATGATCGACATCTGCGATCTCGCCGTGGGCATGTCACGCCAGCTCGAAGGACGAACACTGGCCTCCGAGCGCCCCGGGCACAAACTGGTGGAGACCTGGCACCCCCTGGGGGTGGTGGGTGTGATCACCGCGTTCAACTTCCCCTGCGCCCCGTGGGCCTGGAACACGGCTGTGGCTCTGGTCTGCGGCGACACCGTCGTGTGGAAACCCTCGCAGCTCACGTCACTGACAGCGCTGGCATCCTCGGCGTTGCTGGACCGCGCGATCGCAGATGTCGAGGCCCCCGCCGGTATTCATCAACTGGTGCTGGCCGGCTCCGTCGAGGCGGCGCCGCTGCTGGACAGCCCCGACGTGCCGCTGGTCAGTGCGACCGGCTCGGAACGGCTGGGGCGCGAGATCGCCCCGCGCATCGCGGAGCGGTTCGGCCGCGCGATTCTCGAACTGGGCGGCAACAACGCGGCCATCGTCGCGCCGTCGGCAGATCTGGACCTCGCCACCCGGGGAATCACGTTTTCGGCTGCGGGTACCGCCGGGCAACGGTGCACGACGATGCGCCGCGCGATCGTGCACGAAGACATCGTTGACGAGCTCGTCGCTCGGCTGACCAAGACTTATTCGAGTCTCAACATCGGTGACCCGTTTTCGACCGAGACCCTGGTCGGTCCGCTGATCAACGAAGGCGCTTACGTGGCGATGTGCGACGCTCTGGAACAGGCCGTGTCCGAAGGGGGAGAGGTTGTCGCCGGTGGCCGGCGGTGCCTGACTGACGAGGCCGCGGGGAGCTACTACGTCGAGCCCGCCATCGTGCGCATGCCCGCACAGACCGCAGTCGTCGAGCAGGAAACGTTCGCCCCGATCCTCTACGTGCTGACCTACCGCACATTTGAGCAAGCCGTCACCCTCCACAACGCCGTGCCGCAAGGCCTGTCGTCAAGCATCTTCACCACCGACCAGCGCGAAGCCGAACGGTTTACAGCTTCGGCCGGGTCCGATTGCGGCATCGCCAACGTCAACATAGGCACCTCAGGTGCCGAGATCGGCGGCGCGTTCGGCGGCGAGAAGACCACCGGCGGCGGCCGTGAGTCGGGCTCGGACGCCTGGCGCGGCTACATGCGTCGAGCCACGAACACCATCAACTACTCCACCGACCTGCCGCTGGCCCAAGGGGTGAACTTCGCATGAACATGGACGATTTCTCCCACGCCGACGAGTGGGGGCCGGAAAAGATCGTGACCGTCGCCGACACCCGCATCGGCATGCGTGGTGTGCTCGTGATCGACAACACCGCACGAGGCATGGGCAAGGGCGGAACCCGCATGAGCTCCAGCCTGACCATCACCGAAGTGGCCCGCCTGGCGCGAGTCATGACCTGGAAATGGGCGGGTGTCGATCTGTTCTTCGGTGGCGCCAAGGCCGGCATCCGGTTCGACCCCACCTCGACGGAAAAAGAAGCGGCGTTGCGCAGCTTCGTGCGAGCCCTGTCCAGCGAGGTGCCCGAAGAGTATGTGTTCGGCCTCGACATGGGACTCACCGAGCACGACGCAGCCATCATCCAGCACGAGCTGGGAGATCGACGTACGGCAGTCGGCAGCCCACGAGAAATCGGGGGCGTGCCCTACGACCAGTGGGGCGTGACCGGTTACGGGGTCGCCGAAGCCACCGAGCAGGCCGCCCAGTGGCGCGGGCTGAAGACCAGTGGTGCTCGCGTCGTGGTGCAGGGCTTCGGAGCCGTGGGTGCCGCAGCAGCCGAACGCCTGCACGCTCTCGGTGCGGCAGTCGTGGCCGTGTCCACATCGGAAGGGGCCATCTATGATCCTGACGGGCTGGATGTGTCTGCGGTATTGCAGGCCAAGCACGAGTGGGGCGATGCTCTGGTCCACCACATCACGGGAGTGAAACACCTCAGCACCGGCGAAGAACTCACTCTGCCCACGGATGTGTTGATCCCCGCCGCGCGACAGGACGTCGTCGATGCCACCACAGCCGGTCAACTCTCGGCATCGGTCGTGGCCGAGGGCGCCAACCTGCCACTGACCGAGCAAGCACAACGCGTGCTCGCCGAGCGCGGCGTGACCGTGGTGCCGGACTTCATCGCCAATGCCGGTGGAGTCGTAGCGGCCGCCTACGCGATGGATGCACGCCACTCGGCCTTTCCTGCCGAGCCCCCTCGGATTCGCGCTGCCGTATCCGAGCGACTGCGTGCCAACACCCTTCACGTGCTCGACGAAAGCGGCCACAGCGAATCCACCACCCACACAGCGGCACGGCGACTCGCCGAACAGCGCGTACGCACTGCCATGGAGCTCAGTGGGCGGACCAGAGGAGGCTTGCGATGAGCACCGAGAAGTTCGGATCGCGACTGGCGTTTCTGGCCGCATCCATAGGAATGGCCGTCGGCGCCGGTAACATCTGGCGGTTCCCTCGGGTGGCCGCGGAATGGGGCGGCGGCACCTTCCTGATCGTCTGCGTCATCGTGATGCTGGTCTGGTCAGTGCCACTTCTCATGGCGGAGTCACTCATGGGATCGCACAGCCAACTCGGAACGATCGGAGCCTTTCGCGACTTCGTCGGCCGAAAATTCGCATGGATGGGCGCCTTCATGGCACTCGTCACCGTCGGGATCGCCTTTTACTACGCGGTCGTCTGCGGTTGGTCACTGAGGTACTTCACTCGCTCGCTCACCGGTTCCTTCGGCAATGCCAACGTCGACACGCAGGCGGTGTGGAGCAGCTTCACCTCCAGTCCGCCGCAGACCATCCTCTTCCACCTGCTCGCGGTCCTGCTGGTTGGGGCGCTCGTCTTCCGTGGGGTCAAAGGTGGCTTCGAGACCGTGTTGAAGATCGCGTTACCCGCACTCTTCGTCATCATGGCCATCCTCGCCATCCGTGCCATGGCTCTGCCCGGTGCCGGCGAAGGATTGCGGCACCTCTTCGCCATCGAGTGGTCCGACTTCGGCAACGTGCGCATCTGGCTGGAAGCATTTACCCAGGTCGCCTTTTCCACCGGGGCGGGTTTCGGGTTGTACCTGACCTACTCCGTCTACACACGTCACCGTGAGAAGGCAACCAGCAACGCTTTCATCGTCGTCGGCGGTAACTTCCTCGTCTCGATCCTCGCCGCGATCGCCGTGCTCGTGCCCCTCTTCGCTCTCGGCTCGGCTGGATTCGCCCAGCAGGCCGTAGAAGGAAGCAACGAAGGCCTGGTCTTCATCTACGTCGCGCAGTTGTTCGCCAAGATGCCCGGTGGCGCGATCTTCGCGGCGCTGTTCTTTCTCGCGCTCACCCTGGCCACCCTCTCGACGCTGGTCGCATTCGTCGAACTCGCCGTGCGGAACGTCGTCGACATGGGACTGCGGCGTCACTATGCCGTCGTCGCCGTGACGGGAGTGATTTTCCTGGGGGGTATCCCCTCGGCGATCAACCTGGACTTCCTGAGCAACCAGGACTTCGTGTGGGGCATCGGTTTGCTGCTCACCGGGTTCCTGGTGTCCATCGCAATGCGGAGTTATGGAATCGCCCGGGCCCGCGCCAAGCTCACCGAAACCGGCCGCGTGGCCACCGCGGTGTGGTGGGCGTGGTCCATCCGTGCGGTCCCGGTCCTGTTCGCCGTTCTCCTGGGCTGGTGGATCTACCAGTCGATATTCCAGTTCGCCCCCGACAGTTGGTGGAACCCCTTCGAGACATCCAGTCTGGCGACCTTGCTCATGCAGTGGGCACTTGCGCTGTGTGTCGTTCTGGCCCTCAACAGTTTCCTCGTTCGCAAGGTCGCGGCCGGCCCAATGTCGATCCCGGGTGGTCGTGGTGCTGGGTCCATGACCCCGAAGGAGCCGGAGATCAACCACTAGAACGGATCGACTGCTATCGGGGTGAATCGGCTGGATCCCTTGAAACGCCCGGCGTGCATAGCAGGAATGCGGGCGGCCGGACGAGAAGCAGGCAGTCAGGAGCGAGTAGATGGTTACCAGCGGCAACCAAAAGAACAACATCGAGCAGTGCGAGCATGACCTGCGCCAAGAACTCGGCCCGGCAGCTGCCGAGATCGTCGATTTCAGCCCGGGTCGGCGCGCCCAGTACTCCGGGGACGCGTCCAACTATCGGGTGGTCCCGGTCGGGGTTGTCACTCCACGCACGGTGGAGGACGTCGTTCGCACGGTTCGGGTGTGCTTCCGCCACGGCGTACCGCTGGTGCCCCGTGGAGGCGGCACCAGCATCGCAGGCAATGCCATCACCGAAGGCCTCGTCCTCGATGTCTCCAAACACCTGAATCGTGTCCTCGAAGTGGACCCTGAAGGTGGCCGGGCGCGGGTGCAGCCGGGGGTGGTGCTCGACGACCTGCGGGCGGCAGCCGCTTCCCACGGTCTGACCTTCGGTCCCGACCCTTCAACGCACAATCGCTGCACGCTCGGCGGCATGATCGGCAACGATGCGTGCGGCTCGCACTCCGTGGCGTGGGGCCGCACCAGCCAGAACGTCTTGGAGCTGGATGTGGTGCTGGCCGATGGCACGCAGATGACCGTCGGCCAGCACACCGCAGGCGACATTGACGACATCGTCGCCCGCGGTGGCGAACGCGGCCGGATCTTCCAACAACTGCGCACCTTGGTGGAGCGGCATCGCGCCGAGATCCGCCTGGAGCTTGACCAGTTCCCCAGGCAGGTCTCCGGGTACCCGCTGCACTACCTCCTGCCCGAGAAGCGCTTCGACCTCGCCAAGGCATTGGTCGGCACCGAAGGCACTTGCGCGATCGTCGTGTCGGCCACGGTCAAGCTTGTGTACACCCCGCCTGAACGCTGCTTGGCCGTGATGGGCTTTTCCAGTGCTGTCGCCGCGGCTCAGGCAGTACCGGAGATCCTGCGCGCACACCCGTTGGCCGTCGAGGGCATGGACAGTGTTCTCGTGGACGCCGCACGGCACCGGAGTACGCAGCATCTGAACGGAATCGAGCAACTGCCACCGGGTAAGAGCTGGCTGTACATCGAGGTCGGCGGCGAGACCGCAGAGGCCGCTGAACGCGCGGCCCGCTCCCTGATGCCCCAGCTTCGGGAGCATTCGACGGACACCACCGTTGTGGCCGACCCTGCTGCACAGCGGCAGCTGTGGCGCATCCGGGAAGACGGAGCCGGACTCGCCACGCGTCTACCGGACGGTGGCGAGGCCTGGCCGGGCTGGGAAGACGCCGCCGTCCCTCCCGAAAACCTGGCATCCTACCTGCGGGATTTCGAAGAACTGATGCAGCGCCATGGTCGACGCGGAATTGTCTACGGGCATTTCGGCGAGGGATGCCTGCACGTGCGCATCGATTTTCCACTCGCTACCGAGGGAGGAGCGCACGAATTCCGGAAGTTCCTGGAGCAAGCCTGCGAACTCGTCGTCACCCATGGAGGCTCGTTCTCAGGGGAACACGGTGACGGCCGGGCCCGCGCCGAGTTCCTGCCGTTGATGTACAGCCCCACGGTCATCGAAGCTTTCCGCGAGTTCAAGGCCATCTTCGACCCCGAAAACCGGTTGAATCCCGGTGTGCTGGTGCAGCCTCGCCCTATCGACGCCGACCTTCGCGTCCGGCCGGGCCGCAGCTTGGACATCTCGCCGGTGTTCTCCTACGACCATGACGGCGGTGATATGGCCGCTGCCGTGCGCCGATGCGTGGGCGTCGGCAAATGCCGAACCCAGCGGTCGGCCGGCGTCATGTGCCCGAGTTATCAGGTCACCGGCGACGAGAAGGACTCCACGCGCGGCCGTGCCCGCGTGCTCAACGAGATGCTCAACGGTGGCGTCATCGAGGACGGCTGGCAATCAACCGAGGTACGTGACGCACTGGACTTGTGCCTGTCCTGCAAGGGCTGTAGCCACGACTGCCCCACCCAAGTGGACATGGCCACCTACAAATCCGAGTTCTTGTATCACCATTACCGCCGCCGATTGCGGCCGGCCTCGCACTATTCGATGGGATGGTTGCCGCTCTGGGCCAGACTGGCCAGCACGGCGCCACGGTTGGTCAACGCCGCAAGCAAGTCGTCACCGGCGGGTGTGCTCAAACGGCTCGGCGGCATCGCCCCCGAACGAGCTATCCCCACCTTCGCCTCCCAATCCTTCAAGAGCTGGTTCCGCACGCGCCGCGCCTCGCCGGACGCAGGCAACCGAGGCACCGTCCTGCTGTGGGCCGACTCGTTCGGCAATGCCCTCAACCCTGGCCCATTGCGTGCGGCTACAGAAGTTCTGGAAGAGATCGGCTTCCGGGTGATCGTGCCTCCCGGAACCCAGTGCTGCGGACTCACGTGGATCACGACCGGCCAACTCGATGTGGCACGGCGAGTTCAGCGCCGCACCTTGAAAGCGATCACGCCGTATCTTGACCACGTATCCGCGGTCGTGGGCATCGAACCGAGCTGCACGGCCACACTGCGCTCTGACCTGCCTGACCTGTTGTCCAGTCACCCGACCGCGAAGCGTCTTGCGCACATGACCAAGACCTTTGCCGAGGCGATCCGCGAGCTCGCCCCGGACTGGCAGCCGCCGAAGCTGCCGACCAGGACGCTGCGGCAGACGCACTGTCACCAACACGCGGTCATGGGAGACCAGGATGATGCTTGGTTGCTGACCCGCATGGGTGTACAGGACACCAAACTCAACTCCGGCTGTTGTGGCCTCGCCGGTAACTTCGGATTCGAGAACGGTCACTACGACGTCTCGATGGCCGCAGCAGAACAGGTGCTCCTACCAGCAGTTCGCGCAGCGGACGACACCGTCCATGTTCTTGCCGACGGTTTCAGCTGCCACACGCAGATCAAACACGGGGCAGATCGGCATGCACAGCACCTGGCCGAACTCGTTCGCCAAGCCCAGCAGGCATCCGCGGAGGGCGGAGCAATTGCGTAGGCCGGGTGCGATGACTGATCACCCAAACGCAGCCAGCCCGCGGACCGGACGGTCGGCGGGGCGTGACCTGGTTGCGCAGTCGTGCCGTACGCCCTTCCCGCGCGTGCGGGCATGATCCGTCCACAGTAGATCCACAGTAGATCCACAGTAGATCCACAGTAGACGGAGTTTCGGTCGGTATTCACCAACCCGTCCGCGACGACTTTTTTGTTAAATGAAACGGCAGTGCGGCCCGGCCACCTGCGTGGTGACCGGGTCGCGGTTCGAGGTCAGCGACCGAGAACCCGGCGCAGGCT
Source organism: Parasphingorhabdus pacifica (assembly GCF_054779195.1). Classification (NCBI taxonomy): domain Bacteria; kingdom Pseudomonadati; phylum Pseudomonadota; class Alphaproteobacteria; order Sphingomonadales; family Sphingorhabdaceae; genus Parasphingorhabdus; species Parasphingorhabdus pacifica. The sequence continues at coordinate 26,845 of NZ_BAAGYS010000008.1, forward strand.
ACCGAGGATGGCCTCGACTTGCCCAGGGCCGGCGTTGGGGCCCATCAGACCGATGCGCCACACGCTGTTGGCGTAGTCGCCGACACCGCCGCCGATCTCGATGCCGTAGTCGTTGAGCAGCTGCTTGCGCACGTCTGCGGAATCCACGCCTTCCGGCACGACCACACTGGTGAGCTGGTGCAGCCGGTTCCCTTCTGCGGCGAAGAGTTCCATCCCCATCTCCTGCAGGCCGGACTGCAGGGCTTCACCGGCCTCGCGGTGGCGCTTGGTCACCGCGGGCATACCTTCCTCCAGCACGCGTCCGAGCGCATCGTGCAGCGAGGCGACCATCGCGGTGGGCGCCGTGTGGTGGTAGGCCCGACCGCCGGAGCCCCCGCCGGTGACGTAGTTGCCGATGAGCCCGAGATCCAGGTACCAGGTCGTCGGCTTCTCCACCCGACGCTGCCAGGCCCGCTCGGAGACCGTGAACGGGGCGAGGCCGGGCGGCACCCCGAGGCACTTCTGGGTGCCCGCGTAGGCGATGTCGACGTTCCATGCGTCGAGCTCGATCTGCTCCCCTCCGATGGAAGTCACGCAGTCGACGAGCAGCAGGGTGTTCTCGTCGCGCTCGCGCAGTGCGGCACCGAGCTTTGCGATGTCGCTGCGCGCGCCGGTGGAGGTCTCGGCGTGCACGGCGGCGACGATAGTGGGGGACGGATGCGCGGCCAGCACGCGCTCGACGTCCACGGGTCGACCCCAGGTGTGATCCACGCGTACGACCTCGGCGCCGTAGCGGGACGCGACATCGCACATCCGTTCGCCGAACAGGCCGTTCACCGCGATCACGACGACATCGCCTGGCCGCACGAAGTTGACGAAGGACGCTTCCATCCCGATCGAGCCGGTGCCGGAGAGTGGAAGGGTCCGGAGATTGTCCGTGCCCCAGACCGCGCGCAGACGGTTACACGTCTCGTCCAGCATCGCGAGGAACTCGGGATCCAGGTGTCCCAGCATCGGGGCAGCAAGCCCCGCCGTCGCCTCCGGGTACGCGTTCGTGGGGCCTGGACCGAATAGTGAGCGCTCAACCAGTGCCATGCGGCCACTCTAAGCGCCTTGCCGCACGGCACTACGCCGCGGCGGTTGACAACCATCGTGCCTGGACACAGGAGTTTCCAATAGGCGGAACAATGCTTTCATTGGCGTCTTGGTGAGCACGGTGAGTAATATCACAGCGATCATGTCGATCGGACGGAAGTCAGTGCCGACCAGGGTGCTGGCGGTTCTCCGCTGCGGCTTCTCGAGCCGCCACATCCTGGTCGTGCCTGTTCAACGTCGGTCCGGCGTGACATCGGGACCCCAACGCGCGGTCGCGGGGACCCCAGATGCTGGCGTTGGCCATCGCGCGCTGAGCACACTCGGCAGTGCCACTTCGTCCCACGTAGGCCAGGTCGAGGTGCTGCACTGTCGCGATGTTCGCGGTCTCGCCGGCCCGTCGATCTCCGCATCGATGGCAACCCGGGCGACGACCGGTAGGCGGCCCCACGCTCGCTGCTACGAGAAGCCGTTCCCCACGTCCCGGCTACCGGGTAGCAACCGAACCCCTGTGCCATGCGGCCGCCAGTAATCCTGCCGCGAGGCTCCGGGAGAAAAATGGACGAGCATCCCCATTTGCGGGGCGGGGGCGCCCGGGCGAATCCGCGTTCGTGGATACCGGACCATCCCCGCGCTGCGGCCGGATCGCTTTCCGGTCGTTACTGGTTACTCCTCGAGGATGGCGACGATCCGTTCGGTGGTTTCCCGCATATGGGTGCGCACGACATCGCGAGCACGGTCAGCGTCGCCTGCTTCGATGGCATCGACGATCGGCACGTGGCGTTTCCAGTCGATGTTGCGCAGCGCGAGCTCCTGTCCGGATCGGCTGATGGTCGCTCTGGTGAGCCCGGAGATGTGCTGCCACGACTGCACCAGTGTCTCGTTGCCCGTCAGCTCGCATAGCTGTTGGTGAAAGCCAAGGTCGGCTTCGACCAGCTTGGCCAGATCCTGCTCGGTGTTGCGGAGCTTGTCCAGTGATTCCCGTAGTGCCCGCACGGTTTCCGTGCGTTCGGGCAGTTCGCAGAGCGTCTCCACGGCGAGTGTTTCCAACGACCGGCGTACCGCGAAGATGTCGCGCACCTCGGAGGTCGTCAGCGCTCGGACCAGAAGCCGTCCTCGTTCGCCGGCCACGACAAGCCCCTCTTGAACAAGGTGGCGCAAGGCCTCTCGCAACGTGCCGCGGGACACGGAGAGGGCCTCGCTGAGTTCGGTCTCGATGAGCCGGGTGCCAGGAGCGAGCTGACCACTGCTGATGGCCTCCCGCAGTTTGTGCAGGCTCTGCTCGCGCAGCGTGTTGCGGTCTACACCGCCAAGAGCGGGGACGTCTAGGGACAACGGATGCTCGCCTTTCGTCTTGCTCGAACGAGGAGTTTCGCCCCCCAGTCTAGTCGATCCCACGGCCGACTGCTGCCAGTTGACTGTTGACAGTCGACGGGCAACCGGATTCACTGTGCGCTACCTGACGGATGAATCGCCTGTTGCATGGGAGTGCCGGATGAGTGAACTGGGCTGCTCGACGATCTCGTTTCGCCACAGACCGCTATCGGAAGCTCTGGCAGCGATCTCAACGCTCGGAATGAGGGGCATCGACATCGGCGGGATTCCGGGAGTCTGCGAGCACCTCCCGAGCCCGCCGTGCCCGCACCTCGATGGCATCGCGGCAGAGATCCGAGCCTCAGGTCTTGATGTTTGGGCTCTCAACGCGGACCCGGGGTCGTTGAACGATCCTGCTCTGGATGACGAGGTGCTCGTCCGCGAGGGAAAGGGATTGGTGGCACTCGCCGCTCGACTCGAAGCTGCCCTGATCGTGCCGTGTGGCGCTCCCTCGTGGACCCCCTTCGTCGATGAGTCCGTCGATCTCACCCGCCTGGCGCGGAGGCTCCGGACGCTGAGCGCCGTGGCTGCCGATAGCGGTGTTCGCCTGCTCGTGGAAGGGCTGCACCATCATCGGTTCTGCCACAGCGCTGAGCGGCTGCGGGCGCTTCTCGATCTGGTCCCCGCCGATGCAGCCGGGCTCGTCTTCGACGTCAGTCACGTCGCCGCCGGTGAGATCGACGAGACCGCCCTCGCTCGCGAACTTGCCGGTCGAATCGAGCACGTACACCTTCGCGACGCGGTGCCGGGCGACATCAATCTCAGCATCGGTCACGGCCGGGTCGACTTCGCCGGCGTGGTGCACGAGCTGAGCGACCAGGGCTACGCGGGCCATTACGTCCTCGAACTCGAAACCCATGACGTAGACGAGGAAAACCGGGACAGGGCCGCAGGACGGGCACGGGACGTCATCTCGGCCCTGCTTCCCGCGTGACTGAAGACCAACGACAGCGAAAAGGGAGAGACACGCATGCTCGACAACCCGTCACGGACGGCAGTGATCACCGGTGCCGGCTCGGAGCGAGGTATCGGCAGGGAGGCCGCCCAGCATCTGGCCGCGGCCGGTTTCGCCATCGCCATCCTCGATATCGATGAGACCGCGGCCGAGCACGCCGCCGCCGTTGTCGCCAAGGAAAACGAGGTCGAGGCGATGGGCATCAGTACTGATGTCACCGACGCCTCCTCGGTCGATCGGGCGATCGAGGCGATCGAATCCTCGAGCCTGCCGCCGGTCGGCGCGTTGGTGAACAACGCGGGGATCACCCGCCCGAGTCGGTTCCTCGACATCGACCGGGCCGAGTGGGACCTGGTCTTCGAAGTCAACGTCACCGGTACCTACCTCGTGACCCAGCGGGTGCTGCCCGGTCTTGTGGAGCGAGGCTACGGCCGCATCATCAACGTCTCTTCGGTCAGCGCCGAGCGCGGCGGCGGCGTGTTCGGTGGTACGCATTACTCGGCTGCCAAGGCGGCGGTCCTCGGTCTCACCCGCGCGTTGGCCCGAGAAGTCGGTGAACACGGTGTGGTCGTCAACGCGGTCGCGCCGGGACTCATCGATACCGACATCACCGGTGGTTTGCTGACCGGGGAACGCAAGCAGCAGCTCATCGCCGACGTCCCGGTTGGCCGTAACGGGAACACCACCGACGTGGCAGCCATGGTCACATTCCTGGCAGGGGAGAGCGTCGGCTATATCACCGGCGCCACCTTCGACATCAACGGTGGCTCGCACATCCACTGACAGAGACATCGGTGATCGATGTCCCGTTGTGTCCTATCCGCATTTCTACCGCCCTCCGGACCAGGACGGCGGTGCCACTGCTCGCTCCGCCTCAATGTTGAGGCCCACGGAAAGACACGTGGTATGTCAGATTCGCTCATCCTGCTGCACACCGCGATCGCGGTGAGCGGCATCGTGCTGCTGATTGTCGTGGCACGCATCAATCCCGTCATCGTCCTGGTACTGGGCTCGTTGCATCTCGGTCTGGCCACAGGTCTCGGATTCGAGAACACCACTGCTGCCGTCGCTCAAGGCTTCGGCGATCTCATGGCGGAAGTGGGCTTGATCATCGGATTCGGCGTCCTGCTCGGCTCGCTGCTGTCCGTGACAGGAACCCTGCAACGTATCGTCGACGTCCTTCTTCGGGTCTGCGGACGCGAAAAGTCGCCGTATGTGCTCGGACTGTCCTCCGGCATAGTATTCCCGGCGATCTACTTCGACGTGGCGCTGGTGATGCTGGCGCCGATCGCCAAGTCCGTGGTCTCGCGTCCCCGAGTCGGCGCAACGACCGCACTGGCGAAAGATGGTCCCGGAGCCGCCCATTCTCCGACGACGTTGGAGAAAAACGATTGCGCCGGCATCGCCATAGCAGGTGGCGCATTGGCGATCGGTCTCGAAGTCGGTTTGCTCATGGTGCTACCCGGGGCAGCAGCGTTGGCCGGCGCGGGCGCTCTCCGAGTGCCGTTGGGCACGATGCTCTTGTTCGGCATTCCGGTGGGGATTGTGGCCATCATCCTTGGCATCTTTCTGCACAGCGCTCTGATGCGGCGTACGTGGCGGCCGGACAAGGACGAGGCCGATGCCAACGGGGGTGTGGACGGCATGTCCGTCGCGGAGGTCGAACAGCCGGCTCGGCAGCTTCCCCTCCTGGTGATGCTGTTGCCGATCCTTGTTCCACTGGCCCTGATCGTGCTCGGTACGTTCGCCGAGACCACCGGGATGAAAAGCGGCTTGATCGATTTCTTCGCAGATCCGGTCGTGGCCTTGCTGATTGGCCTGTTGATCGCCTGTGCGGTCACGGTGTACGTGCTCTCGCGTGATGCGGTGGAAAGAGCGCTGAGCAAGGGCGCGGCCACCAGCGGCACCATCCTGTTGTTCACGGGTGTGGCCGGCTCGTTGGGTGAAGTGATCAGCCGGACAGGAATCAGCGACATCGTTTCGGGCCTTTTCGAGGCGAGTTCGTTGTCCCCGCTGTTGTTGGCATGGGTCGTGGCAGCTCTGTTGCGGCTCGCGCAGGGGTCCGGTTCGGTTGCTGCGATCACGGCAGCCACGTTGCTCGCTCCGGTCGTGGGAGGGCTGGATACGTCTGCTGTGCTCGTGCTGCTGGCCGCAGCGGCCGGGGCGAGTTTCGGTGGGCATGTCAGCGACAACACATTCTGGATGTTCCGCGCGCTGCTGGGCCTTTCCACGCGAGGAGCTTTCCAGGTCTACACGCTCGCGCAGTCGATCATGTCGGTTGTCGCCCTGGCCGTGGTCCTCGGGCTCAGCGTGTTCGCGTGAACCCCGTTCCGCCGGTTGATCACTCTCTCGGGAACTTCCTCAGTCGGCACTACGATGGATGGAGCACCATCTCATGACTGAAAACAATGTCAGTACGAACCTGCTGGAAGAGCGCGGACACTCGCATGTGGTGCCGCGCCCCGATGAGGTTCGGCGATCCGCATGCGATGCGTTCGCGCATCGCATGCGGCATCACATTCTCGACATGGGCGAAGCCCAGGGGCAGGGCTACGTGGGTCAGGCGCTCGGTGTGGCCGACATCCTCGCCGCTGTGTACGGTGATCAACTCCGGTATCGGCCGGAAGATCCGCACTGGCCCGAGCGGGACCGCTTTCTGCTGTCGATCGGCCATTACGCCATCGCGCTGTACGCGGCACTGGCGGAGGCGGGCGTGCTCGACACCGAAGAACTGACCACCTACGGCACCGACGACAGTCGGCTGCCCATGTCCTCCATGGCCTCGTACACCCCCGGGATGGAGATATCCGGGGGATCCCTCGGCCACGGACTGCCGGTGGCCGTGGGCATGGCACTCGGTCTGCGACAGAGAGGCAGCGAGGCCCTGGTCTACAACTTCCTCTCGGACGGTGAGCTCAACGAGGGATCCACCTGGGAAGCCGCGATGGGCGCAGCCCACCATGGCCTCGGCAATCTGATTGCCCTGGTCGACGTCAATGCGTTGCAGGCCGACGGGCCGACTTCGACGGTGCTCTCCGCCGAGCCATTGGTCGACAAGTGGAAATCCTTCGGCTGGCGCGCTGCCCGCGTCGAGGGCAATGACACTGCCGAGCTGCTGCACGCACTCGACACGCTCCGGGCAAGCGGTGAGGAACGGCCACGGGTCCTGATCTGCGATACGAAGATCGGAAAAGGCGTTCCCCTGCTGGAGAACCGGGACAGGGCGCATTTCATGCGGGTCGACGAGCACGAGTGGCAGATCGCTCGTGAGGAACTGGACGGGAGCGCACGATGACGAGGAAACGACTTACGACTTCGGCGATGATCGCCTCTTTCGCGGAAGAAGGACAGCGCACCACCGCAGCACCGTTCGGGCACGCGCTGTCGCGCCTGGCCACGGAACGCGACGAGATCGTTGGCATGACTGCTGATCTCGGCAAGTACACCGACATGCACATTTTCGCCGAGAACTTCCCCGAGCGCTACTACCAGATGGGAATGGCCGAACAGCTGCTTTTCGGGGCAGCGGCGGGCATGGCAGAAGTGGGTTTGGTGCCCTTCGCGTCGACCTATTCCGTGTTCGCCACGAGACGGGCCTACGATTTCCTGTGCTTGGACATCGCCGAACCTGGGCTCAACGTCAATATCGTCGGTGGATTGCCGGGACTGACCACCGGATACGGGCCGAGCCACCAGGCCACCGAAGACCTTGCGATCCTGCGGGGCGTGCCCGGACTGACTATAGTCGATCCGTGTGATTCGGTGGATCTCGAGCAAGCCGTTCCCGCGCTGGCCGATCTGGACGGCCCTACTTATCTCCGCCTGCTGCGGGGTAAAGTTCCCACGGTCCTCGACGAGTACGACTACCGTTTCGAACTGGGCAAGGCCGCGGAACTGCGCAGTGGTCGCGACGTTGTCCTCGTCTCCAGTGGACTGATGACGATGCGCGCCCTGGCCGCGGCAGAGGCGCTGGCCGAGCACCGGGTCGACACGGCCGTCGTGCATTGCCCGACCATCAAGCCGCTGGATACGCAGACGATCCTTCGGGTCGCCGGTTCCGACCGGATGCTGGCCACGGTGGAAAACCACACCGTCATAGGCGGCCTGGCGGAGTCGGTGGCGAGCACGCTGGTTACCAACGATGCCGCCAGGGGACTGGTACCGATCGGCCTTCCCGACGAGTTCCTCGCTGCCGGTGCATTGCCGACGCTGCACGACCGTTACGGACTGTCCACCGACCGCATCGTGAAACGCGTCCTCGAAGCACTTGGTTGATACCGCGGAATCGGCTGGGACTTCTGTTCTGCCCGGGACGGCTCTTGTAGGAGCGACGGGCCCCTTCGGGCAGTGCTGGCATCGTCCGCGAGCAATGGCGTCCACATGGGACGGCCGTGGTCAGGATTTCGCCTGCCCGGTGGCTGGCCACTAAGTTGTCGTTACGGTTTCTGCTGGGCCGGCCGCTGTTCCGGCTGGAACAGCGGCCGGCCCAGGATGGTCGGCAGTCGGAAGTGGGTACGAGTTAGCGGCCGTCAGGCCGGGTAGGGGTTCTCTGCGCGCGCGGTCCGCAGCGCGCGGGCCCACCAGGACAACTGATCGAGGAGCTTCTTGGCGGCGGCCTCCGCTCCGTCGGGTGCGGACCCGTCGTCGAAGGCGCCCCACGGGTTGTGGAAGCTGATCATGTCCCGGACGGTCATGGCGTGGACCTCGGCGAAGACCTGCCGCAGGTGCTCGGCGGCCCGCAGGCCGCCGCCCATGCCTCCGTAGGAGACGAGGGCGACGGGCTTTGCGGCCCACTCGCTCAGGTGCCAGTCGATGACGTTCTTCAGCGAAGCGGGGAACGAGTGATTGTACTCGGGCGTGATCACGACGAACGCGTCGGCGGCTTCTATGCGGGGCGTGATGCCGTCCTTGATCTCCCGGGTGGCGGGATCGGGTTCCTGCCCGAACCCGGGAATGGCCAGCGGCAAGGGGTGGTCGATGAGATCGATGACGTCGACTTCGACATCGGGGTGTTCGTTGGCCTGACGAGCGAACCAGTCGCAGACCTTGGCGCCCAGGCGGTTCTCGCGGACGCTGCCGATCACGACGGCGAGCTTGAGGGGTGCGGTGTGCATTGCATCTCCATTTCGGGTCGGAGGTTTGTGCTGGTGTGTGAGTACGTTTCCGGTGCCGAGTGGCCGATTGCGGACCGTCGGTGGACGGTTCGTCAGTTCGCGGCGAGGAGGCGTTCGAATGCGGCTCGGCTCTGGTCGCCGACGAGTGGTCCGTCGGTGTCGGTGAGGATGACTGGGACGCCTCGTACGTTCAGTTCGCGAGTGCGGTCGGCACGACGCACCAGCTCGGCCTCGTCCTCGGCATCGGGTGTGCTGTGCAGGCCCGCTTCAGCGGCCAGGTCGGTGAGGGTGCGGGCGTCGGCGATGTCGAGTCCGTCGGTGAAGTGGGCCCGGAAGAGCCGTTCGGCCAGCTCTTCGGCGCGATGGTGGCGCTCGGCGTGCACGAGGTGGAGGTGGGCGGGTCGGGTGTTGGCGTTCAGGGCCCGGTCGTAGTCGAGGACGATCCCCGCTTCCGCGGCCTTCTTCGCCATCTCGGCGGCCGAATCGAGGGCGGCGGGGCCGAACTTGCGGGTCAGCACGGCCTTGAGCGGTTCCGGCTCGGGTGGAGCAGCGGGGTCGAGTTGGAAGGGCAGGAAGTTGACCTCGGCGCTTCCGCCGGCCGCGCGGTGGGTCTGCAGGGCCTGCCGCAGGTGGTGGTAGGCGAGGTAGGAGTGGGAGCAGATAACGTCGATGACCATGGTGATCTTCATCGGAGCCTCCTTGAGGAGTGGAAGAGGGACTAGGGGAGTCAGCGCAGGGTTCCGGTGCGGGAAGGCGCGGGGGCGGAAGTGGTCGGGTTCGGGCTTGCGGCGCCGCTGAGGCTGGTCCGAGCGAACAGGAGGGCAGCCAGGGCGAGCGCGGGCAGGGTGGCGACCAGGAAGAAGCCGGTCCCGGTTCCGGTGCTGGCCAGCAGGGGGCCGACCAGTAAGGGGGAGAGGAACTGCCCGGCGAAGGTAGCGGTCCCGGACAGGGAGGTCGCCTGACCGCGTACCGCCTCGGGAACCCCTTCGCCGACCAGCACGGTCACGACGGGGAAGAAGAGCCCCTGACCCAGGCCGAACAGCACGGGGGCCATAAACAGCAGGACCGGCTGCCCGGTGGTGGCGAGGAGGAGGAACGCCACGGCCCAGAGAGCGACACCGGTGTGCAAGAGGGTGAGTTCGCCCAGCTTTGTGCGCAGGGGGGCGTATGCGAGGCCGACGAGGCTCATCACCGCGGACATGCCCATGGTGTAGAGCGACACGAGCATCGGGCTCTCGACCCCGGCGGCGGCCAGCTGCTGGGGCAGGAAGACGATGAGGGCGTAGAGCAGGAGTGAAGAGAGGAACTGCAGGCCGTACCAGGCCAGGAGGATGCGGTGGCGGCGCAGTAGGGCCAAGGCCCCCATGCGCCGATCCGGGGCGCCACCGGCGGGCTCCGCCCGCGGGAGAACGAAGAAGGTTGCGATGCCGAGCGGGACGCCGATGAGGTAGATCGCGAAGGGCAGGTGCCAGGAGATGCCTCCCACCGCTCCGGCGGCCAGCGGCCACAGGACGCCGCCAAGGCTGGTGGCGGTGGCCCGCCAGCCCATGGCCCGGTCCTTGGCCCGGCCCTGGAAGAGCGTCAGCAGGGCGACGGTGGTGCCGGCGAAGACCAGCGAGGCTCCGGCGCCGAAGACGAGACGCGTGACGAGCAGCAAGGGATAGCTGTTGACCAACCCGCCGATGCCCCCGGCCAGTCCATACACCACGAGGCCTGCCGCGAGCGGGGCGCGGATGCCGGCTCGGTCGAGCAGGCGCCCGGCCAGGGGGCTGGCGACGGCGATCCCGAGGCTGTGGGCGGTGACGATGAGTCCCACTGCCGTTCCGCTGAGGCCGAGGTCTCCGCGAATGAGCTCGACGACGGGAGAGAGGACCGAACCGGCCATCACGCTCAGCGTGGAAGCCAGCAGCAGGAGCGAGAGGATTCCGGCGCGGGACGAGGTGGCGGGCGCGGTCATCGGGCTACTCCGATCGCGAGCGGGGGCACGGTGGCGCGGATGGGCAGTCCGTGGTTGGTCAGGTGCAGGACGCGTGCGTTGAAGGTCATCAGCGGCTGGATGAGACCGTCGACGCAGCAGAGGAAGGCGAGCGTGCCTATGCCGACGGGCCCGCCCAGCAGCCAGCCGGCTGTCAGCAGGACGGTTTCGATGCCGATCTTGGCGCCCCAGAACGGCACGCCCCAGCGCTGGTTCAAGCTGATGACCAGGAGATCCATCGCGCGGATCCCGATGCCACTCATGATGATCAGCGCCGAGCCGTAGGCGCACAGCAGAATCGCGGCCACCAGGGTCGGCATCGGCGCGAGCCTGCTCAGGTCGACAAGACGCAGCAGGTCGATCAGGGAACCGCAGAGCAGGAAGGTCACGAAGGGCATCAGGATCGGGCGGCGGCGGTTCCACAGGGACCAGATCGCGATGCACACGGCGGCGATGGCGGCCTGGGCCAGTCCGATCGTCCCCGGCAGATGTTCGAGAAGTCCGAGGGACAGGACATCGAGCGGGTCCACGCCAAGGTCCGCGTGAATGAAGAGTGTGGCTCCGGCGGCGAAGAGGACCAAGCCGGTGAGGTAGAGCGCGAACCGCGGCAGACGGTTGCGGAGTGCGTGGCCGGTGGTGGGGTGTGTGACGGTGGAGGCGATGGGCACGGCGGTCTCCCGTGGGCGAGTGCGGAGGTCCGTGCGGTCGCCCGCTTCGGGCGGGCGACCGCTTGGCGCGGGCGGCCGGCGCCCTCAGGCGTTGACGAAGACGAGGTTGTTGCCCTGTGGATCGGTGATCTCGAAGCGCTCACCGGTCTTGTGCGGGGCGATGTCGGTGGCTCCCAGATCGGCGAGGGCCTCGTGGGCAGCGGGGATGTCAACTTCGGTGAAGGCGATGGCCATGGGCTGGTCGCCGGTCTTGGCGTTGGTGACGATCAACTCGCCGCCGTGCCCGGTGTCGAAGACGACAGTGGTGCCGGGGTACTCCTGCAGGACCTTGAGTCCCAGCCGGTCGCGGTAGAAGGCGACCATGGGGTCGAGATCGTCGCAGAAGAGTTTGGTGACCGTGAGCTTGCCGAACATTCCGGTGTCCTTTCGGTGTCGTCCGCCGGTCGACTGCGGGCAGTCGGCGGAGACGAGGTGTTAGAGCCTCCTGCGGGCTGCTGGGTTTCCGGCGGGCCCGACAACGAGTAAACTACACCGTGCAGTTTTCAATGTAAACCACACGGTGCAAATTTGAGGAGACCGAACCGTGATGACCTCTCCCGACGCCCCCCGCACTACATCCGGCCACACCGGCCGCCCGGGCAAGCGCGCGGCCATCGACTGCGCAGCCCGCACCGTCTTCGGCAGGGAGGGCTACCAGCGAGCCAGCGTCGACAGCATCGCCGCCGAGGCCGGCGTCTCCAAGCGCACGATCTACAACCACCACCAGGACAAGGAGCAACTCCTCCTTTCTGTCCTGCAACAGAGTTCGCAGGCCGTGGCCGCCCATCAGGAAGAGCTGATCGACCACTACCTTGGTGAGCCGTCCCCCGACCTCGCGTCCGCTCTGACGGCTCTCGGCCACGCGCTGGCCACCCCCCACGAGGACTTCGAAAGCCACTTCGCCCTCGTTCGTGTGATCTTCGCCGAGGCGGCGCACCTGCCGTCAGACGTGCTGGAGGGCTGGCGCGAGACCGGCCCCGGGCGCGTGCGGGCCCGGCTGGCGGGTGGGCTCGGTGCGCTGGCCGACGAGGGTGCGCTGCGTGGTGGCGACGAACCGGAGACGCTGGCCGTCCACTTCACCCAGCTGGTGACTTCGGAGGTGCACGAACGCTCCTTCCACGGCGCACTGCCCCTCTTGGCTGACGAGACGCGGGCGCTGGTCGAATCCGGAGTCACCGCGTTCCTCGAGCTGCACGGACCGACGCCCTGAGGGGCCCGAGGCTGTCCGCGAACGCGGGTCAACGGGCTCCGCTGGCCAGGCGGGTCCTTTGAGGACAGCCACCTGCCGGGGGCTCCGAAATGACAGGACAAGGCGGTTCCGTTCGCTGCCGTCCGTTGTAGTTCGGTGCGATATAGAGCGCTGTCATCCTCCCGAGCTCCCGCTCCAATAGGCGTGTCCTCAGGAAAGATGAGCAAGGCGATCCCTGAACAGCGTTACTTCAAAGACTTCGACGCGCCGCTTCTGCTCCTCCAGCGGGCAACGCACGATCTTCCGCATGCGGAAGGAAAGTCGTATGACGCACCCGGTCTTCGTGGTGGTTTGAGACGGCGCGGGAGTGGCGCACTATTCGCACGCATTGAGCTGCCCGCACCCGAGTAGCGGCGCGGTCGCTGGGTGTACCGGCACTCCCAGCGGCCGCGCAGCGCGGGGCGACCGCCTGGACAGTCGAGCAATGCGTTGTGCTGCGGTATTGCCAATGCCCGAGATTTGGACTCGCGCCCTCGGCCTGCATGAGCAAGCGGCCTCAACGCGCCCGCCTATGGCGTCAGTCGAAGTGGATGATGTCTGAGGGGAGAAAGCCGCTCGGCTCAGGAACCGTCTTCGGTTCGTCCGGCCCAGATGCCGCGGCTGTGGGCGAGGTGTTTGCGCATCAGAGAAGCCGCCTCATCCGCGTCGCCGCGTTCGATCGCGTCCATGATCTCGATATGTTCCTGCCCGGACCGCGTCAGTTCCCCGCGGTCCGCGAGCTTCTGCAGGCCCTGCATGCGGGCTTGGTCGCGCAACTGGCCGACCATCGTCACGAGACGCTGGTTGCCCAGTGCTTCGAGCAAGCCGAGGTGGAACTGCCTGTCACGTTCGAGGAAGGAGGCGAGCTCTCCCTCGCTGGCGGCTTCGGTGATCTGCTCGGCGAGCTGTCGAAAAGCCAGCGCGTCGGTGCTGTCCAAGACCTGGGCAACCTCAGATATGGCTGAGACCTCCAGCATGGTGCGCAACTTGAAGATCTCGTCCAGATCGTGCTCGGTGAGCATGGGCACCCGAAAACCACGGTTGCGGATGATCTCAACCATGCCGAGATGGGCGAGATCCATGACCGCCTCGCGTACCGGAGTCACTGACACGCCGAGATCCGCGGCCACGGTGACCACGCTGACGACCTCACCCGGTTCGATTTTGCCCAGGACGATCTGGTTCCGCACCGCCTCGCGCGCCTGTTCACGCAAACTGACCGACTTGAGCGGTGTGGAAGAGAGCGCGTCGCGCGAGGGAGTCATACCTCATGCATAACACGGTGCCTCCCTATCGTCGACCGACGGTTTAAGGTGTAAGGTATTACATGCAACATCCTATGATGGGAGAACCATGCGCACCATCACGGTCGGTGACCGCGACATTCGGGAAGCAGTGACGATGCCCGAGGCGATTGAGGCCGTGCGGCGCGGCTTCATCGACCTCGCCAACGGCGAATTCGAGATGCCGGTACGCACTGCCCTAAAAGACGGGCAGTTCTTGGTGATGCCTGTACATCACCAAGCCACGGCGTCGGCAATGGTCAAGACCCTGAGTCTGAACTTCGAACGCACGCCCGCCATCTCCGGCACCGTGGTGTGGAGCGAAACGAGCCGCGAGGACCGTCTCGTCGCGGACGCCGGGGCAGTGACAACTTTGCGCACCGGCGCCGTCGTCGGTGTTGCCACCGACTTGCTCGCCGAGCCGGAGGCCGGCCGCTTGGCCATGATTGGCGCTGGGGGCCAAGCAGCGGACCAGATCCGTGCTGTCCACGCAGTTCGACCGCTACGTCATCTGACGGTGGTCGACATCGATCCACAGCGAGCCCAAGCGCTTGTCGAACTTCTGTCTCCGGAACTTGAGGGAACCGAGATGGACATCGCGAGCGACGTGGAAGCCACGGTTCGAGACGCGGAGATCGTCTGCTGTGCCACCACTGCCACCCGATCGTTGTTCTCGGAATCGGCTTTGCCGGCAAAGGTGCATGTCAACGCCATCGGTGCTTTCCGTCCCAGTATGCGCGAGCTGCCTGATGAGCTTCTCGCGGACAGCACTGTCGTGGTCGACGAACTCGACGCGGTACTCGAAGAATCCGGCGAGATCATCCAGGCGCTGGAAGCGGGAGCAATTACCAGGGAGTCGCTGACTGAACTGGGCCCCGCCCTCGCAACCGATCAGAGCAACAACCGCAAGCGAACGGTTTTCAAGACAGTCGGGGTCGCCATCCAAGACTGGGCGATCGCGCACTTGCTCGCTGACAAGTTTCTTTCCTGATTTGACCGACACTCTCGGCCGCCGGCCACGCCGTCAACAGTAGCAACGCTTGGTACTCCGACGTCACTTTGTGATCTTGGCCGGTCGGGTGCTTATCGCAGATGAAGACGGCCACCACCTGATCATGCGGTGTTGCGCTGATACCGCATGATCACGAGGTGACCGACATACCCACAGCACCGGCCCCGCGGAAAGGCCTTCGTGGCTACCGCTGGGTCTGGATCGCGCTGTCCTGTAGCCCACGCCAGTCCATGTTGATCCGTCGCGCCCGCACCACCGGTGAACGCGCCGACGATCGCTACACCGCGCAGTCGTTGCCCTGATCGAGCTGGTGCGCGTAGACCGGGTGGCGCTGGCACGTCGAGGACTCGTTCCGGGGCGGCAACAGCCTCGTCAGTCGAGCGATGCCGTGGCGCTGGTGCTCACTGGCGAAATTGATGGACGAGGTTGCCCATGACCTTGGCGTCTATGGCTCGCCCGCGGAAAACTGCGTCAAGCAGGATCGCATCGATCGCGGCGAGCAGGAGGGGCCCAGCAGCGAGGTGCGCACTCGGCTGTGGGAGTGCGGTCAGGAGCAGCGAAGTTGCATGGGGTGTGACCGCTGAAACGAGCCACTGTCCTCTGGGTGATGGAGTTGACCGGGTGACCCGCTAACACTTCGTCGACCCCCAGGCCGGCCGGACGGATTCCGGCGAGGTGCGCATCTCCCGTCGTGCGGCGTCCAGTGGACGTTCAGCGAGTTAGCCCTACTGTGTATCAAGACTTGGACTACGTCGTTCGCTGCCGCACGGAATCCATGTAGGCAGCAGCGTTGAACAGCATGCGAGCAGTGGTGCGATCGAATGGATCATCCGAGTCCGCGAACCGCTCGTACTCACGCCACAGTTCGCTGACGTGCTCATGCATGTTGGGGGTGGGCTGGGTGAGCGTCTGTGTCATAGTCGTCGTCCGCTTCTACCGACAAAACCAGGGGTGTTATGCCTTGAGTGTAAGGTATTACGTCCTACTGTGATACCGAAGCGATTACTGGTCAAGGCGAAGCGTTGCTGTATCGGTGCAGACCGTAAACAGGTCTGATGAGAGGTTCCGTCGAGGTCCTCATGGCTTGGTCGGAGGGCGCAGGGTCCATGGGTCAGCTGTGAGGGCTCGCGGTAGCACGATCCTCCAGCGTCGAGGAGGGGCAAGTCGTCGGGAGGGCTAGTCACGTAGAAGCCAGCCCCGGGGGCTCCCAGTCCGGACGGACCGGGAAGCTGATGTCGTGGAGCAGGCGATGCGCTGATGTGTGCTCGGCTGCGGTGTCCGAGGCGGTATTCCCCGGTCTCGGCTGCGACGAGTCCTGTGCCCAAGCCGCGGCCACCTCGGTAGCGGTGAGTGGGCCGCTCTACTGCAGCCCACTCACCACGTCGTCGACTCAGAAGCTCGTTCCCGCACGATCGTCAGCTCTGCGCCGTTGTCGTAGGAGTGGAGTCCGAGACGAGAAACAAGGTCGACTCGGCCAGCTCGTGAACGTTCGTCCCGCCAACCCGAGGGTCTCGTCACGAAGTGGCGACCGCATCCTCCGACTCGAACTGCTGCGCCGCATCCTTTCGGAACGTGCCGACGCCGAAACCCGCGACGGCCCCGATCAACGCTGGCAACACCCAGCCGCCACCGTCCGAAAACAACGGAACGAACGCAAGCGCAGAGTTGATCTCGTCAACGTAGATGTCGGCCGCCTTGATGGCATCGAACACAGCGACCACACCCGCTCCGATCATCGCTCCGACGTAGACGGAGCGGTATCCGTGAAAGTAAGTGTTCAACAGTGACAATAGGATCAGGGTGATCGCCAACGGGTACAACAAGGAAAGAATCGGAGCCGCCAACTCCAGAATTGTGTTCAACCCGAAGTTTGTGATCAGAATTCCAATTCCCGCGAACGTGAACACCCAGTTCCGGTATGAGATTCGCGGAGCGGCTCGGCTGAAGTATTCGGCGGAAGAGGAGAGGCAGGCGACATTTGTCGTGACCCCGGTGAGAAAAATGACCGTTCCGATCATGAGTACGCCCGCATACCCGAGAAGGTGGTGTGCGGATTCGGCGAGCACGACGCCACCGTTGTCGCGGTACCCAATCGCTCCGACGCTCGTGGCGCCGATCCAGGCGAGCGAAATATGCAGGACCGAGAGGCCGATTGCTGTGATCACGCCGGCCTTGATGAACACCCTGGAGAGTTCTCGATTCCCACGTACTCCGATAGCCTTGATCGACTGGATGAACACGCCTCCGAAGACGAATGCCGCCAGCGCGTCCATGGTGAAGTAGCCCTCGGTGAATCCTTTCAATAACGCCCCCTCGGTGTACGGCGCGACCGCATTCTGAGGCTCGCTCATGGGGGTGATCACGGACTTGATCACGATCACCGCCAGGAATACGGAGAACACCGGCGTTATCAGCTTGCCCATGCGGTCGACGAACTTGCCGGGGTTCAAGGACAGAAACACCGACAGCAGGGTGAACACCACCGAGAATCCGAACAACACCCAGCGACCGGATTCATCCGGTATTTCCAAGCTCGGGCGAATGGATATCTCGTAGACCACGGATACTGTTCGGGGGATCACGTACAGCGGACCCAGGGTGAGAAAGAGCAAAGCGCCGAATATCGATGTGAATCGCGGATGTACGCGGTCCGTGAGCACCTCGACGCGCCCTCCAGCACGTGCCAGCGCGACGATCGCAAGGAAAACCAGCCCCACGCCCGCCAGGAGAAACCCTGTCATGGGTATCCACGTACGAATACCGGCTTGCTGCCCCACCATGGGGGCAAAGATCGTGTTCCCGGCCCCGAGAAACATCGCCAGGAGCATCAGGCCGATGGCCAACAGCTGGAGCGGATTCAATTTGGCGGTCATGAAACCCTCCCGCTCCGTGGCTCGACGGTTTCGCACTGAGGCGTTGCCGGAGTCCAGCCCCACGCCTTTTCGGCGCCGACGCTCCTCGCGGGAACACCGTCGATAGGTGCGAAACGTCCGGCGTATGCGCCGCGCCTCGCCGCGCCGTGCCTACGAACCATGATCGGCCCTCATTCCGTTCAGGATTGTGCAAGGTGCGCTCGCTTCGGTGTGGCCGCACAAAGGTGAGGCTCCGCAGTTGGGTCACTCGAGCGACCGAACGCGAACGACCTTAGGCATCGTGTGTGACACCTTACACATCGTCAAGGGGTATGGCACGAGTCACATCGACCCTTCCCAGGCTTCGCGCGCCGCCGGTCCTCGTCAACGTCCTTGCTCTGGTCGATGGTCACGTTAGGTGCGTAGCCGGCTGCCTCCTGGGTGGCAGAGTGTGCGGCCCTGTGGAGGTCGGTTCGATGTCTCGGCTGTGCGCGCCGGATGGCCACGCGTGAGTTCCCCTGTGGGTTGCCGCGTTGGGGGGGGCGATCGCATCGCGCGACGGCCTGGTGCGCCTGAGTTCATTCAGTCGGCTGCCTCTGATCCGCGGGTTTTGAGGCTCTTCAAGCGGGCTCGGTCGCGCAACCGCGACAACGCCGGTCACTCCACCTGTGGTGCCGAGTGACCTGAAGATGATTCGCGTTCGCGCGGGCTGTATGCGCCTGTTCATGCAGGTCGGCCGGCTCGTGCGGCGTGCATTTCGCGATGGTCATGTCTCACGGATAACGCGGGACAACGTTTGACCACGGATGCATAAGGTGTAAGGTATAACCTCAGGCTGGAATGGATGAAGGCAAACACGATCGGCGAACAAAACGTGTCGCGCTTCGATCGTCGTCGCTGATCGGCGCCCACCGGCCCCGGCCACACCATTCAGGTGGACCCCACCTGGACGGCGAGCCACTGTTCTCTACACAAGGTTGATCAACGGCATGAGTACTTCGAACGCGGACATCGTCATCGTCGGCGCCGGAATCGTCGGGGCAGGGCTGGCGAGCGCACTGAGTCGACGGGGTGCCGACGTGGTCCTTGTAGACCCACATATCGGCGAAGGGGCGTCGGCCGGCAACGCCGGAATGGTCGTCCCGAGTTATGCCACCCCCATGTCCACCCCTGAGAATCTCAGGACTGCAGTGCGGTCGTTCGGTAGCCGATCGGCGGCCGTGAACTTCGCGTGGCCGCTCGGCGCGCGGACCCTGGGGTGGATGGGTCAGTTCGCATTGGCCTGCCGAACACGCCGGGTGAAGCGGGACACGGCAGTCCTGCACCGTCTCGCGAGTGAGAGCCTCCAGCTTTACAAGCAGATGTGCGATGAGGGACTCGATCTCGGGGTGCGCGAATGCGGTTGGCTGTGGCTGACGACCGACCGAGCCGAAAAGTCCTCGTTGACTCGGACCGTCCATGGACTCCGGGAGGCAGGCGCCGTTTGTGAACAGATGGGCGCCGACGAGGCGCGCGAGGTGCAAGCGGGGCTCGGACCGTCGGTCGCGGGTGGTGTGTGGTTCCCGCACGAGTCGGTGCTGGACCCTGCGAAAGCGACTACCGCCCTGATCGAGGATGCCGTGGAACACGGCGCCCGCGTCATCCGGGAGGAGGTCGTGGGTGTCCACCGCGAGGGCACCGAGGTACGGACTGTTCGAACGAGGTCACATGTCCTGTCTTCCGACCAGTTCGTTATCGCCGCCGGGGCGGCGAGCCGAGATGTGGGTAGGTTGTTCGGCGTTCGCGTCCCGATCGAACCTGGTTACGGATGGAGCGTCACGCTGGACGACCACGCCGGGGTTCTCCGGCACGCGCTGATGTCGGTTGAAGACCATGTCGTGATCAGTCCACTTCCGGGCCGCGTGCGCATCACCGGCGGTATGCAGTTCGGCGGTCGTGGTGGAAGCCGGCCACGGGATAGTGACGTCAGAGCCCTGAGGGTTGCCGCCGAGACCGTCATGCCGCCACTGGGTGATCTCCCCAAGGAATCGGCGTGGCAGGGGGCGCGCCCGATGACCGCGTCCGGTCTGCCGATCGTTCGGCGCGCCGGCGCGACAAACATCGTCATCGCTGCAGGTCACGGACCGTTGGGCATGACTCTTGCACCGTCTACGGTCCGGGCGGCCGCGCGGGAACTGCTGGGCGGATCGATCCGCTAGGGCAACCGAGGCGTTTCTGCTCGTCCGGTCCAACGCCGTAGAGCATCTGAATCTCATACGATCCGGGGTCTCGGTGATACTGACGGATCGATCGCTCTGCGGCATTCAACATTGCCGGGTGCGAGAAGGCATGGTGAATCCGCCGCCGCGAGAAGTGGTGCGCGGAGCATGATCGGACCTCCTGACGGGGCTTATGCCTGCATCGGTCTCAAGATTCGGCTGATACTGATCGGTAAGAGCGGGTCATTTCACGCATGCTGTCGTCGAGGGCCTCGGTGTGCCCATTGGTCGCGCGATCGGCGCGATAGCTCGAGAGAAGATCGGACCCTCCGCTCGAGACGATGTCTTCGGCGACGCTTTCGGCCAGGGCAGGGGCAAGATGGATGCCACTGTGTGTGACGACGTGGTACAAGCGTGGCTCGTTCGGCGTGGCCCCGATGATCGGCAACCCATCAGCAGGGACGGGGCGCACACCCACCTTGGTCTTCAGCGCCGCGGTGGACGCGTGATGAGGTAGTACGGACGCGGCAAGGGTGCGCAGTTCTTCGGTCAGTGCGTCGGGGACGGGCGTGGTGGCGTCAGTGCCCTCGGGCAACTGCGCGTCGAGAGGGTAGGAATGCAGACATAGACCTCCGTTTCGTGTCGGACGGAAATTGATGGTCCAGAGCGTCCAGATGGAATTGATATCCAGCCCCGGGACAGGGTCAAGGTAACCGATCACGCCCGGAAGGAGTTTCAGTGGCAATTCGGCGCCCGTGAGAGTCGTCAGCTGTCCGGCGCCGGCTCCGGCGCAGTTGATGACGAGGTCGCCGGTCCATACCCGCTCGCCCGACCGCACTCCGGCGAGGGTGTTACCACGGTAGTGGAGATCGGTGATCTGAACACCCTCTGTCAGTGTCACACCCTCGCGTTTGGCTTGCGCAAGCAGACTGTCGATGTAGGCGCGTGTGTCATACCAACATGCTTGCGGATAGACTACCGCGGTTGCTTCACCTGCCGGGGGCAGACGCAAGCCTGGGGCCAACTCGGCCAGCTCGGCGATATCGACAACTGTGGACTCGTATCCCCATTCGAGCAATCGCTCGCGGCGGCGTAGCATCACATCGCGATCGTATTCGTTGGTGCCCCATTCGACTGACGGTGCGGGGAAGCGCCACGAGGGTTGGCTGAATTCCTTGTCCAACTGCTCGTGCAATGTCGCGCTGTGCTTGGCCAGTTCGAAGTAACTGTGGGGAGTTTTCCGGGCGGTAATATCGATCGCGAATGTGGTGTCCGTGGTTCCCATTCCCGCGCGGCCACTGTCCAGAATCTGAACGGACAGACCGCGTCGAGCGAGATTAAAGGCCACCGAGACGCCGATGACACCGGCTCCGATAACGACGACGTCGCTCATTACATGCTCTCTTTGGTGGCTGGAACAGTAGATCTTTTCTTGTGTGATTACTGTGGTTGGCTGGCTTCGGAGAGTTCGAGGTTGGTGGTTTCGGGGGCCCACATGATGGAGATGATGAGACCCATGACGAGGACGGCGCTTCCGAGGAGCATGACAGGGCCCGTGCCCCAGGCGTTCATGCCGACGGGTAGGAGGAATGTGCCGATCGCGGCGCCGATACGGCTCATGGCCGCGGCGAATCCGATGCCGGTGGAGCGAATTTCGGTTGGGAAGATTTCGCTGGGGTAGAGCATTTGGAGCACGGCGGAGGCGGCGTTGAACAGGGCGAAGATGATGAAGCAGGACACGACCACGGCGGTGGGGGCTTCGCTCCAAAGGCCGAGGCAGAGCAGGCTGAGGGCGGTGACCGCGAAGGGCCAGATCAGTAGTTTGCGTCTGCCGACCTTGTTGATGAGGGCGGCGCCGATGAAGCTGCCCACGAACAGGAACATGTAGAGCAGGATTTCGCCGAGTTCGGCACCGACGTTGAGTTTGAGCCCGTCCAGCACCTGTGGCAGGAAGGTGTAGATCGCGAAGAACGGGGTGACCTGTGCCATCCAGAACAGGCTGGTCAGAGCGGTCTTTCGCACGTTGGCCGGGGAAAACAGCGCGCTGTAGGCGGTGCGTTTTTGCGGTTCGGCCAGTAGTTCGTCGATGTCGCTCATGCCGAGGTAGCGCTGGGCGATGTCGCGTGCCTTGGCTTGGTGTCCCTTGCTGGCCAGCCACCGGGGTGATTCGGGCACGCCGATCCGGGCGACGAGCATGACCAACGCGGGCAGCGTGCTGCTGGCCAGGATCCAGCGCCACAGGGTGCCGTCGTGGGGAAGTAGTGCGGCGGCGGCGACGCCGGAGCTGGCCGCGACCGAGAATCCCAGGTACCACCACACGATCATCCCGGCGAGCATCGGGCCGCGGCGTTGTTTGTTGGCGAATTCGGCGATCAGGGCCCCGGCGATCGCGTAATCGGCGCCCACGGCCAGCCCCATCAGCAGACGCACGACCAATAGCTGGGCGGCGTCGGTGACGATCAACTGCAGTGCCGAGCACACCAGGAACGTCACGAGGGTGAACAGGAACATCTTCTGCCGGCCGATCTGATCGGTCAGCCGTCCGAAGATCAGTCCGCCGAAGAACAGGCCGATCAGTGACGCGGAGCCGATCAGGCCTTCCCATGAAGCGGTCAGTCCGAGGTTGGTGCTGGCCAGCGGCAGTGCCACCCCGATGACACCGAGGATCCAGCCATCACAGAACTTACCGCCCGAGGCACAAAAACCGATCCGCGACTGAAACCGATGCACCTGTTTCGTGGTCGGCATAGTCTCCGCATCGTCCGCTAACGAGGTTGACATGGTCACACCTTCCCGTAGAATGAGAAGCGTTCATGGTGAGTGATAAGCGGTAAGGTAGGTCACATGGGTGAAGGTGTCAATGGCGCTGCGGAACATCGGCAAGTGCCGAAAGGTGTTGCGGCCCGGGTGGCGATGGTCCTTGCGGCGTTCGTCGAACGCGGAGGAGAGGGGGCGCTGACGGCCAGTCGAATCGCGCGAGACACCGGCTTGTCCGTGCAGACCGTCCATCGGATGCTCGGAGACCTGGCCGGGACCGGACTCACCATGCAGGATCCGCACTCGAAGCGATGGACACTGGGTCCGCTCGCTCTTGGTCTTGGCGGGGCGGCAAGCAAGCAGATTACGCTGCGCGACGTCGCGCGTCCGTACTTGGAGCGAATCACCGAGGCAACCGCGGAAACGTCCGTTCTCGCCTTGCGCGACGGAACTCACGCGACGTATGCCGACTTTGTCGAGAGCCCGCACCGGCTGGCCCTGCGCGAGCACGTGGGCATGCGACTACCGTTGACCACCGGCGCCTCACGGCTGGTCATTCTCGCGTACCTACGCTCGGAAGAGCGACAGTCCATGATCGACGCTCTTCATGAAGCCGGACATGTCACTGATCCCGTCCAGTTGCAAGAAGAATGCGCGCGGGTGCGCCATCACGGTTACGCCGTCTCTCGCGGCGTGATCACAACCGGCGCAGTCGGGCTGGCGGCTCCGATCCTTGTCGCCGACTCTGCGGTCGGAAGCCTCATGCTTGCCGCCCCCGAGGTGCGCTGCGGTGAAGAGGACGAAACACGCATCGCGAAAACCGTCGTTGCCGAAGCCCACAAACTTTCCACCGTGTGTTCCTCCCATCCGGCAGAAACCTCGTGATCATCAAGCGCGTATGCGCGTTGGCTTTTCGATGGTCATCCGTTCTGGAAGGACTTGAAAACCGTTCTGCGGCTATCCGTCGACACCGGCATCGCGTCCGCAGCGAACTGCCGCGATGTCGACAAACTTCCGGGATGGCGATGCCGGGCCCGTTGCGTACCGCCTCGGCGACCCGCGTGACTTCACTGAGAGAGCCGTGCGTCCCGGTGGAAGGCGAGGTTCAGGCCTCGGCCGTATTCATGGCGCCGATCGACCGTTCGCAAAATCGTCGACCACGATTGCGCGCTGCGGGCTGAGCAGTACGAGACAGCGTTCCCAAAGCACGCCACCCCGACGGGCTTGCCGGAGGAGTGCCAGACTTACCCGTCGGAACCGAGAGCTCCCGGCTCAGCGGTAGTGGTGTGCGCGGCGAGAACAGTGGATCTTGGCGTTTGGCATCACGCGCCCACGGCGCTGTCCTCCGCCGACAGCAGCGAGTCGACGTCGCCGGTGTACCAGCCATCGCCCGCGTGCGGAACATGCCCGATCGGCACGGTGATCGGAGT
This sequence comes from Parasphingorhabdus pacifica, assembly GCF_054779195.1. NCBI lineage: Bacteria > Pseudomonadati > Pseudomonadota > Alphaproteobacteria > Sphingomonadales > Sphingorhabdaceae > Parasphingorhabdus > Parasphingorhabdus pacifica. The sequence goes on from NZ_BAAGYS010000008.1 coordinate 50,801, forward strand.
GTGACCTGCGTAGGTGTAAGGCATGGCCTCGGCGTCATAATCGTCTTGCCTGGGCAGCCCCGGCGGGGGTGATGACGCCGAGCGTGGTGAGTCCAACCAGCAGTGCAATGGTGCGCTTGCGCATACCAGTGACTCCTGTTCGTCCCGCGGATTACTGGGGCACGGTCACGTGGCCAGTGTGGTCTCGACACCGGGTACATAACGCAAGAAACCACGGCCTCCCCACCACGACAAACACCTTGATCATGTCGGATGACACCCAACAGCGGCACGGTGTCAACGAGACCGTCTGCCGGAAGCAGACCCGGCCGGTGATCGGGGGAGCAAAACGCATCGAGTCAGTTCTCGGGCTGAGATCGGCAGACGTTCGAAAGCTTCCGTGCTTCCGTCATAAGGGTCGCTGCAAACTCGGGTTCGTCTTCTTCGTGGCAGCGGATTTCGGGTACGGCCAGCATGAGGCTTGCGATGGCGGAGTTGCCGACTAGGACTGGGGCGGCGAGGCCGACTGCACCGGTGGTGATCATGCCGCGAGTTGCGGCGTAGCCCTGTTCACGGACTTGGGTGCATCTGAGTTCGAAGTCGTCCGGATCGTCCAGGTGGCCGGCTTGATGGAGAGCGTCGATGACGGAGTGGCGTTCGTGGTCTGCCAGGAACGCGAGGATTACCAGGCGTGAGGCTCCGGTAGTGAGGGGGAGCCGCATTCCGACGTACTCCCGTAGGGCAAGTCGGTGCGGACTTTCGACCAAGTCGGCGTAGGTCGCGTGGAGGCCGTCCCGAAGGGCGAGGACCGAGGTCTCCTCGGTGTGTTCGGTGATTCGCTCCAGATGGGGCCGTGCGACTTCTCGCAGGGTGATCTGCTTGCTTGCTGCTCCACCGAGGCCGAGTGCGAACGGGCCGAGGGTCCAGCGCTTCGAGTGCGTGTCCTGCATGGTGAATCCGGCCTCGGCCAGGTCTCCAAGCATGCGGTGGGCAGTTTGCACTGACAGGCCCGTGTCTCGTGCGATCTGACTGGCACTCAACGGCGCGGAGCCGCTTTCGATGAAGGTCGCAAGGACGCCAGCGACCCTTCCGACAACACCCTTGGGTGGCGCAGGGCGTGCCTCTGCGCCGTTGACAGCTTCACCCATGTGACCTACTTTACCGGACTAACGCTCAGCGAGAACAGTTCCCATTGTACGGGAAGGTAGTTTTATGTCAACTCCCCTCAGTGCTGCGGGGCCGCCGACTGCGAGACAAGTGCGTCGGTTTGAGACCCGTGTCGGTTTTTGTGCCTCGGGCGGCAAGTTCTGCGATGGCTGGATCCTTGGCGTGATCGGAGTGGCCTTGCCGCTGGCGAGCAGCGGACTCGGCCTGTCGCCCTCCTGGGAGGGCCTGATCGGCGCCGCATCGCTGATCGGTTTGTTCATCGGCGGCCTGATCTTCGGTTGGGTCACGGATCAGGTCGGTCGTCAGAAGATGTTCCTGATCACGCTCCTGACCTTTCTGACCTGCTCACTGCTGCAACTGATCGTCACCGACGCGGTGCAGCTGCTCGTGGTCCGGATCGTGATGGGGCTTGCCGTTGGAGCCGATTACGCGATCGCTGGTGCACTCATCGCGGAATTCGCCTCCAAACAGCGCCGTGGCCCGATGCTGGCCGGCATGATCGTCTGGTGGTACCTGGGCTTTTCCGTTTCTGCGAGTCTCGGGGTGGTGGCGACAGCGGTTCTTCCGGACGATGGATCTCTGTGGCGCTGGATCCTGGCCAGCAGTGCGGCTCCGGCCGTGGTGATGTTGATCAGCCGGATCGGCATCCCCGAATCTCCGCGGTGGCTGGCAAGCAAGGGGCACGTGGCCAAGGCGAGGGATATCGCCGAACGATACCTAGGCGCCGAGGCCGACGACGACATCTTCAAGGAGCAACCGGCGCAGGCCAGCTATGCTTCGCTGTTCTCGGCCCGTCATGTCCGCAAGACCGCGTTGACGAGCCTGTTCTGGATGGCGCAGGTGGCACCGTTCTTCGCGATCTACACCTTCTTGCCCCAGGTGTTGCGAGGGCTCAACATCGACGTCGGCGACACCCTGGGCGAAATCCTGCTCTACGGATTCCTGTTCATCGGTAGCTTCGCCGGTGCCGCGCTCATCAACCGCGTGGGCAGGCGCAGGCTGTTGATCCTGCCGTTCGTTGTCACCGCTCTGACCCTGCTGTGCCTTGGCGTGTGGCCCACGGCTCCCGGCGCGGTGGTCGTGGTTTGCTTCATCACGTTCGCACTGTTCAATTCGGCATCGGGTGTGCTCCAGATGCTGTATCCGAGCGAGATCTTCCCGACCGAGATCCGTTCGACCGGCATCGGTTTCGCCGCGGCCATGAGCCGTATCGGCGCAGCGGTGGGGACCTTCCTGCTGCCGCTCGGTCTTGATGCGTGGGGCGTCGGGCCCGTCATGTTGCTCGGCTGCGCCTTTCTCGTGATGGGACTTGTGGTCTCAGTGGCGTGGGCCCCAGAAACCACAAACCTGGAACTGTCCAAGGCGAGCGCCGATCCGTCCAATTCGGACACGCGCGTGCCTACCGCAAAATCGGAGAGTATGTGATGAGTGACGTTATTGTCGTTGGCGCGGGAGCCATTGGGGTCTCTGTCGCGTTCAGCCTCGCGCAGCGCGGGATGTCCGTGCAGCTCCTGGAAAGTGGTCGAGCCGGCTCGGGTACGACGGGAACGACCTTCGCGATCGACATTACCGCGCGGAAGACCCCCCAGTGCTATTTCGAGCTCGCGTTGCGCAGCGCCGAGTTGCACAGCGAGTGGAACGAACGCTTCGGGAAGCCGGAATGGCGCTTTCCTGCTCCGTCGGTTGAGTGGGGAACCAACGACTATGACCGCAACGTCATGCTCGGCCGCCGTGATCGGTTGATGGAATGGGGCTACAAGTCGGAAGTAGTCGACGTTGCTGATCTGGGGGACCTTGGTTTCGGATTGCGGCTGCCGCCCCGCGGCGAAGGCACTGCGGTGGTCTACCCGCAAGCGAGCTGGTATGACCCGGATGCTTACGTCAGCAGTCTGCTTCTCCAGACCCCACAAGGGGGTGTGACCCTGAACGAAGGCGTGGAGATCACCGGCCTGCATTACCGCGGCGACACTCTCGCGGGCGTGCGCTCGGGCGACCGTGTGTGGGAAGCCGATTATGTCGTCAACTGCGCAGGTTCGTCCGCCGGCCGGATCGCCGAGATGGCCGGAGCGAGCCTGCCGCTGAACCTGATTCCCGGAATTATCGGCTACCTCGAACCTGTGCCCGGACTGTCGCTGGAGTCGATCTGGTCTCTGTGGACGATCAACTTCCGGCCTACGCGCAACGGGGGACTGTGCTTGCACTCGTACCCGCTCGATGCGCAACTTCCCCCCGGTAGCGATGCGAACACGCCGGTGCCACGAGCGCTCGCGGACGAGCTGCGGACGCTGGCCGAGCCGCTGCTGCCCGAGCAAGCAGCTGAGACCGGGCTGGTTGCCGAGGTGGGCGTGCGCCCGGTCCCGGCGGACGGATTGCCCATCGTGGGAGCGGTGCCGGACGAACCTCGATTGTACAACGTGGTGACGCACAGCGGAATCCACCTCGCGCCCGCCCTGGCAGAACTCGTCGCCGCCGATCTGACGTCAGAAGGCCAGTCCCCAGAGCTCGAGGCTTACCGGGCTGACCGTGCGGTCAACGGGCATACCGAAGCACTCGACGACAGCATGCGCGAGATGACTCGGACGTACGAAGCCGGCTCCGCATAAGTGCCTGCTACGGCGAACGAACACGGTGGTTGAAATGAGGAGATCACTCATGGATACCGCTGCTAAGAGCACTCGACCGGATCGGATTCGTGCGCGATCCGAAGCGGTGCTTCTATCCGCACTATCAAGGAAAACCTTGCAGGACCGGCCGACTCGGGCCTGGTTCTCGTTGCATGGCCCGACCGCACCTTGGAGGGTAAAATTATGCTCCGCGCACCACTACTTGCGGCAGCCGACTCACCGCGTGTACGGCGGATCGTTGAGATCACGCCAGTGACCAAACCGCTGATCAATCGCTTCGTCGCGGGTACCAAGATCAACGATGCATGTACCGCGGCTTCCGAGTTGACCAGTTCCGGCCGCACGGTGAGTTTGGATTGTCTCGGCGAGGATGTTCACGACAGCGCCGCAGCCGAGCGCATGGTGGCCGACTACACCGCTCTGCTGCGACAGCTCAGCGCGACCGGACTTGCGGCATCCACTGAGGTGTCGGTGAAACTCACCGCTCTCGGCTTGCTGCTTGGTACCGACGGGGAGCAGGGGGCTCTCGATCGAGCACACCGCATCTGTGCGGAAGCGGCGGAAGTTGGCACCACTGTCACCATCGACACGGAGAACCCGGAACTTGTGGACTCGATCTTCCGGATCGGTCACAAGCTGCGGCAGGATTTCCCCTCGGTGGGAGCTGTAGTGCAGGCGTACCTGCGCGACAGCGAACGGAGGTGCCACGAGCTGGCCGCCGAGAACGCACGAGTGCGGCTGTGCAAGGGTGCCTACTCCGCATCTGCTGATCTGGCGTACCAACGTGGTCCGGAGATTGATCAGTCGTATGTCAGGTGCCTTGAGATCCTCATGCGTGGAGACTCGTACCCGATGATCGCCACGCACGACCCCAAGATGCTCGACGCCGCCGATCGGCAAATCAAGGAGTGCGGGCGGAAATCGGACTCGTACGAGTACCAGATGCTCTATGGCGTCCGGCCGGAAGAACAGAAGAGGCTGGTCTCGCGTGGGCATGCCATGCGCGTCTACGTGCCCTTCGGAACCGAGTGGTACGGATACCTCATGCGTCGGCTCGCGGAACGGCCGGCGAATCTCGCCTTCTTTGTCCGATCGCTTCTGACCAAGTCTTGATCAATACGGGCGAGACGGATTTTTGCAGTGTGATTTAGCGCCTTCTTGTCGGGGGGGCCGAGTGCGCTGCGAAAGACTGCGGTTCCTAGATCGAACGTCGAAGTCGAATGCGCCTTCTGAGGTGCCGCGGGTGCCTTATTCTATTCCGAAGTATGTTTGTGGGGTTGATTTTATGAGTCCAACGCATCTGAACACTGAGGACAAGCGTCGCAACGTCGTGGGTGATGGTGGTGAGGCGGCTCCGCTGATGTCTCCGGCGGTCGTCTACGGAGACTTGGTGTGGACCAGTGGGCAACTGCCCACCGACGCTGAGGGGAATACGCCGGACGAATTTTCGGAGCAGGTCGAGCTGACCTTTGACAATCTGGAGCGGACCCTGCATCAGGCGGGAGCCAGTTTGGCCACGGTCCTCAAGGTGTCGATCTTCCTCGCCGACATCAACGACCTGGGAACGTTGAACGAGGTCTACCGGCGTCGCCTCGGCGGCAGCGCTCCCGCGCGGACCACTGTTCAAGTGGCTGCATTCCGGGGCACGAAAAGGGTTGAACTCGATGTCGTGGCTCACCTGGCGTCCGGAGCGTCACCTGCAGGGGGAAGCGCAGGGTAGGCGGTAATCCGTCGGATGAACCCGGCGCGGGTGGTGGGACACCGCCTGCGCCGGGTTGTCCGGTCGCACCTGGTCTCCGCGCTTGCGGACACCGCCGGGGCGAGCCGCGCGAGCAACAGGATGGGTGCGAGTTGCCCGGACTCGGCCCTGCAATGATCGTGTCGTCCCTTGGGTGATTGCGGGTTTGCCAGGGTCTTCCGCAACCAGCGCTGCGCTCGGGCCGCGGGAGCTGAGATCGAATATCGAACGGCGGTCGCCGCCATCCCGGGTAATCGTTGCTCGAGCTCGGACGCGATCATTGGCGGCGATGGTCGACCTCGTGGGCGGCCAACCCGCTTTGAACTCCGGCTCCACGCCCGCCTGTCGGCGGTCACGAAACGTTGCTCAGCTGCCGATGAGCGAGCGCAGGAAAAACAAGAGGTTGGCGGGACGCTCGGCCATCCTCCGCATGAGGTATGGGTACCACTGGCTGCCGAACGGGACGTAAACACGGATTCGGTAGCCCTCGGCGGCCAGCTTCTCCTGGAGATCACGGCGGACTCCGTAGAGCATCTGGAATTCGAAGTCGCGAGGGTCGATCCCCATCCGGCCGGATATCGCCTTCACATGATTGATGCAGGTGTCATCGTGGGTACCGAACGCAGGGTCCGGCAGGTTGCGGAGTGCCCACTCGGTGAGGTGCCGGTACTGAGCGGTGACCTCACCGCCATCACAGATGGCTCTGTCAATGTTCTCCCGGTAGGCGCCCTTCACCAGCCGGATGCACGGCTTGATGTCGGTGAACGAGTGCAAATCGTCCGGGCAGCGGCGCAAGGCCGCTTGCTGGGCGATCCGGGTGTTGGGAAACGAGGGCAGGAGCGAGCGGTAGGTCTCCAGGATCTGTCGGCCGACGGAGCTGTGCTCCATGTCCACCTCGACCGTGACCCCGAACCGACCAGCGACCTCGAGTAGCCGCTCGAGGTGGTCGGCGCAGGCGCGTTGGTCCAGGCCCACGCCGAGTTGTGTGAGCTTGACCGACACGGTCGCGCCAGGTGCACGGTCGGCGATGGCGTGAATGGTGTCGACGTAGGCGTTCGTGGCGAGCGCGGACTCCTGGAGGTCGCTCACGGTCTCGCCGAGCAAGTCGAGGCTGACGTCGATGCCCTTGGAATTGAGGGTCCGAGCGACGGTGATGGCCTCGTCCAGGGTGGTGCCGGCGACGTACCGGGAGACCAGACCGCGCGTGAGCCGGTTGCGGCCAATCCAGTCTCCGAGGCGCTTGTTCTCCGCGGCACGGAGCAGAAGCCTTCTGAGCATCTCCTCTTCCCCACATGTCGCCGAGCACGGAGGTGCGAGCATGCACTGGTCAGGCGTGGTCGTAGCCTGGCGCGCCGAGTGGTGCACGAGGCGCCGACGCTCTGGTAGAGGCCAAAGTAGCTGCCGCGCTGCTGCTGCGCGAACGCGGTGAACAGTGCGGGACCAACCCGACGGGCCACCGCTTCTGGACGTGCTTTCGAGGGCGCGGGCCCCGGGCTGCCGGTGCCCGGGGCCCGCCCGATTCCGAACCGTTCGAGTGGAGCCCGGTCCTGGGCGGACCCGGATCACGATGAACTCGGCTGGGTTGAGGCCGTCGTTGAGACGCACCCCTCCCCGGTGACGCCAGCCGACGTCACCGGGGAGGGGCCGACGGGTCGTATCGTCGACCAGCACGGTGGCGTGACCCCACACAGGACAGAAATCTCCTCGAGTCCCATGTCGGTGCCTCTTGGCCTCACCCCATGTACGGGTAGGTCCAGTCCTGATCGGGGGCCATGTTCTCCTTGATGAACCGGCCGCTGACCCAGCGCTGCAGGGCGAGCGTCGAGCCGGTCTTGTCGTTGGTGCCCGACCCGCGGCCGCCGCCGAAGGTTTGCTGGCCCATCATGGCGCCGGTGGGCTTGTCGTTGATGTAGGTCATCCCGGCGGTGTCGCGGAGCCGGTCCAGCGCGGTGGTGATCGCGGTGCGGTCGTTGGCGAACACCGAGCAGCTCAGCCCGTACTGGCTGGTGCTGTCGACCAGGTCGAGGGTCCGGTCCCACTCGGCGTCGTCGTAAACGTAGACGCTCAGGAACGGTCCGAACATCTCCTCCGACATGCTGAACGCCGTCGGGTCGTCCGTGCGGACGATTGTCGGGTCAACGAACGAGCCGCGCTCGGTCGATGTGGTACCACCTGCCAGGATCTGGTGCCCGGGGTCGGCGTTGGCCCGGTCGATGGCGTTTTGCAGGCGGTCGACCGCGTTGCGGTCGATGACCGCGCCGACGAAGGTCTTGTGGTCGAGGATGTCGCCGACTTGCAGGCTGGCGGTGGTCTCCAGCAGCGGGGCCTCCAACTCCCTCCACAGGCTGCGCGGGATGTAGGTGCGGCCGGCAGCCGTGCACTTCTGGCCCTGGTACTCGAACGCACCGCGTACCAGGGCGACCAGGAGCGCCTGCGGGTCGGCGCTGGGGTGCGCCACGACTGCGTTCTTGCCGCCGGTCTCGCCGACCAGCCGCGGGTAGCTGCGGTAGTTGTGGATGTTCTGGGCAGTGCTGCGCCAGATGTTGCGGAACACCGTGGTGGAACCGGTGAAGCTGATGCCGGCGAGGTCCTCGTTCGCTTGGGCGGTCGCGGTGACCAGGCCGCCGTCGCCGTGGACGAGGTTGATGACGCCTGGCGGGAGGCCGGCCTCCTCGAAGACCCGCATGACGACCTCGCTGCTCAGCGCGGACTTCTCCGAGGGCTTCCAGACCACCACGTTGCCCATCAGTGCGGGAGTGGCGGGCAGGTTGCCGGCGATCGCGGTGAAGTTGAACGGGGTGAGCGCGAGGACGAAGCCCTCGAGGGGGCGGTGGTCCATCGTGTTGCGGACGCCGGTCACCGAGAACGGCTGGTTCTGGTAGATCTGCGAGGCCAGGTGGACGTTGTACCGAAGGAAGTCCACCAGCTCGTTGACGTCGATCTCGGCCTGGTGGAAGGTCTTGGACTGGCCGAGCATCGTCGTGGCCAGGAGCTCGTCGCGGTACTTGCCGTTGACCAGCTCGGCTGCGCGCTGGAAGACCGCTGCCCGGTCCCACCATGCGGTTCGCGACCAGTCGTGCCGAGCGGCCAGCGCAGCGTCGATCGCGGCGTTGACCTGCTCCTCGCGGACGAGAGGGATCCGGCCGAGGTGCAGGGAGTGGTCGTGCGGCGCGATCACGTCGGCGGTCTTGCCCAGCTCGTGGCGCTCGCCTGCGATCACGTTCGGCAGGTCGCGCACCTGGCTACGGACCCGGTCGACCTCCTTGAGCAGCCGGACGGCCTCGGACGACCCGGGTGCGTAGTCCCGCGGTAGCTCGTTGACCGGCTCCGGTCCGCGGGGATTGCCCGCCACGCTGACACCGTGCGCAGCCATGACGCCTCCTCAAAGCTCTCGTTGGAAGAACAAACCCCAACTGAAGTTGTGTTAAAATTTCAGTATGAAGAATAGGTACCCTGTCCGCGTGGGTCAACACTTCGAAGACAACAACACCGCCACCGCAGCCTCCTCCCGTCCGGCGCGCCCGGAGGGCATCGACCGGCCGGTGCGGATGGTCGACCGCGCCTACGAGCAGCTACGCGACGATCTCGTCACGCTGCGGATCGAACCGGGGGAGCCTCTCGATGAAAAACGCCTGAGCGCGTCGCTGGAGCTCGGCCTCACACCGGTGCGCGACGCGATCAAACGGCTCACGCTCGAGCGGCTCGTGGTGACCTACCCGCGCCGGGGAACCTTCGCCGCCGAGATCTCGGTCAGCGACGAGGTCTGGCTGACCGAGATCCGCGAAGAACTCGAGGGACTGGCCGCGGCCCTGGCGGCGACACGGGCCACCCCCACCGAGAGGGAGAAACTGTCCCACCTGGCGGATCTGGCGAACTCCCACCCGTCAGCGGATCACGGCTCCACTTCGTACATCGAGGTGGACGCCGCGATCCACCGCGCGATCTACGCGGCCGCCCACAACCCGTTCCTCGAGACGAACCTGAACCAATACGCCACTCTCGCCATGCGGATCTGGCACTACGGCCTCCGGCAGGTCGCCCACCAGCCGACTACCCGGTGCGACCAGGCAGGAGTGGTCGCTGCCATCGTGCGGGGAGACGCCGAAGCCGCACGCGCAGGTGCCCAGGCGCACCTGCACGACTTCTCCGACAGCGTCCGCGCGCTGCTCGCCCGCTGAGCCCCGGATGGCCGACGCCCTGCCCGAGCGGGCGCAGCGCCCTTCCTGCGCTCGCCCGCCAACAGGGCAGGAACCCCTGTGGCCGAGAGCCGGTTGGAAGCCCCGCACTGGCCGGTGACCAGCGAACCCTGATGGTCGGCAGGTGAGGAGCGTCCGCGCGAGCGCTACGCGGCCGAGGTCGCGGTCGGCGTCCTGGTTGGACTGCTGGTGCTCGGTCCGCTGTTCGGCACGCACGACGGGTTCGGACTGCCGCTGTTCGCCGGATGGGCGGGCGGGTTCGGCTCGGCGGCGATGGGCACGGTGTTCGGCGAAGGTGGCGGCCTGAAGCGCAGTCGCTGGCCTTCACCTCCGCGACGGTCGGGTTATTGGTCGGCACCGTCGGCGGCACTGTCCAGGCCAAGATCGGAGCCAAGCGCGGGCATGCCAAGGAATTCGAAAACTTGGGCGCGCTTCCCGAAGATCTCCGAACCGGGGTCCTCCGGTCAGCAGGCGAGCGGCCGGCGATCGGCACGCACACCTTCTCGGGCGGGTCGATCGAGTCTTTGAGTTTTCAGGCCGGGATCGTTCTCGTGATCTCTGCGGCGGCGTACGGGGTCAACACTCTCCTGGGCGAGCTCAAGATGCCATGGGAACGGCGGAATGCGACGAACGCATTCCGCTGCGGCCGCCCGATGAGTACATTGACGCACTTGCATACGTAGTCAAGTGCGAGGGATGTATTCATGGCGTTTAGCAGGCGATCGTTCATGCTCGGCACCGGTGTGGCGCTCACGGGAGCGGCGTTCGCGCCCTCCGCGCTGAGCGCATCGGGCGCGTCCGCGGCGGCGGGCACGCACTCCTGGCTGGCCGACACCGTCCTCTACCAGCTCTACCCGCAGAGCTTCGCCGATACCGACGCCACCGGGATCGGCGACCTGCATGGCATCATCGAGCACCTCAACCACCTGCAATGGCTCGGCGTCGGCGCGATCTGGGTCAACCCGGTGTTCCCGTCGCCGCTCACCGACGCCGGGTACGACATTGCCGACTACACCGGGGTGCACCCGCGCTACGGCGACGAGCAGGACGTGGCGCTACTGGTCGAAGAGGCGCGCCGGCGCGGCATGCGGGTGCTGTTCGACCTCGTCGCGGGCCACACCTCCGACCAGCACCCCTGGTTCCTCGGCTCGCTGCAGGACGACACCGACGACCGCTACATCTGGGCCACCCCGGACCAGCTGCCCGACGACGGCACGCTGCCTGAGGAGTTCGTCGTCTCTCCCGGCCCGCGCCCCGGCGCGTTCCGCAAGAACTACTACGACACCCAGCCGGCGATCAACTACGGCTACGCGCGGATGAACCCGGCCGAGCCGTGGCGCCAGCCGGTCGACGCGGAAGGACCGCGGCGCAACCGCGAGGCGATCCTCCCGGTTATGGACCACTGGCTGCGCTTGGGCATCGCCGGGTTCCGCTGCGACCTCGCGGCCACGCTCATCAAGGATGACCCGGGCTGGCTCGAGACCGGCAGGCTGTGGGGCGAAATTCGGCAGTGGGTCGCTCGCCATTACCCCGACGCCGTGCTCATCTCCGAATGGGGCGATCCCGAGACCTCGGTGCCCGCCGGTTTCGATGCCGACTTCTACCTGCCGGTCAACGGGCCGGGAGACGGGGCGCCCTGGAAGTCGCTGTGGCGCGAGAACCCGTACTTCGGCGCCGAGGGCACTGGTACCGCGAAGATCTTCATCGACGCGTGGACGGAGGCGACGGAGAAAATCGGGCGCGGCCGCATCATGCTCCCGACGGCCAACCACGACAGCGCGAACCGGCTCAACGACGGCGTCCGCACCCCGGAGGAACTCCCGGTCGCATTCGCGTTCCTGCTGACCTGGCCGACCGTGCCCGCGCTGTACTACGGCGAGGAGATCGGCATGCGCATGGTCAAGGGGCTTCCCGAGGTCGAGGGCAGTGCCGGGCGCCAGCGCAACCGCACGCCGATGCAATGGAACGACGGCCCGAACGCCGGGTTCTCCAGCGCTCCCTCCGATGAGCTCTACATCCCGATCGACCCGGACCCGAATCGGCCGAACGTCGAGCAGCAGCGGCGCGATCCCGGGTCGCTGCTGCACTTCGTGCGGCGGCTGCTGGCGCTGCGCAAGCAGCATCCGGAACTCGGTACGCAGGCCGACGTGCGGGTGTTCTCCGACGACTACCCGCTGACCTACCTGCGCGGCGGTCGGTTCCTGGTCACTGCCAATCCGCGGCGCGAGCCCGCGACGGTCACCGTGCCCGACGACCGCCTCGCGGGAGCCCGGCCCGTCGAGGACAGCGGCGTGCAGGTGGACAGTGAGGTGCTCACGGTGCCCGGATTCGGCTACGCCATCCTCGACATGCACGGCTGAGCGGTGCGTGGACGGTCCGCGCGGCAGGGGCGTCCACCCCCGGGCGGGGCGGCGCCGGATCCGGTCCGCCCGGGTTGGACGCAACGGCCCACGCTGCCTTCCGCCGCGAACGTGCGGCGCTGCGCGACGCCCTGCCCGCACCGCGTGCTTCTTGACGCCCTGGGGGTCGGAAGCTAGCCTCCGACGACCTTCATACGTATGCATAGACGTACACCGGGGTCGCGACCACTGGAGATGTTCATGTCCATCGGAATGCCGGGAGCACCCGCTCCCACCGCTGCGGCGGAACCGGAGCAGGCGACAAAGAAGAAGATCCGCAGAGCGGTCTACGCCGGCGGTGTCGGGAACTTCGTCGAGCAGTTCGACTACGGGCTCTACGGCTACATGGCGCCGATGCTGGCCTCCTCGTTCTTTCCGGGCGGCAACAGCGCGGCGGCGGTGCTGAGCACGTACGCCGTCTTGGCCGTGGCCTGCGTGTTCCGCCCCCTCGGGGGCACGCTCGTCGGCCGCTGGGGCGACCGGGTCGGCCGCAAGAAAGCCCTGCTGTGGACCATCATCATGATGGGCCTCTCCACGGCGCTGATCGGAGCCCTGCCGACATACCAACAGGTCGGCTTCTTGGCGCCGCTGCTGCTCGTGGTGATCCGGACGTTCCAAGGGATGATCTCCGGCGGGGAGTACGTGGGCGCGGTCGCGTTCATCGTGGAGTGGGCGAAGCCGAACCAGCGCGCCTACTACACCTCCTACGCCTCGAACAGCTGCTTCCTCGGCATCCTCTGCGGCGCGGGTGTCGCGGCGCTGGTGAGCACCGTGTTCGAGCAGCCGCAACTGGAATCCTGGGGTTGGCGGATCCCGTTCCTCGCGGTGCTGCCGCTGTCGCTGGTGGGGCTGTGGCTGCGCAGCCGCATCGAGGAGACCCCGGAATTCATGCGCGAGACCGAAGGTGGCACGAAGATCGTCAAGGCGCCCGTCCGCGAGGCGGTGCGCGAGCAGTGGCGTCCGATCCTGGTGTTCTGCGGCGCCTCGATCATGCTGGCGATCCTGTCCTACACCTGGGTCACCTACTACCCGGAGTACCTGACCAGCGAACTCGGGCTGACCCGGTCGCAGGCGCTGTTGTCGAACCTGATCTCGGTGGCGGTGCTGATGCCGCTGCTGCCGCTGGCGGGCAAGCTCTCGGACCGGATCGGCCGCAAGCCGATGCTGATCAGCGGGGCGGTTGCCTGCATCGCGCTCGTCCCGCTGGCGTTCGCCATCGGCGAGCAGGGCAGCTTCACCTCCGCAGTGTGCAGCCAGCTGGTCTACATCATCCCGGAGTTCTTCCTCACCGGGATCGTGACGACGTGCTCGGCGGAGCTGTTCGCGACCCGCACCCGGTTCAGCGCGAGCGCCATCGCCTACAACAGCTCATTCTCCATCTTCATGGGCGTCACGCCGTTCATCGCCGCACTGCTGGTGAACCGGTTCGACACGATCTACGCCGTCTGGGCCTACCTCGCCGCGGCAGCGGTGCTGGCGCTGGTCGTGATCACGGTGTTCATGAAGGAGACGTACCGCAGTGACCTCGGCGCGGACAAGTTCGCCGAGTAGCTCGACTTCTGCCGCGAGACGGTGGTGGCGCGGGGACCACCTGCGCCACCACCGCGCGTCCGGAGTTACACCCGCCACGCCCGGCGCGAGCGGGGCGGCGCATGGGTGCCGCGGAGCACCAGTTCCGGGGCGAAGGCCACCTGCCGAGCGGATTCGGGCGCCTCGCCGGAGAACCGTTCGACCAGCAGCCGGGCCGCGGTCCGGGCCATCTCCGGGAGGTCGTAGCGGATCGTGGTGAGCGAGAATGCTTCCCACGAGGCCATCGGCAGGTCGTCGAAACCCACCAGCGTCAGGTCGTCGGGGATGCGCAGGCCTTCGCGCAGCGCCGCGTTGTATGCGCCGATGGCCACGACGTCGTTGCCGCAGAACACGGCGGTCAGCTCGGGGTCGGCGTCCAAGAGCTCGGTGAGCCCCTGGTAGCCGGTGTCGAAGTCGTAGGGTCCGCGCCGGATCCTGGTCGCGGGCAGCACGATGCCTGCGTCGGCGAGCCCGGCCACGAAGCCCTGCTCACGATCGCGTCCGGAGCTGGTGTCGGACGAACCTCCCAGCAAGGCGATCTTGCGGTGCCCGAGTTCGGCGAGCTCGTCGGCGGCGATCCGGCCGCCGCGCTCGTTGTCGACCACGGCAGCGTCGGCGCCCTCGCGCCCGTCGACGCGGTTGAGGAACACGAACGGAACCTGCTTGCGCCGCAGCGCTTCCGGCAGCCCGGAACCGCTCGTGGCCGTCGTCAGCACCGCGCCGTCGATGGAGTGGTCGAGCAGCCGCTCGGTGGCCAGGGCGGCGTCGGAGCGCTCGGTCAGCAGCATCATCCGGTAGCCGCGCTGCTCCAACTCGTCGTGCAACGGACCGACCAGGTACGGGTAGAACGGGTTGGCCAGGTCGCTGACCAGTACGCCGATCCGGCGCGTGGTGTGTGTGGACAGGCTGCGGCCCGCCTCGCTCGGCACGTAGTTGAGCGCGTCCGCAGCGTGGCGGACGCGCTCCTGCGTCGTCGCCGACACCCGCGGGTCCCCGCGCAGGGCGCGCGAAACCGTCGCCTGGGACACCCCGGCGAACCTGGCGACATCATGACTCGTGATCGACATTCGACCTCCCAGTATACGCATTCTAATCGGGACCCCACCGGGAGATCTGGACGGATCCAGTGTCGATTCCGCCTAGGAGAGTCATTGACCACCGTGACGGGCGGTGCTGTAATGCATACGTAGTCATTAATGCGGAGGTGTACGAATGCAGCACGGACCGGTACGGGTCAATGAAGAGGAGGTCGCGCGCAGGACCATCCGGCGAAGCGATTTCGTGTCGTGCGACCAGGCGTTCATCGACTGCCGCACGCCGGGATCGGAGCGCAAGGAGAACTACGCGATGATCGGGCCGGGGGTGTCGCAGAACTCCAAGCAGGTCATCAACCTCCGAGAGCCGCACGGCTACAACATCGGCGCGGCCGCGATGCCGCACGGCGTCACCAACAACCTGCACCTGCACTTCACCGCCGAGGTGTTCCTGTGCTTCCGCGGGGAGTACCTGCTGCGCTGGGGTGCAGACGGGGATGAGGGCGAGCTCGTGCTGCGGGAGGGCGACATCGCGTCGATCCCGACCTGGATCTTCCGCGGCTTCACCAACATCGGCCCGGACGACGGCTGGCTTTTCACCTCACTAGGCCACGACAACACCGGCGGCATCATCTGGGGCCCCACCGTGCTGCGGGACGCCGCCGGGTACGGGCTGCACCTGACCGAGGACGGCCGGGTCATCGACACCGTCGCCAGAGATGAACCGCCGGAGGATGTCGAGTTGGTGCGCCCGATGGCGAGCTCCGACATCGCGCGGTTGCGGTCGTTCTCCGCCGAGAAGATGCGGCGGCGCGTGGTGACCCAGGACGACCTGGAGTGGTGCTCGACGCCGTTCCTGGACTCGTTGGTCACCGGTGGCGGCGCGGAACTGGCGCTGGTGGTCGGGTTCGGCATGACCGAGAACCTCGACCAGGAGCCGCGGATCTACAACCCGCACGGGCACAACATCGCCTGGCTGCGCGCCGAGCCGGGCGCCGGGATGCTCGGGCACCGAGTCGAGGAGAAGCAGGTGCTCATGGTCAAGGACGGGTGCTGGGAGGTGACCCTCAACGACCACGAGCCGGTCACGGTGGAGCTCGGCGAGTGGGACATGCTCTCGGTTCCGCCGGGCGCGTGGCGCAGCATCCGCAACGTCGGAGAGAACACCGGCAAGCTCGTGGTGATCAACTCCGGGGACGGGCGGGTGCGAGTCGATTGGGACGAGGAGGTCGTCAAGGCCGCCGCCGACGCCGGGTTCTCGATCGACCACAACGGCTACGTGGCGCCCTACGCGCTGGTGCCGCGCTCCCGTGGCTGAGACGGTGGTGTTGCTGCCGGGCATGCTCTGCGATGCCGGGCTGTGGGCTCACGTCGAGTCCGAGTTGGACCTGCCGGTGGTGCACGCGGTGCTGAGATCCCCGAGCATCACCGGTATGGCCGAGCATGTTCTGTCCGGTGTGGACGGTCCGATCGTGCTCGTCGGGCTCAGCCTCGGGGCGATCGTCGGGTTCGAGGTGGCGCGGCTGGCACCGGAGCGGCTGGCCGGTTTCGCCGCGCTGGCCACGAACGCCGCAGCGCCGCGGGCCGAGCAGCACCAGGGATGGTCGCGGGTGGCCCGTCGGACGGAGGCGGGGGAGTTCGCAGCGGTCGTCGAGGAGATCCTGCCGACCATGTACTCCCGGCCCCAGCCCTCGCCGGACCTGGCACGGGTCTTCCGCGGGATGGCCGAGCGGATCGGCCCGCGGTGGTTCCGCGACCAGCTCGCCGCGCAGGGCACCCGGGCCGACGCCCGCGACGTTCTGCCCTCGATCACCGTCCCCTCCCTGGTGGCCTGCGGGGCCGAGGACGCCTTGTGCCCACCCGAGTTCCACCGCGAGATGGCCGGACGGTTGCCCGATGCCGAACTGCAGCTGGTGCCCGACGCGGGACATCTGCTCCCCCTCGAAGCTCCCGAGAGAACCGCCGAACTGCTCAACCGGCTCATCCGCCGGTGTACTCCCCCCACGAACGAGGAGAACGACGACGTTGCCCGAAGAGTTGAACCGACCGGTACCGAAGCCGACCGACACCGATGACTCCGCCTTGCGCGACCGCGTCCGCACGATCATCGAAGACATCCGGACCCGCGGCGACGCGGCGGTGCACGAGTACTCAGAACGATTCGACGGTTGGAGCCCCGAGTCGTTCCGGCTCACCCCGGACGAGATCGAGCGGATCGTCGCGACCGTGCCCGAGCAGGCGCTCGACGACATCCGGTTCGTGCAGGCCCAAGTGCGCGCTTTCGCCGAGCACCAGCGGGAATCGCTGCGCGACGTCGAGGTCGAGACGCTTCCCGGGGTCCGCTTGGGACACCGGCACGTCCCGATCGACGCGGTGGGTGCGTACGTGCCCGGCGGGCGCTACCCGCTGACCGCCTCGGCGCACATGACGATCGTGACCGCCAAGGTCGCCGGCGTGCCGCGGGTCGCCGCGGCCACCCCGCCGATCCGCGGGGAGATCCCGGCGGTGACGGTCGCCGCGATGCACCTGGCGGGGGCGGACGAGATCCACCTGCTCGGCGGCGTGCAGGCGGTGGCCGCCATGGCCACCGGTACCGAGTCGATGGGTTCGGTGGACCTGCTGGCCGGGCCGGGCAACGCCTACCTCGCCGAGGCGAAGCGGCAGCTGTTCGGCGAGGTAGGCATCGACCTCTTCGCCGGACCGACCGAGATCCTGGTTATCGCCGACGACCACGCCGACCCGTTCGTGGTGGCGGTGGACCTGCTCTCGCAGGCCGAGCACGGCCCGGACTCCCCCGCGGTGCTGATCACCACCTCGCGGACTCTGGCCGCGAAGGTGATCGACCACGTCGATAAGCTGCTGCCCGGCATGCCGACCGCCGACTTCGCCGGTCCCGCCTGGCGCGATCACGGCGAGGTCGTGGTGGTCGACTCGGTGGATGAGGCGTTCGCGTTGGCCGACACCTACGCCAGCGAGCACGTCGAGGTGCTGACCGAGCAGCCGCGGCGCGCGCTGGACCGGATGCGCAACTACGGCGCGCTGTTCCTCGGCGAGGGCACCTGCGTGTCCTACGGCGACAAGGTCATCGGCACCAACCACGTGCTGCCCACCAAGGGCGCCGCGCGATACACCGGCGGGCTCTGGGTCGGGAAGTACCTGAAGACGGTGACCTACCAGGAGGTGACCGACCCGGCGGCGAGCGCGGTCCTCGGCGAGGTGTGCGGTCGAGCGGCGCGGGTCGAGCTGTTCGAGGGGCACGCCCGGTCCGGCGACGTGCGCGCCGCGAAGTACGGCGACGCGACCTTGGAATGGACCGGCCATGCCCCCGCCTGAACCGCAGCTCGCCGGACGCACCGCGCTGGTCTCCGGCGGCGGAAACGGGCTCGGGCAGGCGATGTGCCGGACTTTGTCGGCCGACGGCGCCCGGGTTATCGCCGTCGGCAGAACCCGGGCGCCATTGGACGAGACAGTGGCCGGGCTCCCGGGTGACGGCCTGGCGGTGACCTGCGACGTCTCCGACCCGGATTCGGTAGCGGCGCTCGCCGGACAGCTCGGCGGGGAGCAGGTCTCGATCCTGGTCAACAACGCCGGGATCGCCGGTCCGGTCGCACCGCTGACCGAGATAGAGCCGGGGGAGTGGGACGAGGTGTTCGCCGCCAACGTGCGCGGCACGTACCTGATGTGCCGCGCCTTCCTGCCTGCGATGACCGCGCGCGGCGCAGGGGACGTGGTCAACGTCGCCTCGGTCTCGGGGAAGCGCCCGCTGGCCCGGCGCACCCCGTACTGTGCGTCGAAGATGGCGGTGCTCGGGCTGACCACTACCTTGGCGGCCGAGGTCGGCCCGCTCGGCGTCGCGGTCAACTCGCTGTCGCCCGGGCCGGTCGACGGGCCGCGGATGGCGCGCAACTTCCGGTTGGAGGCCGAGCGGACCGGGACCACGGTCGAGCAAGCGGAGGCGGAGTTCGTCTCGCGCGCCGCGCTGGACCGGATGGTCACCGAGGACGAAGTGGCCGCCGCGCTGGTGGCGATGTTGCGAATGCCGGGGCTGTGCGCCGCCGACATCGATCTCTCCGCGGGGATGGTGGCCCGATGAAGCTGAAGTCGAAGCTGCGCGCGGGCGCTCGGCTGCGCGGGGGCATCCTGCGCCTGCCCGCCGAGATTCTGATGGAGCTGTCCGGGATCGCCGAGCTGGACTACGTGCTCGTCGACTGCGAGCACGGACCGGACGACCTGATCGCGCTGCAGCAGCACATCGCGCTCGCGCAGGCGCACGGCATTCCGGTGCTGGTGCGGGTGGGGCGCGCGGATCCGAACCAGGTGCTTCGGGTGCTCGACCTCGGCGCCGAGGGCATCGTCGTCCCGCACGTGGAGTCCGCGCGGGAGGCCGAGGAGGTGGTGCGCGCGGCGTACTACCCACCACGCGGGGAACGCGGGTTCGCGACGTACAGCAGGGCCGGTCGCTACGGCGCGGTCACCGCGGCGGAGCACCTGCGCAGCGCCGAGGACGTGCTGGTGGTGGCGATGGTGGAGACCGCGCTCGGGGTGGACAACACCGCGAGGATCGTCGCGGTGGACGGGATCGACGCGGTGTGGGTCGGACCGGCCGACCTCGCCGTGTCGCTCGGGGTGCCGCCCGGAGACGCGGCGGTACACCGAGCGATGGGCGAGGTGCACCGGCAGGCCAGGGAGGCGAAGGTGGCGGTGATGAGCATCGTCTCCAGCGCCGAGGCGGGCGCCGCCAGCGACGCGGACTTCGTGGTCTACAACCTCGCGCACATCCTGCTGAACACCTTCCGCTCCCTCTGATCCTCATCGGGGAACCGCCCGAAACGTGAGGTGAGTGCCTCATCAACCCGATCTGATCGGGCGGATGAGGCACTCACCTCTTTCGTCAGTGGGGACCGTACAGCTCCGGGCGGCGGTCGGCGAACAAGTCGGCGTGCTGGGTGAGCCGCTTGTTCCGGGAGGCGCGCAGGTCCAGGTCTGCGGAGGCGGTGCCCGACGCGTCCGTCTCGGCTCGCACCCGGCCTTCCTGGTCGATGAGGGCGGTGCCCTCCGTCCAGTGGGTGCCGCGTTCGGTTCCGGCGCGGTCGCAGCAGGCGATGGCGACGTGGTTCACCCGCGCCGCGGCCATCGCGATGACGACTTCGGGGGAGCGTTCCCCGGCGGGGCGCGGGATCAACGGCCAGTTCGTCGGCACCGCCAGCAGCTCCGTGCCGTCGAGGGCCAGTTTCCGGGTCAGTTCCGGGAATTCGAGGTCGTAGCAGATCAGCACGCCGACCCGACCGCGACTCGTGTCCAGCACCGGCGGCGCCGTCGAGCCAGGGGCGAACAGCAGCTTCTCCTCGTCCCACAGGTGGGTCTTGCGGTAGACCGCGACGAGCTCCCCGCGATCCAGCACCGCCGCGCTGTTGTGGATCAGCCCGCCGGAGCCGAGCTCGCAGAAGCCGCTCACCACGACGGAATCCGGGGCGGCACGCCCCCATTCCGCGAACAGCGGGTCATCTGGGGCCAACGCCACCGACTCGGCCTCCGCCACCGAGCTCAGCCGGTACCCGGAGGTGACGAGTTCCGGCAGCACGATCACCTCGGCACCGCGTGCGGCGGCATCGCGCACGGCCGCCACCGACAACTCGCGGTTGTACGGCAGATCGGCCACGCGCGGTGCCAGCTGGGCGCACAGCACCCGGGTCACGACCGCACCCGCACGCCGCCCGGCGGGGTGGGCTTCGGGTGTCCTGCCACCGGACTCACCCCAGCAGCGCCGGCGGCTCGTCGGCCAGCAGCTGGGCGAGCACGTCGAACTCGTTGAACAGCGACCACTCCTCCACGATGCGCCCACCGGAGAAATACAGCTGGGACATGCCCCACAGGTGCGCCCGACGTCCGGTCGGTGCGCCGTAGAGGCCGTAGCCGCGGTGCGTACCGGCGCCCGACCAGCGGACCGAGACGCTGAAGCCGTCGGCTTCGTTGCCCATCCAGTACACCTCGTCCACGGCGACGCCCAGGTCCGGGAACGTGGCCAGCAGCGACCGCGCCATGCCGCGCACGTCGGAGCGGTTGCGCCCGGTGCGGTTCGTCGTGCCGTGCCAGCGCACCGCGTCCGCGTACACCCGGTCGAAAATGCTCAGGTCCCGGCGGTTGTAGACGTTGTGGAACAGCGCCCGCACCGTCTGCTCCACGTCGAACGCCCCGTTCGGCAGCGGCAGCGGCTCCGGCTTGCGCCCGCCGACGAGCCGTTGCGGCTCGCTGAACTGGCGCGCGGTCAGCGGTGCGATTCCGCCCTCGTTGCCGTAGGTGCGGGCCGCTTCGACGACGTTGATGCCGAGCTGGTGCAACTTAGCCGCGGTGTTGTAGAGGACCCACTCCTCGTAGATCTCGTTCTCCCGCACCACGCAGTTCGCCATCACCCACGTGTCGAGCTTGCGCCCGGTCGGCGGGCCCCAGCGCCACGGCCCGGTGTGGTGGCCGATGTTGATCGCCCGGTGCGAGGTGACGAAGCCCTGGTCCTCGTCGCCCGCCCAGATCACGTCGTCGGCGTAGTGCCGGCAGTCCGGGAAGGCGTTGATCGACTGCATGGTGCCGTCGACGAGCTGCTCCACGCCGTAGGAGTAGCCGTTGTCGCCGTGCAACCGGCACCCGGGGCTGTAGGTGTCGTAGATGTAGCCGACGTCCTGGTCCTCCCAGATGCGGTGGGTGATCCGCACGATGTAGTCGACGATGTCGGTGTAGGTGTCCTCGAAACCGCGCATCGCCTGCCTGCGCTCGCCCGGCACGCGCAGCGGTTCGTCAGCGCCGTGTCCGGAGTCCACGCGGATGCTGTGGTCGGTCGGCATCGTCCGGGCGGGCGGGTGCATGGTGCCCTCAGGCGCCCCGCGGTGGGGCTCCCGCGGCGAGGAGGCCACCGCGGCGGCCCCCAGGTTCGGCTCGTCGGAGTTGCCGCTCATCTAGCGCTTTCCCTTCTGGTAACGGTCGGTGCGGATCGTGGCGGTGGCCCGGTGCGCGGCCATCTGCTCGTACTCGGAGATCACGTCCACGGCGTCGGCCAGCAGCGGCGTAGCCTGCTCGGCGACCCGCTGGTAGGTCAGCGGCTTCAGGAACCGTGACACCGAGAGTCCCGCGCCGTGCTTGGCGCCGCCCGCCGTCGGCAGCACGTGATTGGTGCCCGCCATGCCCTTGTCGGAGTACGCCACCGTGCTCCACGGTCCGAGGAAGATCGAGCCGTAGTTGTGCAGCGCCCGGTGGTAGTGGTCGTCGTCGGCGGTGATCACTTCGAGGTGTTCGGGGGCGAGGTCGTCCATCAGCGCGACGGCGGTCTCGGCGTCCGCGGCCCAGGTCACCGAGCCGTGGTCGCGCCATGCAGGACCGGCGATCTCCTTGGTCGACAGGGTTTCGAGCTGGCGCTCCACCTCGACGATCACGGCGTTGCCGAGCGCTTCCGAGGTGGTGACCAGTGCAGCCGGGGAGTTCACCCCGTGCTCGGCCTGGCCGAGCAGGTCCGCGGCCACCAGTTCCGGGTCGGCGGTCTCGTCGGCGAGCACCGCCACCTCGGACGGCCCGGCGAGCAGGTCGATGCCGACGGTGCCGAACAGCTGCCGCTTCGCCTCGGCGACGAAGGCGTTGCCCGCACCGACCAGCACGTCCACCGGACGTTCGCCGAGCAGTCCGAACGCCATCGCGGCAAGCGCCTGCACGCCGCCGAGCACGTACACCCGGTCGGCGCCGGAGAGGTGCGCGGAGTACAGCACCGCGGGGTCCGGTGTGCCGTCGCGGCCCGGCGGCAGGCAGGCCAGCACCGTCTCCACCCCGGCGATCTTGGGCACCCCGACGGTCATGAACGCGCCCGCGGTCAGTGGGAAGCGCCCGGCGGGCAGGTAGGCCCCGACCCGCTGCACCGGCACGTACTGGTGCCCGGTGACCAGGCCGGGGGCGAGCTCGGTCTCGAAGTCCTTCAGGTGGGCGCGCTGAGCGCGGGCGAAGGCGCTGGTCCGCTCAGCGCCGAGTTCCAGCGCCTCGCGGTGGGCGCGGGTGAGCTGATCACCGCTGCGCTTGATGGCGGAGGCGTCGAGCTCCACCTCGGTGTCGGTCCAGCCGTCGAGCTCGCGGGCGTAGCGCAGCACGGCGTCCATGCCGTCGCGTTCGATCGCGGCGAGCATCTCCGAGACCCGTTGGACCACCGCCGGTTCGCGTTGGGCTGCGGGGCCGTCGTGTGCCGGCGCCTTGAGGAAACGGTGCGAGCTGCCGATCTCTCTGAGCAGGGAAGGTGCGAAGCGCATGGCGCGAACCCTACGAACCGCCAAAGCACAGGACAAGGTGAGAAATTCCTGCACCTGTCATAGGGTTTCCCTGTGACATTGAAGCAGTTGCGGGCGTTCGTGCTCGCCGCGCGGACCGGCTCGTTCACCACGGCCGCGACCACCATGGGGATCGCCCAGGCCTCCGTGTCGGAGTTGATCCGCAAGCTCGAGGACGAGCACGCCACCCGGCTGTTCACCAGAGGTGCGCGACGACTGGTGCTGACGGCGGCGGGCGAGGCGCTGCTGCCGCACGCGGAACAGGCCGCGGTCGCCGCCGACGAAGGTGCGCAGGCGCTGCGCTCGGTCCGGTCGTTGCACGGCGGCGTCGCCACGTTCGGGTTGCTTCGCAACGCCAGGTACTACCTGCTGTCCGATCTGGCGCAGCGGTTCCACGACAGCTACCCCGACGTGCGGATCCGGCTGATCGGGTTGAACTCCGTGGAGGTCGCCGCCGCCGTCGCGGCTGGGACGGTGGAGGCCGGGCTGGTCGTGCTGCCCATCGACGACGAAGGGCTCGAGGTGACCCCGCTGCTGCGGGACGAGGTGCACTACGCCACCGCCGACCCTTCGCGCGCCGCGGAGCCGGTGCCGATCGAAGAGGTCGCACGGTCCCGGCTGATCCTCTACGACGCGCACTACGGCTGGTCGGATCCGACGCGCCGCCAGCTCGCCGACCGCGCCCAGCTCGCCGGACTCAAGCTGGAGCCGCGGATCGAGGTCGAGCATGTCGAATCGGCGCTGTCGCTGGCCGAACGCGGGGTAGGGGACACCATCGTCGCGCGCGCGGTCGCCGACGGTCCCGGTTTCCCTTCGAACCTGCGCACGGTCGGCTTCCACGAACCGCTCTACGACACGGTCGCGCTGGTGCGCAGGCAGGCCAACCCGCTCTCGCCCGCGACCCGGGAACTCGCCAGGCTCGCCCAACACATGCTCCTGCAACACTCGGCCGCTCGCGGCAGATAACCGAGTCCACAAAGGACAACCAGTCGAGGTCGTTGTTCCGGACCGGAGCGGTGTGCGACACGCTGCGGATCGTCGGTGCGTTCGTCGAGTTTCACGTCGTCGGCGTGGATGCCTCGAAGGTCTACTGCGCACCCGACGGTCGCACGCGCGCCGTCCTGGACAACGGAACGGCTTGCTCGAGGGTGGCACGCCAAACGAGCGACATGTGGGCGGCTGTGCCACGGAAGATGTTCATCGAGGGCCGGACGGTGCACTTTGAGGGCTTCCGGTCGATGGATCCGAACACGGTCGCAGTGACCAGTTCGATCGCGGGGCGACTTAGCCTGCTGGTCGTGCCGCTGGATGCTTCCGAAGAGGCGGCTCGTGCGGCGATGGCCGCCGCCGTCAGCAACGATTTTGCCCGCGGTGGCGGGGAAATGGCCCGAAGCACAATGCCGCTCGGAGTTCCGTCTTTTGGTTTCGAGCTCGTTGTCAGCCCCCGCTCGGCGGACCCGGTCTCGGAGGAGCGCTGGGAAACGGAAGGCGGCCAAGTCCGCGTTCCGGCCTGACCTACCGATCACGGGGTTCGACTAGATCAGCAGTGGGTTGGAAGACCTGCGACTGACCAGTGGGGGAGGGATGCCTGGCTGCGTTCGCTACCGGTGGCCCGGTACTGATCACCGACTTGGCGGCGACCGCGCGGTGGCACGCCCCCAGCCTTCGCGGGAGCCGCCAGGGGCGGGCTGGCCGTGCCCGAGTCCGCCGAATACGGCTGGGTTGATCCGACCCCGTTCGATTCATGAACGTTCACCCTTGGCATCGCACAGCGACAGCCCGATGCCAAGGGTGAACGACAGCCACGCCCTCCACTGTGCTGCGACTGTTCTTCCACAGTTCGATGGTGGCCATGGTCAACAATCGCCGACTCCGGAGAGCAGGCGCTGTCGCCAGCGTTTCCCCGGCCGGTTCGGCGGCGTCGCCGCCGACTACAAAGCCGCGAAGGGCGCCTGGCGAGGTCGTCGAGCTTTGCGCGGTCGTGGACGAGCCTGGTGCCAGGTGCGGTGTGTCGCCGTCCTCGCCCAGCCAGCGTTTCAGTAGCCGCGCGCCACCCATTCGTCGAACTGCGGGATGACCTCGCCGATGGTCGTTTCTGGACCGTGTCCCGGGCGGACGTTGGTCGGCCGGGGCAGCAGGAGCAACTGGTCGCGGATCGACGCGGTGATCGTGTCGAAGTCCGAGAAGGACCGTCCGGTCGCGCCCGGCCCGCCCGCGAACAGGGTGTCCCCGGTGAACACCGTTCCCAGGTCCGGGGAGTAGAAGCACACCGAACCTGGCGTGTGCCCCGGGGTATGCATCACCCGGAGGTCCAGGCGCCCGACGGAGAACAGCTGCCGGTCGACCAGCAGCCCGTCGGGAAGCCGCGTCGGGTGAGTCAGTTCCCACACCGGCAGGTCGGCCGGGTGCAGATGCACCGGCGCGCCCACGGCGTCGGCCAGTTGCGGTGCCACCCGCACGTGGTCGTCGTGCGCGTGGGTGGCCAGGATGGCCAGGACCTCCCGGCCCGCGACCAGCTCTCGGACCGCGTTGACGTCGTGTGGTGCGTCTATGACCACGCACCGGTCGTCGTCGCCGACGACCCAGAGGTTGTTGTCAACCGCGTGCACCTCGCCGTCGAGGGAGAATTTCCCCGAGACGGTGGCATGATCGAGCCGGATTCCCATCAGAACGTCACCACCGAACGCAGGACTTCACCGCGGTGCATCTTCTCGAACGCCGCCTCGACGTCGTCGAGAGCGATCTCCTCGGTCACGAACTTCTCCAGAGGCAGCCGCCCCTGTTGGTAGAGCTCGGTGAGCATCGGGAAGTCCCGCTCGGGCAGGCAGTCGCCGTACCAGCTGGACTTCAGCGCGCCGCCGCGCGCGAACACGTCCAGCAGGGGCAGTTCCAGCCGCATCTGCGGATCGGGCACGCCGACGAGCACGACCGTGCCGGCCAGATCGCGGGCGTAGAAGGCCTGCTCGTAGGTCTTCGGGACGCCCACGGCGTCGATGACCACGTCCGCGCCGTGACCGCCGGTTAGGTCGCGGATCGCCTCGACGGTGTCGGTCTCGGAGGCGTTGACGGTGTGCGTGGCGCCGAACTCCCGCGCCCACCCGAGCTTGTCCGGATCGGTGTCCACGGCGATGATCCGCCGCGCACCGGCCATCGCCGCGCCCGCGATGGCCCCGTCCCCGACACCGCCGCAACCGATAACGGCCACGGAGTCCCCGGGCCCGGCCTCGCCGGTGTTGACGGCGGCGCCGATGCCGGCCATCACCCCGCAGCCGAGCAATCCGGCCACGGCCGGGCGCGCGGTCGGGTCCACCTTGGTGCACTGTCCGGAGTGGACCAGCGTCCGCTCGGCGAAACCACCGATGCCCAGCGCGGGCGAGAGCGGGGTGCCGTCGGCCAGGGTCATCGGCTGGGTGGCGTTGTGGGTGGTGAAGCAGTACTGCGGGCGGCCGCGCTTGCAGGCCCGGCAGCTCCCGCACACAGCGCGCCAGTTCAGCACGACGAAATCACCCGGCTCGACGTTGTGCACGCCCTCGCCGACCGAGTCGACGACCCCGGCCACCTCGTGCCCGAGCAAGAACGGGAACTCGTCGTTGATGCCGCCTTCGCGGTAGTGCAAGTCGGTGTGGCAGACACCGCAGGCCTGCACCCGGATCACGGCCTCGCCGGGACCGGGGTCGGGGACGTGGATCGTGGTGACTTCCACCGGCTTTCCCTGGCCGGGAGCCACCACTCCGCGCACTTGGGTCACTGGCTGCTCCAATTCATCGGTTGCGTTCAGTCGCGGTATTCGGCTGCGGCGTCGCTCAGCCAGTCGGTGATTCCGTGCGGGCGCCGGCCGCCTTCGGCAAGCCTGAACTCGTTGCTCACCTCGTCACCGCCCTGTTCGCGTCGTCGTGAAAGATGTCGTTGATGGTCGTGTCCCGGCGGAGGGTGAACCAGCATCGGCAGCCGGCCTGGTGGTTCCACCACTCGGTGAGCGCGCCTTGGGATTGGCGCGGTAGAACAGGAATCGACAACTGAAGTATCAGATGGATCTCACGGTAGCAGCGCGTGCCGCGTGGTCAAGGGGTTGTTTCGCCCGCCGCGGCCCCGGGGGGTGATCGAAGTCCTTAGAGCAACCCAAAAACACCTGGACTGTTGCCCCGGTGCCTCCGCCCCGGAGGAGCGCGACACCCGGTCGCAATGCCGGATTGACTGAGATTTTTCGGCTACGTGTTGACCACGTCACACCTGGCGCTCTATCTTGCCTGGCAGTTGATATATCAGTCCTCGATCAGAGGTGGCCAGCTCTTCCTTCCCCAGCGTTGCCGCATATCCCGCGCGCCAAGCTCGTCGGCGCCACGGCGCACTACGTCACCCCGGACCTCGACGGAGGACCGATCATCGAACAGGAGGTCATCCACATCGACCACACCTACGGCCCGCAAGTGCGCCAGACCGTGGGGCGGGATGCGGAAGTGCTGGCGCTGTCCCCCGCGCTGCGGTGGTACTGCGAGCACCGCGTCCTGCTCAACGGCTACAGCACCGTCGTGTTCCCGTAGCCGCGCCGCAAGAACTCCGAGAACGTTGGCGATTCAAGCGAAATCCACCCGGGGCGCCAGAGCGCGCTCGGCGGTTCCGCCGCCCACGTGTCGCGCTGTGGTTCCGTGCCGCGGACCGCCGCCGGCGGCCGGGGACCCGACCGATTCCGCCTCCAGCGATCAGATATGGCCCGCTGAGCCCTTTTTGCCGCAATGTCGACGTCAAGCCGACACCCGCCGCGGTCGCGCCGCAGCGAGATCCCCCCTTCTCCGATGAGGAGCATGACATGACGACCGGTGAGCTTCCCACCTCCCAGGACCAGGCCCGCCTCCCCGAAAGCCTGCGCGGGACGCTGGCAGGGTACTACTACACCGACCCCGCGATCTTCCGCCGGGAACAGGAGACGATCTTCGAAGCCGGCTGGTTCTGCGCAGTGCTCAGCGCGGACCTCGCCAAGCCCGGCCAGTACGAAACGGTCCAGATCGGACGCGAGAGTGTGCTGGTCACCCGGGGCCGCGACGGCGCCATCAAGGCCTTCCTCAACGTCTGCCGGCACCGCGGCGCGCGGTTGTGCACCGAGGAGAAGGGCGAGGTGCGGCGGTCCTTCCAGTGCCCGTACCACGCCTGGACCTACTCGTTCGACGGCGATCTGACCGCCGCGCCGAACCTCAACGCGATGGACGACATCGATCGCACCGAGTACGGACTGCACAAGGTGCACGTCCGCGAATGGCTCGGCTACGTGTGGCTGTGCCTGGCCGAGGAAGCGCCCTCGTTCGAGGGCAGCGTCATCGGCGACGTCATCAACCGGCTGGGGACCCCGGAAGCGATCGTGGGCTACCAGGTCGCCGACCTCAAGCTCGGGCGGCGCATCGAGTACGACGTCAAGGCCAACTGGAAGCAGATCGTCGAGAACTTCATGGAGTGCTACCACTGCGCCACGATCCACCCCGAACTCACGGAGGTGCTCCCGGAGTTCGCCGACGGGCTGGCCGCGCAGTACTTCGTGGGCCACGGCGCCGAGTTCGGCGAGGACGTCGAGGGCTTCACAGTGGACGGTTCCGCCGGGCTGCAGAAGCTGCCCGGGGTGAACGAGGAGCAGGACCGCCGCTACTACGCCATCACCGTGCGGCCACAGGTTTTCATCAACCTGGTGCCCGACCACGTCGTCTTCCACCGCATGTTCCCGCTCTCGGCGGAGCGGACGCTGGTGCGCTGCGACTGGCTCTACCTGCCGGAGGTGGTCGACTCGGGAACCGACATCGAGCGCTCCGTGGAGCTGTTCCACCGGGTCAACCAGCAGGACTTCGACGCCTGCGAGCGCTGCCAGCTGGCCATGGACTCCCGCGCCTACGTCGACGGCGGGGTGCTGGTCCCCAGCGAGCACCACATCGGTGAGTTCCACGAGTGGGTGCGCGAGCGCATCGGGTGACCCGCGACGAGCCAGTGGCCTCGTGCCGGACAGGATCCGGTGCGAGGCCGCTCTCGTTTCGACCGCGGGGGAGAGCCGGGATTAGCGCGGCTGCTCCAGCGGCACCCCGTCCTCGGACAGGGGTGGGGGTGGGAGCTCGGCGCTGGAGGTGAGTGGAGCGGCGCCTGCGAGGGGCTTCCCGGCGTGCTCGCGCAGGAAATAGGTGGCGAGGATGCCGATGACGCCGGCGCCGATGAGATAGTAGCCCGGCCAGTCCAGGTTGCCGGTCGCGGTCACCGCCGCCTCGATGATGGTTGGCGCGGTCCCGGCGAACAGCGAAACCGACAGGTTGAAGATCACCGCGAGACTGCTGTAGCGGATCATGGTCGGGAACAGCGCGGGCAATGTCGACGGGGAAACCGCCGCGAAGCAGATCAGGCACAGACCGATGATCAGCAGCCCGGCGATCTGGCCCGCCATCCCGGCGCGCAGCAGCCACACCGCCGGTAGGCCGAGCAGCACCAGCGACACGCTTCCGGTCATCAGGACCGGTTTTCGGCCGATGCGGTCGCTGAGCCGTCCGACACCCACGATCGCGCAGAGCATCACGACCATGACCGCGACCTGCAGCCCGGTGGCCACCGCACTGCTGGTCCCGCTCTCGCCATAGCGAGGGAGCGTTCCGGTCAGGTAGGTCGGGATGTAGTTGGTCAGCACGTAGTTGGTCACGTTCCACGCCGCGATGATCCCTGCGGCCACCAGCGCCGCGGTGCGGTAGTGGCGCAGGATGATCTGCACGGCGCGCTTGGTCGACATCGTGGCCAAGGCGGGGGAGCGCTCCATGAGCTGCCGGAATGCCGGGGTGTCCTCCAACCTGATGCGCAGGTAGATCCCGACCAGGCCCAGCGGCAGCGCGAGCATGAACGGCACGCGCCAGCCCCAGGCGACCAGCTCGTCGTCGGGCAGCAGCGCGATCACCGTGCCGCAGGTGGTCGCGCCGAGGGCGTAGCCGGTCAGCGTGCTGAATTCCAACCAGCTGCCGAAGAATCCGCGTCGCCGGTCCGGTGCGTACTCGGCGATCAGCGTCAGCGCACCGGTGTACTCGCCACCGGCGGAGAAGCCCTGCAGCATTCGGATGAGCAGCACCAGCAGCGGGGCCAGCAGGCCGCTGGTGCCGTAGCTGGGAACCAGGCCGAGCAGCACCGTGGCGACGGCCATCAGCAGGATCGTGGCAGACAGGATCTTGGTACGGCCGAACCGGTCGCCGAGGCGGCCGAAGACGAACCCGCCGAGGGGGCGCATGACGAACGCGGCGGCGAACGCGCCCAGTGTGTAGACCGCTGCCCACTTGCCGACGTCCGGAAAGAAAACCCGGTTCAGCACGACAGCCGCGAGGTAGGAGTAGATCCCGAAGTCGTACCACTCCGCGACGTTGCCGACCGAGGCAGCCGCGACTGCGCGGTGGACCGTGCGCTCCTCCTGCACCACCGGGGGTGTGAGGTTCCGCCGCGGCCCTCTGGACTGATCGGTCATGGGACTCCCCGGGATGCGATCTGCAGCGCGTCGAGCGACAGTGTCGCAACTCCGCAGCAACACCGCGGTTGTGACCGCGATCCCCTACTGATATATCTGTTTGCGATAAGCTACTCGGTCAGCACCCTCGAAGCAAGACCTTCTCCCATCGTGGACTTCCCGGCGGGGTCGCCCCATCGCTCGTTGCGACCCCGCGACCCCTGCACGTCCAGCGCCGATACGGGCGCTCCCGTGTTCGGGTGCAACTGAAAAACGTGCATGTTTCAGGCCGAATTTGACCGTTGACTACCGGGGTGTCGAGCCCCATTCTGTCTGTTGCGTAATGCACAGCTTGTTTCGCCATGAGCAACAGGAGGCGTAATGATCTTGGTTGGTGAGTTGGCCGGCCTGCCGCCCGGGGAGTCGGCCCGCGTGCACGGCGAAGTGCCGATCGCGGTGTTCAACGTGGACGGTGAGCTCTACGCGATCGACGACACCTGCTCGCACCAGGACGCGTCGTTGTCCGACGGATGGCTGGAGGGGTGTGCGGTCGAGTGCCCCCTGCACGCCGCATGCTTCGACCTCCGGACCGGTCAGCCCAGCGGCCCGCCCGCCAAGAAGCCGGTGCGCACGCACGCGGTCTCGATCGAGGAAGGACTGATCTACGTGTACGAGTCGACCCGGGTCGCCACCGGTGGCGCGGTTGCGGAGGAGGTCGGTTGATGGAGCACATCACTGTCGTCGGTGCCTCGCTCGCCGGGATGGCGACCGTCCGCGCACTGCGCGCGCAGGAGGTCGAAGGCCGGATCACCCTGGTCGGCGACGAGCGGCACGAGCCCTATGACCGCCCGCCGCTTTCGAAGGAGTTCCTCGCCGGAACCGTCACCGAGGACGACATCCGGCTCACCGACGCCGACGACGCCGAGCTCGACGTCGAGTGGGCCATCGGTCAGGCGGCGAGCTCGCTTGACACCGCCGACCGAGCCGTCGTGCTCGCCGACGGGACCCGGATCAACACCGATGCCGTCGTACTCGCCACCGGCGCACGAGCGCGGCGACTACCCGGCAGCACCCTGCAGGGCGTGCACACCCTCCGCACCCTCGACGACGCCCGGGCGCTGCGGTCCGAACTGGTCGCCGGGGCGAGGCTGGTGGTCATCGGCGCCGGCTTCATCGGAGCCGAGATCGCTTCCACCGCAATAGGTCTCGGCTGCGAAGTGGACATCGTCGAAGCCGCGGCCGTTCCGCTGCAGCGGGCGCTGGGCGACGACATGGGCGCGGTGTGCGGGCGGCTGCACACCCGCTACGGCGCGCGGCTGCACCCGGGCACCGGGCTCGCCGAGCTGATCGGAAAACCTCGGGTCACGGCGGTGCGCCTCACCGACGGGCGCGAACTGCCCGCCGACGTCGTCGTGGTCGGCATCGGGGCACAGCCGAACACCGAATGGCTCGCCGGATCGGGCCTGGAGGTCGACGACGGTGTTCGCACCGACGGGCACGGACGGACGAGCATCCCCGAAATCGTGGCGGTCGGCGACTGCGCCCACTCCTATCGCGACTACACCGCGGGCCCGCTGCGGCTCGAGCACTGGACCAACGCGCTGCAGCAACCGGCGGCCGCGGTCGCGGCGCTGCTCGGCCGGGAGCACTCCGCCCCGGCGCACCACGCGGTTCCCTACTTCTGGTCCGACCAGTACGGTCACAAGATCCAGTTCGCCGGCCACCGCGCCGCCGACTGCGCGGTGCAGATCGAAGAAGGCGACCCGGACTCCGGCGCTTTCCTCGCCCTCTACCTCGCCCCCGACGGCCAGCCGGTCGGCGTGCTCGCGATCGACCGCCCCCGCGCCTTCGGGCAGTGGCGGCGAAAACTCGCCCAGCGCCTCTGATCGGCGCACCTCCGACTTCCCACTCTGCCCGGCCTTCGCATCGCCGATCGGCGCAGAAAGGACTCACACCAACGAGCGCATGGCCTTGTCGAAATTCAGCACGTGCTCTCGCGCGAGCCGTTCGGCCTTGTCCGGCTCGCGCGCGCTGATCGCCCGCAGCAGTGCCGAGTGCTCCATGACATGACTGTCGAAGTCCGGCATGCGGTCCAGGAAGACGCAGAAAATCCGCGTCGCGAGATTGTCGTAGCGAACCAGCGTGTCTTCGAGGTGCGGATTGCCCGCTGCGTGGTAAATCATACGATGCACGTGCAGATCCCAGCGCATCGCCTCGTCGCGTTCGAGGGAACGGAAGTCCATGTCGTCGAGGAAGTCGGCGAGGTCGCCGAGCTCCCCGGGCTCTGAGTTACCGGCGACCTCGGCGGCCCTGCGCGCCGCCAGCGGTTCCAGGTGCACGCGCAGATCGGAGATGTAGGCTAGGTCGGTGATGTCCACGGCCGTGGCGAACGTCCCGCGTCGCGGGTAGGACACGACCAAGCGGTCGATCTCCAGTCGCTTGAGCGCTTCGCGCACCGGAGTCCTGCCGATGTCGAGCGACTGCGCCAGCGCCGCGTCGTCGATCGGCTCCATCGGAGGGATGTCCAGCATGACCAGTCGGTCGCGGATCGCCTGGTACGCCTTGTCGGCCATGGAGGTCGGCTGAACCTCGGTTGTAGTACTCATCGTAGCCCCGACTTCATCACTGAAATCCAACACTCGTCGAAATCTAATACATCATTAGTATAGCAGGAATGCTTTGCGATACCGATGAGTGTTGTTAGTCACCGCGATGCCGACACCTATGTGACCTGCGAAAGCGTTCAAAACTCGGGTCGGACGCGGATCGCGCGTCACGTCGCCGGCAACCCCTCGTCGCAGGCGGTCTGGAGTGCTGAGCGGCGGTGGTGGATTCGATTCTTCGAAATCTTGCTCGGAGTGGTCGTCAGTTTCATTTTCCCGTCCGGCGGCCGGTGATGGCGGCCGAGCGGGCCGGTGGCCGACCCGACCGTGCTCTTGCTGCTCGGCACGCTCACCGTCGGGTGCGCGCCGTTTTGGGTCGTGGCGCCGGTCGGCGCACTTGTGGTGGTAGCGGTTCTAATGTTCGGGGCGGCGGGATCTTCCGTAATCCCGAGTCTGGAGGCGTGGTCACCGAGGTCGGTCGCGGCGTCGCGGACGCTGAGCGGCTGCTCGCCGGGATTTCCAAAGCGAAGTCGCTACTCAGGTGAATGGCTGGGAATCGCCCGGATCTGCGATCTCGTGGCCCGGGTGCCGGATTACCTTCGGGGTGACGGCGCACTGGTACCTCATCGCCGAGAACCTCATGGGGTTGCTGCCACTGCGTCAACGTCCATTCTGAACGGACCGGCGTGCCGCCCGAGTTCACCGATGGTTTTCCGGCGCGGTACTTCGTGGGGCACGAGCAGAATTCCGGCGAGGAGAGCACCGGACATTGCCACCGGCGGCACCAGTCCCTCCCTGAAACAGCGCGTTTCCGGAAAAGCGATAGAGCTCGCCCGGAACCGACACCCTGTCCGAGGCACCCGACCGTAAGGGCTCCGTCCTGCTCCAACTTCGACACGATCACCGCTTGATCAGCCACGTTGCTCGTGTGGGGCGAAATTACCGTCCATATCAGACAAATCGGTTTGATCGCCATCGGCGCCGAGTCGTCTCGTCTGGAAGAGCGGATGGCACGGGGGTACCAAACTGCCGGGAAATCCACGAGAAGTTGTCCTTGGGATGTTGACCGGAACCACCATGCGGCCTAGATTGACGTCTGATTGATATATCAGTCACGAAATACAGATGCATCTGGAGGTCGGCCGCATGTCCGTAACGGTTGATCGTCAAGGGGTGCCGAGCGCCGAGAGTGAGCTCAGCCTGCCACTTGCGGAGACGGACCCGGAGGTCCATGCGGCCGTCAACCGAGAACTGGCCCGGCAGCGCAACACACTGGAGATGCTCGCGAGCGAGAATTTCGCGCCGCTGAGCGTGATGCAGGCCCAGGGCTCGGTGTTGACCAACAAGTACGCAGAAGGGTATCCGGGGCGCCGCTACTACGGCGGCTGCGAGAACGTCGATGAGATCGAGCAGCTGGCGATCGACAGGGTCAAAGCGCTGTTCGGGGCTGACTACGCAAACGTGCAGCCGCACTCCGGTGCTCAGGCGAACTCGGCGGTCATGGCCGCGTTGCTGGAGCCTGGCGACACGTTCCTCGGTCCAAATCTCGTGCCCGGCGGGCATCTGACGCATGAAATGCGCCTTCGGAAGTACTTCGACGCTGTGGCGTACCACGTGCGTGAAGACGATCACCTCGTCGACATGGCCGAGGTGGAGCGGCTGGCGAAGGAACGGCGACCGAGGTTGATCGTGGCGGGGTGGTCGGCCTACCCGCGACATCTGGACTTCGCCGAGTTCCGCCGGATCGCCGACGAGGTCGGCGCATACTTGATGGTGGACATGGCGCACTTCGCCGGGCTGGTGGCCGCCGGGCTGCACCCGTCCCCGGTACCGCATGCGCATGTGGTCACCTCCACCACGCACAAGACGCTCGGTGGCCCACGCGGCGGGATCGTGCTCGCTCAGGGAGACCTGGCGAACAAGCTCAACTCCAGCGTCTTCCCCGGCCTGCAGGGCGGCCCGCTCGAGCACGTGATCGCGGGCAAGGCGGTGGCGTTCAAGCTCGCCGCGGAGCCTGCCTTCCGCGAGCGGCAGGAGCGGACCCTCGCCGGCGCGCAGATCCTCGCGGACCGGTTGTTGCCGGAGCAGAATGTCGGCGTGGTTTCCGGTGGTACCGACGTGCACCTCGTGCTGGTGGATCTTCGCAACTCCGAGATGGACGGGAAGCAGGCTGAGGACCGGCTGAACCGGGTCGGCATCACCGTGAACCGCAGGGCCGTTCCGTTCCACCCGCGCCCGCCGATGGTTTCCTCCGGGATTCACATCGGTACTCCGGCGCTGGCTGCGCGCGGCTTCGGAGATGAGGAGTTCTTCGAGGTCTCGGACATCGTCGCGCTGGCTCTGCGTCCCGAGACCCCGGAAGTTGGCCTTGAGGCCCTCGCCGACCGCGTCACGGACCTCGCGGAAAGTTGTCCTCTCTACCCGGAGCTACCGGTGTGAGCACGAACCCACACCTGCTGGCGCGAATCTTCCGGAGCAGCCGCCTGGGGCAAGGTGATGAACCTCGACCGGTACGACCTCGCCAGGTTCTGACGGACGCCGGCCGTCATGGTTCGGATGTGAGTGTCTCGCGCTGCAGTACGGCTTTGGTGGCCTTGGTGGTGGGAGCGTCGTCCCAGGTGGCGTGAGAGTCGTGACCTGTTCGTCGGGAGAGCCGGTGCTGTGGACGAAGCCCAGTAGCGCGGGGGAGTACTGCGCGGGACGAAACCGGAGCGCTAACAGCGGGTCCGGCTTGGTTCTCTCGCGAGACGGCCCCACGAGAGAACCCAAGCCCGTTTCGAAGTGGCTTCCCGCCCCGAAACTCCTGTGATCAGTGGTCGTGGTCGTCGAGTTCGTGCTGTACCCACTCGTGGAATGCCCCGATGTGGTGCTCGCTCGGGACGAAGAATCCGCCCTGGATGTAGGAGCGTGAGTCCATGGACAGCTGGCAGCGTTCGCAGGCGTCGAAGTCCTGCCGGTTGACCCGGTCGAACAGCTCCACCGAGCGTGTCAGGTCGCGGCCGGACTCGATGACCTCGGGCAGGTAGAGCCAGTCGCACTCGACGAGCGTGCGGTCGGCGGCGACGGGGAACATCCGGTGGAAGATCACGTGGTCCGGCACAAGGTTGATGAACACCTGCGGTCGGACCGTGATCGCGTAGTACCGGCGGTCCTGGTGCTCGCTGACACCGGGGAGTTGGTCGAGGCCCTCGCTGCCGTCGACGGTGAAGCCCTGGACCTCCTCACCGAACTTGGCGCCGTGGCCGACGTAGTACTGCGCGGCGAACCCGTCGGCGAATTCAGGGAGCACCTCGGTGAGCTCAGGGTGGATGGTCGCGCAGTGGTAGCACTCCATGAAGTTCTCGATGATCTGCTTCCAGTTCGCCTTGACGGCGTAGTTGATCCGCTTGCCCAGGCGCAGCGAAGCGATGTCGTAGGCGTTGATCGCTTCCGCGTCGCCGAGGCGCTCGGTGACGTCGGAGATCACGACCTCGTCGAAGGACGGCGGTTGCTCGGCCAGGCACACCCAGGCGTAGCCCAGCCATTCGCGCACGTGCAGGCGGTTGAGCCCGAATTCGGTGCGGTCGATCTCGGGCATGTCGTTGAGGTTCGGCGCGGCGATCAGCTTTCCGTCGAGGTCGTAGGTCCAGGCGTGGTAAGGGCACTGGAAGGAGCGGCGGACCTCGCCCTGTTCCTCGGTGCATAGCCGGGCACCCCGGTGGCGGCACACGTTGAGGAAGGCGTTGACCGCGCCGTCCCGGCCGCGGGTGACGAGCACGCTCTCGCGGCCGATCTGCACTGTCCGGAACGCGCCCGGCTTGTCCAGGTCCTCGCAGCGCACCGCGCAGAACCACTGCGATTCGAAGATCCGGGACTGCTCCAACGAGAAGATGGCCGGATCGGTGTAGTAATGACCCGGCAGCGTCGCCAGCAGGCTCTCCGTCGGTCCGGTCGTGGTCATCTCAAACCTCACTCGGGTAGTAGTTCAACTCGTCTTGTCCGGACTTGCTACAGGCATGGCGGGCAACTTCGGCCCGACCTCGACAAGGGGGAGACGCGCCCCGGGGCCACCGCGACCCCGGAGGGGCAGGAGCGCAAGCACTCACTGTCGCGATGCGCTCGTGGCTCACGTCAGCACGCGTCCGCGACGTCGACCGGCTCGCTTCTCCTGGAAGTTCCGATCAATTCGGGGAGTTGCTTGCGCTTCCGCCAGCTGGGGTCACAGCACCACCGCGGAGCACAGCACCTCGCCGCTGCGCATCCGTCGAAGACCGCCTCGACCTCGTCCAGCGCGATCCGTTCAGTGACGAATGCGTCCAGATCGATTCGTCCTGGCTGGTTCAGTTCGACCAGCACGGTGGAATCGCGGTCGGGCAGGCAGTTGCCGTACCACGAGGACTCGACGGCCCCGCCGCGGGAGAACGCGTCGATCGAAAACAGGCCGAATTCCATCTCCGGGCTCGGAGCACCCACCAGTACCGGGGCGCACGTCCGTAACGCCGGGCCTTACGACTTCGACGATTCGGGCTGCTTCATGCCCGAGCAGGTACGGGAACTCGGCCCCAATCCCGCCTTCGCGGTAGAACAGGTCGGTGGGGCAGACCCCGCACGCCTGCACTTCGACGAGTGCCTTGCCGGGGCCGGGGTTCGGTACGAGCATGTCGACTACCTCGACGGGAGAACCCTTCTTGGGCGCCACGACGCCTCGGACCTTGTTTTGCACGGCAGATCTCCTCTGAGCGCGAGGACCGGAAGTGAAGGTGAAGCAAAGCGAAGCCACGGAGGCGTGGGCGCATGGAGCACTGAGTTGCTCGACGCGAGCAAAACGATGCAGCCAGGGGATGCTTCTGTCAAGGGGTGCGCCACTGGCTACCTCGCGGTAGCCAGTGGCGGGTGGTTACTGGCCAAAACCCCTGCGAGAGGCGGGAAAATTCTCTGGAGAGCCGTCGGCTGCTCTCTTGACGCGGTCTGACCGATCGGCGATTCTTGTTGCGTAATAAGATTCCGGTTTCACTATGCGCAACAATGGAGAGCTGATGATCGCCGTGTGCCGTGCCGGGGAGCTGCCGCCCGGGGAGGCGACCCGGATTTTCGCGGATGTGGCCGTGGCGGTGTTCAACGCCGACGGTGAGTTCTACGCAGTCGACGACTCCTGCACGCATCAGGACGCGTCATTGTCCGACGGGTTCCTGGAGGAATGCTTCGTCGAGTGCCCGTTGCACGCCGCATTCTTCGATCTGCGCACCGGGATGCCGACATGCCTGCCCGCCAAGCGGCCGGTACGGACGCACCCGGTCACCGTCGAGGACGGTGTGATCTATGTGCACGTGGCCGGGCACGTCGTGCAGCCCGCGCACGAACAGGGCCAGGAGGTCGTCGCGTGAGGTCCATCGCCGTCATTGGCACCTCCCTCGCCGGCTTCTCGGCAGCGGAACAACTCCGCCACCAAGGCTTCGACGGCCAGCTCGTCCTCGTCGGGGAAGAAGTGCACCCTCCGTACGACCGCCCGCCGCTGTCAAAGGACTTCCTCCAGGGCAAGATCGACCGGGACGCCCTCGCGCTCGGCGACCAGTCCGACCTCGACGAACTCGAAGCCCGATGGCACATCGGCGACCCCGCCGTGCGGTTGCATTCTGCCGACGCGTCGGTGGAGTTGCTCAGCGGTGAACGGATCGGGGTGGACGGCGTCGTCGTCGCCACCGGGGCCACCCCCCGATGCCTGCCCGGCACGGACGGAATCGCCGGCATCCACACGCTGCGCACGCTCGACGACGCCGCAGCATTGCACGAGGAGTTGACAAGCGCCTCCCGGGTCGTGGTGATCGGAGCCGGCTTCGTCGGGGCTGAGGTGGCATCCTCGTGCTCGCACCTCGGCGCCGAG
Organism: Parasphingorhabdus pacifica; assembly: GCF_054779195.1. Lineage (NCBI taxonomy): Bacteria > Pseudomonadati > Pseudomonadota > Alphaproteobacteria > Sphingomonadales > Sphingorhabdaceae > Parasphingorhabdus > Parasphingorhabdus pacifica. The sequence goes on from NZ_BAAGYS010000008.1 coordinate 89,708, forward strand.
GTGACCGTGGTCGAAGCCGCTGAGCTTCCCCTCGCCCACGCATTGGGCCAGGACATGGCTGCGGCATGCGCCGAACTGCACAGTGATCATGGAGTGCGGACGCGGTTCGGCGTCGGCGTCGGCGACATCCGCTCGGCTGCCGGCCGCGTGACCGGGATTCGCCTCGTCACAGGAGAGGAGCTGCCAGCAGACATCGTGGTGGTCGGCATCGGCGTCCGCCCCAACATCGGGTGGCTGGCCGACTCTGGCCTGGGGCTCGACGACGGTGTCCGCTGCGACGCGGGCGGCATCACCGACCTACCCAACATCGCTGCCGTCGGCGACGTTGCCCACGTCCACCGCCCTCATCTCGGCTACGCCACTCGCGCTGAGCACTGGACAGCGGCCACCAACCAGCCACGCGCAGCGATGCGAAATCTGCTGGCGGGCAACACCGTCGAACACCACAACGAAACTCCCTACTTCTGGTCCGATCAGTACGGCGTCCGCATCCAGTTCGCCGGATCGGTCCCTCCTGGAGCCGAGGTCCGCGTCGTCGGCGGCGACATCGACGCCCGCAGCTTCCTCGTGCACTACGAACATGACGGCCAACTCGTCGCCGTGCTCGCCTTCAACCAACCCAAAGCCTTCGCAAGAACTCGACGGCAAATCGCCCAACCCGGTCTCATCGCCCCATCCGGCTGAAGCCGTCCCAATACCGCAGTCGGCCATCGCGAACCGGCTGACTGCCGAACCCGCAACGCTCACCGCGTTCGACGATGAGCTTCTGCGCGGAGCCGTACGGCGGAGTCGTGAGGTGGATGAATGCTGTTCCGGCAGCTCGGCTCGTCCGATGAGTGCACGTGCTGCCTTCGACGGGTGAGTCCGTTCGAGGGCGGTAGTCGGGCTGTCCCGGACGTCCTGGGCATCGCGCGGGGGAACAACAAGCGGACGCCGAAGAAACAGAGGCGAGGATGAGCTCCATCGAAGACCCGAGTGACGAACTTTCGGTCACCTCCCCCAAGACTTGGGCGACTGGTGTCCCCGGGGTGGCCCACGCCCTTCAGTACTCGCTGAGCCAGACCTCGGTGCGCCGGACCGCCCTGACCTTGCTCAACGTGAACCAGGACAAGGGGATCGACTGCCCCGGCTGCGCGTGGCCGGAAGGCGACCCGAAGCATCGGCACCTCAATGAGTACTGCGAGAACGGCGCCAAGCACATCAACGACGAGGCGACCACGCGCCGGGTCAGCGCCGATTTCTTCGCCCAGCACGGCATTTCCGAGCTGGCCGGCAAGTCCGACTACTGGCTCAACCAACAGGGCAGGCTGACCGAACCGATGGTCAAACGATCCGGCTCGGACCACTACGAGCCGATCAGCTGGGACGAAGCGTTCGGCCTGCTCGCTGAGGAGCTGCGGGGCCTCGGTACTCCCGATGAGGCGTTGTTCTACACCTCGGGGCGGCTCAACAACGAGGCCGCGTTCCTGCTGCAGCTGTTCGCCCGCGCGTTCGGCACGAACAACCTGCCCGACTGCAGCAACATGTGCCACGAGTCCAGCGGCTCGGCGATGCAGGAGACTCTCGGTGTCGGCAAGGGCACGGTGAGCCTCGACGACCTTCACCACGCCGACCTGGTCTTCGTCGTGGGGCAGAACCCGGGCACCAATCACCCGCGGATGCTCTCGGCGCTGGAAGAGACCAAGCGCAACGGTGGTCAGGTCGTCGCCGTGAACCCGCTGCCCGAAGCCGGATTGATGCGGTTCAAGCATCCGCAGAAGATCCGAGGCGTGATCGGCCGGGGTACCGCGATCGCCGACCAGTTCCTACAGATCCGCCCCGGCGGTGATCTCGCGTTGTTCCAAGCGTTGAACTCGCTGTTGCTGGAGGCGGAGGACGCCTCGTTGGGTACCGTGCTCGACAGCGCGTTCATCGCCGAGCACACCAGCGGGTTCCAGGAGTTCGCCGAGCACGTCCGCGCGGTTGGCTGGGACGACGTCCTGGCCACCACCGGACTGGGCCAGGAGGAGATTGAGGAGGTCCGCGACCGCGTCCTCCGCAGCGAGCGGATCATCGTCTGCTGGGCCATGGGCCTGACCCAACACAAGCACGGTGTCCCCACCATCCGCGAGGTCGTCAACTTCCTGCTGCTGCGCGGGAACATTGGCAAAACCGGTACAGGCGCCTGCCCGGTACGCGGCCACAGCAACGTGCAGGGCGACCGCACGATGGGCATCTGGGAACGGATGCCGCAGGAGTTCCTCGATGCGCTGGAAAGCGAGTTCGGCTTCACTCCGCCAGCCGAGCACGGTTTGGACTCGGTGGATGCCATCCGGGCGATGCGCGACGGCCGCGCCAAGTTCTTCCTCGGTGTCGCCGGCAACTTCGTGCGCGCGACGCCCGACAGCGAGGTCACAGAGGAGGCCATGCGCAATTGCCGGCTCACCGCGCACATCTCCACCAAGCTCAACCGCTCGCACGCGGTATGCGGGGAGATCGCGCTGATCCTGCCCACACTGGGCCGCAGTGACCGCGACGTGCAGGCCACCGGCGAGCAATTCGTGACGGTCGAGGACTCGATGAGCGAAGTGCACGCCTCTCGAGGGCGGCTGGAACCAGCTTCGGACGTGCTGCTCAGCGAGGTGGCGATCATCAGCAGGATAGCTCGCCGGACTCTGGGTGGGAATCCCGCCATTCCGTGGGAGGAATTCGAGGCGGACTACGGTACGATCCGAGATCGGATCTCCCGCGTGGTCCCGGAGTTCGAGGACTTCAACGCCCGCGTGGCCGAACCGGGTGGATTCCGGCTGCCCAATCCGGCCAACCACGGGCTGTTCCGCACCGCGACCGGGAAAGCGACCTTCACGTGCAACGAGTTCGAGATGCTGGCTGCACCGGCCGGGCACCTCGTGCTCCAGACTCTGCGTTCGCACGACCAGTGGAACACCATCCCCTACGCGATGAACGACCGATACCGAGGCATCCACGGCGCTCGGCGGGTGGTCCTGGTCAACCCTTCGGACCTAGCGACCCTCGGGATCGCCGACCGCAGTGAGGTTGACCTGGTCAGCGTGTGGCGCGGGGGAGAGGAGCGCCGCGCCGCGGGCTTCCGCGTCGTCGGCTACCCGACGACGCCTGGATCCGCCGCCGCGTACTACCCGGAGACCAACGTCCTGGTCCCCCTGGACAGCGTGGCCGACATCAGCAACACGCCGACGTCCAAGGGAATCGTGGTCCGGCTGGAGCCTGTCGGCGACCCCGGTTGATCCGAGGGAGAACGAAGTCGGGGGCTGGGCAACGGTGCGCCGGGGGGTGCTGCGCATCCGGAACTCGGTGCACCGAAACAGCCTGACACGCTGGCGGCCGAGGAGCAGATGGGGTCCGCGTCGGTGGGACCGCTCACCGTGGCCGGACGGGCACGCGACGTCGTGTCCTGGGCGTGGGCTACCGGCCGGTATTCGAGGTCAAGCACCGCGTGTGGTGGGCCGGTCAAGCCGAACCAGGCCAGCGGAGGCCCGTGGGAGTCCGGGGGGGGGCACTCCAGGTCGGGATCCAGCCCGGCGGCGGCTTCGTGGGCGAGGTAGCCAAGCCCACCTGCCGTTCTCAGTGGCTTGTTGCACGGTGGCAAGGACCTCATGACGTCCTCCTGCCGGTGCGGGGTGAGCGCCTTCTCTGGCGCTGAGAAGCCGGTGCTGGTGCCGGCGCGCAGGTCGTCGAACCGTGCGCCGCTGGAGAGCTCCGGACTGCTCTCCAGCGGCGTATTCGGAGTCGTTGAGTCGTCGGCACCCATGGACTGTCCCGAGCGCAAGAGCGGTGCTCAGTCGAACACTACGGTGCTCTGCCCGCTGAGCAGCACGCGGCGCTCGCAGTGCCAGCGCACCGCACGGGACAGTGCCAGGGCTTCTGCATCGCGACCGACCGTCTGCAAGGCCTTGGGATCGTAGGTGTGGTCGATCCGGATCACTTCCTGCTCGATGATCGGGCCTTCGTCGAGGTCCGGAGTGACGTAGTGTGCCGTGGCGCCGACGAGTTTGACCCCGCGGTCGTACGCCTGGTGGTAGGGTTTGGCGCCCTTGAACCCGGGAAGGAATGAGTGGTGGATGTTGATCGCCCGGCCGTGCAGGGCCTTGCAGGTTTGGTCGGATAGCACCTGCATGTAGCGGGCGAGGACCACCAGTTCCGCGTCGTACTCCTCGACCAGTTGCAGCAACCGGGCTTCGCCCTCGGACTTGGTTTCGGGAGTGACCGGCACGTGGACGAAGGGCAGGCCGTTGCCTTCGGCCATGGGCCGGAGGTCCTCGTGGTTGGACACCACGGCGACGATGTCGGCACCGAGATTGCCCGCCCGCCAGCGGAAAATCAGGTCGTTGAGGCAGTGCCCGAGCTTGGAGACCATCACCAGCATCCGGGCGTTGCGGTTGTCGGAGAAGGTGTAAGTCATCTCGAAGTCCGCGGCGATGGGCTCGAATCCGCGTGCGATCTCGTCGAGGTCGATCTCACTTTCCGCGTTGACCTGCGTGCGCAGGAACAGCCGGTCGCGTACCGCGTCGTCGAACTGCTGGTACTCGCCGATGTCACAGCCGTGCTCGAAGAGATAGGCGCTGACCGCGCGGACGATGCCGGTCCGGTTCGGGCAGCTCAAGGTGAGGATGAACGAAAGCGTCATGGGGATTTTCCTCAGCATTCCACGATGTTGAGAGCCAGCCCTCCGCGGGCAGTCTCCTTGTACTTGTCCTTCATGTCGGCTCCCGTCTCGCGCATCGTCTTGATGGCCTTGTCCAGCGAGACGTGGTGCTTGCCATCACCGCGCACGGCCATCCGGGCCGCGGTGATCGCTTTGACCGAGGCGACGGCATTGCGTTCGATGCAGGGGATCTGCACGAGTCCGCCCACCGGGTCGCAGGTCAGGCCGAGGTTGTGCTCGATGCCGATCTCGGCGGCGTTCTCCACCTGTTCCGGAGTGCCACCGATGATCTCGGCCAGTCCGGCCGCCGCCATGGAACAGGCCGAGCCGACCTCGCCCTGACAGCCGACCTCAGCGCCCGAGATCGAGGCGTTCTCCTTGAACAACACCCCGATCGCAGCTGCGGTGAGCAGGAATCGCACGGTGGCGTCGTCGGAGAACTCCGGCAGGAACTTCTGGCTGTAGTGCAGCACTGCAGGAACGATTCCTGCAGCGCCGTTGGTGGGGGCGGTCACCACCCGACCGCCTGCTGCGTTCTCCTCGTTGACGGCAAGCGCATAAAGCGTGACCCACTCCATGGCGTGCAGAGCGTCGGGCTGGTTGGCGTCGGACTCCAGTCGCTTGTGCAACTCGTTGGCCCGGCGCCGGACTTTGAGTCCACCGGGAAGAACGCCAGTGGTGTTGGTCCCCTGCTGGACGCATTCCTGCATCACCGACCAGATGTGCAGCAAGCCCTCGCGAATGTCTTCCTCGCTGCGCCACTTGAGTTCGTTGGCCAGCACGATGTCGCTGATCCGCAAACCCGTCTCATGAGCGTGGGCGAGCAGTTGGTCCCCGGTGCTGAACGGATAGGGCACGGGGGAGTCGTCTTCGACGAGCACCGGTTGGCCCGTCTCATCCTCGTCGAGGACGAAGCCGCCACCGACCGAGTAGTACTCGCGGTGCTCGAGCACGGTGCCCTCGGCGTCGACGGCCTCGAACACCATGCCGTTGCTGTGGAAGTCCAAGCGCTTGTTGCGGTGAAGGACGATGTCCTCGTCGGTGGAGAACGCGATCTTGTGATCACCGCCGAGCAGGATCCATCCCTCGTCGCCTACCGCGCGGGCCGTTGGTTCGGCCGCGATCGGGTCCACGAGGTGGGGCTGTTCACCCGCCAACCCGAGGACAACGGCCTTGACGCTGCCGTGGCCGTGCCCGGTCGCGCCGAGGGATCCGAACAGCTCGCACCGCACGGTGGCGGTTCGGCGCAGGGCCCCCGACTCGCCCAGCCTCGTTGCGAAGAGGTAGGCCGCCCGCATCGGACCGACCGTGTGCGAGCTGGATGGTCCGATGCCTACCTTGAACAGGTCGAACACCGAGATGGTCATACGCACCCCCGAGGTGGGTGTTGGCTGGGTCACCGGAGCGGGGACCGCAGAAAAACAATTAAAATATCAGTCACATGTAAGTGGCATAGCTCTGCTGGGCCCTTGTGTTGGAATTCTGCTTTCAGGCCCTAAAATGAAACCGTGACCACTACCTCGCAGGAGCTCGAGCCGACCCCCACCTCACTGGCCGACCGTGCCTACGTCGCGATCCAGGATCTGTTGATCATGCTGGACCTTCCGCCGTTGGCGCCGATCGACGACGCGGCCCTGAGTGAATCCCTGGGGATCGGTCGCACCCCGGTCCGAGAGGCGCTCAAGCGTCTGCAAGGGGAGCGGCTGGTGGTTTCCTACCCGCGCCGTGGCACCTTCGCGACCGGAGTGGACATCACCGACCTTGCCTACATCTCCGAGATCCGCGTGCAGCTGGAGCCGTTGGCGGCGCGCCGGGCCGCGCAGACCGCCGGACGCGAGATCAAGATCCAACTCGCCGAACTCGCCGACAAGATCGAGGCGCTCGATGTGGCGACCCTCGAACGTTCCGACCTGATGCGGTGGGACCTGCGCGTGCACCGAGGGATCTACCGTGCCGCCGGTAATCCGCATCTGGAGGACACGCTGATCCGTTACAACAACCTCGCCACGCGGATCTTCTGCCTGTTCCTCGACCGGATGCAGCGCTTCGACCGGCATGTGGGAGAACACGTCGCGCTGCTTCGCGGGATCACCGAAGGCGAAGTGGACAAGGTCGGGGAACTCGCCCACGAGCACGTCATCGGTTTTGAGAAGGCGATCAGGTCGGCCACCTGAGCCGCCCCGACAATGCCCTGGACGGCGGGGTCGTGCGACTGCCGCGTTCATCGTGGTGCCTTCGCCGAAGTGTGTGCGTCGAGCCGTGTCAGTGCGTCGCCGGTTGCCGCGACATCGTGGACCCGCCGGATCTTCGCTCCGCGCTGAGTCGCCAGCACAGCTGCGGTGACCGAGGACGGCTGACGGTGACGCACCGGGCCTCCGACGTCGAGGAGGTCGGCGCCATCGACGGCCAGGAGCAGGCCGTGCTCGACTGCCGCTTCGCAGTCGAGGTAGGAACCCCCCTCGGAGAAGGAGTCCGGGGTGGCGTTGACGATCCCGCACAGGAGCGGCCGCGGATCGCGCAGCTTTCGCAACAGCGTCGCCATGCCGGCAGGTTGTGCACTGGGAGGCGGGTTCGGCTCGCTGGTGACGTGTTCTGATGTAGTCGTCATGGAGCTCCTAGGGATACTGAGGCCACATGGCGCAGGCGCCGTAGTCAGGCGTGCAACGATGCGCTCTGGATCGTGTGGTGGAGCAGCAATGCGGTGGTGACAGGTCCGACCCCGCCGGGTACTGGAGTCAGCCCGCGGACCAGATCGCTGACTGCGGTCTTGTCCACGTCGCCGACAAGGCCACCGTCAGTGGTGGGGTTCGTGCCGACGTCGATGACAATCGCGTGTTCGCTGACGTGCTGGGCCGTGATGAGTTCCGGACGTCCGACCGCTACCACGAGGACATCCGCGGTCTGGGTGTACCGAGCGAGGTTCTCGGTGTAGCGGTGGCAGACCGTCACGGTGGCGTCGCGCTGCAGCAGCAGTTGAGCCGCGGGTTTGCCGACCACGTTGGAGCGCCCGACCACGACACAGGTGCGGCCGGCCAGCGGCACCCCGTGGTGATCGAGCAGGGCCAGCACCGCTGCGGCGGTGGCCGGCGCGAAGGCCGGCAGTCCCGCGGCGAGGTGGCCCAGTGACAGGGGATTGGCTCCGTCGACGTCCTTATCCGGGGTGATCGAGGCGGTCAGGTCCTCGAAATTCGCGCCCGTGGGCAACGGTGTCTGGAGAATGATCCCATGCACGGACGTGTCGGCGCTGAGCGTCTCCAGGGTGGAGCGGATGCTGTGCGGACTCGCGTCCGCGCCGAGGTCGACGATGTCACACAGAATGCCGGCTTTTGCTGCTGTCCTGGCGATCGAGCGGACGTACCAGGAACTGGATTCGTCGTCGGTTGCGACCACCACGGCCAAGCGCGGGGTGACGTCGGCCAGGGTGAGCTCGGCGGCTTCGGCGGAAACCTGGGCGCGGATCTCGCGGGCGAGTTCCATTCCACTGAGGACATTCGTGGTCTCGGTGGCGAATCCGGCCGATATCGACGGTTGGATGGTAGTCATCTGAGAATCTGCTCCCGAACGGCGGCGGTGACTTCGTCGGCGTGGTGGAGAATGTCGTCGGTTTTGGCGATAGCGTCGGCCAGCTCGGCTCGATGTCCTGGCTCGGTGAGGCTGGCGAGGTTGGTCTCAACGTTGACCCGCGCGGTGGAGATCGCGGCACGGGCGGCGTCCGCGGCAGCCGCGATATCGCTGACCACGTTGGGATTTCCCAGCGGACGCAGCTCCTTGGCCAGGGACACGATCTGTTCGGCGATCGCGATGACGCGGGCGGAAACTTGCCCGGCCTCCGCCAGGGCCGTGATGATGGCCTGGGATCGGGCGGCCTTCTCCTCGGGTGTCGCCTTGGGTAGCCCGTAGGCATTGCCGACGGCGGTGAACACCGAGACGTCTTCCTCGGCCAGGGTCAGCGAGTGCGTGTACAGGTCGTCTGCGGTCTCCCGCACTTTCTCGATGGTCGCAGCGTGCTCGGAGTATTTCGGGCCATCGCTGTAGCGGGCGACCATTGCGACCAGCGCTGCTGCCTGCGCCGCGTGCAACGCCGCGGTGGCGCCTCCACCCGGAGCCGGGACTCGAGCGGCGAGGTTGTGCAGGAAGGTATCGATGGTGTCTGAACGCATGCGGGTCCTTTGCAGTCGGGCTTGCCGATGTGGGAGAGGAGAGCCGTTTCGATCATCGCCGGATGCGGTGCATGTCCGGGTCGACCAGGGGCTCGGCCGCGACGGTCGCGGCGACCATGCGGTCGAAGTACTGGATGCGTATCTGGGTGCCCTCGACCGCCTCGGCCGGCAGCCAGGCGTAAGCGATGGGGGTGCCGAGGGTGTGCGAGAACGCGGCGGAGGTGACGTAGCCGGAGGGCACCCCGTCGACGAATACCGGCTCGGCGCCGAGCACGACGCTGCGCTCGTCGTCGATCGTCAGGCAAGTCAGCCGTCGGGCGACCGCGTCGGGCTCGATCCGGGCGAGGGCGTCGCGGCCGACGAAATCGCCCTTCTGCATCCGCACCGCGAAGCCGACGCCGGCCTCGTAGGGGTTGTGCTCTGTGGTCATGTCCGCGCCCCAGGCGCGGTAGCCCTTCTCCAGCCGCAGACTGTTGAACGCGGCCCGCCCTGCGGCCACCACGCCGTGCTCGCGGCCCGCTTCGTAGAGCGCGTCCCAGAGCTTCTGGCCGTACTCGGCGTTGGTGTAGAGCTCCCAGCCCAGCTCGCCGACGTAGGACACCCGCATCGCGGTGACCGGGATGCCGGCGATGCGGACCTGCTTGCAGCGGAAGAACTTCAGGCCCTCATGCGAGAGGTCCTCGCGGCTCAGCGGCTGCACCAGGTCGCGCGCCCGCGGACCCCACACGCCGATACAGCAGGTGCCGCCGGTAATGTCGCGCAGCTGCACGCTGCCGTCCTCGGGCAGTTCCCGGCGGAGGCGGTCGAAGTCCAGGTTGCCGTTGGCACCGATCTGGAACAGCTGCTCACCCAGGCGCGCCACTGTGAGGTCGCTGCGGACGCCACCGGCCTCGTCGAGCATCAGCGTGTAGGTCACCGAGCCGACGGACTTGTTGAGCTTGTTGGTGGTGAGCCGGTCCAGGAACGCCAGCGCCCCGGGCCCGCTGACCTCGAGCCGCTTGAGCGAGGTCATGTCGAACATGGCCACGTCGGTGCGGGTCTTCCACGCCTCGGCCGCGGCGATCGGGCTGTGGTACATCGCCGCCCAGGCGTCCCGCCCCGGCGGCTGCCACTCCAACGGCAGGTCCTTGACCAGTGGTGCGTTCGCCTCGTACCAGTGCGGGCGCTCCCAGCCGTGGGCTTCCAGGAACACCGCGCCGAGTTCCTTCTGACGCGCGTGGAACGGGCTCACCCGCAGATCGCGCGGTGAGAACTTGGGTTGCAGCGGGTGCTTGACGTCGTAGACCTCCACGAAGTTGCGCGCAGCGGTCTCCTCGACGTAGTCCGGCGTGGTCTCGATCTCGTCGAAGCGGTGCACGTCGCAACCGTGCAGATCGAGCTCACTGCGCCCGTCGACCAGCAGCTGGGCCACCGAGCGCCCCACTCCCGCGGAATGGGTTACCCACACCGCCTCGGCGATCCAGAATCCCGCCACGTCCGGGGACTCGCCGACCAGCGGGCCACCATCGGGCGTGAAGGACATGACCCCGTTGAAGCCCGTCTCGACCGTGGCCGACTCCAGAGCGGGCAGCAGCCGCTTGGTGTCCTCCCAGGAAGGCGCGAAGTCCTCCTGGGTGAACGGCAGCACCGAGGGCATGGCCCGTTCGGAGGGGTCGTCGAGCTCGGGCAGATCGCCCAGGCGCACCGGCATCGGGCGGTGGGCGTAGGTGCCGATGCCCAGCCGATCGACGTGCTCGCGGTAGTAGAGGTCCCGGTCCTGGTGGCGCAGGATCGGCAGGTTGGCCTCGGTGTGCTCGTCGTTGCGCCCGGCGAGCTCGGGCAGCTGGTCGGTTTTGGCGTACTGGTGGGCCATCGGCAGCAGCGGCACGTTCATGCCGGCCATCTCGCCGATCCGCTGACCCCAGAAACCGGCGCAGGAAACCACGATGTCGGCGGGGACCTCACCCTGGTCGGTCTCCACGCCGGTGACCCGTCCGCCCTGCTGGTTGATCCCCAGCACGTGGATCGCGCCGCGGAACCGGGCGCCGCGCCCCACGGCGCGACGTGCGAGGGCGAGCACGGCCCGGGGTGCCTTGGCCAGGCCGTCCGTCGGTGTGTGGAACCCGCCGAGAATCCGGTCGGGATCGAGCAACGGGTGCAGCTTCGCGCACTCCTCGGGCTCGATGACCTCGCCGGGCACTCCCCAGGAGGTGGCCCAGCCCTGCTTGCGGTGCAGGTCGGCGAGCCGTTCCGGGGTGGTGGCGACCTCGAGCCCGCCGACCTGGTTGAAGCACCAGCCCTCGTCGGCGTACAGGCTCTTGAACTTCTCGACGGTGTAGGTGGCGAACTCGGTCATCGTTCTCGATTGGCCCGTCTGGTAGACGAGGCCGGGCGCGTGCGAGGTCGAGCCGCCGGTGAGTGGCAGCGGCCCTTGGTCGAGGACGGTGACCTGGTTCCACCCGCGGCCGGTGAGCTCGTCAGCCAGGTTCGCACCGACGATCCCGGCTCCGATGATGACGACGCGAGGTGTCGTGCTCATGCTGGTCTCCTAACTGGTTGTCCTCGACGAACACGCGCTGCGAGGACGAAGGCGGGGTATGACGTGGCTCGTGGGGACGACCGGTCCGACAGGGCAGGGCAGGGACAGGGCGTGAGTACTGGCTCATGCCGAGGGAAGGGCTTCGGCATGCTGCTGCTTGGCTTCGAGGTCCCGCGTCGGAGGCGACAACCGGGCCATGCTCGGTGAATGCCGACGCAAAAACCGTTCAGGTGTACCTATATCGCTGATCTGATATATCAACTAGACATCAGAGTATGTGCAGCCGAGGGGCGAGGTCAACACGCAGGCGGAAACTCATGTGACCGCGAGCTCCTCTCGCGGGTGAACGGTCTGTTGGGGCGGTCGACGTTCCTGGTTCGACCCGCCGGGGCCTGTGGTCCCTTGTCGTTCAAGGTGACCACTGACGCGTTCGTGGTCACTTGCTACCTGGCTTCTCGGCTCGGTCTTGACCCTGCGTCACCCGCTCCTTAGGCTAAGCGACAATTGATATGTCAGGTGCGTGAGTGCGACCCGGTGCGCTCCGAAATGGGCATGCAGGACGCCTCCACCCTCGGCGAAGTCGATGTGCAGGGACCGGACGCGGCCGAATTCCTCGACCCCGGCTACACGAGGCGGAGGAACTGCTGGATCGAGGGCTGCGCCCTCGAGCTGCACCCCGCAGCTTCGAGGCAGGGCGGGGCGCGCGGACGATGCTCGCACGTGTCGAGGTCATCTTGGTGCGCCGTTCCGTGGAACTCCCGGGTTCGGGTCTTCGTGCGCTCCTCGTTCTCCCGCTACCTCGCGGACTGGTTGGTCGATGCCGCTTCCGAGTACGGGCACGGCATAGCGGTCGTCGAGCATGACCTTCCCGATTCAGCCGCGCGGCGAGGGTTTTCCCGTTGCGCGGCGGTGTGACAACGAAACCGAACAGGAGTATGTCGTGACTGAAGTGCGTGGGATCGTGGCCGCCGGAAAAGGAAAGCCGGTCGAAGTGGCGACGATCCATGTCCCGGATCCCGGGCCGGGTGAGGCAGTGGTGCGGGTGCAGGCATGCGGTGTCTGCCATACCGATCTGCACTACCGCGAGGGTGGAATCAGCGACGAATATCCGTTCCTGCTCGGCCATGAGGCTGCGGGAGTGGTCGATTCCGTCGGCGACGGGGTGCACGATCTCGAACCGGGCGATTTCGTAGTGCTGAACTGGCGCGCGGTCTGCGGCGTGTGCCGCGCGTGCAAGCGCGGTAGGTCGCAGTACTGCTTCGACACCCACAACGCCGCTCAGCCCATGACACTCGACGACGGAACGCCGTTGTCGCCGGCGTTGGGAATCGGTGCATTTGCGGAGAAGACGCTCGTACACTCCGGGCAGTGCACGAAGGTGGACCCTTCCGCCCGGCCCGCGGTGGTCGGTCTCCTGGGATGTGGCGTGATGGCGGGGATCGGTGCGGCGGTCAACACCGGACATGCCGGTCCTGGCGACTCGGTGGCGGTGATCGGCTGCGGTGGCGTCGGCAGTGGCTCGGTCGCCGGTGCGCATCTGGCCGGGGCCCGGCGGATCATCGCCGTGGACACCGATCCGGTGAAGTTGGAGTGGGCGCGCCAGTTCGGTGCCACGCACACGGTCAACGCCACCGAGAGCGACACGGTGGAGGCCATCCGGGAGCTCACCGGCGGTCATGGCGCCGACCTGGTGGTGGACGCGGTCGGAGTCCCGAATACCTACACTGAGTCGTTCTACGCCCGGGATCTGGCGGGCACGGTGGTGCTCGTCGGGGTTCCTTCCCCGGAGATGCGACTGGAGTTGCCATTGATCGATGTTTTCGCTCGTGGTGGCGCGCTCAAGTCGAGCTGGTACGGCGACTGCCTGCCCGGCAGGGACTTCCCGATGTTGGTCGAGATGTATCAGCAGGGTCGCTTGCCGCTGGAGAAGTTCGTCACCGAGGAGATCGCATTGGAGCAGGTGGAGCAGGCGTTCGAGAAGATGCACCGCGGCGAGGTGCTGCGTTCGGTGGTGGTGTTCGGATGACCGCGCGAATCGACCACACCGTCACGTCGGGCACGTTCTCGTTGGACGGGGGAACGTTCGACGTGGACAACAACGTGTGGGTGGTGGGTGATGATCACGAATGCGTGGTCATCGATGCGCCGCACGACGTCGCCGCGATCTGCGAACTCGTCGGCGACCGCCGCGTGCGGGCGGTGCTATGCACCCATGCCCATGATGACCACGTGCGCAAAGCACCGGAGCTGGCAGAGGAAGTCGGCGCACCGGTGCTACTGCACCCGGACGACCGGGTGTTGTGGGACCTCACCCACCCGGGCCGCGAGCCTGACGGCGAGCTCGCCGACGGCCAGGTCTTCCACGTGGCCGGTAGCGAGCTGCGCGTGCTGCACACACCGGGACACGCACCGGGCGCGGTCTGCCTGCACGTTCCGAGCCTTGCCACGGTTTTCACCGGCGACACGCTCTTCGCGGGCGGCCCCGGAGCAACCGGCCGCTCCTATTCGGACTACGACGTGATCGTGGCGTCTATCCGCGACCAGCTGTTGCCGTTGCCGACGGAGACCGAAGTGCACACCGGGCATGGTGAGTCGACCACCATCGGGGTGGCCCGGCTCAAGTTCGACGAGTGGATTACATGCGATTGACCAGCGTGGGCACCTCGACGCGCTGAGAAGAAAACCCATTGTTGAGGGCGGCTCCCCTGGCCGATCTGGCCGGGGGAGCCGCTGTCGTTTCAAGCCCTCAATAGCGGGAGCAATGCGTAACGGAACATCAGCTGCTTGAGCTCCGCGCGACACGAGTGCGTTCGCGAACGGGGCGCTGAGTGGTTTCTCGCTCTTGTGTGCTGGTGGGTGATCATGTGATGTGTGCGCGTGTGCTCGGCATGAACGGACCTGATCGAGACGCAGTGGGCGGGTGTTGGCGCCGTTGATGCCGGCCGCGCCAGGCCGATGACACCGGGATCGGGTGCACGAGGCCCTGCGGGACCAGGAGCGCGCTGCGAAGGGGCGTGAGCGGCAACCGGGTGCGGGCATCATCGACGCGCAGGCCGTGCTGACCGCCGAAGGCAGTACCCAACGCGGCTATGACGTGGCCAAACGCCCCGGAGGGCGCAAACGGCACCTGCTGGACAGTCGGGGTCTGCGCCTGACGGTGATGGTGACCTCGGCCTCGGTGCAGGATCGGCTGAGCACCCGGCAGGTGCTCGAGCAGGCACGTCGCCGGTCTCCCGTCCTCGGGCCATGATCAAGGTGGCCATTGATCCGGTTGATGACCGCATGCCGAAGCAGCACGCCGACTCGACCACGACCACCCTGAACACACCCAAAAAACGAGAGACCCACTCAGAAAGACTGCCCGCAAGCCAGATGGTGGGCTGCTGAACCAGCCTACGGGGCTGCGACCGTAGTTCTCCGGGGCGCGCAACGGAATAGGGTTGGGTATCGGCATTCACCGAGCGCCGAAAGCTGCACGAAGGCTTGGACATCGACTACTTCGGCGTGGTTGCGCTCCGGGCCTATGTCCGAGGAGTTTCGAACATGTTTTGAGCGTTGTCGGGGCCAACATCGTTCATGCCAGCCAGGAAGGTGCTGCTGGCCTGCGGGGTCTCCCGGTCCGCCTCCGTCGGATCAGAGCTGCTGGAATCGTTGGTGCTCGCGACCTGGAGCTGGAAGTCGCCGTCATATCGGTCATCGCCGTCGAGGACTGCCGCTTCGATGACCTCGGCGCCCTTGTCCGCGCGAAGGATCAGAGGGTCACTGCGCAAGTCTCTCGAGAGTGCCACGCAGAGCAGGACTATGACCACGGTAAAAGGCGCTGCCACGATGATCGTCAGGTTCTGCAGACCAGTGAGCGCATTATCGGTACCACCCCCCACCATCAGCATCACCGCGGCGACCGCTCCGGTGGCTACGCCCCAGAAGATGACCACCGAACCCCGCGGATTGATCGAGCCGCGCTGCGACAGCGTGCCCATCACCATGGACGCAGCGTCGGCGCCTGATACGAAGAAGATCGCCACGAGGCTCATGACGAGCACACCGGTGACCGCGCCCAACGGGAAGTGCACCAGCACATCGAACAGCTGCGCCTCCGGCGGGCCTGCGGCGGCCAGGTCGGTGCCGTGGCGCTGCACGTCGATCGCAGTGCCGCCGAAGATGGCGAACCAGACCACGCTCACCGCGGCAGGCACGAGCATCGCACCGCACACGAACTGGCGGATGGTGCGGCCGCGGCTGATGCGCGCGATGAACATCCCCACGAACGGGGTCCACGAGATCCACCACGCCCAGTAAAAGATCGTCCAGGACGACAACCACTGCTGCATGGTCGCGCCGCCGGTCGCGCCGGTCCGCGCGGTCATCTCGCCTATGTGGCTGAAGTAGTTTCCGATCGCTGCCGGCACGAGGTCGAGAATAAACACGGTCGGCCCCACCACGAGCAGAAACACCGCGAGAACCGCGGCGAGCACCATGTTGATGTTGGACAGCCACTGGATCCCCTTGGCCACACCCGACACTGCCGAGGCGATGAATGCGACGGTCAGCACCGCGATCACAGCGACCAGCAAGCCAACGGCGGGGGAGCCGGACAACCAGCCGCTGGCCTGAAGACCGCTGCCGATCTGCAACGTGCCGAGTCCCAATGATGCGGCGGAACCAAACAATGTCGCGAAGATGGCCAGTACGTCGATCAGCTTGCCAAGGGGACCATTGGCGGTCCGCCGGCCGAGTAGTGGCGCGAACACCGAACTGATCAACTGGCGACGCCCGCGGCGGAAGCTGCTGTAGGCGATGGCCAGTCCTACCACTGCGTAGATCGCCCACGGGTGCAGCGTCCAGTGGAACAGCGAGGTGGCCATCGCAGTCTCGATGGCCGCGTCGCTACCGGGAGGGATGGTTCCGGGCGGTGGGGCAGCGAAGTGCGCGAGGGGTTCGCTGACGCCGTAGAACATCAACCCGATGCCCATGCCGGCGCTGAACATCATCGCTATCCAGGACACCGTATTGAACTCGGCGGGCTCGCCGTCCGTGCCAAGCGGGATCCGCCCGTAGCGGCTAGCGGCCAGCCACACTGCGAAAACCACCAAGCCGCTGGCGACGAGAACGAACGCCCAGCCCCCGTTCGTGATCAACCAGTCGAGCATCCTTGAGGACAGTGTGCTGAGCGAGTCGGTGCGCCACCAGCCCCAGATGACGAAAGCCAGGGCGAGGGCGGCTGAGATTCCGAAGACGGTGCGGTCGATCCGAGCCGGTCTGTCGGCTTCGGGGCAGGTATCAGGGAGAGGGGTGGGATTGTGCGGAGCCATACCGTTTGACGTCCGGTGGACGTCGCCTCCTCACGTTTCGTTAAAGAGAACAGGGGTTTGGGGGTCCGACCGTGCGGACGGATTCGGAGCAAACCGGATATTTCGGCACATCTCGACGTTGCGTGGCGATCAGAAGCCCTGTCAATTCTTGAAAAGTGGGCGATATGCCGAGTGCGTGTAAACAATGCCGTGTATCGGGTGCGGTGTCAAGAATCTAGGCCGATTCAAAAAAGTTACCGAAAGGTGCGAAATAAAGAATGCTGCGACGATATCCCGCTCTGCCGTGGCAGCGGGATATCGTCGCAGCGAGGTCCAGTTTTCAGGACGAGGTGGGGTCTGGTGAGGTGGCGGCGGACTCCTGAGAACGCTTCTGGTTAACCGTCGTGTTCGCCGTACGTGAGTACGAGGTGGCCCTGGAAGCCTTGGTGGCGTAGCTGTTGTGCTGCCGGGAAGCCGGCGAGCGAGGTACCGATGACCGCGATGGTTCTCACGCGACGGCCTCCTGTTGCAGTGTTGCGTATAGCAGAACGCGTATCGTAATAGGCAACAAGGATCGCTGACTGGTGGATGGCCGTCAAGGGTTTCGTCGAGGCGTCTCGGGTGGGTCCGTCTGCTTGTGGCAGCTGGTTCGCCACGCTCTGTACGCTGCATTTTGCTACCTGGCGGTAGCTCTGTGGTCGACCTCCCCTTCCTCTTGACAGCAAGCGGATGCGCCTCCACTGGACGCTCCCACAGCAACGTGTCGTTGTATTGCGCAACATCATTATGGCTCGGCTCTGCCACAGAGGGTGTTTCCCGTGGTAGATGACTGATTCGGTCTTGAGATCGATGTCGTCGAGAGTCAATCCGGCTACCTCGGACAGGCGCGCACCGGTGTTGGCAAACAGTCCGACGATTCATCGCAGGAGGGTGACGTCGATTGTTTGGTAAAAATGGGTAGGGTAGGGCGGTGGTCAAGTAGATCGCCGAACTGCTTGCGCAGTCGGGACGCCTCCACCCGCACTGTGATCACGCGAGTGCGGTCTGAGAACAACTTCACGGCGAGCTCCGCGGGAGTTCTCACCGCCTGGTTCTCGGCGAGATCCAGCAAGATGTCCGTATGGCGTCGGCTGAGAGGATACGTCCAGCTTCCTGAGGAGCGATGCGTTGTCAGGGCAGGGCGCCGGAAATCACGAACGTCCAGTACTACCTGCGTTGTTCGGTGTGGCTCTCGCCGTGAGGACGGCGGAGAACACCTTCTGGCACTGGTTCCAGGGTGCAGTTGCCGAACGCTGGCACCCACAGACCCACAGATGGTCGGTGTCGAGCCGGTCGGTAAGCGGAATGCGATCGATCGATGGAGACCCGACTGAGGCGGCGACCCAGCCGCACCGGTCGGTCACGATTCCTTGACTCTCCACCTTGGCCAAGAGAGGGGCCGCAATTGCGCGGAGGCGGCCCAACTAGGTTCGGTGGGCGTCGCGCCGACGGGCTTCCGCCGGACCGGCCACGGCTTGTACCAGGTGGTGGCTGGTTGATCTTGTGTGTGGGGTGTGGGGGTCCTGCAAGATCGTCGGTGTGATCGGACAGACCCTAGGTCGTCGCCGATTTGCCCGGCCGCTGAGGACGCGGGTCGCGCGTTCTCAGCGGCCGGGGCAGGAGGAACCGGCGGGCTGTCACCTCGCGGGTGTCACCACCATCGCGGAGCCGCCGCCGCGCCGTCTCGGCTCCGCCGCGGCTTGGATCGCACCGCCCGGCAGGAACTCCAGGCCGGTGGCCGCGCCGATTTCGGGTGTGGGGGTGAAGGTCGTCGATGCGAACTCGAAGCGCTGACCGAGCTTTTCCAGCTCCGACCGCTCCGGCGAGTCCATGAACGCCGGTTCTGCCTCGCTCTTCTCCCTGTCGCGTTGTGAGGCGCGGGGCGCGGCAATGGCGTCCGGCAGGCTCATGCCCAGATCAAGCCGGTTCATCAGGGTTTGCAACACAGTGGTGATGATCGTCGCGCCGCCGGGCGTACCAACGGCGAGGACCGGCTTGCCGTCGCGCAGCAGGATCGTCGGCGACATGCTGCTGCGGGGGCGCTTGCCGCCTTCTGGCAAGTTCGGGTCCGGCACGCCCGGCGTGGTCGGCTCGAAGTTGAAGTCGGTCAGCTCGTTGTTGAGCAGGAAACCCCGGTCCGGCACGGTAAGCGCCGAGCCGCCGGTCTGTTCGATGGTCAGCGTGTAGGAGACCACGTTGCCCCACCGGTCGGCGGTGACCAGGTGCGTGGTGGAACGGCCTTCGTGGGAGTTCCCGCTTTCCTGAGCTCGGGTACTGCATCCACTACCCGAGTTGTTGGGGTCGCCGGGCGCGACCGGGCTCCGCAACGTGGACGTCGGGCTGATCAGGCAGGCGCGCTCTTTTGCGAATTCCTCCGACAGCAGGCCGGAAGTCGGCACGGAGGAGAACGCCGGGTCACCCGCCCACCGGTTGCGATCGGCGTATGCGATGCGGCTGGCCTCCAGGTAGTGGTGTAGTGCCTGCACCCGGTCGGCACTTGAGAGCTGGAAGTTGTTCAGGACGTTCAGTGCCTCGCCGACGGTGGTGCCGCCAGACGAGGATGGTGCCATGCCGTAGACGTCCAATCCGCGGTAGTGGGAGCGCGTGGGCTCCTGGTCGAGCGCCCGGTACTGCGCCAAATCGTTGGTCTGCATCAACCCCGGTCTGAACACGCGGTCGGCGTCTGGTGCTGTCGGCGGGTGTTGCACTGTCTGCACGATGTCGCGACCCAGTTCGCCGCGGTACAGCGCGCCCACGCCTTCCCGCGACAACAGCCGGTAAGTGTCGGCGAGGTCGGGGTTGCGGAACCGCGAGCCGACCTCCGGCAGCTGCCCGCCGGGCAGGAACAGTCGCGCGGTCGGGGTGATGTCTCGAAACCGCTCCTCGTTCATCTCGGTCTGGGCCCGGAACTCCTCGTTGACCACGAAACCCTTGTCCGCGATCCGCGTCGCCGGGCGCAGAGCCGCCCCGAGTGAGCGGGTGCCCCACTTCGAAAGCGCCCGCTGCCACGTCGCCGGAGTGCCGGGCACGCCGACGGAAAGCCCGGAGTTGATCGCCTGGTCTCTGGGGGTCGGTTCGCCGGTCGCGGGGTCGACGAAGGAGTCCGATCGCATGGCTGCGGGCGCTGTTTCGCGGCCGTCGATGGTGTGCACCTGGCGCGTGCGGGCGTCGTAGTAGGTGAAGTAGCCACCGCCGCCGACGCCCGCCGAGTACGGTTCCACCACACCCAGAGCCGCCGCGGCAGCCACCGCAGCGTCCACCGCGTTGCCGCCCTGGTTCAGCACATCGATTCCGGCCTGCGAGGCGTAGGGGTTCACGGTGGACACCGCACCGTCGTTGCCGACCGCGACCGGCGCCTTCGCCGGCGGTGTCAGCCCCGGCGCCGGTCCCGCGAACGCCGGCCCTGTCACGAGCGTCATGCAACAGGCTGTCGCGATCAGAGTCGTGCGAACTTTCACGACTACCTCTTTCATTCGGACTTTCAAGCAGGTGGTATCGCACCTGATGAGAACTGGCCACGCCGTGATTTCGGGCCGAAACGCGGCAGCGAAGTCCGCCGAGCTGGGGCGTTGTCGCCGCGATGTGCGGCCGA
Organism: Parasphingorhabdus pacifica; assembly: GCF_054779195.1. Lineage (NCBI taxonomy): Bacteria > Pseudomonadati > Pseudomonadota > Alphaproteobacteria > Sphingomonadales > Sphingorhabdaceae > Parasphingorhabdus > Parasphingorhabdus pacifica. The sequence continues at coordinate 109,971 of NZ_BAAGYS010000008.1, forward strand.
CCGTAGCGCACCCACAGGGGTGGCGGTGTGCCGGCTCGCGGTGCGTAGTCGTTGAGCAGGGCCGCTGATCACCAATCGCATTGAATGCGACGTACTCGCACCGAATGCGACCAGTGGAAGGCAGTGTGGGTGAGCAAGGACGAGCGCCCACCGGGAGCGGCGCGGCTGTATCTGGCCGATGGGTGCCGTTGCTGCACCCGAGGAACAGGTCTGGCAAGCCATGCTGGAGGGCTACGGGTGGGCCGAGCAGTGCGAGCAGCGGTTCGGCACGCACCCGGGGCAGGTGATCAACGAGGTCAACGGTGCGGCGCACGTCGCCGATGTCGGAGCCGAACCGGACAAGCGGGCTTTCACCCGCGAGGAGTTGCAGGCCCTGTTCGACTACGCCGACGCGGAGATTGCCCGCAAACGGGAACTGGGGCGCAAGGGCTGGCTGCCGGCGGTTCGGGACGTGACCATCTTCAAGGCCGCGTGCGGCTGCCGAACCTCGACGGCCGCACCGCGGCCATCCGCCAGCGCCTGCTCCAGGCCCCGGCACCCGTAGTCGCCGGAATGCTCGGCTACCACCCCAACACCACCGAGACCCTGGCCGCCCAATCCGGGGCCACCTGGCAGCGCTACGCAGCCGGTGAACACAGCGCACAGTGAAGGATTCCTCGTCCTCGCCTCCGCCGAGAATGGGTTCTGAGCTTGGACGGTTCGGCGCGCGTTCCGCCCGGGGCACGGTGCTTCCTGGGAAGGAACTATCCCTGCCACACGGGGCCGCGCCGCTCCACAGTGAGGGGTGTACGGCATCGAATCCGCTGGTCAACGGCCCTGACGTCGGGCCCGCGGCAAACACGAGGAGTGCAGACCATGTCTTCCGACAACGTCGAACGCGTGAATATCACGGCGTTGGCCTGGGATCTCGCGGCGGACATCTACTTCCCGCCGGACTTCGATCGCGACCGGATCTACGCCACGGTGATCAGCGCCCATCCCACTGGCAGCTGCAAGGAGCAGACTGCCGGCAACGTCTACGCCGCGGAGCTGGCCCGGCAGGGGTTCGTCGCGATCGCCTTCGATGCGAGCTTCCAGGGTGAAAGCGGTGGCCAGCCGCGGTTCACCGAGGACCCGGCCTTCCGGGTGCAGGACTTCAGCTACGTGATCGACTACCTGGTCACCCAGCCCTACGTCGACGAGAACCGCATCGGGGTACTGGGCATCTGCGGTGGAGGTGGCTACGCGATCAACGCGGCGATGACCGAGCGGCGGATCAAGGCGCTGGGCGCCGTCACTGCGGCCAACGTCGGCCGGATGATGCGCGAGGGGTTCGTGAACTACGACCCGCTGGGTGCGCTGGAGGCCATTGCCGCGCAGCGCACCGCCGAGGCGCGCGGGCAGGAAGCGGTGGTCAACGACCTGCTGCCGCCGTCGCCGCAGGCCGCCGAGGAGGCGGGAGTCACGGACATCGACGTGCGCGAGGCCACCGAGTACTACAAGACCGATCGCGGCCGTGCGGACAACGGTGCGACCAGCTTCCTGTTCTCCCGGCAGGCGGCGTTGGCCGGTTGGGATGCCTTCGACCGGGCCGAGGTGCTGCTCACCCAGCCGATGTGCGTCGTGGTCGGTGATCGGCCGGGCGGCTTCGGCGCCTATCGGGCCGGCTTCGAGATCTACGGGCGCGCGGCCTCGAAGGACAAGGAGCTCGTAGTCGTCGACGGCGCGTCGCACTACGACCTCTACGACCGGCCCGAGGCCACGGGCAAGGCGCTGGAGCACTTGATCCCGTTTTACCGCAAGCACCTCTGAACCGATCCGCCGCACCCCATCCGGAATCGCACGGGCGGGGTGCGGCGCCGATCGCACGAGACGAGGATGGGTGTCATGAGCAGTAGCAGAGCTCACCGCGCTGAGCTCGGGGAGTTCCTCAAGGCGCGACGTGCCGAGCTGAGCCCGCACCACGAGGGACTGCCCGATACCGGCAGCCAGCGGCGCGTGCCGGGGCTGCGCCGCGAGGAGGTCGCTCAGCTGGCCGCGATCAGCACCGACTACTACACGCGACTGGAGCAGGGCCGCATGCCCGCCTCCGCACCGGTGCTCGATGCGCTGGCCCGGGTGCTGCACCTCGACGACGCCCAGCGCGAGTATCTTTCCGAACTCGCGGGCAAGGACGCCACGCGGCTGCGTCGACGCGCGCGCCAAGCAGTGCGGTCGTCCCTGCAGCGCGTGCTCGATGACCTGCGATTCACCCCCGCGTTCGTGCTGGGGCGGCGCATGGATGTGCTGGCCTGGAACCCCCTGGCGGCCGCCCTGCTCACCGGAGCAGCACATGCGCACCCTCTACGCCGATTGGGAATCCGTGGCCCGCACCAGCGTGGCCCTGTTGCGCCGAGAAGCCGCTCGCTACCCCGCCGACCAGCGTCTGACCGAGCTGGTCGGCGAACTGTCAGTGCGCGACACGGACTTCCGCCAGTGGTGGGCCGAGCACCACGTCGCCAACCAGCGCATCGGCACCAAAACCCTGCACCACCCCGTCGTCGGCGAGCTCACCCTCGACTGGGACACGCTGACCTGCACCAGCGACCCCGACCAGCACCTCGTCACCTGGACCGCCGAGCCCGGCACCCCCACCCACGACAGGCTGCGCATCCTCGCCTCCTGGGCCACCCAGCACCAGGCCGAACCCACCGACAGCGGACACCACCAGCGAGCCAGCGGCCACGGCTAGCTCCAGGTAGGAGCATCCTGGACCGCTACTACTCAGTCCCCAGAATTGGCCACAGTCGAATACGCAACGATCCCGCTGACGTCATTTGAACGGGAGCGAGAAGCCTGAAGCGCGTGAGCGCCAACGGGACGGGCAAGTCCTGGTCACGACGCGATCGCAAGAGGTGTCGCTCGGAGCTCGCAAATGCGGCGTCACGGCAGGGGCAGGGGCAGGGGGAACGCTACGTCTGCTGAGTGCGCGCTGCTTCCGGCGCTGACGGCGCCGGGCGGCGACCGAAGTACAGCAGTCCCGCCAACAACGCGGTCACCAACAATGCTGTCATGGCGATCAGTAGCGGGATCGGGCCGAACTGTGCGATCAGGGGGATCGCCGAGGCGGTGATGAGTCCGCCGCCGAAGAACGGTTCGATGAGCAGCTGCTTGTACCCGAAAGCCGGATAGGCCGGGGTACGCAGTTCCGGATCGACGATGCGCATGAGGATCAAGCCGGTGGCCGTCACACCCATCGACTGGCCGACGTCGGCGATGCCCCGCTCGAACCAGTAGTCTGGCAGCATCCGCGGCGCCAGCAGCAGGAAAGCGCCGACGCTCCAGGCCAGTCCGCACCCTGCCAGCAGCAGGAACGGGACGATGTTCTCGGCGATGACCTCCAAGGACAGCGTGCCCAGCGCCGCGAGGATCAACGTGTCCAGAGCGAATCCCTGGATCCGGGCGATCATCAACCTGTCGACGATCTGCTCCCGATCGAAACGGTCGATGACGACTTGGAGCAGGATGCCTCCGAGCATCGCCAGCGGAAAGAGGGGAACGTAGCCGAAGATCTCGATGGTCTCGACCCACAGCATGTTCTCCAGCGCCTGCAGTCCCCACAGCAGGACTTGGCCGATGATGATGGCCACCCCCAGGAAACCGAAGTGCAACGCGAGCGGTTCGATGGAGGAGGGGTGCACGGTTAGGGTGGCGGCGGCCCGGCGGTTCTTCTTTTCCACCAGGCCCATCCGCTCGGTCGCCGATGGTGCGGCATCCGCGCGCAGTTCCGCAGTGTGGCCGCTGCGGGCTCCCCAGTTGATCAGCACGATACCGAGGACGATGCCCGATAGCAGACCGATGGTGGCCATGCCGAGCGCGAGGTCCTGACCTTCGGAGAACCCGGCCTCGGCGAACGTGTTGCCCAGGCCGGCGGCGGTGCCGTGCCCGCCCTCGAAACCGATCTCGATAAGCGCGCCCGACAAGGGGGGTAGCCCGAACACCGGAGACAACAGCAGCAGAGCCAGCAGCAGCCCCACGACGTACTGGCCGCTGCTGAGCACTACTCCGAACGCGACCTGGGGGCCCGCGAGTCGCCCGGCGTCGCGTGCCCGGGGCATCTTCTGTCCGAGGAACAGGCCCGCGAAGACTACCGAGATGAGCAGGCCGGGCAGTTCGGACCAGACTTGTTGGATCTCCGTTCCGAAAATCCCTCCCTCGGCGAACCGGTCGGTGCCCAGGGCCGAGGCGATGTTGCCCAACACATCGGGACCGAGCAGTAGGGCGATCCCGCCGCCGATGATCGAGCCCGGCAGGAACAGTCTTTGCGCCAATCGCCACCTCACTCGGATGAGCTTGGCCACGAGCAGCAGCACGCCCAACAGCAGGAGCGCGAAGCCGATGGTTTCGGCAGACATAATCACCCTTCGACAATTAAAGGTTGCGGCAACATCGTCACGGACACACCCGACGGCCTCCGGACCGGAGCCGAGCTGTGTTCGAGCGGCGGAACAGGTCAGCTGTGGCGGCCCCGGCCGAGGCGAGGGTTGTCACGACTGCCAACACCCATGCCCGAACACCGTCACTGGGCGTTAAGCACATCTTGAGGAAGCAGCCATCCGTACGATGTTGCAGGGAACCTAAGCGGGCCCTGTGAGGACAGTCCAGAAGACTTGATGAAGGCTTAAGGTAGAACCTGCCCGCGGAGGACGAACATGTAGATTTCTCTCGCGGACAAGCTGGGAGACGTGAAAGATTCTCAGACACGGGTGGGGCGGAGGTTGAAGGTGCGCGTGCTGCTGGTGGAAGACGACGACCGCGTTGCCGCAGCCTTGAAACCCGCCTTGGGCAGGCACGGCATGAACCTCGACCGGGCGGCCACTGGACGGGAAGCCCTGGCGAGGCTGCCCGGTTCCGAGGTCGTTCTCCTCGACCTGGGACTGCCCGACGTCGACGGTTTCGACCTGTGCCGGACCATGCGGCAGCGAAGCGATGCGGTAATCATCGTGGTTTCGGCGCGAGGCATGGTCGACGATCGCATCTTGGGACTGCGGACCGGTGCGGACGACTACCTGGCCAAGCCCTACGACGTGGGGGAACTCGTGGCCCGGATCCATGCTGTTCTGCGGCGGCGACCGGAGTCGCCGGCTCGGCCCGAAACAATCCGGGTGGGGGACGTCGAGATCAACCTCGCCCGCTTCGAATTGTCCGTGTCCGGAACGCCGATCTCGTTGTCCCGCAAGGAGTTCCAGTTGTTGTCGGCGATCGCGGCGGCCGGTGGCGATGTGTGCACGCGGGAGACGCTGATCGCCGAAGTGTGGGGTGAAACCTGGTCAGGAGCCAACCGGACGCTGGACGTCCACGTCGCCACCCTGCGCACCAAAATCGATCGCCCTGGCTTGATCGAGACGGTGCGTGGCGTGGGCTACCGCCTGGCCACCGGCACCTGAGGTGGGATTCAGAGCCTGCGTGGGTGGTTGCTGATCATCTGAGCCCATACCCTCCCGAGACAAGACTGTCCAGAGACGACGACTGACGGAGGCTTGCGCGGTGCGATCCCGGTTGCTGGCCATCGTCCTGTTCCTGGTCGTGCTCGTGGTGCTCGGCCTGGGTATCCCGCTGACATTCAGCGTGGCCAGCAGTGAGCACCAGCGGCTGTTCCTGGACCGGCTGACGGTGACCGAGCGGTTGGCCTCGCTGGCCCAGCGTCCCCTGCTGGAAAGCCAGCTGGATGGATTGAACCAGGTGTTGGGGCGATACCAGAAAGTGCACGGCATCGGCGCAGCGGTGGTGGATCAGGACGGCAGGCTCGGCGCCTGGACCGCCACCGAATCACAGCTCGGCGACGCGGATGTGCGGTCGAAGATCAACACCGCACTGGCTGGCCGGCGTCCCGAGTCGGTCGGGTGGCTTTCGCCCTGGGAGGACAAACCTCTGGTGCTGGCGGTACCAGTGTTGGCCGACGGCGAGGTACGTGGTGCGGTGGTGACGATCTCGCCGACCATCCAGTTCCGGCAACGCGTGCTCGTCTGGTGGTCGGTGATCCTGGCCGGTGGCGTTCTTGCTTTGGGACTGGCGATTCTGCTCGCCCTGCCGGTGTCGCGCTGGATTTTGCGTCCGATCCGGCGGCTGGACGAGGCGACCGGTCGGGTGGCGGCGACGGTGTCCGGCGGGGCACCGTTCACCCCAGTCGCGGCGGACACCGGGCCAGCCGAGTTGCGCAAGCTGGTGCGCTCCTTCGATTACATGGCCGCCAGTGTCAGCGATGTTCTCGCGGCACAACGAGCATTTATCGCCGATGCCTCGCACCAATTGCGCAACCCGCTGACCGCACTCCAAATTCGTCTGTCCAATTTGGAGCACGGTATCGAACCGGCTGCTGCGGACGACTACACGGCGGCGGTCGCCGAAACCCAGCGCCTGAACCAGATTCTGGAGGAGTTGTTGGCCATCGCGCGCGCCGAGTCAGCATCCTCGGAGCCTGTCGTGACCGATGCAGGCGCGATCGTCCGTGAACGGGTGGACACCTGGAGGGCAGCGGCTGCCGCACGGGATGTCCAGTTGAGCCTGGACGCCCCGTCGGGGGAGCTGTTGGTGTCCGCCGTTTCGCGTGCCGTGGACGGGGTTCTGGACGCGTTGATCGACAACGCGTTGAAGTTCAGCGCCGAATCCCCAGGAGTCGGCCAGAACGTAGTGGAGGTGGCCGCGCGCCAGCAGTGGAATACTGTCGTCATCTCGGTTCGCGACCACGGGCCGGGTCTGGAACCCGCCGAGGTGGCCAGGGCCGCCGACCGGTTCTGGCGAAGCCCCAGCCACCAGAACGTGTCCGGATCGGGTCTCGGGCTCGCAATCGTCCAGCGCATCGTCGAGCGTTCCAGTGGGACGCTTCGCCTGGAACTTCCGGACGACGGCGGACTGCGGGTGCTGATCGAGCTTCCGCGAGCCGGATGACGCTCAGGGTCCCCGGGGATCAATCGCGATGACCACCGACGCAACCGCAATCAGAGCGGCTCGTCAAATCGAGACGGAGCGGTAGTAGTCCAGTGCACCGGGGTGGAGGGGAATCGGCATCGTTTCGATGCCCGAGCGAACGCCGATCGACCGAGCCGCGCCGTTCGCGGCGGCCAGCGCAGGCTGGGCTTCGAAGACGCCGCGGGTGAGTGCTTCCGCCACTTCGCGGGGCATCCGGTCGGTCACCAGCAGGAAATTGGGCACCAGCAGGGTCGTGACAGGCGCGGGCAAGTTATACGCTGACGCGGGGATGGTCGCCGTGCCGTATTCCTCGTACTCGGCCCGCATGGCAGGGAGGATGTCCGAGAGGTCGACCAGTCGGATCGACATCCGCTCGGCGAGCTTGCTGATGTCCTCTGTCCGGACTCCGCCGGACCAGAAGAACGCGTCGATGTCACCGCGGTACAGCGCCTCTGCGGACTCATCTAGGGGCAGTTCCTCGCGGCGAAGGTCGGTGGCTGACAGCCCCGCCTTCGCGAGTACGCGGTCGGCGACGAACTGGACTCCGGAGTGGGTCGGGCCGACGGACACTCGCAGCCCCCGAAGGTCGGCAAGCCTGTGCAAGGGTGCCTCCCTCGGCACCACGACCTGCAGGTAGTCGTCGTGCATACGGGCGAGAGCGCAGAGGCGCTCGCCGCCGGGGCGGACCATCCGGCTCGCGGCGGCATCCGCGGCGGAAAACCCGAGGTCGGCCTGGCCGGTAAGCAGGCGGTTCACGTTCTGGCCCGACCCTGCGCTGGTCATGAGCGCGGGCGGCGTCATGCCGAGCTCGGAGGCCCACGCGGGGGCCAGCACCTCACCGAGCTGGTGATAGACCGCTGATGAACTCCCGGTCGTTAGGCTGAGCTTGGGGCCGTCGAACCGCTGCTGGCAACCGCCGAGCACGACGGCAAGCAACGAGAAGATGACCACGGCCACGGCCGGTACTGGGGCTGGTTTCCGTCGCACTGGTCCATGATGCATCGCGACTGCGATTCCCAGAACCGTCCTCCCGGACTTGGTCGTGGTCATTCCATCCCCGCCCCGAAAATCGCGGAGTTGAAGAAGGAGTGTCCGTTGCCCCTGAGCCCAGGGCAACGGGACCGTTTTGCCTGTTCTTCGATCGCGATGCGACGCTGCGGCTCCGGGATCACCTCGACGACCTGGATGTCGCTCTGCCTGGGTGGGCTCATGGCGAGCCGACGCGGTCCTGCACGGGCGTCGTGGTGTCGCTGGCACATGATTCTGAGCGCGACGTGGCGGTACGGAGCGTGTGGCCGCGGAAGAATTCGGGACGGAGTATGCGCATCACGAGCATGAGCACCACGCCGAGGACGAGGATTCCGAAGGCGAGGTAGAACACCAACCCGATCTCGGCGATGGCCGCGCCGCTGCCGTAGTCGGGGCTCATGCTCTCGCGCACCGAGATCGCGAACACGGCGAGCAGCATGGTGCCGCCGACCACCGGAAAGGTGATCCGGAACACGAAGCTGCGCACGCTGGCCAGGGCCTCGTGCCGGAAGTACCAGGCGCAGGCGAAGGCGGTGATGCCGTAGTACCAGCAGATCATGATGCCCAGCGCGGCGATTGTGTCGTACAGCGTCTGCTCGCTGAAGATCGTGGTGAAGACGTAGAAGAGCGAGGTCGCGACGCCGGCGGCGACGGCGTTGTATGAGGGCACCTGGTGGCGCGGGTGCACGCTGGCGAACCGGCGGGGGAAGGCGCCGTAGCTTCCCATCGCGAGCATCGTCCTGGCCGCAGGCAGGAACGTGGTCTGCAGGCTGGCCGCGCTGGAGGCAAGCACGGCCAGGAACAGCAGCAGTCCAGCCCAGCGGCCCATGATCGGTCCGGCCAGCGCGCCGAAGACGTTGTCGGCGGTGTCCGGGTTACCGAGCCCGAGCCCGGTCTGCCCGATGCCGGCGTACATCATCGCGGCGAGGGCGACGAGGAGGTAGGTGGCCAGGATTGTGGCGATGCTCAGCAGGCCAGCTCGTCCGGGGGTCTTGGCGGGGTTCTTGCACTCCTCGCCCAGGGTCAAGCAGGTGTCCCAGCCCCAGAATGCGAAGATAGAGCCGGTGACCCCGGCGACGAACGCGGCGGCGGACAAGCCGGTGAACGGGTTGAACCAGCCGAGGCTGAACGTCAGGTCGACGGGTGCGTTGCCGCTGGCCACGTGGGTGAACGCGAGGACGACGAAGACCCCCAGCACCAGCATCTGAAAGCCGACGAGCACGGTTTGGACGCGCTCGGTCATGGTGATGCCGCGATAGGCGACGGCGGTCGCGATCGCGATGAACGCCAGTGTCGTGACGATGTTGATGATCTTGTTGTCCGGTAGCGCGGCGAGGGCTGGGTTGCCGAGCAGCCGCGCCAAGAACAGGTACGAGAACTCCACCGCCACGGCGGCGAGGTTGGACAGGACGATGATGGTCGCGATGACCATGCCCCAGCCGCACATCCACCCGACGTAGGGGCCGAAGGCCTTGGTCGACCACGTGAACGAGGCTCCGCAGTCCGGCGCAACGCTGTTGAGTTCCCGGTAGGCGTAGGCGATCAGGAACATCGGGATGAACCCGGCGAGGAAGATGGCGGGCATCTTCAGGCCGACCGACGCGACGATCAGCCCGATACTGGCAGTGAGCACATAGCCGGGCGCGACACAGGAGACGCCGAGTATCGCGCCGGAAATCGTCCCGATCGTGCCGCGTGCGAGGCCTTTGTCCGACGGTGCGGCCTCGACCTGACCGGGTGGGTCATCCTTGTTGGTCTGCACGGGGCTTACCTCGTCTTTCTCACACAGGCTGGAACCACTCGAAGGGAACCCCGGACGTGGCGGGGCTCACGTATGGCGCTTCATTGAAGACACCGACACTGTGGTCCGTCAAGGCATGCACAACGGAAAGATTCGCATTATGGCTGTCTTGCCATCGATAGCGTTGTCGTGCACGATGACGGCAACGTATTCAGTGGTCGTGATGAAAGAGGTGTGGGCGTGTCGACCGAGCAGGTGTTTGACAACGTCATCGACGGCACGAGGGTCCCGGCCAGCGACGGGCGCACCCTGGAGGTAGTCGACCCGGCGACCGGCCGGGTGTATGCCGAGCAGGCCCTGTCCGGGCCCGCCGACGTGGATCGTGCTACGGCCGTGGCGGCCAAGGCGTTCCGCGACTGGCGCCGAACCACCCCGGCGCAACGGCAGAACGCACTGCAGCGCATCGCCGACGCCATCGAGCAGCGAGCCGACGAGATCGTCGCCGTGGAAAGCCGCAACACCGGCAAGCCGATCGGGCTCACACACGCCGAGGAAATGACCATGGTGCTCGATCACCTGCGGTTCTTCTCCGGAGCGTGCCGGACCCTGGAAGGTCGCTCCGCGGGCGAGTACATGGACGGTCACACCTCGTTCGTGCGCCGCGAGCCCGTCGGCGTCTGCGCGCAGGTCACCCCCTGGAACTACCCGCTGCTGATGGCGATCTGGAAGATCGCGCCGGCCTTGGCCGCAGGCAACACGGTGGTGCTCAAGCCGTCGGAAACCACGCCGGCGAGCACTGTGCTGCTGGCTGAGATCGCCGCCGAGTTCCTACCGCCCGGCGTTTTCAACGTGCTCACCGGTGACCGCGACACCGGCCGGCACCTCGTCGAGCACCCGACCCCGGCCATGGCCTCCATCACCGGCTCGGTCCGCGCCGGGACGGAAGTCGCCGCGACGGCTGCCCAGGACGTCAAGCGCGTCCACCTCGAACTCGGCGGTAAGGCGCCAGCGCTGGTCTTCGACGACGCCGACCTCGGCATCGCTGCGGAAGGGATCGCCACCGCCGGGTTCTTCAACGCCGGGCAGGACTGCACCGCCGCCACCCGAGTGCTCGTACACGAATCGGTTCACGACGAGTTCGTCGCGGCGCTGACCGGGCAAGCCCGCTCCACTCGGACCGGGCCGCCTAGCGATACAGACGCCTTCTACGGCCCGCTCAACAGTGCCGCACAACTGGACAAGGTCTCTGAATTCGTCAACCGCCTGCCCGACCACGCCACCATCCACAACGGCGGCGAGCGAATAGGCGACGAGGGGTACTTCTACGCCCCCACAGTGGTATCCGGCCTGCGCCAGGATGACGAGATCGTGCAGAACGAGCTGTTCGGTCCCGTGCTCACGGTGCAGTCCTTCACCGACGAGCAGGAAGCCTTCGACAAGGCCAACGACGTCCGCTACGGACTGGCCTCATCGGTATGGACCCGCGACCACGCCCGCGCCATGCGCGCGAGTGCCGAACTCGAGTTCGGCACCGTCTGGATCAACACCCACATCCCGCTGGTCGCCGAGATGCCGCACGGCGGGTTCAAAGAGTCCGGCTACGGCAAGGACCTGTCCCTGTACGGGCTCGAGGACTACACACGGGTCAAGCACGTCATGACCAGCCTGTCCTGAGCGAGCGCGGTCACCGGGTTCCCCACGCGTAGGTCTGCTTGCGCAGCTTGAGGTAGACGAACGTCTCGGTCCGCGTGACCGCGTCGAGCTCGCGGATCCGCTGATTGATCACGTCCAGCAGCTGGTCGTCGTCCCGGCACACCACCTCGACGAGTATGTCGAAGGACCCGGCCGTGAGTACCACATACTCGATCTCGGGGATCTCGGCCAGGCGGTCGGCGACCCGCTGGGCGTCACCCGACACGATCACCCCGATCATGGCCTGGCGGAGGAACCCGAGCTGCAACGGGTCGGTGACGGCCACGATCTGCACCATGCCGGAATCCAGCAAGCGCTGCACCCGCTGGCGCACCGCCGCTTCCGACAACCCCACGGCCTTCCCGATCGCCGCGTACGAACGCCGCCCGTCCTGCTGCAGCTGTTCGATGATGAGCTTGGAGATCTCATCCACACTGCTCGCAGCAACCGGTGCGGATTCCGATGTATCGGACTGACGGGAAGACGGATTCCGTAACACAACCCGATCATCCCGGTTGCTCACCGGCGATGCAACACGCCCCTGCCTCAACAGTTCCTCCCTGCCAACACCCCTCAGAAAGGACCCGTCGTGAAGATCGCCGTACCGCGCGAGATCAAGAACAACGAGTACCGCGTGGCCCTGACACCAGCAGGTGTGCACGAGTTCGCCGGCCGAGGCCACGACGTCTTCGTCGAGGCAGGAGCAGGCGCGGGCTCGTCCATCCCGGACGAGGACTACCTCGCGGCGGGCGCCAAGATCCTGGCAACCGCCGACGAGGTGTGGGCTGAGGGTCAGCTGGTCCTCAAGGTCAAGGAGCCCATCGAGGAGGAGTACCCGCGGCTGCGGCGGGACCAGGTGGTGTTCACCTACCTGCACCTGGCGGCGTCGTCGCGGCTGACCAGCGCCCTGATGGACTCCGGGGTGACCGCAATCGCCTACGAGACCGTCCAGACCCCGTCCGGCGGCCTGCCGCTGCTGGCGCCGATGAGCGAGGTCGCCGGTCGGATCGCACCCCAGGTCGGGGCCTACTCGCTGATGCGCCCGAGCGGTGGTCGCGGTGTCCTGCCCGGCGGGGTCCCGGGCGTGCACCCGGCACGTGTCGTGGTCATCGGCGGTGGTGTGGCCGGGCTCAACGCGGCCAGCGTCGCCCTCGGCATGGGCTGCGACGTCGAGCTGCTGGACACCAACGTCGACAAGCTCCGCGACATCGACCGTGACTACCGGGGTCAGCTCCGCACGGTGACGTCGAACCGCTACACCGTGGAGCAAGCCGTGAAGGCGGCCGACCTGGTGATCGGGGCCGTGCTCATCCCGGGCGCGAAGGCGCCGAAGCTGGTGTCCAACCAGCTCGTTGCGCAGATGAAGCCGGGCAGCGTGCTGGTGGACATCGCCATCGACCAGGGCGGGTGCTTCGCCGACTCGCACCCCACCACGCACGACGACCCGACCTATCGGGTGCACGACTCGGTGTTCTACTGCGTCGCGAACATGCCGGGCGCGGTGCCGAACACGTCCACGCAGGCGCTGACGAACGTGACGCTGCCGTACGCGCTGCGTATCGCCGATCACGGGTGGCAGCAGGCGTGCCGGGACGACGAGGCGCTGTCGCTCGGGCTCAACACGCACGACGGCACGCTGCTCAACGCCCCGGTCGCCGAGGTGCACGGGCTGACCAGCAGCCCACTGGAGGACGTGCTGCAGTAAACGCGTACCGGTGGGGGCGAAGGTGTGCCGCTGATTAGCCACTATATCTCCACCTTGTATCGCCATAATGCAACGCTTTTCATTGTAAATATGCTTAGATACAATGAAATCCGCAATCAATGAGAACATGAGGTTGATCATGACCGCAACGGAGACCCCCGCTGCCCAGACCGCGACCGCCGGTCAGCGCTCGCTCGGTGACCGAGCTCGCGACCACCTTTGGCTGCACTTCGCGCACCACGCCACCTACGCCGATACCCCGATGCCCGTGATCACGAGCGGTGAGGGCGTCTACATTTACGACGAGCACGGCAAGCGCTACTTCGACGGTCTCGCCGGGCTCTTCGCGGTGCAGGTCGGGCACGGCCGCGAGGAGCTGGCCGAGGCGGCAGCCCGCCAGACCCGGCAGCTCGCCTATTTCCCGTTGTGGTCCCACGCCCACCCCAGCGCCGTGGAGCTCGCCGAACGCCTCGCCACCCAGGCCCCCGGGGATCTCAACCGGGTGTTCTTCACCGGGGGCGGCGGCGAGTCCGTCGAGAGCGCGTGGAAGCTGGCCAAGCAGTACTTCAAGAAGACCGGCAAGCCGACCAAGCACAAGGTCATCAGCAGGTCGTTGGCCTATCACGGCACCTCCCAGGGCGCGCTCTCGATCACCGGTATCCCGGCGGCCCGGCAGGACTTCGAACCGCTCGTGCCCAGCGCCGTCAAGGTCCCCAACACCAACTTCTACCGCGCTCCCGAGCACGCCGACGACTACGAGGCCTTCGGCCGCTGGGCCGCCGACCAGATCGCCACCGCCATCGAGATGGAGGGGCCCGAGACCGTCGCCGCGGTGTTCCTGGAGCCGCTGCAGAACACCGGAGGCTGCTTCCCGCCCCCGCCCGGGTACTGGCAACGCGTGCGCGAAATCTGCGACCGCTACGACGTGTTGCTGGTCTCCGACGAGGTCATCTGCGCGTTCGGGCGACTCGGCCAAGACTTCGGTGCCCGACGGTACGGCTACCAGCCCGACATCATCACCGTCGCCAAGGGACTGACGTCCGGTTACGCTCCGCTGGGCGCGATGATCGCCGACGAACGCCTCATGCAGCCGTTCCTGGCCGACGGCAGCAGCTTCACCCACGGCTCCACCTACGGCGGGCACCCCGTCTCGTGCGCTGTCGCGCTGGCCAACCTCGACCTTCTGGAGTCGGCGGGGATCTACGCCCACGTCCGTGACAACGAGGCCGGTTTCCGGGCCACGCTGGACCGGCTGCGTGACCTGCCGATCGTCGGAGACGTGCGCGGCGCCGGGTTCTTCCATGGCATCGAGCTGGTCAAGGACCAGGCCAGCAAGGAGACCTTCACCGCCGACGACGCCGAACGGGTGCTGCGCGGTTTCGTCTCTCCCGCCCTGTTCGAGGCCGGCCTGTACTGCCGCGCCGACGATCGCGCCGAGCCCGTCATCCAGCTGTCGCCACCACTGATCGCCACGCAACAGCACTTCGACGAGATCGAACAGATCCTGCGCGCGGTGCTCACCGAAGCCTGGAAGAAACTCTGAAACTCGTGTCCCGGCCACAGGAAGCGCCGATGGCCAACGGTGCAAACGCCCGGCCAAAGCCTGTCCCGTAGTGATCAAGTATTGGTGGTGTGTAGTGGGAAATGCAGTCCGGGTGGTGGCGGTGGCGTTCAGTGGGGCACGGCGAGGTTGCGCATGAGGGCTGCTCCGCTGGCGGCGTAGTAGACGCCGTCGTGTTTGCGTCGGCAGTTGCGCGGGATGTCCCAGGACTTCAGATGTGCCAGGGCAGGTTCGACGCGGGCTCGGACGCGCTTGTGAACCGTGTTGAGTTCCTCCTTCCAGGCGGGAAGTTTCGGTGCCGTCGCCGGGCTTGCGGTACAACTGTGAGCACCTCACGGCTGCCCTGGTAGCCACCGTCAGCCATCACGTGCGCTCCTACGCAGCCCTGGTCGACACCGGATTCGGTGTAGGCCGGGCAGTCGTTCCGATTGCCCGGCAACGGTCTGCCGATCGCGACGGTCAGGCGGGTGTCGGCGTCGATGACAACCTGCAGGTCGATCGAGTACCGGTAGTTCTTCGACGACGTACTCATGCTGCGGTCATGGTGGGGAACCAGAGTGCCGTCCACGATCAACACCGTTTCGGTGCTGTGCCTGCGCTTGGTTGACGACAACGCTAGAGAGGGGCCCAGGTGCTCCACGACCCGCCCGGCCGCGGACTTGAAGTCATCGACAGCAACGCGACCTGCCGAAGAGCCAGTTGGGTCCGGGAGTACACCGTCACCAGCAACACCCGGTCGTCCAACGAGTAATCCCACCGACGACCGGCACCGGTCTGCTCAGCGCCACGACCTCGCACGATGCCCACCAGCTTGCCGAGCCACCCGCACCGACAACCCCGTGAACGTTGGTTGGTAACCCTCGATCACTGCACCCGCACATGATCCACTACCCGATCAGTCCCCGATTACGGGACGTCTTTAGGTCCAAGATCAATCTAAATCAGCCGTACCTGCCCCAGGCGTCCCGGCTACAACAAGCGCCTCCGGGCGGCGTTACCGTTGATCAAACGCATCATCCGGGAACTGGTCCACGACAGCGATTTCTGGTTCGACAATCACTGGGTCGTCGATTCGACTCCGGTTCCGGGTGGCATGTCCCGGCCCACGATGCAGCGTTCGGATCTGACCACTGTGGACGCCGCCACGTCCTTCCTGCCCGTGGCATGGCGGCTGGTCCTGATGGGCCTCGGCGTGGGGGGCGGTGGTGACGCCCATGACCGCGACCGCGGTCAGCTCCGTGCCGCACCACCTGGCCGGGATAGCCGCGGCGGGCAACAACGCGTTCCGTCAGGTGGGTGCGGAGACGTTTCTACTGATGTAGCCAGGTGAAAGGCGTTCCACGACTCGGTGCACCGCACTGAGGCCCGATTTCGTGACCGGTGTTCTTGCGAGCGAGTCGTGGAACGAGTCCCCGATCTCGCAAGGCTTGTCGATGGTGGTCGTAGTCGTATCCGCGGTCGCCGTAGAGACAGCGAGGCCGCTGCCACGGTCGCTCGCGGTTGCCTTGATCGTGGGCCGATCTAGCTGGCCAGGCTCGGGTGATGTCGTCGTCGGTGAGCACGGGCAGTCCAGGGCTTTGCGCAGCTCGTTGAGGCGGTTCGGGTCTTCCAGCGGGAACAGGCGCTGCTGGCCGTCGCGCACCTGCCATTGGGTCCCGTGTCGTTGCGGAAGCTGCTGCCGGATTCGGACCCGGTCTTCGAGGTAGGCGAGGTCGACTGCTGCGGCATCTCCGGCCTTGACGGACTGGATCAAGAGCGGCAGCCATAGTTGTTGGAGTTCCAGCGGGGCGTGCTGGGCGAGCAACCAGGCCGCGTGTCCGCCGTCGTTGCCGCCCAGCTGGATGCCGAGCCAGCCATGGTCGGAGATGACCTCGGCCAGCCACGGGGTGTTTTCGGCGTCCACTGCCTTGACGATGTCCCATTGCTCGGGAGTGGGTGGAGCGCCCAGCGCCCAGCGCCCAGCGCCTTGCGGACGTGCTGATCGCGTTCGGCTCTGCGGAGCAGTTCCCCGCGAAGCTCGGGGAGTTGCGGTTCGACGTTCATGTCGTGGCTTCTTGTAGTCAACTGTCCGGTCGGTCGGGGGAGCGGTGGATCCAGTTCTTCCCTTCCGAGGCGATTCCTTCGAGGATGTGCAAGGTGTGGGTGAATCCGGAAGTATCCAGGTTCATCCGGGACAAGGAGCGGGGATGGGCCTCGGAGGTCGGCTGCTGCTCGTCGGGGTTCCCCTTGACGTGGAGCTCTCTGCTGGGGCCGTTGGTCAAGGTCAGTTCCAAGGTGTACTTGAGTTCGTTGGTTTCTGTGACGTGGACCGAGGAAAACGCATCGAAGCGGTAGTCGTGGCGTTCGTGACCGTGGAACGACGCGTGCTCGAAGTCGAGCTCGGTGTTGACTTCGCGCACTCCGTTGTAAGTGATCAGGAAAAGATGGATGCGGTACGTGGAGTAACGCCAGGGGCCCCTATCCACTCGAGCTCGCTTGGCTTTGTTGCCCGGGGTCTGCAAGAAGGCATGGGCGATGATGTCTCGCCAGGCCAGTTTGTACCGCTGCAACGCGTGGTCGAGGAATAGCGTCTTGTCGTGGTTCAGCCACGTTTCCATCTCGTGCTCGGACGGGCGCGTGGAATCCAACTTGTTCTTCCAGCGCTGGTGTTCCTCTTGTTGAGCTCGCTCGCGTTGTTCGTACTCCTGCCAGTCTTCGGCCACGCGTCGCCGTTCGCTGATGATGTGGAACCACCTCAACGTGGCAGCACGTCCACTGGCCAGTGCGACGGCCGTGAGGAGCACGGTGCGCAGCGGAACGGTCTGCATCGCGGTGATCATTGCGATTGTCGCGGTGATGACGAGGACGACGAGCGCGAGCGAGCACTGGACCTTCACCGCCAGCGCAGTGCGGTACTGCTCTCGGTAGTCGAGGAGAGTGCTGGTCAGCCAGCGTGTGCGGATGTCCCGGATGTGATATCGGATCAGCCAGTTGACTAAGTAAAAGGGTCTGCGAAACAGGGCTTCGAGGAGGCGCTTTTGCGCGAAGATAGACCCGGCGGACACGGTGCGGGCACTGACGGCGTCGCCGTTGTGCCCGTGATCTCCGTAGCCTGGTGGGTTCACCCGTCTCGATGCCGGACAAGTTTGGGTCCGCAACTCTTCCGCCAGCGTCTCCCGCACGGACGGGGCCGCCGTGCCCGCCCCGAGCAAACTGACGGCACGTACACAGATCATCGGCGCGAGGCCAGTGCTCCGCCTGACTCGCCGGTTCTGGAAAGGAAGGCGTCGCACTGTCCGTCTCCGAGCGGGCAGGCAGGGTAGGGTGGGTTTACCGGAGGTGATCGAGTATCCACGGTTTCGCGGGTGCCGCCTTGGGTGAACGAAATATCCCCGGTCCGGACGATGGGCCGGAGGCGGGAGCGCCGAGATGATCTCAGGCGATCTGAGTTCGGCACGTACAGCAGACGGAGATCAGGCTCGAGCACGGCCGAGGTTGATGATGAAATCGACCGATGCGGTGCGTGGCCAGGTGGATGGTGGCTGGTGGCCCTGGTCGCGGGACCCCGAGGTGGAATTTCCCGAGCTGGTGATGGCGCTGCGTCCGCGGATCGGGTGGGCCAACCGGGTTTCCTACCACCTCGACATGTGGGCGGCTGTGCCACGGAAGATGTTCATCGAGGGCCGGACGGTGCACTTTGAGGGTTTCCGGTCGATGGATCCGCACACGGTCGCAGTGACCAGTTCGATCGCGGGGCGCCTTAGCCTGCTGGTCGTGCCGCTGGATGCTTCCGAAGAGGCGGCTCGTGCGGCGATGACCGCCGCCGTCAGCAACGATTTTGCCCGCGGCGGCGGGGAAATGGCCCGAAACACAATGCCGCTCGGAGTTCCGTCTTTTGGTTTCGAGCTCGTTGTCAGCCCCCGCTCGGCGGACCCGGTCTCGGAGGAGCGCTGGGAAACGGAAGGCGGCCAAGTCCGCGTTCCGGCCTGACCTACCGATCACGGGGTCCGACTAGATCAGCAGTGGGTTGGAAGACCTGCGACTGACCAGTGGGGGAGGGATGCCTGGCTGCGTTCGCTACCGGTGGCCCGGTACTGATCACCGACTTGGCGGCGACCGCGCGGTGGCCCGGTTTCGGGCCTGCCGCGCTGGAGTTGGGCGCGGCGGCGCTGTTCTCGTTCCCGCATGAGGTCGGCGTGGTGCGGCTGGGGTCGTTGTACCTCTACCGTGACGTGCTTGGGCGTCCGCGGTCTGGTTAAACCTCTCCTTCGCGATTGGGATGGCGTCGTGCCCGCTGAGAAAGTCTGGTCGCGGGCGAGCCGAAATCTCGTACTCGGTTCTGAGCCGCGCCCGGCCGTGGCCGCTGCTCCTTGGTTTGCCTGACGGTGCCTTGGACTACAGATCACACCGCTGTTGCGGCGCCGACCGGTTCGTCGGCCGGGGTCAGGGTGAGGGCGAGTTGGCGGAGCATTGCCGGTCGAGCTCGGTAATAGATCCAGGTTCCGCGGCGTTCGCCTTCGATGAGTTCGGCTTCGCGGAGTACCTTCAGGTGGTGGGAGATCGTTGGTCCCGACAGGTCGAATGTGTCGGTGAGGTCGCAGACGCAGGCTTCGCCGTTCTCGTGCGAGGCGATCAAGGAGAACAGCCGGAGGCGGACGGGGTCCGCCATGGCTTTGAAGGCCCTGGCGAGGTGTTCGGCTCCCTCGCGTCTTAGTGGGTGTGCTGTCAGCGGGTTGCTGTAGCAGTCCGGGCTGACAGACACATTGCGTGATCGATTAGACACATGGCGACCTTGGCGGAATCGCTGGCTTCCGGGCAAGCGATTTCATGAACATCGGCGTATTTCGGACGTGGTTACTCGACGGGAATCGCGTCGCTCGGAACGTGCTCGTTGGCGGCCGCAGGGGCGGATGAGCAGTCTCCGGCGTCCGGGTCGGTGGCGGCGAGCGAGGCAAGCAGGCGTACCGGTTCGACCAGGCCGTTGCAGCAGAGCGAGTAGACGTTGCTGCGGCCCTTGGGCGACGCGATGATCAACTGCTGTTCTCGCAGTGGAGTGAGGTGATGGCTGACCAGGGTCTGACTCATCCCGGTGGCTTCGGTGAGCTCTCGGACCGTACGTGGCCGCTCGGCGAGCAGCAGCATCAACGTCAGTCGGCTCTCATCGGCCACCGCCTTCAACAGGGGTGCGAGACGGCGTGCCTTCTCCGCCACAGTCGGCGTCGTCACGTCCCACAGCTCGATGTCCAGCTCGCGTCCCATGGTTTCATTGAACCACAGACCAAACGCTAATAACAACATCCGCTGGTATTAAGCTTGACCGCTGATGGTGTTTTGTCGTTTAAGCCTGGTAGATGCGGCACGCGAAGCATTTGTACGCCTGCTGCCCGGACAGGTTGTCGAAGTAGCGGTCGTCGACCAGGGTGTTGGCGGCATCGTAGCGCGGATTGTTGAACAGGTCGCCGACTTTCTGAGCGGGCCCGAAGCCGTTGGGTACGAAGATCGTGTCTTCCCGGATCCCTTCCCACAGCAGGGCTGTTCCGGTGACACTGCCCCGCGGGCTCTCGACCACGACCTGGTCGTGGTGGGCGATGCCGTTGCGCTTCGCGGTGCGGGGGTGGAGCTGGATAAACCGGATGCCGTTCAGTTGCTTGCCGGTGTGGGCCCAGTGCGTGATCGACGCGAAGTGGACCACGCTAGGGCGTCCGGTCATGCCCATCAGCGGGTAATGCCGGTGGACATCGTCCGTGGGCGATGCATCCAGGCGAACGACCGGGGTGAGCGCCTTCGGGTTCACCGGGTTCGGCACGAACTGGTCGGAGTAGGCGACCGTCGGGTGAGCGCCGGTTACTTCGGGATGTGTGTAGAAAGTCGGTAATGCTGGATGACCTGCGACGGTCAGAGCTCGTTCGAGTTCGGGCGTGTAGATCTCGATCTTCCCACTGGGCGTCAAGAACCGCTTTCCCCGGTGGCCCAGGGACGCCGTGGCTTCGTACCACGCCGGGTGATTGAGGAAGAGAGTGCTTGTGCCGGGATGCTCTGGCGCTGGGCACGGCCATCTCAACGGCTCGGTTCGGGATTCGAGCCGCTCTGCGCTCATCCCCTTCATAGCGGGTGTGTGCTCGACGAACGCGGACCACAGGGACCGGTAGTCGGTCCAGGCTTTAGGGAAGGCATGGGTCCAGTAGGACGGAGGGTTCTTGCGATCGTGACGCGCGAGCGCATGGGCGAGCTCGATCCAGATGTGCCAGTCCGGCTTGGACTCACCGACGGGATCCACGACGGCGCTTTGCCACCGAATGGCCCTGTCGTCGCGGCGCATGTAGACGCCTTCGTATTCCAGCGGACTGCACACCGGGAGGATCACATCGGCGTAGTAGGCGGCCTCTTCCATGAAAAGGCCCGTGTACACGAAGAAGTCGAGCGTCCGGAAGGCTTCCTTCACCCGTTCGGTGTTGGCGGAGGAAACCAGCGGGTTGCCTTGGGTGATGACCGTGCTGAGGCGGTAGGGCTCACCGGTGAGGATCGATTCGACGAAATAGTCCGGGCCGACCGGGAGAGCGGGACCCGGTTCAGGAGTCTGGACCTGAAGCGGTGGTAGTTCGAGCGCACCGGGCCAGGTGTTGTGCATGAAGTTGCAGCCCCCGCCGAGGATTCCGATGTTGCCGGTGACGGCTGCGAGAAAGGTTAGGACGCGGTAGGTGTCGAAGGCCCCCAGCTGGTGGGAGATTCCCGCGTTGCAGAAGATCGCTGCTGGTTTCGCCGAGGAATACTCCTCGGCGATCCGCATGATCGCGAAAGCGGGTACGCCAGTGACACCGGCGGCCCATTCGGGGGTGTAGCCGCTGTTGGCCAGGTGTGTTCGCAACTCGTCGAAGCCGACCACCCAACGTTGGACGAACGCCTGGTCGTGCAGGTCGTTGAGCACGATGTGGTGCAGCATCCCCAGTGCAAGGGCGAGGTCGGTATGGGGTTTGGGTGCGATCCATTCGTCCGCGAGTTCACCGGTGGCGGTGCGACGCGGGTCTACGACGACGAGCCTCGCCTGCGTCTGTGCTCGGCTGCGCAGGAGGTACTCGAAGGTGACCGGGTGCGTTTCGGCCTGGTTGGTGCCGAGAAGGAGCAGGTACTTCGCCGCCCCCAGATCTTCCTTGCCGGTCGCCTGGTCGGTTCCGTAACCGTTGGTGAAGTTGCCGAGGCCGAACGTCGCGTTGAGCGCGTTGGCGCCTGCGTCGTTGCACACCGGTCCAACGTCGGTGTTATTCGGGCTGCCGAGCATAGCGAACAGCCTGGCGACTAGGGCGTCGACGCCGCGTGGGAGCCTGCCGGTCGTCCGGTTGGCGATCGCACGGGCTTCGCCGGCATCGCGGAGTTTCAACAGGCGGTGCGAGACGATGTCAAGTGCCTCGTCCCAAGAGATGGGCTCGAACTTCGTGTCCGGCGATCCCTTGTCTCCGGAAACACGCCGCAGTGGCCTGGTGAGGCGGTGTTCGTTGTAGACGAGTTCGGTCATCATCGGCGCTTTGACGCAGAGATTTCCCTGCTGGACTGGGTCGTCGGGTTCTCCCTTGACGTCGATGATCCGGTCTGCTTTAAGACTGACGTGCATTCGGCAGTTCGCGTTGCAGAACTGGCAGGCGGTCGCTACCACCGCGTCCGGTTCGAGCGCCGCCGCGCCGCGGGTGAAGTCGTACGATCGCCCGGCCAGGAGGGGGAGGCTGTGCGTGGAGTCGGCGAGCAGCGGGGTTTCGGTCGCCTGCGCCGCCGGTACGGTGCCAGACGAGTTCCAGAACGCGAGGCTCGCGCTGCCGAGAAGCGTGCCTCCGAGGAAGTGGCGTCGTGACTGGTCCGTGTTGTTCCCCACGAGTGAATACCTCCGCGTGCGTGTCGAGTGCGAGTTCCGCTGACCAAACCCGTCGTCAGGGCCGAACTGAGGCCTTGATCGACTGAGCCAGGGCATCTTCGAGCTGTTCGAGGCGGTTCCAGGGGATGTCGCCCATCGTGCAGATGCGGAAGTATTCGGCGGAGAGCCCGCCTTGCCCGGCGTAGATCACGTAGCCTCGCGATTTCAATTCGTCGTGGAGGCTTCGGTACGACACTCCGTCGGGGAGCCGCAGGGTGGTGACCGAATTCCCCCGGTGCGGTTCGTCGACGAGAATCTGCAACCCCAAGCGGTCGAAGCCGGCCCGCGCGAGGGCGGCGCGGTCGCGGTACAGCCGGGTTCGGGCGGCGAATCCACCCGCGGCTTCATACTCCTTGAGCGCCTCGTCGAGCGCGTAGCAGACCTGGACGGCAGGTGTGAAGGGGACTTCCCCCTTTCGCTGGGCGCCGAGGTAACCAGCCGCGTTGAGGTAGAGGCTGCGCGCGGGGACCTCGGGCAGTCGGCCGAGCCCCTTGCCGGAGCACAGCAAGAAGGAGAGGCCGGGCAAGCCGTGAAGTCCCTTGTTCGCGCTGCCGCAGATGATGTCGCCGTGCGCCTCGGCGAGATCCTGGTCCTCGTTCCCACTCCCGCTAATCGAGTCGATGACAAGGACGGCGTCGGTCTGCGCGACGATCTCACCGATCGCCTTGATCGGGTTGATCAGGCCGGTCGTCGTCTCATGGTGAACCACGGCGACCGCGTCGACATCAGGATGTTCGTGGAGCGCTGTTCGGACCGCTTCGGGATCAATCGGCGTCGTCCACTGGGCGAGGCCCTCGCCGTTCGGCGACACCTCGTGCGCGGTGACGCCGTTGGCGCGGGCGATCTTGGCGAGTCGATCGCCGTAGACACCGTTGTTGACGACCAGGATCGCCTTGTCCTGGCGAACGGAGCTGATCACTGCCGCCTCCATGGCGGCGGTACCCGATCCGCTGATCAGGATGCTTTCGTGGGTTTCTCCGAGGTTCACGGCGCGGGCCAGGGCAATGCGTACTGAGCTCAGAAGGTCCGCGAACTCAGGTTCACGGTGGCAGAGGTCACCGCGCAGTAGTGCGTTCTTGACGGTCTGGGAGGTGCGGGCCGGACCAGGGTTCAGCAGAATCAGTTCGTCGTCCATTGTGGTCGTCATCCCCGTTCGTCAGACGCTGAAGAAGAGGTTGCGGAAGCGGTCGAGTACCTGCCGGTCGCCTCGGTAGGTGCCGCCGTTGATGCGGCCGTTCGCGGTGAGGACGAGGCCGGCGGGATCGAACTCGATGATGTCTTCGACGTCGTCGAGGTCATCTGGGTTGAACTCAACCCCCTCGCTGCTGACTGTTGCGCGGGTGCCGCCTGCGTTGTGGCCTGCGGTGACGCGGATACCGATGTTGAACGGCTCGACGCCGTCGGTGTCGTTCGTGTTGCTCCACAACAGGAAGCAGGCCGGAACCAGCAGATCCGCAGCGTCACCGTCTACCGCGTGTCCGCTCCCGATCCCCTGCCGGATGTCCCAGGAATGGACTGCGTAGTCGAGGACCTGGCAGATCGGGTAGAAGCACGCGGGTGACGGTCCGAGGTAGTCATGCGGCAGCATCAACCCGGCCCACTCGTCGTCGCTGAGGTCTGCGACGACCTCCAGGAGCCGGTCGAGGTCCGCGCGTAGCCGATCGAGCAGTTCGTCGCGTTCGACGGAACGCAGCGCGAGTGCACCGTCATTCATCATCGACGCCATGTCACGCAGGTCGATCGGTTTCTTCGCCTCCGTTTGGTCTCTCGTTGCGGCGAAGGCGCGCAGGTAGCCCTCGGTGTTGTGGACAAGATGGGCGGCGATGTCGCGCACCTGCCAGTGGCCGGCAGCGGTCGGGGCTTCCCAGATCGATGGATCGGAGAAAAGCTCCAGAGTCTCGGCGGCTTCTTGACGCCAGACTCGGTCGATGTTCTCGCGACTTGGCGCTTCCATGAAGTTCCAGCTCATGACCGCAACCTGCCGATCCTTTGTAGTGTCTTCAACCATCGCGAGCGGGTCTGCACACTGGCGCGCAGCACGGGCGGGCCGAATGAGCAGTGTTGGCGACGGGCTGCGGTACAGCCGCAGGACGGCGTCGACACTATGAGGCTGGATCAGCGTCCGGGTACCCGTAATACGCCCCCTATTCGCCGGTGCTTGATAGCGGCCAGTAAGGGGGACGTGTTGATCAGGGTGTTGCCGAGTCCTCGGACGCTAGGTCAGCTGGGTCCAGCTGGATGACCGACAGCAGTTCGCTGCGATGATCCACTGCGAGTTTGCGGTAGATCCTGGTCAGGTGCTGTTCGACAGTGCTGACCGTGACGTAGAGCCGCCTGGCTATCTCAATGTTGGTGCGGCCCGCGGCGGCCAGTGACGCAACACGTCCTTCGGCTTCGCTCAGCTCCCCACTCTTTTCCGGAGCCGCGGGCTTCGCTGACTCGTCTGGTGCCAGGCCGCTGGGGAAGATTGAACGGGCGAGCGGGGCGGCGCCGCACTGCTCCGCGAGCTGATGGGCTCGGCGGGCGAACTTCCGCGCGAGGCTGCGGTTGCTCAGAGCATGGTGCGCTTTGCTGGCTTCAGCGAGGACCCGGGCGGTTTCGAGTCGGTCGTCGCACAGTTGGAGAGCGGCTTGGGCGTCCTGGAGCAATCGGAGTCGGGAGCGGAGGCTACTCGCCGCGGCTAGGACTCGAAGTGCGAGTCCGCGAGCGCGGTGGTATTCATCACTGGCAAGTTCGAGCTGTTCTTCGGCGAGGTGTTTGGCTGTTCTCTCATCTCCGAGCCGCAGGTGTGCGACTGCGGCATCGGTACGCCAGGGGATTAATGCGGGGAAATCCATGTTCCATCGGTTCATCAGCTTTCCGCACAGCTGGAAGTCGCTGAGTGCGGCGTGGATTCGTTCGGCGGCGAGATGGTATTGCCCTCTGGCGTGGAGATAGAAGAGCCCGACCGGCGTTAAGAACATCCGTTCCGGCACCGATGTTTTTAGAAGAGCGTCGGCTTTCGCGTGGTCGCCTCCGGCAACGCACGCCAGGAGCATGCTCGCCAGTGGTATGCCGATGGCGATGCCCCAGCTCTTCGGGGAGATGAGGTCGAGTGCGTTTCCTGCGTGCTCCTTGGCGGCGTTGAGATCGCCTTGGCGGACGCTCATGATGCTGTGAAGCGCGGCGAAGACCGCTTGCCACGTGGTCGCGTTTCGCTTCTCGGAGTCGTTCAGCAGGGCGTCGCACCACTTCGTGGCGATGTCCAGCCGGTCGACGCAGATCAGCGAGATGAGGGCGGCCGTGATCGGAGCGAGCGTCTGGTCGTTGAGGTGCGCGCTCTGCAGGATCCGTTCGGCGATGTCGAGGGTGTCCTTGCCGTTCCTCCCGGAAAGTGCCTTCGACAGTGCTGCCGCTTCCTGCAGCTGTGATGTCACGGTGGTGGGCTCGACCGCGTGCTTGTCCGCGGAATCGTCGCCGGTCGCGATCTGCGCGAGCAGGTCCGGGTAGAGGTGGAACAGCCACTGCAGCGACGTGTCGGCAGCGGACGGAACACCGTCCTCGAAGGTCATCGCGCCGTAGTAGTTCTGCGTGATGCCGTTCAGGACTTCCATAGCGGCGTCCGTACGTCCGTGCCACAGCAGCTGGATGAGTACCATCGTGGAGTGTCGGCCTTCGAGCTGTCCGGAACGAGCGGCCGGTTCGAGCGTGGGAAGATGCCGAAGCGCCGCCGAGGGGTCACGACGCCATTCGGCTCGGGCGAGTACCGAGGTCAGCGTGGCGCGATCGGAAATGTCGCAGTTCATGCCCAAGCAGATCTGCTGAGCCAGCTGCAGGTATTGGATCGCCAGGCTGGTGTCGTCATCGTTCAGAGCATCCTCCGCCGCGTCCTGGAGGGTGGTGATCATCCAGCGATCGCATAAGCTCCCGGATGCGACGATGTTTCGGGCGATGATCGAGGGCTGGGCTCCTTCAATGTGGAGTAGCTCCGCAGCCTTGTGATGCATGGCCATGCGTTCCTGCGGTGGAATGCTGCCGATGATGGCGTTCCGCACCTCCGCCTGCCGGAAGCCGTGTTTGCCAACGGTTCCTTTGGCGGTGAATGCGGACAACGCTTGGGAGGCGAACGCCGTGTCGAGCCCGAGCATCTTGGCAAGCCGTTCCGCGGACACCGATTCGTCGAGAATCGCGATCGTGCGGGCCAGCTTCTTGATCAACGGTCCGCTGCGTTCCACGCAGCGTACGACGGCCTGGCCGAATGCTCCGCCGTCAACCTGAATGAGGTTGGTGGAGATTGTTGCGCAGTTGTCTTCGATCATCGCGTGGATGAGTGTCGGGCAGCCGGCTCCGATCTGCCTTACGGATTCGGCCATTTCCCGCGCCCTTTCCGCCCCGAACCTGTCGCGCAACAGCTCTTCTACGGCGTCCCGGGGCAAGGGATTGAGCCGAATCACGTGGGTGTAGGGCTGCTCTGGAAGGTCTGCCGGCAGGACCGAGTCCAGCTGTGGTGGGTGGATGCGTTCGGTCAGAATCACGAGAAGCTGGGTGGAGCGAAGCCGGGATAAGAGGTACAGCAGGATCTTCAACGAGTAGCCGTCGGCGTAGTGCACATCGTCGACGCTCACGATCACGGGACGATGGCTGGTCAGTTCGTGGAGAAGTTTCCAGAGTTCGCGCAGCACCGGTGTGAGGGTTGCGCTGATCTCCTGACAGGCAGGATTCTCGATCATCCAGTCGAGCGACACCTGGTCAAGCAGCTGGGCAGCGCGATCGGCCTGTTCGGGTCCGAGTTCGGGGCAGCGGATGATCTGGTCGAGTACGGCCAGCGGCATGGACTGCTCGGCTGGTGACGCCGTCGCGCTCAGCCACAGCGCGCCGGCTTGGGTCGCTCCCTCTGCGAACGCGTGTAGCAATGCCGTCTTGCCGATGCCGGAGTCTCCGCTGATCACCGCGATCCTCGCCCTGGAATGCTGACAGTCGATCAGCAGCTCTTCCAATGCCGCGAACTCCCGGTCGCGGTCGACCAAGGTCATAGAACGCTCCCGTTGTCGTTTCTCCGTCTACCAGAGATCGTCTGGTAAGCGGATTCCGTGCAGCAACTGGCACTTTTGCCACTGTTTATCTGGCGAGTAAGTTCATGCTATGGATAGTTCCAAGAATTCCGCAACTGGAATTCTTTCTTGTGAGTTAGCGTGCTTTTCTGTGAGTGCGAAATATTTCTGGATGCTCGTGCGTACTGTCCGGTGCACCCACGTTTCTTCCCTTTTCGGCGGTTTCGCCTCAGTTGCTCAGCGCCTTCGATTTCATTGAACGATACTGAAAGGCGCGAGCGCAATCCGCTCTTCGGGGAGGCTGTCTCGGGCGGGGCTCGTCGGTCCGGTCCCTCTTTGTTCGTCCGTCCGCAGTAGAGATGCTGTGGTCCGGTTGGCTGGCCCTGGTCGGGGAGTCCGCGGTTCGTCGCTTACCTGTGGACGTTTTCGCAGGCCTAGACAACCGAAGTCGGCGAACGCGCCAGGTGGATTGCGAATTTTGGTGGAATGCGGGATAGCCCCAGGGTTGGTGTTCGGAGCGGCTGGGTGCATCATGCCGCGGGTGGAGCGATCCCGTCCCCTTTCACATTTTCCCAGTCAGGATCAAGTGGGGTTTCGGTCTTCTCAGGTAGGGGCTCGTGTAGGGGTTGCCGGATAGGGGAACGCTTTTAGTCTTGTTCGTGGTCCCGATAGAACGTCCCCGTGTGGCGATGTTTTTGCGGGATTCTGCTTCAGCCGGCCGACGTGCATAGCGAACTCAGTGCGCCGGATTAGGGACGCTAGTTCGGTTCGGGTATTCGACTGGTGGGAGGATTTGTGTCTGCAGCGGTGAAACCCAGGTTGGCGTTGGTCGGTGATCAGTACAACCACGAGGAGCCTTCGCACCCCAGGATCGAGAAGCTCATGCCGGAACTCGGCGTTGCCGCGGAGTGGGTGCCGACCACCGACATCACCGGCGCCACCGACTTCAGCGTCTTTGATGGGGTCTGGGTGGTTCCAGGTGGGCCCTACCGAGCGCAGCAGGGAGTGCATCGTGCGATTCGATTCGCGCGGGAGTCCGGAACACCATTCCTCGGTACCTGCGGTGGGTTCTTCAGCACGGTTCTTGAACAGGCGCAGAACGTGCTCGAGCTGCCCGAGGTGGCGGACTTAGGGGACGATCTGAGGCCGATCGAGCACGTGATCCTGCCCAGCGCCTGTTCTACCGACACCGGCCACCGGGTTCGTCTGCGTGTCCGGCCGGACTCTCGCCTGTCGACCGTCTATGGCCAGGCGGAGGAGGTCGAGGAGCTCCTCCAATGCCAGGACGGGATCGTCCAGGAGTTCATGGACCGCGCGACCCAGGGCGGTCGCGTTCGGTTCTGCGCATGGGACCCCACAGGCTCCCCTCGGGCATCGGAAATCAGTGACCACCCGTTCTTCGTCGGATGCCTGTTTCAGCCCGAGCTGTCCAGCACGGCTGACGCCGTGCACCCGATCCTCGCCGCGTTCCTCGACGAAGTCCGCGGTGTCGCCCGGACACGGGAAACCGGATCTGCCTGGAACCGAGGAGTGCCGCGATGAGTACTGGCGAGCTGACAGTGGAATCAGCCAGCACGCCTGCCGGTGATGCGCGCATATTCCGACTCGCGAAACGGCTGAACCTCGCGCTCAGCGGCTCGGTGGACGCGGTCGAGCCCCCACTCCTTCAATGCGGGCAGCCGCCTGCTTTCGCCGCAGCCTTCAGACTGGGCTCGGAGGGCGAGGTGGTCGACGTCGGTAGCGGGCTGTGGTCCGTGAAACGTGTCAGCTCGGATGGCGACCACCAGGTGCTGTGCGTTTTCAACCTCACCGGTGTGCCGCGGAGCTTCACACCGGGGGATCACCTGTGTTCCGCACCGCTGCAGTTCGTCAGCGGCGACGTCGACACCTACCGCAATCCGGAGTACCGGCTGGTGTGCCGTCTGCGGCCGTTCCGCGATGTCTGGCTGGGCGCAGTTACCGGCGTTGCACGTGCTTGAACTCTCCGCGGCCAAAGACCCCGAGCTAAGGAATCCGAAGATGACGACTCCCGACAAAACCCAGGTCCTCGACCTCGATGAGGTCGCCATCGCGCCCGTCGACACCGTCGACGCCACTATCGAGGTCCTCGGCTCCAAGAGCTACACCAACCGCTACCTGGCCATCGCCGGCCTGTGTTCCGAACCAACGACGCTGCACAACGCGTTGCTTTCCCAGGACACCGTTCTCCTTGCCAACGCCCTTCGCGCATTCGGCCACGTCGACGTCGTCATCGACGAGGCCGCGAACACCGTGGTTATCACACCCAGCGGCCGCGAGATGCGCGCGCCGGACGAAGAGATCCACATGGGTAACGCGGGCACGCCGATTCGTCTGCTGATCACGATGGCAGGCCTGGCCCGCGGCGCGACGACCCTTACCGGAAACGAGCGCATGCAGGAGAGGCCCATGGAGCACCTGCTGGAAGCGTTGGCCCCGCTTGGCGTTCCCGCGATGGCATTGCGTGGGAACGGGTCACCGCCGATCAAGATCGAAGCTCAGAGCTTCGACGGCGGTACCACCAGCATCCAAGGTAGCGTGAGCAGCCAGTTCACGACGAGCCTGCTCATCAGCGCCCCGTACGCGCGGCACGATGTGGACATCACCCTGCTCGATGACCTGATCTCAAAGCCGTACGTCGACATGACGGTCGCCGCCATGCGGCGAACCGGGATCGCGGTCAGCCGACGTGGCTACGAGCACTTCTCGGTCCAGGCCGGTCAGCGTTACCAGGGCGGGGACATCGTGGTCGAGCCGGACGCGTCGGGGATGTCGTATTTCCTCGCCGCGGCAGCGATCACGGGTGGTCGTGTGCACATTCCCGGGATCAACGACGAGTCCGCGCAAGGCGACGTCGGCCTGATCGGTTCCTTGGTGCAGATGGGCTGCCGTGCCGAGGTAGCGGACGACGGCATCACCCTCGAAGGCGGCGCGCTGACCGGGATCGACATCGACATGTCGAGCATGCCCGATGTTGTCCCCACCCTGGCCGTCGTCGCGGCTTACTCCCGGGGCCGCACGCACATCGCCGGAATCGGGAACCTGCGCTTCAAGGAATGCGACCGCATCGATGCGGTGAGCACAGAGCTCAGCAAGATGGGTGTGCGGGTGGACACCACGGTGGACACGATGACGATCCACGGAGGTACCGACCCCAAAGGAGTGGTGGTCGACACCTACGACGACCACCGCATCGCGATGGCCTTCGCGATCGCGGGCTTGCGGACGCCGGGAATCGTCATCCGAGACCCCGGCTGCGTTCGGAAATCCTTCCCGACCTTCTGGCACCGTCTCGACGACCTCCGAGGCAAGACCGCATGAAACGCGGGGGAGTGCTGCTGGTCCTTGACGGCTGGGGTCAGGCACCGCCAGGACCCGACAACGCCATCGCGGCAGCCGACACGCCGTTCCTGAACGAGTTACGGGAAACCCATCCCGTCCTGTCGCTCGACGCGTCCGGCGCGGCCGTCGGCCTGCCCGACGGGGTTGTCGGCAACTCGGAGATCGGCCACCTGGTAATGGGCGCCGGTCGTCCGCTGACGTACGACAGCCTGCTGGTGCAGCGCCAGGCAGAATCCGGTGAACTCCGCACCAACTCGCTGCTCCGCGAGGTATGTACGCGGCTGGCGGAGATCGGTTCCGCACTGCACCTGGTCGGACTGTGTTCGGACGGACGGATTCACTCGGACATCGCCCACTTCGCCGAGCTGTTGCACGCTGCCGCGGAGGCCGGTCTCGGTGAAGTGTGGTTGCACCCCATCACCGACGGCCGGGACGTCGCCGATCATTCGGCGGGCGGTTACCTGGCACGGCTGGCGGAGATGGCCGAGTCGGCGGGAGTCGGCACCTTCGCCACCGTGATCGGGCGCAACTACGCGATGGACAAGAGCGGCAACGCCACGTTGACCGAGGCCGCATGCCGTCTACTGCTGGATGCCGATGCACCGGGGGCGGCTCCGGACGTCATCACCGCTGCCGGCGCCGGTGCGGGTGATGCGGCGCTGCCGCCGACCGTGATCTCGAAAAGCGGCGGCACGGGAGTCCGGGACGGTGACGCGGTTCTGTTCGCCAACTTCCGCAGTGACAGGACGGCGCCGCTCGTCGAAGCGGTCGCCGATCGGTTGGTCACCGGACGCGAGAACGTGCGCCTGCTCAGCCTGGCGCAGTACGACACCCGAGCGACGGTTCCTGCCCTGGTTCCGCGTGCCGATGCCTCGGGCGGGCTGGCGGATGCGCTGGAAGGTGCCGGGATCCGTTCCGTGCGCATCGCCGAGCGGGAGAAGTTCGAGCACGTGACGTTCTTCGTCAACGGACGGGACGCGCGCGCCAGGCCAGGCGAGGAGCACCAGTGCGTTGCGTCGGTAACCGGCGACGATTACGTCGCTCGGCCCGAGATGAACGTTGACGGTGTCGCACAGCACGTCATCGACGCCGTGGCTCGGGACGATGTGGCGTTGGTGATGGCCAACCTGGCGAACATTGACGTCGTTGGGCACACCGGGGACTACGCCGCGACCGTTCGCGGAACCGAGGCGGTCGATCGGGCGGTCGGGCGAATCTGCCGGAATGCTCGCGCGGCCGGGCGCTGGGTGCTGCTCGTCGGCGACCACGGCAATGGCGAGCAAATGTCGCAACGCTCTGCCGACGGGGTGACTCGGCCGTACGGGGGACACACCCACAACAAGGTCCCGTGCATCCTGCTGCCTGCAAAGAACGACGAGCCCGTGCTGGCAGACAACGGTGCTCCGCTGCGGTTGGCGTCCGTGGCCCCGACCGTCCTGGAGCTGCTCGGCGTTCCGAAGCCCGCGGGGATGTCAGAGCCGTCCCTGCTGGACATTCCCAAACCGGCCCGCAGCCAGCCCTCCGCGTCGGCGGCGATCGAGAGCTAGGGGATTTCGGACATGCACAGCAACAGCAGCGAGCCGGTGAGTCACCCGGCGGACACCTCCGCGCACGACCTAGAACCGATCGCGGTCATCGGTATGGCCGGGCGGTTACCCGGTGCTGCCAACGTCGAAGAGTTCTGGCAGCAACTGTGCGCAGGCGAGGACGCGATCACCGAGGTCCCTAAGGACCGCTACGACGTTGACGCGATCTACGAAATGGCTCCGTCCTCACCCGGCCGAACCAGCAGCCGGTGGGGTGGTTTTCTGAGCCGGATCGACGAATTCGATGCCACCTTCTTCGGCATCTCGCCTCGCGAGGCCAAACAGGTCGATCCACAGCAACGGCTCCTGCTCGAGGCGGCCTACGAGGCGTTCGAAGATGCCGGGGTACCGCTCGATCGGCTGGTCGGGTCCGACACCGGGGTGTTCGTCGGACAGCAGGGTGGCGAGTACTGGCACATGCAGTACCAGAACCGGGAATCGCTGGAGTTCTACGGTCTGATCGGGGCAGCCGCTCGTGCGATGACCTCGGGCAGGTTGGCCTTCAGCTTCGACTTCCGCGGCCCTACACTCACCGTCGACACGGCCTGTTCGTCATCGCTAACCGCGGTTCACCTCGCAGCTCAGTCCATTCGCTCGGGCGAGTGCGAGATGGCACTTGCCGGAGCGGTGAACATGGTTCTGCTTCCGGAGGAAGGAACGGTCTACTCGGGCGCCGGCATGCTCGCCGGTGACGGGCGGTGCAAGTTCGGGGACGAAGACGCGGACGGGTTCGTCCGCAGCGACGGCATCGGCGCGGTCATCCTCAAGCCGCTTTCTCGCGCCCGCGAGGATGGCGACCGCATCCGGGCCGTCATTCTCGGCAGTGCCGTCGGCAGCGACGGGCGAAGCAATGGCTACCTGGTCACCCCTAGTGAGGAAGGGCAACAAGGTGTCCTGAATCGTGCCTACCGGCAGGCCGGTGTGAACCCCGCAGACGTCGATTACGTCGAGGCTCACGGCACCGGCACGGCCGTCGGCGATGTCGTGGAGCTCCAGGCGTTGGGTACGGTACTCGGCGAGGGACGACCGGCAGACCGCGAATGCCTCGTTGGTTCGGTCAAGACCAATATCGGTCACGCTGAAGGGGCGGCCGGGATCGCCGGCCTAATCAAGGCGGTACTGTGCCTGGAAAACGGCGAGGTCCCGCCCAACCTCCATCAAAGCACCCCGAACCCCGCGGTTCCATGGGCCGACCTGCCCTTCCGGCTTCCCCACACCCGGACCCCGCTGTCGGGTCGGGCTGGCCGAACGGTAGCCGGTGTCAGCAGCTTCGGGCTCACCGGAGTCAATGCGCACCTCGTCCTCTCCACCCCCGAGCCGTCGGCGGCGCGTGGGCAGGACCATGTGGCACCGGAGCACCGTGCCGAATTATTGCCGATCTCGGCCGCAACACCGGAGGCGTTGCGGCAACTCGCCGGTCGCTACGCCGACTTCCTGACATCCGGCGCGCAGTCACGAGTGGACTGGCCTGATACCTGCCACAGCGCAGCGGTCCGTCGCCAACACCAGGACAGTCGGCTCGCCGTCACCGCCGAATCGGCAGCAGAGGCGGCTGCCGTGCTCTACGAGTTTGCCGAACACGGCGACGTTCCCGGACTGCCACACACCGAGTACGTCGGCGAGAAGCGTCCCACCATCGCCTTTGTGTTCCCGGGGCAGGGATCCCAGTGGATCGGCATGGGGCGCGAGCTCCTGGAATCCGAGCCGGTTTTCCGCGCGGCACTGTTCCAATGCGACGAAGTGATCAACGAGGAGGCGGGTTGGTCGGTCATCGAGCTGCTCCGCGACGGTGACGCCGAGCGATTCGCCGAACTGGACGTCATCCAGCCCGCGTTGTGGGCTATGGAGGTCGGGCTCGCCGCGCTGTGGCGATCCTGGGGCGTCGAACCGGATGTCGTGATCGGTCACAGCATGGGAGAGGCGGCCGCAGGGCATGTCGCGGGTGCACTCAGCCTCGCAGACGCAGGTGCGGTGATCTGCCGGCGGAGCAGGATCGCCAAGCGGCTGAGTGGGCGGGGAACGATGGCGTGGGTCGAATTGTCGGCCGCGGCGACCGCCGAGGCCATAGTCGGGTACGAACAGAAGGTCTCCATCGCCGCCGCTAACAGCCCCACGTCCACGCTGCTCTCGGGCGATCGGCAGGCGCTTTCCGAGATCCTCGCCGCGCTCGACGAGCAGGATGTGTTCAATCGCTGGATCAACGTGGATTTCGCATCCCACGGGCCGCAGATGGACCTTATTCGCGAGGAGCTCCTGACCACGCTCGCCGATCTGGAGCCGAAGCCGGGCTCTGTCCCGATCCATTCCACGTTGCTGAACGAAGTCATCGATGGCGCGGGTCTCGATGCGGAGTATTGGGCACGTAACATTCGCGAACCGGTCGACTTCGTCGGTGCGGTGCTGGGAGAGCTCGAACGCGACGACACCGTGTTCATCGAGATCAGCCCGCACCCGGTATTGGTCAGTGCCATCGACGCGACCGCGTCGGCGCAGGCCGGTATCGGTTCGCTGCGTCGCGAGGAACCGGAGCGGGCAACTATGCTCTCGGCTCTGGGCAAGCTGTACGCCAGAGGTGTGCCGGTTGACTGGGAGCGGCTGACCGTAGGTGGACGGTTCGTGCCACTGCCGCGTTACGCCTGGCAACGCGACTCGTACTGGGTGGACAGCGCGTCGACTGTGAGGACGTCGGTAACGCCCGCTAAGGACGTTCAGCATCCCCTGCTCGGCGACGAAGTGGTGGCCGAGCCCGGTTGTCGTTCCTGGGAAGGTCCCATCGATCTGGAACGTAATGCCTATCTTCGCGACCACAAGGTCGAGGAGACGGTGATCCTTCCAGGGGCGGCTTACCTTGAGATGGCCACGGCCGCCGCCCACGAGATGCTCGGTCCGGTACCGATCGCCGTGCGCGACGTGCGATTCCGTCAGGCCGTCTTCTTGTCCGATGATGCCGTGACCACTGTTCGGGTGACCCTTGCCGAAGAAGGCGACGAGCTCGCCTTCGAGCTGCACAGCCGCACCGATATGGTCGAGGACTGGACGCTGCACGCAGAAGCGCGGGTGCGCGCCATCCCGGAACCACCGAGTGAACCGGGGGAGTCGTTCACCGACATCGGTGCCCGATGCCCGGAGTACCAGACACGGGCGGATTTCTACCCGTGGCACGCTGACCTGGGAAACCAGTGGGAAGGCGCGTTCCAAGCGATCGAGGACGTGCGGCGCACAAATGGCGAAGCGCTGACGCGCTTGCGGTGCCGCGACTCCATCCGGTCCACGCTCGAGCACCACGAATTCCACCCGGCGATCCTGGATGCCGTGGCGCACTCCTTGATCGCGGCTCGGCCCGAAGTCGCCCCAGGCCAGGATGCGCCGTTCGTTCTCGGAAGTATCGAGGAAGTGCGGTTCTACCGAGCCCCGGAACCGGATCTGTGGGTCCACGTCCACCTCGGCCATACGGATCGATCCGATTCCTTCCAGGGCGACATTCGCGTGTTGAACGGAGAGCGACAGCTCATCGCGGAACTGCGCGGGCTCCGGCTTCAGTATTTGGCAGGCCACGCCCCCGAACCGCTCAAAGAGGTAACGATGTCCCCCGAGAAGCCGGTGACCAACGACGCCCCTACATCCGTTACGCACCCGCCAGACGAAGCGGCCGTCCGGTCCGATGACTGGCTCTACAACCTCCGATGGGTCCCCAACGAAGCGTCAGGCGATTCGCCGGCCCCCGCCCGCGACGGGGTGTGGCTGGTGCTCGCCGACAGCGGCTCGACCGGTCGTCACGTGATCCAAGACATGCAAGAACGCGGGCATCGGGTGTTCGCGGCTACGACCGCGGCCCGGACCGGGAAGACAAGTACCGATCGCTACCGGATCAATCCGGACTCGCCCGATGATCTCGCGGAGGTCATCAACGAGATCTCCGAGGAAGGCCCGCTGCGGGGCATCGTGCACATGTGGGGGCTCGACGCCACGCCACCCATCGATGCCACACCCGCTGAGATCCGGCGTGCGCAGACCTTCGCCTGCCACAGCGTTGTGCACGTTGTGCAGGCGCTGGCGCGCGCCGATGTCGCCGGCACGCCTCGTCTGTGGTTGGTGAGCCGGTCGAGCCAGCAGGTCGGCGAGGACGATGTCGTCGCAGCGCCGCTCCAAGGCGCATTGTGGGGGCTCGGACGAACCATCTCCGCCGAACAGCCGGAGCTGAGGCCGACCCTGGTCGACATTGACCAGGCCGCTGGCAGTATCCAGACCTTGGTCGAGCAGGTGCTTCAACCGGATGGTGAAGACCAGCTTGCAATCCGCGGCGGACGACGTTTCACCGCCCGGTTGGCCCGGAGCACGGCAAACGAGTACCTGTTTCCGGCTCCGGGGGCCCCCGAGATCGTCATCCGCACGGTCCACGCTGCGT
Source organism: Parasphingorhabdus pacifica (assembly GCF_054779195.1). Lineage (NCBI taxonomy): Bacteria > Pseudomonadati > Pseudomonadota > Alphaproteobacteria > Sphingomonadales > Sphingorhabdaceae > Parasphingorhabdus > Parasphingorhabdus pacifica. Next base: position 146,886 of record NZ_BAAGYS010000008.1, read on the forward strand.
ACGGCGAACCGGGGAGGCCCAGCGAGGTCACCGGCGTCATCGAGGCCATCGGCGATGGCGTGGCCGGTTTCGCCATCGGTGACGAGGTCGCGACCGTGACGGACGAGCCGACATCGCCGTACGTGATGGTCCCTGTTACCCAGGTGGCACCCAAGCCACGTCACCTGAGCCCCACCGAGGTCGCTTCCGTCCCGTACGCGCCGCTGGCGGTCACCGCAGGACGGACCGACGGGGTCGGTGACGCCATCGAGGGAATCTTCGACCTGGTGGAACGAGGTGCCCTGCAGCCGTTGCCTTGTGTGGAGGTCCCGGCAGTGGGGTCGCCGGAAGAGCTTCGGGATCAGGTGCGGCGAACCGCCAGCGGCCGAGTGCTGCTGACATTCCCGGAGACACCGAACCGGTCGTCGGCCTCCCAGACCGACGTCGTCCGCCCCGACGGGACCTACCTGGTCACCGGAGGACTCGGTGGCATCGGCGGTCAGCTGGCAGGTTGGCTGGTCGACCAGGGAGCCCAGCACCTCCTGTTGACCGGGCGCACGTCACTGCCTGATCCGGGAACCTGGGACGCCATCGGACCGAACGATCCCGTCGCGCCGAAGATCGAGGTGCTCCGCAACCTCGCGAAGCGGGGTGTCGATGTGGAGTACGTCGCCGTCGACACCGCGGACGCCCACACCATGCGCGAGGTCCTCGACGAGCGGCGTCACGCCGGGGATCCGCCTCTGCGAGGTGTGGTCCACGCAGCCGGAGCCATCGAGTATGTCCAGGTCAGGGAGCTGGATCGTGCACAACTCGACGAGCTCTTGCACGCCAAGGTCACGGGCGGGTGGAGCCTGCACCGCGTCGTCCAGGATGAACAGCTCGATTTCTTCGCGCTGTTCTCCTCGGGAGCCACGATGCTCGGCTCTCCGTTCCTTGGTGGTTATGCCGCGGGCAACGCGTTCCTCGATTCGCTCGCCCATCACCGGCGAGCACAGGGACAGCCCGCCCTGGTGATCAACTGGGGGTTCTGGGCAGAAGTCGGAATGATGGCTCGGAAGGAACTCGCCGACGGGCAGAGCATCTTGCCGCGCGGAATGTCGCAGTTCAGCCCGGATGAGGGGATGTCCGTTCTGAACAGCCTCCTGCGCGGGGGGCGGACACAGGTGGCGGTCCTGCGCGTCGACTGGGACAGCTGGGCTGCTGCCTATCCGATCGCAGCAGCGGCACCCCATCTACAGGGCCTCATCGGAGGCGGCTCGCGTCGGGCGCAGCCCGAGGCCGCGCCCATGCCTGGCGTGCGCTCGGTCCGGCTGCGTGCCGTTTCCGAGCCGACCAACGGTGCACCCGCTTTGACATCCGTGCCGCAAGCGCCGGTGGACCAGCCTCGGTCTGAGTCCGGGAGCGCGCCTGCACCCGAGGCGGTGCCCGCGGCCCCGGATCAGCTTGAGGTGAGGTTGGTTGATCTGGCTGCGTCGGTGTTGGGGATGCGTGCGGACCGGATCAATGTCGGGTTGCCGTTGAAGAAGATGGGGATGGACTCGTTGATGTTCATGGAGTTCCGCAATCGAGTGGAGCGGGAGTTCGAGGTGAAGCTTCCTGCGATGAAGCTGCTCAACGATGGGTCCATCACCACCGTCGCGGAAAGTGTTCGCGCTGCCCGCCCTGAATTCCCGCCAGACGCGGAAGAATACGAAACTTCGGTGATGCCAAGCACTTCGGAAGAGTCCGCATCGGACAGTTCCGAGAGCGCGACCGCACCGGACACCGAAATTGCGCAGGAGTCCGTAGAAACGAACCAGGGTTCTCCGGATCAGCTTGAGGTGAGGTTGGTTGATCTGGCTGCGTCGGTGTTGGGGATGCGTGCGGACCGGATCAATGTCGGGTTGCCGTTGAAGAAGATGGGGATGGACTCGTTGATGTTCATGGAGTTCCGCAATCGAGTGGAGCGGGAGTTCGAGGTGAAGCTTCCTGCGATGAAGCTGCTCAACGACGGGTCCATCACCACCGTCGCCGACAACGTCCGCACAGCTGTACCGACTCGCTGACTCGACGCCTCGCTGGACGACGGGAAGGGCTGGATAAGTGAAAACGCCTCTGTACATCTCCGGCATGGGCAGTTATCTGCCGGAGGTCATGAGCGCCGAGCGCGCGGTCGAGCTCGGGCTCTACTCCCAGGACGACTACGAATGGTACGGCTGGACCGGCGCCACGGTCGCCGGCGACCTGTCGGCACCCGATATGGCGATCCGTGCGGCTCGCACAGCCATCGAGCGCTCCGGTCGAGCACCGCGCGACATCGACCTCCACATGCATGCGGGCAGCTGGAAGCAGGGCCCGGTGGGGTGGTCGGCTCACCAGTACGTGCTGCGCAACCTCTCCGACCAGGACATCCCGTCCTACAACGTCTGGCAAGCGTGCAACGGGACGATGAGCGGGATGGAGCTGGCCGCATCCTACCTGATGGCGGTGCCGGAGAGGACCGAGGCACTGCTCACCGGTGCTGACAACCTCGGCACCCCGGACTTCAACCGATGGTCATTCGGACTGCAGAACGGTGTCCTCGGTGACGGTGCGACCGCTGTCCTGCTGTCCAAGCACGTGGGGTTCGCCCGGCTGATGGCCATCAAGACGGTGTCCACCTCGGACCTCGAATACCTCTACCGCGGTGACGAACCGCTCGTCCCCACGGCAATGGACAATCGCACCAAGGTCGACTTCCGGGAGCGGATGGCCGCGGTCGGAGAAGGCGCAGCCGTTGAATGGATGGTCACGCGTCAGGGCGACCTCCGGGCGGAGACCGCGCTGGCGACGTTGGCCGAGGCGGGTATCGGGCCGGAGGACGTCACTCGCGTGACGCACGTGTTCACCGCCCGGGACGCTTACCTGAAGGTCATCCTGGACCCGATCGGCATTGACCCCGACAAAGGGCTGGGGGACTTCGGCCACGGCTGGGGACACCTCACGGTCAACGACCAGATCATGGGGCTGGAGCACCTGGTCGAGACGGGCGAGGTGGGTCCCGGCGACCACGTGCTCATGGTCGGACACGGGGGCGGTACGACGATCACGATCATCGTCGTGCGGATCGAATACAACCCCGCCTGGTCGCCGCAACCGACCCCGGCGAACGGGGCGACTGCCGAGCCCGTGCCGGGAACAGGCGCCTTCCAGCGGATCCGCCTCTCCTGACGAGATCTCGCTCCGGCGGATCACGCCGGGCGGCGCGGGTTAGCAGCGATTTCGCATTTCTGTGAACGCAGTTAAGTACCTTCGGAGGTTGATCCGTGATTCCAGCCGAGCTGTTCTGCGATGAACTGGCCAAGCGCGGGTTCAATGTCGCCAGTGGCGTTCCGTGTTCGTTCTTCGGCGGTCCGATCGCACTGCTCAGCCGAACGCCGGGCAGCTACATACCCGCGGCCAACGAAGGAGCTGCGCTGGCCGCGGCCGCCGGCGTGGCGCTGGCCGGTGGGCGCGCCTACGCCATGTTGCAGAACTCCGGGCTGGGAAACCTGGTCAACCCGCTCACCTCCCTCGTGATGACCTACCGGATCCCGGTCCTCACCTTCGTGAGCCTGCGCGGCTGGCCCGATCCGGCAGATGATGAGCCCCAGCACGAGGTCATGGGCGCGATCACCCAGCCCTTGCTGGAGTTGCTCGGCCTTCCGCACTGGAGATGCGGTGCCGATGACGGCCCGGGTCGCTTCGCCGAGATCCTCGGAGCAGCCGAGGCGGCGTTGGACGAGGGGCAGGCGCCGTTCGTGCTCGTGGAGAAAGGGGCCGTGGGTAAGGTCGGTTCCTCGGCGGAGGTGGTGGACGAACGACGTCTGGACAGCGCCGAGGTCGTTCGGTTGATCTCGAAACTCGCCGACGGAGATCCGGTGGTCGCCACGACCGGATACACCGGGCGCGAACTGTTCGGTGTTGACGACCGGCCCCGGAACTTCTACATGCAAGGCTCGATGGGCCACGCCTCGTCGGTCGCGCTGGGCGTGGCGCTGACCCAACCCGACCACACCGTTGTCGCACTCGACGGCGACGGCGCTGTTTTGATGCACATGGGAACACTGTCGGCCATCGGCGATCAGAGTCCGGCCAATCTGGTGCACGTCGTGCTGGACAACGGGGTTCACGAGTCAACGGGAGGGCAACGAACCACCTCGGTCGGCACGCGGATCGAGGAGGTCGCCGCGGCAGCGGGCTATCGGACGGTGTTCCGGTGCCACAGCCTGGACGAGATCCGGACGCGGTTCGACCAAGCCCGGAGCGCCCCCGGTCCGCATCTGATGTTGGTTCCAACCAAGCGGCGCACCGGGACGATCCCGCCCCGCGCGACCGACACGCACGCCCCGGAAAACATCCGGGATCGCTTTAGTGCCGCGTTGAAGACAGGCGAACCGAAGCCGACGTGATCGCGGAACGAACCCACAACGAACCGTGCCAGACAAGAATCCGACATCTTTGGTTTGGAGCGACTTGTGAGCAGAGCCGCCTTGGACGTTCATCCCGCCGCATTCTTCGACCGGCCATGGCAACGGAGGTCAGTGCTTCGCCTGGCCGCCGTCGGAGCCGTGACCGCGGTCGCGTCGTCCGCCGGATGCGCTGGGGAGCGCGGAACCCTTCGGGTCAGTGGCTCCACGACGGTCAACCCGGTGGTGGCAGATGCGGCGAAGGTCCTCCGCAGCCGCGGATTGACGATCACGCTGGACACGCAGGGCGGCTCGGCCGGTGGCATCGCGCAACTGGCCAGTGGTCAGATCGACGTGGCGATGAGTTCCAAACCGGTCGGGGATGCCGAGCGGGAGCGATATTCGAACGTCGATCTGACCGCGACGGAGATCGGACGCGACGCCGTCGCGATCGTGATCCGTCGTGACGTGTACGACGCAGGCGTGACTTCGCTGACGCGGGAGCAGGCACGGCGGCTGTTCGAGGGCAAGGTCGCGAACTGGAGTGAACTCGGCGGCCCGAACCTTCCCGTGTACGTGTACAACAAGGAGCCCGGGCGCGGCACTCGCGAAGTCCTCGACAAGTTCCTGTACGGAGAGGACGGCGAAGCACCACCGGACCCGGTGGGCGGGAACTACTCGATCGTCGGTGGCAACGAGGAGACGCGCACCAAGGTGGCCAGTACACCCGGTGCGGTCACCCCGCTGTCGGTCGCGTTCACCGAGGGCAGGCAGGACTTGGCAGTGGTGGAGGTCGAAGGCGCCCTCCCTACTGGCGAGGACGTCCGAACCGGGAAATACCCATTGGCCCGCCCGCTGCTGCTGATCACGGACGGCCAGCCCGAGGGAAGTGAACGAACCCTCATCGACTTCGTGCTGTCCTCGGAAGGGCAACAACTCGTCACCGAACACGGCTACCTCGACCTCGCGAAGCTGGGCGTGCAGTGACCGCCGTTACTTCCGATGCGGCTCGGGCCGATCTCGGCGAAGCCCGCGCGCGCCCGCGGAGATCACGTTGGCTCGTGGTGGCCGTCTGTGTCGGAGCCGCAAGCGTCGGCGCTGCTGTGCTCCTGCCGACCGTGTTCATCATCCTCGGGGTGATCTCCGGGCCGGTTGACTGGTGGGAACTGATCACCGGCGCGGTGTGGAGCCCGCAGCGCGGCGACTTCGGTGCGTTATCGATGTTGTGGGGCACGGCGGTGGTCAGCGTGCTGGCGCTGCTCATCGCTTTGCCGATCGGCTGGTCTGCGGCCCTGGCCTTGCATGAACTGACTCCGTTCCGTTGGCGCCGCCCGTTGCGCACCGGTGTCGAGGTTCTCGCGGCCGTTCCCTCGATTGTCTACGGGTTGCTCGGGGTCGTGATGCTTCGACCCTTGGTCAGCGGGTTGTTCGGCATACCCGGTGGGGACAGCCTGCTGGCGGCCGGTTTCTTGCTCGGCGTGATGGTCATCCCGACGGTGGTCTCGATTTCGGTCGATGCGCTTGCCGATGTACCCAACGAGGCGCGAGAGGCCGCGGCTGCCCTCGGACTGACCAGGACTGAAGTGATCCGCTCCGCGGTGCTGCCGTTGGCGCGCGGCGGAATGCTGGCCGGAGGTGTGCTCGGGCTGGCCCGCGCTCTGGGCGAAACGATCGCCATTTTCCTGGTCATCGGACGTGTCGATGGTCAGGTGCCCGGGTTCGGAAATCTTTTCGAATCCTTGATCAGCCCGGGACAGACGATCACCACGAAGCTGGGTGGTCCGGAACCGATGCTCGCCGGTACTGCGGGCGAGCATTGGGCCGCGCTGTGCGCACTCGGAGGCGTGTTGCTCGTCGTCGTCGCGGGGCTGACCTTGCTGGCGCAGTCGAAGAAGCTGAACCGGCCGAGCCGCTCCCGGCACGGACGTTCCCCCGCGCCCAAGCACCGCTTCACCCGAGATCGGTTGATGGTCTTCGCATTGCGCGCTTTGCTCGCGGTACCGATCCTGCTCGCGGTCGGCGTTGCCATCGCGATCGCCAGTCGCGGCCTGCACGCCTTGAACCCCGCCTTTTGGATCACCCCGGCGGTCGGGGCGAGCGGGGGCGGTGTGCGCAACCAAATTCTCGGAACGCTGCTGCTAGTCGGCACGGCCGGAATCATCGCCGCATTCCTCGGGCTTGCTCTCGGGATCGTCATGGCGGAGTTCGCGTCGCCACGGTCCGAGCGGTGGCTTCGAACGATGGCGGTCACGCTCGGTGGTGTTCCCACCATTCTGCTCGGTCTCGCCGGCTACTGGTTTTTCAGCACGACGCTGGGCTGGGCGAAGAGCTGGCTGGCAGGTGCGGTACTTCTGGCGATCATCGCCGTGCCGGTGGTGGCGCTCGCGGTGGCGACGCAGCTGGTCTCGCTGCCTGCGGGGCGGAGGGAGACCGCGCAGGCGCTCGGTCTGAGCCGGGCGCAGGTCGTCCGTTCGGTCCTGATGCCACACGCGCGGCCGGCGTTGATCACGGGATTGCTCCTCGGGCTCGCTCGCGCCGCGGGGGAGACGGCGCCACTGCTGTTCACCGCGACGGTGTTTGCAGGCGCGGGCGCTCTCCCCGCGGGTTTTGCCGATTCGCCGGTTGTCAGCCTCCCGACGCATGTGTTCGCCCTTGCCCAGGACGCCGCCGACCCAGCGGCTCTGGAGGCCGCGTGGGGAGGGGCGACCGTGCTCGTCGTGATCGTGGTGGTGCTGCTGGCCGCAGTGATCCCTGCTCGTCGTCGACTGGAAGGGGAGCGGTTGTGAAGGCTGTCGAAGTACGAGACCTCACCGTGTACAAGGACAAGAGTCCACTGGTCGGGCCCGTGACGTTCTCCGTCCCGAGCGATGGCGCGGTAGGACTCTGTGGGCCCTCGGGCATCGGGAAGTCGACGGTGCTCAGGGCACTGGTCGGGCTGCTTCCCGGCACGCTACGGGGGGACGGCAGCGCGCGCGTGCTCGATACCGAGACCGTCGGCCAGAAGTCTGCAGTGCTCGCCGATATCCGGGCGCGGGCGGTGCTCGTTCCCCAAGTCCCCGTTGTCTTCCCGGACAGCATCGTGGCCAACGCCCTGTTCGGAATCAGGCACGTGGTCCGTGCCCCGCGTAGTCGGCTCCGCGAGCGTGCCGAGGCCGCGCTGGTCGAAGCCGGTCTCTGGGACGAAGTAGCGGACCGACTGGATTCCCCTGCGGCCGAACTGTCGGTGGGACAGCGGCAACGTTTGGCGTTGGCGCGCGCGTTGGCTCTGGATCCCGAGGTCATCCTGCTCGATGAACCGACGAGTGCCCTCGACGAGATATCGGCCGCCGAGGTCGAGAAGACCCTGCAACGCCTGGTCGGGCAGCGGGCGCTCCTAGTGGTCTCGCACGACCTCGGTCAGCTGACCCGGCTGTGCACGAAGACGGTGTCGCTGGGAGAGCAAGACGCCTGGGGCGTGGCGCCCTTGGAAACCGCATCGGCTACTGATCGAGGAGCGTCATGACCGTGCTGCAAACGATGAGAAATCGGATCCTGCCTGCCCTCGGGGCGGCGATCGCCTTGTTCGGGGTCGCCGCATGCGGGCCCAGCGCCACGGACAGCGGAGACGACGCCCTCGTGTTCGGCATCATCCCGTATGAAAACTCCAGTTCCGTGGGACAGGACTACCAACCGATCGTTGACCTCATCAGTCGGGAGACTGGTAGGAAAGTGCAGGTCGAGACGGTCACCGACTACGCGGCGCTGATCGAAGGCCAACGGGCCGGAACCATTGACCTCGCCTTCTACGGCGGGATCTCGTATGTCCTGGCCAAGGATTCCGAAGCCGGGATTCGGCCGATCGCAGTCCCCGTGATCGAGCGAGGGGCTCCCCCTGGCTACCACTCGTACGTGATCGTCAAAGCGGGAAGCGGCATCAACACGCTCGCCGACCTCAAAGGCAAACGCGTGTGCTTTGTCGACCCCAACTCGACTTCGGGATACCTGTACCCGCTCGGGGGTCTGATGCAGGCGGGATTGCGGGAAGGCGACTACGCCACGCAGTACGCAGGCGGTCATGATGCGTCGGTCCTCGCCGTCCGCGACGGCGACTGCGACGCGGGTGCGGTCAACGACGTCATGCTGGACAAGATCCTGCCCGAACAAGGCGAAATCGATCCTACTGCGTTCAAAAAGATCTGGACTTCCGAGTCGATCGCCAACCCGCCGCTTGCGATCTCCGAACAAGTGGATCCGCGACTGCGGGAAACTATCACCAAGGCCGTGGTGGAGAAGGGCAATACCGATGCCTTGCCAGTCGAGGACATCGCCGGGTTCTGGGGATTCGTACCGATCGACGACCAGGCGTTCAACCCGATTCGGGATGTTTGTCGCGTGACCAACGCCGAGATCTGCAAAACCGGCTGATGAGGGCCGGGCGACTTCAGCGTTCAGCGACCGAGGCGGATTGAGGCGAGATGGGAACCGATCAGCGGCCAGCGGTCCGGCTCACGGACGTGACCAAACGGTTCGCGCCGGATGTGACGGCGCTGCGCGACGTGACACTCGAGGTGCATCCCGCGGAGATCGTCGTGTTCTTGGGACTGTCCGGTTCGGGAAAGTCCACCCTGCTGCGGCACGTCAACGGCCTGCACCGGCCAACGTCTGGCAGCGTCACCGTGCTGGGGACGGACGTGGGTGCGACCGGTGAACGAACGCTGCGGCGAGTGCGTCGGCGGGTCGGGTTCGTATTCCAACAGTTCCAGCTGGTTGGCAGGCTCAGCGTGCTGGAGAACGTGTGCAGCGGCGCTCTCGGGCGCCTGCGTGGACCCCGAATCGGGCTGTTCAGCTATTCCAAGAAGCTTCGCGAGGAGGCGCTGGAGCAATTGGACCGAGTGGGACTCGCGGATCAGGTGTTCCAACGAACGGACACATTGTCCGGTGGCCAGCAACAGCGGGTCGCGGTCGCTCGGGCTTTGATGCAGCGTCCGGAGATCCTGCTCGCCGACGAACCGGTGGCGTCGCTGGACCCCGACTCCGCGCAGACCGTGATGCGCCTGATCTGGGACATCGCGATCGAGGATGGATTGACGGTGCTCTGCAGCCTGCACCAAGTCGAGCTGGCGCTGTCCTGGGCGAATCGCATCGTCGGTCTCCGCGATGGGGAGATCGTCCTCCAAGGGCCGGCTGACGATCTCGACGCCGACGCCGCGATGCTCGTTTACGACCGGGTCCGGGCGACGCCGGTGGCACAGCGTGGGACGGCATGAACACCACAACCGCAGACCCTGATGCGGCGCGGGAACCGGGGTGCCGATGAGTGCGGCGCGACTCCGGCCTCCCGTTCCCCGGACCGTTCTCGTCGTCGCCACGTTGCTGGCACTGGTTGGGTTCGGGATCTGGTCGCTGGTCGACCTGCGTATCAACATCGCGACCGTTGTCGACAGCTACGGCAATGCGGCCGGATTCGTGCGTCGGGTCTGGCCGCTGGAGTTCCCGCCATTGGCCGAAGTGACAAGGCAAGTCGGGATGACGCTGTCCGTGGTGCTGCTGGCCACCCTGCTCGCGGTGGTGCTGAGCATCCCGCTGGCGGTGGCGGCCGCCGCGAGCACGAAGCGGACCGAGTTCGGTCGGTTGGGCTCCCGAACGGTGGTTGTCATCGCGCGAGTTGTGCCGGACGTTGTGCTGGCGATCGTGTTCGTGCGCTTTTTCGGGCTCGGGGTGCTACCCGGTGTGCTGGCGATGGGCCTGCATTCCGTCGGCATGGTCGCAAAACTCTACTCCGACGCGATCGAGCAGGTCGATCCCGGCCCGCGCGAGGCGCTGCGCGCAGCGGGCGCGAGCAGAGCGCAGCAACTGGTTTCCGGGGTATTCCCGCTCGTATTGCCCTCGTTTGTTGCCGTCGGCTTGCATCGGTTCGACATCAACCTGCGGGTTTCGGCGATCCTGGGTTTCGTGGGGGTGGCCGGCGTCGGCATGGAGATGTCGGAGGCGTTCGCCCGGCTGGACTTCGCACTGGGTATCGTATGGGCTCTGATCCTGCTGGTGCTGTGCGTCGTCGTGGAATGGCTGTCCGCAACACTGCGCCGGGCGCTGCTCCGGGACGCCCCTGGCCACGAGCGGGCCAAGGCGAGGATGGTGACCGTCCGGCTGGCCTCGCGCGGTGAACCGAGTCCGAAACGTCGGTCCGCGCCGCGGTCGCGACGTGTGTCGCCACCGTGGTCGCTAAGGCGTATTGGCAGGTACTGCTACGGATCGCTGTGCGCGCTCGCCGTGGTGTGGGCGCTCGTCGGCAGTGGTGTGCTGGACAGTGAACCCAGCGGTGGCCTGACCGGGCTGCTGACCACTCTCGGGCACTTCTGGCCGCCTGGTGCGGCAGGTGCGTTCGACGAGCTGATGGACGCGCTTCGGATCACCATCCAGATCGGGTTCGCCGCAACCGTGCTCGGGGCGCTATTGGCGATCCCGGCCGGATCGCTCGCCGCTCGCAACGTAGCTCCCAACCGCTGGGTGTACCTGGTTTTCCGCGGTGGCATCCTGGTGGTCCGCGCCATGCCCGAGCTCGTGTTGGCGATCGTGCTCGTGATCATCGTTGGCCTCGGTTCCGTCGCAGGCACCCTCGCTTTGGCCCTCGGCGCGACCGGCCTGCTGGGCAAACTCGTAGCCGACTCCTTGGAAGAGATCGATCCCGGGCCAGCGGAGGCACTGCGAGCGACCGGTGCTTCATGCCTGCAGATCTACTTCACCGCTACGCTGCCGCAAGCCCTGGCCGCGATCGTGGGCAGCACTCTCTACCAGCTCGACGTCAACATCCGTGCTGCCACGCTGCTCGGCATCGTCGGCGGTGGCGGCATCGGGTTCTTCCTGCTGCAGTCCACGCGGACACGGGAGTATGAGGTCGTCACCCTCATCATGCTGATGACGTTCGCCGTGGTCCTTGTCCTGGAGCTGATCGCGATGTGGCTGCGGCGCCTGCTGCGGTGATTGTCAGGTCCGCTTGGGAACGGGGACCACGTATCGGTCGAACATGAGCTCCCGCAGCACGTCGTCGCCGCCCTCGACGATCGACACGTAGCGGATGTCGCGCAGCAGCTTGCCGATGACGTGTTCGTGGGTGTATCCCACGCCGCCGAACATCTCCGACCCGGTGCTCGCGATCGACCAGCCCTGCTGTCCGCAGAACATCTTCGACGCGAGTGCGGACTTGAGGGTGCCGCGGCGCAAGAACTCCGCGGCCGCATCAGGTCCGGTCATCACGGCGTCGTACTCGCGCGCGGCCGACAGGCACTGGTTGCGCATGACGTCGATGAGCATCTCCATCTGGCCGACCTTCGCCGCGAAAACGCCGTTATCGACCAGATACGACTCACCCAGCGGTTTCGCCTCCGCGTAGTCCATGCAGAGATCCCGGATCCTGCGTGCGGCGCCGAGCGCGGTGGTGGCGATGAGGATACGGCTGGCGTTGAGCCCCACCTCCAGCAAGCGCAGTCCGGGGCCGGGCAGCATGTTGTCCGCCGGAACGCGGCACTCGCGTAGCGATACCTCGTAGGTCGCGGAGGAGCGCAGGCCGTTCATCTCCCACCGCTTGGTGACGTGGATGCCCGGGTTGTCCCGCGGTATCACGACGGCGACATGATCGGTGAGCTCGTCATTGGTACGGGCTAGCACCACGAGGAAATCGGCGAAGTCGGTGTTCGTGGAGAAGTACTTGTCGCCGTTGAGGACGAGGTCGTCCCCTGACCGGGTGGCCGTCGTGGTGATCTTGGCGAGCTCGCTTCCCGCGGACTGTTCGCTGCCGAGGGTCGCGCAGAACCCGCCTTCTGCGGCCATCGGCGCGAGGTAGCGTTTGCGGAGGTCGTCGCTTCCGTAGAGCGAGACCATGCTCGTGCCGAGGATCGAGATGAACAGCGTGAATGCGGTGCCAGCGTCGCCGTAGGCGAGTTCGGAGACGATGTCGACGCTGTCCTCAAGCGAACACCCGAGTCCGCCGAGTTCCTCCGGTAACCACCAGTTCATCAGCCCGGTCTCGTGGAACCGCTGATACTGCGGGTGCGGGGCGTTGGTGAAGGAGTCGAACAGTGATTGCCGGTCCAGGAGCTCCGCAGCGGCGAAGTCCCGAACCTGCTGGACAAGTTGGTCGTGCATCGGAGCTCCTCCACGGTGCTCGGGTTATGCCTTGTCAACCCAGGGAGAGGGCAAGGCGCGTTCATCGATGAGGCCGCCGGCCCGGCGTGGGATCCGCTCCAGCGGCACGATGTGGAAGGCCACGTCCGGATCGGGCAGCAGCGAGGCCAGGTCGCGCCGCAGTGCGGCTTGTTCGGTGACCGGCTTTCCGTTGGGCGACCGTTCGGCCACGATGACGTGCTCGGCCAGCTCGGTTGCCGCAGCCACCCCGTGCGGAAAGGTGGCGATCCGGTGGAAGCCACCCTCCTGCAGAGCCGTCACCCATCCTTCTGAGGAGAGGAGAGGCAGGTTGAATTCCTTACGCTGGTCCTCGTAGTAGCTGAACCCTTCGAGGAACCCCACTGTCACCATCTGCACCGGCGTATTCGTGGTCCGCTCGACGGCGACCAACAAGCCGGAAGGGGCGAGCAGTGGGCGTAGCCGGTCAAGCGCGTGATCGATGCGTTTGGCGGTGTGGATGACGTTGGCGCCGATGATGACGTCGAACGACTCCGGCTCGAATCCTTGATCCGCAGGATCGCGGTTGAGGTCGAGAACCGCGTAGTCCATGAACGAAATTTCGGCGAAGCGTTGCTCGGCGTGATCGGTGAAGTACTGCGAAACATCGGTGAAGCAATATCGGGTGTGTTCCGCGGGGAGACGTTCGAGGACGGTCGCTGAGGTGGCACCGGTACCTGCGCCGATTTCCAGAATGCGCACTGGGCGGTCAACCCGGCCCTGAGAGGCGCTCTCGCGCACGGTCTCAGCGAGTACCTCGTTGAGGACGATCGAGATCGGGTTGCGTGCGTAGAAGGTCTCGGCGAGTGTCGGGTCGCCATCGGGGAACAGGAGGGGGAGCGGGTTCGCCTCGCCGCGCAGCAGGGAAGCCTGTTGTGCCACCGAACTGGCGAAGTAGTCGGTGAAGACTCGCTCGACGCCGTCCACGACCAACGCTGTCAGCCGCTTTTGGACTCGCTCATCGAGTTCGAGAGCCGAAAGAGGTTCCGGGCAGACGTACTCGTCAGGATCAGGACCACATAGCAAGATCCCGTTGTCGGCCAGCACCCGGAGCCACTGCCGAAACAGCGGATCGTGATCCGGTGCGACCGCACAACGCTGCATCAATTCCTGGGCGGAAACAATGTCGTTCGGGCCCCGGAAGGCCTCGAGCTCGACGAGGGTCCTCGCCATGACGAGTACGCTGATTTCGTCGAGCGTGTCCCAGAACTCGCGCCATACCCGGAGTTCTGTGTGGTGGCGCTCCATTCCGTCGACCAACGTTTCGGTCGCGGTCTCGACGAGGCGCCCCCAGCGCTGCGCCGACGTGCTGGGCACGGCGTAGACGACGATTTCTTGGTCGCCGCTGTGCGGGCTGACGGCGGTGGTGACGAGTGCGTCGTCGATGTCCGGGTGCTGCCGCACCGTCGTGGTGATCTCTGTCAGGTCCACGGGTCGCCCTCCAATCACGAGAAGTTCGCCTCCAGCCCGCTAGGAGCGTCTACTTGTCGGCCTACTCGGATTCCTGTGATGGGGCAGACGGTGCGGGTGCACCCTGCCGGGTTTTGATCCGGTCGGCCAGCATTCGCCCCAGGATCACGATGAGGCCGCAGGCGGCGACGGCCGCGCAGAACATCAGACCCGGGCGGAAGGCACTGAGCATCTCTTCGGGCGATACCGGCGCGCCGGGAGTGTTCGGTCCCTGTCCGGCGGAGATGATCGCGGTGGTGACCGCCAGCACCACGGCGCCTCCGATTTGCGCCGAGGAGTTCAGGATGCCTGCGGCGAGACCTTGTTCCTGAGCGTCAACGCCGGCGACGGCCTGCACGTTGGCGGAGGGGAAGGTGAGTGCGAAACCGACACCGACCAGGACCGCTGTGGGGAAGATGTCGGTGAGGTACGACGGGTCGGTGCCCAGCCTGAGCAGCAATAGAAAGCCCACGGCTTCGGAGAGCAGGCCCAGGAGGATCAGCGGTGGTGTTCCGACGCGGCCGATCCAGCGACCTGCGAGCGGAGCGCCGAACGCCACGATCAACCCGACCGGCAACAGGGCCAGAGCAAGCTCGAGCGGTGCCCATTTGAGGGTGTCCTGTAGGTACAGGGTGATGACGAACTGGAAGCTGAAGTAGGACCCGAGCAGTGCGACGAAGGACAGGTTCGCGCGCACCAGCGCACCGCTGCGGAAGATTCCCAGCCGAACCAGCGGGTCGTGAACCCGCTTCTCGATCAGGACGAATGCCACGAGCAGCGCGATCGCGACGCCGAGCAGGGCAAGGGTCCGGGTGCTGAACCACCCGGCATCCGGGGCGGTGACGACCGTGTAGACGAGCAGCAGCAACGACACCGTCAAAGCGATGGCTCCGAAGATGTCGTAGCGGCCGGTGGCCGCGGGACGGTCCTTCGGGATGACCAGCATGCCGACGAGGATGATGGCCAGCGTCAGCGGAACGGGGAACAGGAAGATCCAGCGCCAGCTGATCGACGTGATCAAACCACCCACGATCAGGCCCGACGAGAAACCACTCGCACCAATCGCGCCGTAGATGGCCACCGCCCGGTTGCGGGCCTTCCCTTCGGGGAAGGTGGTGGTCACGATCGACAGCGTCGTCGGCACGGTGAAGCCTGCCGCGATGCCCTTGACGAGGCGGGACAGGATGAGCAGCAGACCATCGTTGACGAGCCCGCCGGCCAGTGAGGCGAGGCCGAAGACGGCCACGGAGAGCAGGAACACCTTGCGGCGCCCGAACAGGTCGGCGCTGCGGCCACCAAGGAGCAAGAATCCACCGGAACCAAGCAGGTATCCGTTGACGATCCACTGCAGTTCGGCGGTGGTCATGCCGAGTTCGTTTCCGATGGACGGCAGGCTGACACCGATGAGGGTGATGTCCAGGCCGTCCAGGAAGAAGGCGAGGCACAAGACGGTGAGCAGCACCCATAGGCGGGCCGGCCAGCGGTCCGTGGACTCCGTCTCGGTGGCCGAAGACGACGTGCTTGCGTTGACTTCTGACATGGGTCCTTTGTTCCCCAAGCTGAGTTGGACGCTCGATGGACCGTTCCATCGAGATCGGTGGGAATCCGATGGAACCTCTGGGCGCGATCCGTCGAGCGGCGAGCGCTACGGAGTTCTCGCCGCTTCTTGCGCAGAGCGAGTTCGGCGGGGAGGTGATCCAGCCAGGACGGGCTGGATCACCTCTTCAACTGGACATGTTGGCGGTGCCGGTGAGACCGGCGACCACGTCCTTGTGATCGACGCCGTTGCCCGTGGCGATGCGCCCGTCGACCAGGACCACCGGGGGCTCGAGCGTCCCCTGCGCGATCCGGTTCTGGATCTCGGTGACGATGTCGGACGGCATCGCGCCCGCAATGGCGTCCGTGGCCGACACGGAACGGACCTCCGCCTCGACGCCGGTTTCAGCGATGGCCTCGTCGATCACCCGGAACGCGCGCTCCTCGAGTGGTTTGTCAGCCGGATTGCAGCAGCTGTTGGTCACGACGACGACGTCGAGTCCGGAACCCTGTTTGTCGGCGGGAGCGTCGTCTTCCGGGATAATGGTGATACCGCCACCGCAGCAGCCACCACCATCCGACTGGCCGCGACCGAAGAGGCGCCCGAGAATCCCTTTCGATGCCATGATCTTCCTCCTCCGTTTTCCTTGATCACTGGGTCAGGCGATGAGCGGAATGACCAGTCCACCGGTGATGGCGACCGTGAGGATCGAGCCCACGAATGCCGCCACGAGCGGTGGTTTGAAGATCCCGGTGAGCATGCTTACCTCGGGGAGACTGGCCCCGGCGCCGCCGATGAGCAGGGCGAAGATCGGCCCGACACCCATGCCGGCGGAGGTGAGTGCGAGCCCGACGGGAAGCGCTGATTCCAGTCGGATGTAGAGCGGAATTCCGATCACCGCGGCGAGCGGTACAGCGAGCGCGACACCGGGTCCGGCAACGCTGGTGAGAAATGATTCGGGAACCGCGCCGTAGATGACCGCGCCCACGCTGATGCCGATGAACATCGGCAGGATCATCGGTCGGAAGGCCGATACCGTTTGCTGCCAGGCGGGCCCGGACTCGGTGCGCAATCCCGCCCACGGGGTGTCCGGGTTCCAGTTGCCCTGCACTCGCACCTTCTTGACGTAGCGCTCGAGGCCGAGACGTTCCCAGACGATCGAGAGGATCACCGTGAGGACGAAGGTGACGATGCCGTAGCCGATCATGATCTGCCAGCCGAAGAGCAGCCAGACGATGCCGAGGGTGATCGGGTTGAGCAGTGGTGAGGCGATGAGGAATGCCGAGCAGGCGGAGAATGCCGTGCCCGCCCGGACCAGGCCCACGAGGACGGGGATGGTCGAACAGGAGCAAAACGGGGTGATCGCCCCGAGCGCGACGCCCTTCAGTGGGGCGGCCAGACGTCCGCCGCCAAGCCACGCCTGGAGACGCTGGTCGCCCACCCGTCGGTTGATCAAGGTGGCGACGAAGCCGACGATCAAGAACAGCGCCACCAGCTCGACGAAGAGTGCGCCGAAGATGAACAGCGTCTCGCTCCAGCTACGCATCGCCGCGTCCTCCGGTTGAGTTCTGTGCTGTGCGGTGGCGGTTACTGAGCCGTGCCACCGGTGGCGAATGCGAGGCGAGTCGGGATTGTGACATACTAATACTCATATCAGCAGTAAATGCTGTTGTCAATGACGGTACTAGGTGTTTGGGGCTGATGCGCTGCTGACCGCGGCGGTCTCGCTCGCGTGGTCGAGTGGCGAGCGCTCAACGCGCGTCGAGGCGCTGGGTGGGGAGCAAGGCCCCGCCCAGCGCCGCATGACACGTCCGAGGATTCGTCAGCCTGCGGAGGTGATTTCGACTTCGTGCGTTCCCGCTTCCGCGGCGACGGCGTCGAGCAGCCGTGCTCCCTCTTCACGGAGGGCGGCGCTGTCCTCATCGGACAATGGCTTGAACGGATGAACTTTGAGGGTCGTGGTGTTGTTCTTGTGCTCTACGTTCCAAGTTCCGCCCACATGGCCGTCGATCAGGACGGTTGACCGGGAGCCGTTGTCGGTGAACACCTTGCCGGTGTGGTCGTCGCTGATGATCCGGTGCTGGTCGGCGTGCGAGAGAAGGATGTTGTCCGATTCGGGCAGGAAACGCACCGGCGCCGGTGTATCCGCACCCGGCCGCGGGGCGTTGGGTAGGTCGAACAGTTCCTTGCCGCGTTCGTCGCGGAAGGTCTTCAGCTGCGGACGCAATCGCTCGAAGACCTCTTTCAGATCCTTGATGCCGGACCAGTATTCGGCGTCCCGGATCGCAGCCGGGCCGAACACCGAGAGGTAGCGAAGAATGATCTTGTCGGGTTCGGCGTAGTCGTCGACCGGGCGGCCGAACCATGCCTCGACGGTGCTGTTCATGGCGGCCTCGTTCGATCCCCGGATGTTGGTTAGGGGGACCTGGACCAGTGGCAGCACGTGTTCGGCTGCCTGCGCCAGGGCCGTGGAATCGTGCTGCGGCCACCGGTCGGCGAGCGCCTTGCCGAGTTCCTCATGGGAGAGGGGCTTATCGGTCAGTAGGGCCTTGGCGGCTTCGGCGACCTCGGGTAGATCAACGCCGTCCAGTGCCTGGCCGTGCGTCTTCTTCAGCCGGCTCTCGAGTAGTGGCTGTACCCACGGGCGCAGTGCCATGATGTCGGCTGCACTGGTCACATGCATCGCGCCGCGCATCTGTCGGCTGCTGCCCGCCTCCCGCTCGCCGATGAGGTCGGAGAGGGCGCTGAAGTGGAAGTCTTCGAGGCGGCTCCACAGGCCGATGTACGGCGAGTTTGGGTTTTCGGCGTTGAGCCCGACCAGATGCTCCAACACGTTGGTGAGGCGCAGTTTCCGGCGTTCGAGTAGCAGCTGCCTGGCCAGCAGGGCCCGGTTGAGCTCGCGCATGTTGAGCGACCCGCCGTCGCCGGTGGTGTTGGCCTCGCCCTTGACGACGTAGACCTCCCACGGCTCCTTACCAGGGCCGTACACCCACACTCGGTCCATGGACGCGTAGCAGCAGGCGACCTCTTCCTCTGTCGTGGTCTCGAGTCCTTCATCGGACAAGCGGTGAGTAGCACCTTCCACCTGTTCCGTGGAGTCCACCTCCACGCCGAGGTGGTCGAAGACCGTCGCCCGGTCCGGCTCTCCTTCGAGCAGCACCAGCTTCAACGGGGGCTCGGCAACGGCGAAGTTGGCGTAGCCGGGGCGGAGCTTGGTCGGTTCGGTGTTGAAAAGTTTCGAATAGAAGTCGATCGATGCTTCGAGGTCGGAGACCTTCAGAGCCAGCTGGACACGCGCCATCGGAACTCTCCCTCAGTCGAACTGATCGCGAGGAGCTTCACGCACACAGCTACTATTGTCATTAGCGAATGTTGTTGTCAATGATGAACGCTGAATGGCATAAGTCGTGATACGTAATGAACGGCGGGTGGCCGCGCAGGCGTGACGCCTGCGTGTGTGCTTGCGTCCGGGGTGGACGTTGCGAGGAGGCCCGGGGTCGGCCGGGTCGAGGAGGGGCGGCGGTTGAACGTCGTGGTCCAAAGAGGTGCCGCATGAGCTGCTGCGTCACGACCCCGGCCGGGCTGCTGGGGGCGGGCTGAACGCCGACTTCAGGCTCGTGCGTCAGTCGGCAGGGCGACGGCGCTCGAGAAATACCGTGTCGCGCCAGGTTCCGTGGTGCTGGGCGATCTTCTCGCGTACGCCGACAGTGCGGAAGCCGGCGGAGTGGTGCAGCGCGAGGCTGGCTTGGTTATCGGGGAAGATCGACGTCTGCAGTGTCCAGAGCCCGGCCTTGTCGGCTTCGGTGACTAGCTTGTGCAGCAGGGCTTTCCCGGCTCCGCGCTCGCGGGAGGAGCTGTCCACGTAGACGGAGGTTTCGGCGACGCCTGCATAGCAGTCGCGGTTCGAGACGGCGCCGGCCGCGGCCCACCCGGCGATCCGGCCGTCGAGCTCGGCGACCCAGCGGTGGTCGGGCAACCATTTCGATTCCAGGGTCTTGCGCGCGGGAACCTCGGTTTCGAACGTAGCGTGTCCGGTGTCGATGCCCTCGGAATAGATCCGCCGAACGGTCGGCCAGTCACCGGCTTCGAGTGGCCGGACCGTCACGTCACACGGAACGTTCTCGGGGCAACAAGGACGCGGGGCGAGTGCGCCCATGACGGCATCGGCGGCGTGCGGGAGACCGGTGCAGCAACCGGGATTGACCGACACGAGGGTGGAGGTTCCCCTTTTGAGCATCAGCACGAAACCGACATCGGCCAACTTGCGCACGTGGTGGGAGCAGGTCGACTGGCTGATGCCCAGCAACTCGGTCAGTTCACCGACCGTTTTCGTCCCGGCGGCCGCGACTGCGTGCAGGAGGCGGACGCGAGTGGGCTCGGCCAGGCATGCGAACCACTCGGCGTAGGTGGAAGCGTCCTCGGCGGGAAGTAACTCGGGGCTGGAGCGGGTCGAGGTCATGTGCTGAGTATCGATGCGTTTCGATGGTTGCGTCAATCGACTCTGGTCGATACATTGCGCTCGCTTCATCGAATCATGTCGATGCAAAAAGGGGGCGCTGTGAACGGGACCGTCGAATCGGTGGCATCGCGTACGTCGAAGATCTGACCTCGTAGCATGCGAAACCCGAACGCATTCGTGACTGACACCATCGTTCCGACTCGTAATGACTTGCGTCGGCGTCGGGCCTTGATCGCCTTGTGCATCACCGAGATCACCAGCTGGGGAGTGCTCTACTACGCCTTTCCCGTGCTCTTGCCGTCGATCACCGAACGGACGGGCTGGTCGATTCCTGCGGTGACGTGGGCGTTCACCCTCAGTCAGATCGTCTCCGGTCTGGCGGGCATCGCGGTGGGGCGCTGGCTGGACCGCCGTGGCCCGCGCGCGGTGATGACCGGGGGGTCGGTTCTGGCAGTGCCAACGTTGATCGGCATTGCCTACGCTCCGACCTACGAGCTGTTCATGGTGGGGTGGGCGGTAGCGGGGCTGTCGATGGCCGCCACGTTCTACCCGCCCGCTTTCGCGGCGCTGACCCGCTGGTACGGACCGGACCGGGTGCGCGCGCTCACCGTGCTCACCTTGGTCGCTGGCCTCGCCAGCACGGTCTTCGCCCCGTTGACCGCAGCTTTGAACGAGAGCCTGAACTGGCGCGGCACCTATCTCGTCCTCGCCATGATCGTCGGCGTTATCACGATCCCGCTGCACGCCGGACTCACCTTGCCGTGGCCGAGACAGGAGCCCGCAGCGCAAGCCATGACCAACGGGAACGCCGCGGCCGTCGCGCGCAGCCGCCCTTTCCTGGCGCTGCTGCTGGCCATGTCCTGTGGTGGTTTCGGGGTCTATGCCGTTGTCATTAACCAAGTTCCGTTGCTGGCCGAGCGGGGTCTCGATGCACAACTCGCCGCCTGGGTTCTTGGTCTCAGTGGCGTCGGGCAAGTTCTGGGACGCCTGGGGTACGGTCGGCTGGTCCGCTGGACTAACGCACGGTCGCGCGCCGTGCTGATCTTCCTCGCCTGCGCCGCAACCACGTTGCTGTTCGGGCTGGTGCCGGGGCCGTTCGCGGTGCTGGTTGCCGTTGCGATGCTGGTCGGCATGACGCGTGGCGTCTTCACCTTGCTGCAGGCGACCGCGATCAGCGACCGCTGGGGCACCGAGGCTTACGGAACTCTGAACGGCCTGTTGTCGGCGCCGCTCATGCTGGCCATCGCCTTGGCGCCGTGGGGCGGGTCGGCCATCGCCGTAGCACTGGGTGGGTACCCGGCCTTGTTCGTTGTGCTCGGTGGCATGTCGGCGCTCGGTGCCGTGTTCGCGCTGGCGGCCCAAGCCGAGGGTCGGTCGAATTCGTGATGGTGGCCCGGTTGTCGGGGATCCTCGACAGCTCCGAGTGGCATCCCTCGGTCGTGTTTTGTTCGGCCGGGGAGGTCGCCCATCTCGATTCAACAGTGTACCTTGTTGATAGTTGTTCATGCTGTTGAAATGTCTATCGAGGAGTTTTCCCGTGGTTGAGCGGAACGAGACCTCTGTTGACACGTTGCCGGTGGTGGTGATCGGTGCAGGCCCGGTGGGATTGGCGGCCGCGGCGCATCTCTCGCGGCGTGACCTGCCCTTCGTGGTGCTCGAGGAGGGGGCGAGTGCGGGCGCGGCTGTATCCGAATGGGGCCATGTCCGACTGTTCAGCCCGTGGCGCTATAACACGGATACCGAGGCGAGGCGGCTTCTGGAAGAGTCCGGATGGCGCCTGCCGGACTCCGACCACCTGCCCACCGGCGCTGAGCTCGTCGAGAACTACCTGCGGCCGCTGGCGAATCATCCGGTGATTGAGCCGCACATCCGATACGGGAGTCGGGTCGTGGCGCTGTCACGCGAGGGCTTCGACCGGGTGAAGACCGCTGGGCGTCAAGCGGTTCCGTTCGTGGTGCGGCTTTCCGGCGGTGATGAGCTGCGCGCGCGGGCCGTGATCGATGCGTCCGGCACCTGGGAATATCCGAACGTGCTCGGGGCCAATGGGCTTCCGGCCGTCGGCGAGACGGCGTTGGCGGAGTTCGTTGAGCCCGCCTTGCCCGATGTCCTCGGCGTGGACCTGGATCGGTTCGCCGGCAAGCACATCCTCGTGGTCGGTGCAGGTCACTCGGCGGCCAACACAATGCTCGCACTCGCCGAACTCGTGAAGATGGAACCGGGCACCAAGGTGACCTGGGCGGTCCGCGGGGCAAGCCCAGATGGTGCCTTCGGTGGGGGTGACGGTGACGCGCTTCCCGGTCGCGGCGCACTGGGCACCGGACTTCGCAACCTCGTCGATTCCGGAAGCATCGAGCTGCTGACTGGGTTCGGTGTGCGTGCACTGGAACTCACCGACGACAAGCGAGTCGAGGTGACCGCCGGTGGTCCGGACGGAAAGCAGACGGTGGTCGTCGACCGGATTATCGCGGCAACCGGATTCCGCCCCGACCATTCGATTGCCGACGAGTTGCGTCTCGAGCTCGACCCGGTGCTGGGGTGCACCCGAGAACTCGCCCCGCTGATCGATCCGAATCTGCACTCCTGCGGCTCGGTGCGGCCGCACGGGGTGGACGAGCTGTCGCATCCCGAGCCGAACTACTTCGCGGTCGGCATGAAATCCTACGGTCGCGCTCCCACGTTCCTGATGGCGACCGGCTACGAGCAGGTCCGCTCGATCTCGGCGGCACTGGCCGGCGATTGGGAGGCGGCCCGGGACGTGCAACTCGAGCTGCCTGAGACCGGAGTGTGTTCGGCGACCACCGGAGCACGGGCGATCGCGACCGACGTAGCCACTCGCCTCGGTCTTCCGGCGGATATCCCCGCGAAGCTGATCTCGGGCACGGTCGGCCATATTTCCAGCACGCCGGACTTGCGGTCTGCGGTGCACGCGGCAGCCACCGACCTTGGGATCCGCCAAGAAGCGACCACGCAGCTGGCGGAGCTGGTCTCCGATGAGTTGGAAGCAATGATGGCGGGCGACGATGGAGCTGCGACCGCGGAGTGCTAGTCGTAGTCCCCGTGGGAGCCGGTGTTGTCGGTTCCCACGGAGACTGCCTGTGCCGCGCATATGCGTTGATTGTCGTCCTGCGCCCGACTACGAGCCGCCGCGTGTTCCGGTGGCAGCCGTGCCCGCACCACACGGTGCAGTTCTCCGGGACGGCGCAAATTACAGGTGCACAGGTTGCCGGGTTTGGCGGTCGGTTTTCCTTGGCACGGTCGGTCTTTTACAGTCAGATTCGCTTATGAAGCGAAGCACTTTCTCTAAATCGCGGCAGCAGCTACGAGCAGATTGTCGTCGATCAGTTCAGCGAGGGGCGTGCGTGTCCGTCAATGCCGTCCCCGGTACAGTTTCCGCGTAGAATCTACTGTCACGTCAGGGTAGAGTATACGTATCGACCTTGTAATGGCCGGTGCGCGGACAGAAGCCAGCAGTCAGCAACGCCGTGTCCCGTCAACGCGCTTCTTGCGGCCGCACCGCGCCACCCGAGATCCGATCCCCCGGCTTGCATACCGCAGGGTATGGGACTCCGCCGCGCAGGTGCGCTGCGACGGATTTTCAGTATGGTGGCCTTCGGCACGTTCGACTGGCACAGCATCGCCCCGAACACGCTCAAGCGGATGCCGACCGGGGAAACCACCGTCATGCTCGTGACCGTGGGCATCGTCGTGGCCACCGACAATCTCGCCATCGGCGTCGTGGTGGGCAGCATCACCGCGATGGTCATCTTCGCCCGGCGGGTGGCCCACCTCGTCGACGTCACCGCGATCACCGACCCGGACGGCACCCAGGTCGTCTACGCGGTCACCGGCGAACTGTTCTTCGCCTCCAGCAACGACCTCGTCTACCAGTTCGACTACTCCGGCGACCCCGATTCGGTGATCATCGACCTCACCGACGCGCACATCTGGGACGCCTCCACGGTGGCAGCGCTCGACGCCATCACCACCAAGTACCAGGACCGCGGCAAGTCGGTGGAGATCATCGGCCTGAACGAGGGCAGCGCCACCATGCACGGACGACTCACCGGCGAGCTCGTCGGCGGCCACTAGGGCTGACGTCCGGAGACGTTGGTTAGTCGGCTGATCGGTGGTTTGCCGCACAGTGTTGGATGGCGGTGCGGTCGAATCTCAGTTGGACAACCGCGGTTCGGCCGCGTTGATGCCGGTTGACCTGCTGATTCGGTTCAGTGACATTCGGTGCGGCGCGGTTGGAGTAGCGCTTGTCCGTGAAATCCGGTTGAGCCTGGTTGCGTGGGTCGGGACCCGGCTGCCTGAATCTGATTTGGTCGATGCCCCGGGTGAGCATGGTGCAGTCGTTGACGTTGCGGCCGATGAGCATAACCGAATTTGGTTGTGTCGAGGAGCTGATCGTTCCCGACTCGTCCACATTGGATGAGGTCGTGGACCGCGTCTCGCGCGAGACGTGCGGCAGCAAGCTCGGAGGAAAGCGGAGGGGGAGGGGCGATCAGACCCTCGTCTTTCCCTTAGCCGTCGGCACGCAGCTGGACTCGCACAATGTGCGTCGCGCGTTCCGGAAGGTGATCGGGTCGGCGGGCCTGGTGCCGGGGGAGTGGACTCCGCGGGAGATGCGGCACAGCTTCGTCTCGTTGCTGTCGGACTCCGGTATGCCGGTGGAGGACATCGCCCGGATGGTCGGCCACAGCGGCACGGCGGTCACCGAGACCGTCTACCGGAAGCAGATCCGGCCCGTGACCATCGGGGGCGCAACGGCGATGGATCAACTCTTCCCGAGCGCCACTCCGGAGCCGTAGTCACGCAGATAGTCACGCACAACAGAAACGGGGCTAGTGCTCGATCAAGCACTAGCCCCGTAACCTGCTACTTCAGCCGTCGGGACGGCGGGATTCGAACCCACGACCCCTTGACCCCCAGTATTCGGGAGCCCCAGCGGCGTGCTCACGCCCGTTTTCCCAGGTCGCCATCAAGTGTAACTGGCGAAGTAAAAGGGTCTACGAAAGAGGCTTCGAGGAGGCTCTCGTATACGGAGGATAGACGAGGCATCGCGGTTCATCGTCGTCCTTCCGCATGGCATGTATGGCGATCGTGCCCTATGCGGGGGAGCAATGATCGGACCGTAGGTGATCGCGAGGGGATGTGTCCTTGTGGTGATCTTGAAGGTCTGAGCAAGATCGGCGTTGCAATGTCGCTGAACGGATATGTCGCTGCACGCGGCGTGGGCAGGGAGCATGCTCGGTATCGGCGGCGAGGCGATCCACACAATAGAGATCTCCAGCGGCGTGCTCATCCCTGTTTCCCCAGGTCGCCGCTAAACCCAGTGGTGAAGTAAAGGGGTCTATGAAGCAGTCGGGGAGGGTTTCTGCGCGAAGGATAGGCCGGGCATCGTTTCGCCCTCTGGCGAACAGGCTGCACCGGCTGTCTCGCCAGCATGAATCGTTGGAGGCGATCGGTACGCGGAAGGCGTGACTTATCGAGGACTGGTTTCAGAAGTCATTCGACGGTGTAGACGAACCAGTCGAACCACTCGATCATGTTGCCGATGATCCGGCGATCAGTGATCTGATGTAGTGGCCGCGCGTGCGGCCGCGGTCGCTGGTGGACGGGCCTGATGTCATGGCGGGGTCTCCATGCCTGAGCAGAGCTCTGCCCGACGCGTGGGCGGGCGTGTGCACGTGCGAACGGCTTATGCGGTGATGCGAGTCCACAGATCCGCAGGATCGGCGGCGAGGGCGGCGGTGGTGAGCTTGTCGTCCCAGTGGTGGACTGAGCCGAACTCCGAACGCCAGGCGAGTGCGGGTTTGGTGAACTCGTGCAAGCGGTGTTCGCGGGTGGTTCCGATGGCGCCGTGGACCTGGTGGGTGTTGCGCACCACGACCGAGGCGGCGTGGCCGGCGCAGGGGCGGGCGGCGGCGATGAGGAAGTCGAGGTTCGTGCCGGACCAGTCGGTGCGGACGGCTTTGCCGGACGATCGAGCCAGACATGGCTGCTGATGGGGCCGGGGCAGCACATACCGGCTCACGTGGAGCCGCATGCCCCGGTCCCGCTCGGTGCGGTGCTCGCCTGGTGGGATCACTGGCTGATGCAGTCGCCGAGCGCCCCGCTTCCCTCCGTCCGCGTCACCAGTTTCGAGCTGCCGGTGGCCGGCGGTGATAGGTGGAAAGAAATTTCGGCGTGGCCGCCGTCGGATGTTCGGCCCAGGCGCATGTATTTGGGTGCGGACCGGACCTTGTCTGAGCGCCCTGGTCCCGAGGGCGACACCAGTTATCACGTCAATCCGGTCGACGGCCCAGCCCGTTCCTGGCTGGGGAACAACAACGTCTATCCGGAGGATCCAGCTGCGGATCAGAGTATCGCCGACCGACAGCGGCTGACGTTCACCACGGCCCGCTGACCAACGGCGCCGTGGTGGCGGGACCCCGCGCGTACACCTGCGGGCGGCACTGAGCGCACCCGACGGCTACTTCGTGGTCAAGGTCGAGGACGTCGCCCCTGACGGGAAGGTCGTCGCCGCCACCGACGGGTACCTCAAGGCAAGGCACCGCGAAGGCGATGATCGCGAGGTCGCAACCGCCCCAGGCGAATTCAACGACTACACGGTGGCGATCAGCCCCAACCACTGGCGCTTCGCCAAGGGGCATCAGATCCGCATCGCGGTCACGAGTGGAGATCCTCCGCTAATCCCTCCGGATGCGCCGACCTGCACCGTCACGATCGCCAACGGCCCTGAAGATTCGTGGTCGACCTCCCTGCGGAGACACGGGTGAAGCTTATCGCGGAGCCAGCCCCGGTGACTCTATCGCTGAGATCACCTATCTCGTAAGGGCTTTGAAAGCGCCCTCGCTGGCCGAGGCCGTCGAGTGCCTGGGTGAACGGGCCCGTGCTGAGGATCGGTCACACGAGGAATTCCTTGGCCGCCTGCCTGCAACTCTGGAGCGACTGACGAGCAGCTCGTTGGTGCGAAGACGGCCTGGTCGTTGATTCGAGTGCGGCGGGATCGGAGGCTCTCGGCGACACGCGTTGAGGCGTGCGATCCGATTACTGCAGGTGCTCAAAAGCTAGGCGGAGTGAGCGCCCAGACGCTGACGGCCTCTTCGTCGCCGGGGTTCTCGTATCGGTGCGGCCTGGTTGATTCGAAGTTGATCGCGTCCCCGGCTTGCAGGTCGTAGGAAGTTTCATCGACCCAGTAGCGGAGTTGGCCACTGACCATGAAGCCGACCTCTTCGCCGGCGTGCGTGTGCGCCAGCGGTCCGGAGGAGGCGCCCGGCGCCACTTTCATGATCAGCATTTCGAGGCGGCCCTGTGGGTTCGGGTTGAGCAGCTCGTAGCGGATGGTGGCGTTGCCGGTGCGGGCGATCTCGACGCGGTCGGCAGGGCGCACGACGGCGTGGCGCTCGGCCTCGACGGTGCGGAAGAGCTGGGTCAGGGAGACGCCGACGGCGTCCAGGATGGTGCGCAGTGACCCGATCGTCGGGCTGTTGACGTTGCGCTCGACGTTGCTGAGGTAGCTGCGCGACAGGCCCGTCCGCTTGGCGAGCTGCTCGAGCGTCAGGCTGCGGCTGAGGCGTGCGTCGCGAATGTGCCGCCCCAGCTCTTCTTCGGTGGACGAGGCATTCTGCCCGGATCCGGTGGCGCTCGCGGTCACGTCTCCGTCCCTTCTCGTGTACTTCGGGTCCAGTTTAGTGGACGAAGCGTCGGCGAAGCTCAAGCAGGCGAGGGCCACTTTCCTATGCGCGGCATACAGTATGGTTGACGATCTGTCGTCTATCCAGCATGCTGCATCCAGCATAGTGCATGTGGTGGTCGTCTTGGGCGAGTACCGATGCCCGGGATGAGGAGCGCAAGATGCAGGACGAGCGTGAGCGGTTCTTGATCCGCTACGCGGGGGACTTTGCCCCGTTCGTGGTGGACACCGCGGAGGGCGCGTGGATCACGACCAAGGAGGGGGAGCGGATCCTTGACTTCACCTCCGGCCAGATCAGTTCGACGCTGGGGCACAACCACCCGAAGATCGTGGAGGCGATCCAGCGCTCGTTGCGCGAGGTGATCCACCTGAATTCGTGGATGGTCAACGACGACGTGCTGGAGCTGGCCAGTCGCCTGGCGGCGCTGCTGCCGGACCCCTTGGTGCGGTCGATGTTGCTCAACGTCGGTTCGGAGACAAACGAGGTCGCTTTCCGTCTGGCCAAGGCCTACACCGGCAAGTTCGAGATGGTGGGTCTCACCCGCAGCTACCACGGCCTGCTGGCCGGTACGAACTCGGTGACCTTCTCGATGGGGCACAAGGGCTACGGACCGCTCGTGCCGGGGAGTTTTGCCATTCCGGCTCCGTACGAGTACCGATGCCCAATCCGGCACTGCCAGAACGCGTGCGACAAGCTCTGCCTGGACGTCGGGTTCGAGACCGTGGACCAAGCCTCCGTCGGGGCCCTCGCTGGGATGGTCGTCGAGCCGGTGCTGTCCACCGGCGGCATCATCCCGCTGCCGGACGGTTATCTTGAAGCGGCGAAGCAGAAGTGCGAGGAGCGGGACATGCTCCTGATCGTCGACGAAGCCCAGACGGGGTTCGGCCGCACCGGCACGATGTTCGCCTTCGAGCAGGACGGCGTGACGCCGGACATCCTGACGGTTTCGAAAACGCTCGGTGGCGGCGTCCCGCTGGGCGCGACCATCACCAGTGCCGAGATCGAGGACCGCTGCGCCGACAACGGGTTCATGCACCTGACCACGCACGTGTCCGACCCGATGCCCGCCGCGGCCGGGGTGGCCGTGCTGGAGGTCATCGAGGAGGAAAACCTCGTCGAGCGCTCGGCGCAGATGGGCGAGTACCTCACGGCCCAACTGCACAAGCTGCAGGATCTGCACGAGGAGATCGGGGACGTCCGCGGTCGAGGCCTCTTGGTCGGCGTGGAACTGGTCGTCGACCGCGATACCAAGGAACCCGCAAGCGAGCTCGGGGCGGCGGTGACCGAGGAGTGTCTGCGGCTCGGGTTGTCGATGAACATCGTCAAGGGCGATGGGTCACAGACGAACTGCCTGCGCATGGCTCCTCCGCTTTCGATCACGCACGAGGAGATCGACACCGCGATCAGCATCCTCGATCAAGCCATCACGACCTGTAAGCGCAGGAAGAACCAGCGCGCCGGGACCGCCGTAGCGGAATGACGAAGGCCTCCA
Source organism: Parasphingorhabdus pacifica (assembly GCF_054779195.1). Classification (NCBI taxonomy): domain Bacteria; kingdom Pseudomonadati; phylum Pseudomonadota; class Alphaproteobacteria; order Sphingomonadales; family Sphingorhabdaceae; genus Parasphingorhabdus; species Parasphingorhabdus pacifica. The sequence continues at coordinate 176,068 of NZ_BAAGYS010000008.1, forward strand.
TGAAGACGGTGTTCCGACCGAGAGCAAACCCGACGAGCAGCGAGCGGCGATCACGCCGGAAGGCGTGCGCGCCCACAACGGCACTTGATCTCCCGCGAGCAGCTCGCGCTTCTGCCGGACCGAGCCGCGTCTGTCGACGTGGCGATCGACCAGGGCGGGTGCTTCGAGACCTCGCGGCCAACCGCCCGCCGACCTCACATTCACCGTCGATGGAGCTGTGCACCACTGCGCCGCGAACATGCCCGGCGCACCACTTGCGACCTCGACCCGTGCCTTGGAGGACGGGACCTTGCCCTACCTCATGCAGCTGGCCGCTGGTAGGCGGCATGCGCTGAAGCAGAACCCTCACCTGCTCGCTGGCCTCAACGTGGCGGCTGGGCAGGTCACCAACCACGCCGCGACCTGCTCGTCGAGCTCCGCAGCCATCGCACTGACCTGCGAGCGTGACAGTCGTGTGATGCCCAGGGAGTCGACGAGTTTCTCCATCCGCCGGGTCGAGACCCCGAGCAGGTAGCAGGTCGCCACCACCGAGGTCAGGGCGGCCTCGGCGCGGCGGCGGCGTTCGAGTGGCCAGTCCGGGAAGTAGGAACCCGAGGGCAGCTTGAGGATCGCCACGTCCAGGGTGCCGGTGCGGGTGTCGAGGTCGTGGTACTCGTGCAGAAATCGGGCAGGGTCGATACTGGGATGCGCGGTCATCGCGTGGATCTCCTCGGTCATGAGCGGGAACTCACTACTGAGGATCACGCGGTGGCCGCCCCACACATCGACGCCACGCCCATCAGGGCCGGACGTACACCACTCTGCCGGACACCACTTGGAGTGGTCTGGGTCGGGGACGGGTGTTGCGGGGTATCCCGACGGGTACAGGTTCCAGTGCTCGGCATTGAGTCGATACGCCTGTTCACGCAGCGGGTCGCTGCACTCGCCGTGCGGCGGCTCGGGGACGGCGTCCGACCTCTGACCTGGTGCGTTGTTCATCGCCGTGCGCGGCGATGGCACGTCCTCGGCCTCCTTGTGTGCCACGGGTGACGGGCTGGCCTCGCGAGAGCTCGTCGAGTGCGATTGTGTTGATGTGCTCTCGTCAGACCTTTGGACGGTCTCTCGGCTTGCCGTCTCCAAGCGGCGGCGTTTAAGTGCCTGGTTGAGGAGTTCGACTGATAGCAGCAGCGCTAGCGGTGGGCTGGCGGCCACGGTGATGGCGAAGGCGTTCAGCTGGGGTGCGGAGGCGATGTTGGCGCACAGCGTCCTGTTGACAACCCGATGCAGAGGGAGAACGACAGCCACGCCTTCCACTGACCGATAGCGCAGACGGCGGTGGTCGGCCGTCCATAGCTCGATGGTGGCAGTCATCAACAGGCCATCAATGATGAATGGGCAGAGGGTGGCGGTGGTTTCGTCGGTGCCGAATTGCAAGGCGAATGAGGCATCACCCACCCGAGGCTGTCTCTGGGTGTCCCGCATCGTCACGCCGCGCTCGTGCAGGCGTTGGCGGACGGTGCCGGCGACGACGTCCATGCGTGCGGCGATCCGGGCCAGCGACCATCCGTGGTTGTAGAGCCGGACGGCGTCGTCGATCTGCTCCTCGGACAAGCCGCGCCGACGCATCGGGACACCGTGGCGATGCAGGATCGCGGACACGGTGCGGCGCTCGATGCCGAACTGATCACCCAGCTCGTAGACGGTAGAGCCGGGACTTGTAGTCCTCGATCAGTTGCTGTACCTGGTCGTCGGGTAGGCGCCAGGTGCGGCTGGGATTTGCTCGTTTTGGTGTCGGTTGGGGCGGAGCATACAGCTCCGGCAGGCTCTGCCGCAGTGCTTCTAGCGCACTGACCTGGTCTTTTGTGTTCGAGTGAGCTCCCGCAACCTCCACCGGAGATTCGAACTGTGCCCCTGACCAGGGATTTTGTGGCTGCTGTTGCTGCTTGGGCTGTCATCGCAAATTCCCTGGTCAGGGGCTATTCTCGTGTTGTATTCCCCCAAGGTGTCTTGGCGTCTCGCCTGGCCTTAAACGGAGCAAGACCGCCCGGCGGTGTGCTACTTCCGAACCCGGCCAGCCAGCCGAGCTGGCCAAGGTGTCCAGGCTCCTGGTCGCCGCATGTCGTGGAGTTCGGGTTTTGAGCACAGCGTCGAATGCCAGGTCAAGTTCTACGCCATGAGCGCTGTGCCAGCGCTGGAACGAGACCCGCTACATGGAACTCACCGTGTGTGCACCGAGAATCGGGTGCGCACACGGCGGTACCTCGCTGATTGTTTTCGCAGAGCGATCACCGTGGAGGAAAGCATCGACGATCGTTATAGTGCGCTCGAGTTGCTCCACCTGGGAATGTGGCCGCAGTTGTCGATCGCGGCCGCCCCCGGCTATTTGGTGAAGAGCTGGGGGACTCGTCTGCGAGTAAGCAGCACCGGCGCCAAATGCCTCAGCGTGCATGGACGATCAGGGCGTCTCCCTGGCCGCCGCCCCCGCACAGGGCTGCCGCGCCAGTGCCCCCACCGCGACGTTGGAGCTCCAGCGCGAGATGCAACACTAGCCGTGCACCCGACATCCCTATCGGATGCCCTAACGCGATCGCCCCGCCGTTGACGTTGACCTTGGTCTCGTCGATGCCGAGAGCGCGGGTCGAGGCGATGCCCACCGCTGCGAACGCCTCGTTGATCTCCACTAGGTCCAGCCCGGACACCGCGAGGTTCTCTTTGGCACACGCGGTCTTGATCGCATTCGACGGCTGCTCGTGCAGGCTCGCATCCGGCCCGGCGACCACGCCGTGCGCGCCGACCTCCGCCCACCACGACAGCCCGAGTTCTTCGGCCTTGGCCTTGCTCATCACCACCACCGCCGCCGCGCCATCGGAGATCTGCGACGCGCTGCCCGCCGTGATCGTCCCATCCGCGGCGAATGCCGGAGGCAACTTCGCTAGCCCGTCGGCCGTGGTCTCCGGCCGCACACCTTCATCCCTGTCCACGACCAGCGGTTCACCCCGACGCCGGGGAACGGTGGCCGGGGCGATCTCCTCGGCGAAGATTTCCTCGACGGCCGCGGCGGCGCGCTGGTGCGACCGCGCCGCGAAGGCGTCCTGCTCGGCTCGGGTCAGGCCGTAGCGGGCGTTGTACTTCTCCGTGGCCGCCCCCATGGCCGTCTGGTCGAAGGCACAGAACAGGCCGTCGTGGGCCACGTGATCGAGCATGGGCATGTCGCCGTACTTAACGCCCTGCCGGGAGGCGGTGAGCAGGTGCGGGGCTTGGGACATCGATTCCTGGCCGCCGGCCACGACGATGTCGAACTCGCCGGCACGGATGAGCTGATCGGCCAGCGCGATCGCGTCTAGGCCGGACAGGCACACCTTGTTGATGGTCAGCGCTGGCACGTCCATGGGGATGCCGGCCGCGACCGCGGCTTGGCGGGCCGGGATCTGCCCTGCGCCTGCGGTGAGTACCTGTCCCATGATCGTGTACTCGACCTGTTCCGGGGAGACGCTGGCCCGCTTTAGCGCAGCGGCGATGGCGATCGCGCCCAGCTGGGCGCCCGAGAAGTCCTTTAACGAACCTAACAGCCGACCCATCGGGGTCCGCGCCCCCGCAACGATCACCGAAGTTGCTTCAGTGCCAGTCCGATTCATCGAGCCTTACCTTTCTGTCTGGGCCCGTTCAGGCCAGTCGTCGCCGCGTCTGCAACGGTGTCCGAGCCGTTGCCTTACTACTGGCGAGATGAGTTGCCCGCTGGGGCCGTGACTGAAGTTCGACTGCGCCGGTCGCGTCCTTGTCCTACGAAGAGCTGCAGGAGCACACCGAGTACGGCGCAGGCGGCCATGACGAAGAAGCAGATGGCATACCCGCTGGAAGCATTCCAGCCGCCGCCAAGGGAGATGAGGCTCCCCAAGAAAAGCGGTGCTAGGCCGCCGCCGAGGAACATCGCTGTCGTGACCATACCGTTCGCGGTGGAAGTCGCGCCGGGAGGAGCTGTGTCGGAGACCGCTGCGTAGTAGATGGGCCACACGGCATTGGCGACGAGACCGAATGCGAGTTGGACGATCACCACGAGCAGTGATGAGGTGGCGAAGTAGAAGCATGCCACCGACAGCGCCATCCACAGCCCGCAGATCACAATGGTCACCCGGCGCCCGATGATGTCGGACAGGGTTGGCCAGAGCACCTGGCCCAGAATCCCGGTGAACGTGAAAACCACGCTCAGACCGGCTGATTCGGACAAGGACAGTCCGATCACGTTGTAGAGGTAGGCTGGCAAGACCACGTTGATTCCCATGTAGACGACCTGTGTGAGCAGCGTGGTCCCGGCGGTCAAGGTGATGTTGCGGTCGCGGAAGCATTTGGCCAGTAGTTTCTTCTGCGACCGGCCGGGTTTGGTGTGAGCAGAAGTGCTGTCGGGAGGCGTCAGCCCTTGAGCCGCGATGTCGTCGTACAGTACTTCGATCTTGTCCGCGGTCGAGTACTTGCCCCAGAACAACATCAGCGGGACCGCGAACACCACCCCGAGGAAGACTGTAGGACCAGTTGTCTGGGCCGAGCAGGGTGAGAACGCCCGAGGTGACGATGCCGGTGAGCAGTGATCCAACGGGGTAGCCGGTGTGGTGGGCGCCTAAGGCGAAGCCGCGGCGTTCCTGGGGCCACCATTCGGCCGTGTTGCTGATGCCGACGGGCTCGCCCCATCCGGTACCGAGATTCACCCCGACCCGCAGAGCCACGAATGTGATCAGGTGGGAGCTGAGGAACTTCAACCCCGAAATGAACGACAGCGCGGTGTAGCCGATCACCAGTGGTACCTGGAAGCGGGCGCGCCGGTGACCGCCGCCGTACTTGTCGCTGAGAACCGAGCCGGGTATGGGTAGCACGGCCAAGGCCAGCATGACCAGCGAGGCGATCTGCCCCATGTATTGGGCGCAGGTGAAAATGGTCTGAAATCGTCGGACCGAGCCGCAGGATGATTTCGCGGTCGTATCAGCCAGCAGACCCCGAGCGATATCCACGAATACTTGTGCGTTTTTCTGAGCAGCGCAAGGCGCGATGGGTTATTCATGTGGGCTCCTAGTGACGTGGAGTTGCGGGCTGGGCTAGGCGCCGAATCGGTTCTCGGGAATACCCGTTACGCCCAGGCCGTGGATCGCGAACAGCGATCCACGCAACTGTCCGTCGCCGGGGAAACGGGGCAGGGGTGGTTTGGCCATCGATGTGATGTAGAGGGTTTTCAGATCCGGCCCGCCGAACATCACGCTCGTCGCCTTGAGCACGGGAAGGTCGATCGTGCGGTCGACGGTTCCGTCCGGCGCATAGCGGATGATCTGCCCGCCGTAGACCAGTGCCTGCCACAGATAACCCTCGGCATCGACGGTCGCTCCGTCCGCAGCGCCTCCTGAGCTGGTGTCGACCTTGACAAATGTCCTGCGGTTGGTAGCGGCGCCTGTTGCCAGGTCGTAGTCGTAGGCCCATATTTCGCCGGTCCAGGTGTCGGCGAAGTAGAAGGTGCGCGCGTCCGGACTCCAGCAAGGCCCGTTGGAAACGGTGATGTTCTGATCGAGAACGGTGAGCGAACCCCCGGCCTCGTAGCTGTAGAGCCGACCGCTCGGTGCGCCTTCCAAGGTGTCCATCGATCCGAAGACGAATCGCCCCGCCTTGTCGACCTTGCCGTCGTTGAGCCTGTTGTTCAGCAGTCCCGGCTCCGGAGCGACCAAGTGCTCCTGCTGTCCGGTTCGCAGGTCGAGCAGCGAAAGTCCGCTTTGCAGCCCGACAATCGCACTATTGCCGTCGCGGCACAGCGCCATCGAGCCGATCTTCTCGCCGACTTCCCACGCGCGGATGCGTGCTCCGTCCGCGGTCGAGCGGAAGATCCGCCCGTCGGCGCTGTCGATCCAGTAGAGGAGCTCCTGCTCGGCATCCCAGAGCGGGCCTTCCCCCAGGGTGGTCTTCACATCGGCGATCACGTCGATCGTGTAGTCGGACATTGACCGGACCTCATCTTCCTCGGTGCCGTGAAAACGGCGGTGCATCGTTGCTGTCGAGGGATCGCCTCTGTGCGTGGGCGGCCTGAGGAGGCGCCGCCGAACGTGGCTTCAGAAGCTAGGTAGGCTGGGCCTGTTAAGCAACGTTAAGTTGACCTGGAGTCACCGTTGCTGGACAAAGCAGGTTTCGCCCGACGTAACCGCAGCACGAAAACGATGTTCGACGCTAATTTTCTTCGGCCGGATTGACGTGATCGTCGGTCTTAATGCCGGTGTGATCGCCCGCATAGCTTAACGTTGCTTAACGGTTGGGTTGCTTCTAGCGTGACCTCGTCCGCAGTTCGAGCCCGATGATGGCGTGGGGAGGTGACTCTCGATGTCAAGCAGTGGTGCTGCCGGCGTCCGAGACCGCACGCGGGCCACGAGGGTTTCGGCGGCCGCGGTCGCCCGTGCGGCAGGGGTATCTCCGGCCGCCGTGTCCTATGTGATGAACGGCCGTCCCGGAGTGTCGAGCGAGACGCGCGCCTGGATACTCGAGGTGGCCGAGAAACTCGGTCACACCTCAAGTGAGCGGGCGTCCCAGCTTCGCTCCCAGCGGACCCGGGTGATCGGGCTGGTCCTCACCGATCTGGCGAACCCCTTCTACACCGAAATCGCGGCGGGAGCGATCGACGCCGCCCGGGATCGCGGGTACGAGGTCTTCCTCGCCCACACCCAGGAAGATCCCGACACACTTCGTTCGGTCGCCGAGGCGATGGCCGCCCGCCAGGTCGACGGGATGATCCTGACGGTGCTGCACCCCGACGACGGGGACGTCATCCGCACACTGCGCAGTGCACACATCCCGTTCATCCAGCTCTCACGCCGGATCGACCAGGTGGATGCCGACTTCGTGGGGATCGACGATCAGGCGGCAGCAAGCGACATGATGCGGCACGTGCTTTCTCACGGCTATCGGGATGTCGTCACCATCGTCGGTCCCCGGACCTCTAGCGCTTCTGCCGCCCGCGAGAAGGGCTTCATCGCGTCGGCCCGGGAACACGGAATCCGTACCGTCCACTCCGGACGGATCAGCACCTACTTGAGTGAGGAGGGAGGAGTCCGCGCCGTCGAGCAGGTGCTCGCCGGCAAAGCGCTTCCGCAGGCCTTAGTGTGCGGCAGTGACGTGATCGCGTTGGGTGCCATCGCTGCACTCCGTGCCCATTCCATCGCCGTGCCAGACGATGTCGCAGTGACCGGATTCGACGGCTTGTTCCCCAGGGCATCGGCTCTCGCCGAGCTCACGACCGTCGAACAGCCCCGCCGCGAGATGGCCGCACAGGCCCTGGATCTGCTGGTGAACCGAGTCGACGGCGTCGGCGGCTCGTACCAACACGTAGTCCGGGCCCACCGCATCCGCATCGGCACCACATGTGGATGCGGAGGAACGTCCGTGTCCACTTCACCGGGCACTGCGCTCACCGGCTCGGCGTGATCGACCACCTCGTCCAGTGGCGACCCACCGCCAGGCGCGATTCATCACGCCCACAGAACGGCAGGCCTTGGCTGCTTGTCCCCTCGCGGCTTCCGCAGCCGCACTCGAGTGAGCTCCAGCTGGCTCGGGTGCGGCTGTTTGCCCCACGCGTACCGGCAGCAACAAGCACAAACCACCGTGGATCTTTATGTATCTCCTGAAGGCAAGTGGTCATGTGCAATGCGTTCGGCGAGCTGATGCAGCAGCGGGACGGCATTGGTCATACACCGCGACGCGTCGTTCTCGATGTCGAGTAGCGCGTAGCCGGCAGAGATGCCCATCGTGTGCAACTGCTCGTCGGTCAGCTTGCGGCGCCCACAGACGGCGACCACCGGGATTCCGGTTGCCGCTGCGGCGGCTGCGACGCCTGCGGGAGCCTTTCCGGCCATGGTCTGCTCGTCCAGTGACCCTTCACCAGTGACTACCAGGTCGGCTCTGCTGAGATGCTCGTCGAACTTCACGAGCTCCAGAACGAGGTCAATTCCCGGTCGGATCTCGGCGCCGAGGGCGGCGAGGGCGGCAAAACCGACGCCGCCGGCGGCGCCGGCTCCGGCAGCGTCGCGGTGGTCCACACCTGTTGCAGCCGCCATCGCGTCCCCCCAGGCCGTCAGATTTGCGTCGAACCGCAGGAGGTCGTCTGGGGTCACGCCCTTCTGCGGTCCGTAGATCGCAGCAGCGCCGTATGGTCCGGTAAGAGGGTTGTCGACGTCACAGGCCAACACGATCTCGGCCTCGTCGAGGGCGGGGTGCATCGCGGTGAGGTCCACTCGGGCAACCGCGTCGAGGTGAGCACCGGGGTCAGGAACTGGAGCATCTGCCGCGTCGAAGAGACGTGCTCCCAGGGCTGCCAGCATCCCGGCGCCGCCGTCGGTACTGGCGCTGCCTCCTAAGCCGAGGAAGATGTACCGGCAGCCGGCGTCCAGGGCAGCCGCGATCACCTCGCCCGTGCCTCGGGATGTCGCAGTCCACGGTGCGAGCGTTCTACCGGGTAACCGCGCCAGCCCAGACACATGCGCGAGTTCGACAACGGCCCGGCTGCCGAGCCGGGCGTATGCGGTGAGGACGGGCTGTCCAGTGGGGCCGGACGCCGATACCGGCACTAGCTCGTAGCCGGCCGCCGCCGCGGCCGCGAGCGTGCCGTCGCCCCCATCAGCGACAGGTACGATAGCAACATCAAACCTCGGGTGGACGGTACACAGACCTAGCCGCACCGCTTCGCCGACTTCCTCGGCCGAGAGTGAGCCTTTGAACTTGTCTGAGGCGACGAGGACGCGTGCGACGCTGGCACCGACGCGAGCCGGGTTTCCCGGCAGAACGGGGGTCATCGGACACTCACCGGACCTCCGGTCGGAGGGTGCCTGACGTTCTCTTCGCCGAACTCGCTGGAAGCGTAGCGTTCCGATAGCTCCACGTAGACCGTGCTGTTGTGCACGATTCCCGCTACCTCCTCGTCGGTGAGCTCACGGCGCACCCGGCCGGGGATGCCTGCAACGAGCGACCTGGGTGGAACGTCTGTGCCTTCGAGGACCACCGCCCCGGCTGCCACCAACGATGCGGCTCCGACCCTGGTGCCATTGAGCACCGTGGCGCGCATGCCGATCAGCACGTCGTTGCTGATCTCGCATCCATGCAGGATTGCTCCGTGGCCGACGGACACCCGGTCGCCCACCAGCAGCGGGACCCCAGGGTCCGCGTGCATGACGGTGCCGTCCTGGATGTTGGTCCGGTCGCCGACACTGATGCGGTCCTGGTCCGCCCGGAGTATCGTCCCGTACCACACGCTGGCATAACGTCCTATGTGGACGTCGCCGACAAGTGTCGCGCCAGGTGCGACCCATGCGTCTGCTGCGATCACCGGTCGTGGTGCGTTACCTGGCGATGACATGGGTGCTCACTGCGGCAAGGCGCCTGAACGCGTCAGGGCTAGCGCGGAACTCGCCCTGCTCGATCTCGTGGACGATCCGGGTCACTTCGGCGTTCAGCGGCGCCTCGCGGCCGATGCTGCGGGCCGCAGCGGCGACGCCGCCGTTGATGACGTCGACCTCGGTTCGCCGGGAGCGCTGCAGGTCCTGCAGCATCGATGCCTTGGTGGGCCCGGCCCGCACCATCAGTTGTTCCAGGGCACTCTCCGCGGCGGCACGGTCAGCTTCCTCGCGGGCGACCAGATGGCTGGCGGGCACTGCGAATACCTCCCCTGGCGTCATACCGAGGGCGAGGGCCGTTTCGTAGCCTTCCCGCCAGAGCTGCAGGGCCATGTCTCGGCCTACGGGGTCAGCCACGGCTTCCCGATAGAGACATCCACCGACCGCACCCAGCCCGGAGAAGGTGCTGTTGAGCAGGAGCTTGGTCCAGACCTGGTCGGTGATTGTCGGCGTGGTTTTCGCCTCCGCGATGCTCGCGAGGATTCGCTGCAGCTTGGCAAGCCGTTCTGTGTGGCTGCCGTCGAGCTCGCCCACGACCGTGGGCGCGTCCGTGGTCTGTCGCAGGTGACCGGGGCCGAGGTTGGTCGCTCCCCACTCCACCAGACCGACGATCAGCCGATCCCGGCCGACCAATGATTCCACCAGTTCGTGGACGAGGCCGTTGCCGAGCGAAACATAGGTGTCGACGCGGCCTCCTTCGATGAGGGGTGTCACGGCGGCCCGCAGCGCCAGTGACTTGACGGTGAGCAAGGCGAAGTCGAAGTGCCCAGTAAGCTCGGCGGGGTCCGAGACGGCCTGCAGGCAGCGGCGGGAGACTTGCCCGTCAACTTCTTCGAACAAGAGTCCCGGATCGCGAAGTGCTGCGGTGTGCGCGCGGTCGGCGTCGAGGACGGTGACGTCGTGTCCCGCGTGTGTCATCTGCGCGGCTGCGACACCGCCGATTGCGCCGCCGCCGACCACGATGATGCGTTCTGTCATGTTCGCCTCCAGAGTTTCGAGTGGTAACTGCCGGCAGGCCGCCGGTTCGGCGCGGCGCGCGTTCGCAGGTGGTGCCGGTCGGACTGGGTGGGGCCGGATGGGATCCCGGGCGGATCCGGCCGAGATGTCGAGTGGGTCAGAACCCGACAGCGGAGCGGCCTTTGAGCTGCAGGATCTTGCGCGCTTCGTCAGGGGTGGCGACCTCAAGGTTCAGTGCCTCAAGGATGGTGCGGATTCGCGTGACCTGCTGGGCATTGCTTTCTGCCAGCTGGCCGGGGCCGATCCAGAGCGAGTCCTCCAGGCCGACGCGCACGTGAGAACCGATCGCGGTCCCGATGCTCGCCAGCGGCATCTGGTTGCGACCGGCCCCGAGCACCGACCACTCGTAGTCCTCCCCGAAGAGCCGGTCGGCCGTGCGGCGCATGTGCATGAGGTCTTCTGGATCCGCACCAATACCACCCAGCAATCCGAAGACCGACTGGACGAACAGAGGACCGTCGGTCAGGCCACGGTCCCGGAAATGCGCGAGGTTGTTCAGGTGCGCGATGTCGTAGCACTCGAACTCGAAGCGTGTCCCGTTCGCACGCCCGAGCTCGAGGATGGTCTGGATGTCAGCGAAGGTGTTCTTGAAGACCAGGTCGCGGCTGTTCTCCAGGTTCTCCCGTTCCCACTCGTGTTCGAACTCCTTGAAACGCGCCAGCATCGGGTAGAGCCCGAAGTTCATCGAGCCCATGTTCAACGAGGCCAGCTCCGGCTTGAACTCCACGGCGGGCCGCATCCGGTCCGCCACAGGCATGTGCGGAGACCCGCCCGTTGTAAGATTGATAATCCCGTCGGTGTTCCTCTTGAGCGAGTCCAGGATCGGCGCAAAGTGCTCAGGATCCTGCGACGGTCGACCGTCCTTCGGGTCCCGGGCGTGCAGGTGCACGATCGCCGCCCCGGCCTCGACAGCACCCAGCGCTGCATCCGTGATCTCTTGGGCGGACACCGGCAAGTACTTCGACATCGACGGGGTGTGAATTGCCCCGGTGACGGCGCTGGTGATGATGACTTTCCTGGGCGACGGCATGGGTATCTCTCGCTTCGAGTGGAGTTGTCAGGCATGGTCGGCGCCCACGACTGTCCCGGGTCGCGGGGATTGTGGCGGCTAGCGGCGCAGTGACCCGCCGATAATCCGGTCCTCCTGCCGCTGTGCTGCCTCACGCAGCGCCTACAAGAGTGAGAGCCTCCAGAAGGGTTAAGCAACGTTAAGTGTTTCGAAGCAGTGGGTTCCTGTGATCGGCTCTAGGGCTCCTTTACGTTCGGACGCGTTTTGACTCACAGCCTGTGCGGTTCGGGGCTTTCGCGCCCACTTATCGTTGCTTAAGCGCTCCTGAGCTGCACAGGCTTGCTGCGCTCCTATGAGAGAGCGCAGCAGCAGGAGGCAAAGTAGTGGACAAAGTGGTCGCAAGCGCCACGGACGCCGTGGCGGATATTGGAACCGGCGCGACGCTCGCCGTCGGTGGATTCGGACTTTGCGGGATCCCTTCGGCGCTGATCGAGACAGTGCTGGATACGGGAATCGACGACCTCGAGGTGTTCGCGAACAACTGCGGAATTGATGATTGGGGGCTTGGCCGACTTCTAGCCGCCCGGCGGTTGCGCAGGATCGTGGCGTCCTACGTGGGAGAAAACAAGGAGTTCGCTCGCCAGTTCTTGACCGGTGAGCTGGAGGTAGAGCTGAATCCACAGGGCACGTTGGCTGAGCGGATGCGGGCGGGCGGCTCCGGAATTCCTGCGTTCTTCACCGCGGGCGGCAGCGGGACCCAGATTGCCGAGGGCGGCCTGCCCTGGCGCTACGCCGCCGACGGCAGCGTCGCCGTGGTTTCTCCTGCCAAGGAGACGAGGCAGTTCCGCGACGCTGTCGGGACGCTACGCGAGTTCGTCCTGGAACAGGCCTTGGTTGCTGACTTCGGCTTGGTTCGCGCCTGGCGCGGCGATCGACACGGAAACCTCGTGTATCGCGACTCCGCACGCAACTTCAACCCGCTGGCGGCAATGTGCGGGCGGGTAACGATTGCCGAGGTCGAGGAGCTCGTGGAGCCGGGGACGTTGGACCCCAATGAAGTACACACCCCGGGCGTATTCGTGCAGCGTGTGGTAGCACTCACCCACGAGCAGAGCACGGACAAGCGCATCGAGCGCCGCACCGTTCGACCGCGGCCGCAGGCATGGTCCGGGGCGTCTAGCAACGACGAGGAGGCTCGGAGCTGACATGGCATGGACTCGTGAGGAAATGGCGGCACGCGCGGCTGCCGAGCTCTCAGACGGCTCGTACGTCAATCTCGGCATCGGGTTGCCGACGCTCGTGCCCAATTACGTCCCTGACGACGTCGAGCTCGTGCTTCAGAGCGAGAATGGGATCCTCGGCGTTGGTGCCTACCCGTTCGACGGCGACGACGACCCGGACCTGATCAACGCAGGCAAGGAGACCGTGACGGTCCGGCGAGGCGCCTCATTCTTCGACTCCGCGACGTCGTTCGGGATGATCCGCAGTGGCAAGATTGATGCGGCCATGTTGGGCGCGATGCAGGTCTCGTCGGCCGGGGACATCGCCAACTGGATGATCCCTGGGAAGATGGTCAAGGGCATGGGCGGTGCGATGGACCTCGTCCACGGCGCCAAGCGGGTGATCGTACTGATGGAGCACGTGGCCCGCGACGGTTCGTACAAGATCGTGCACGAGTGTTCCCTGCCTTACACCGGCAAAGGCGTGGTACAGCGGGTCATCACCGACTTGGCAGTCATCGACATCACTCCCGAGGGCCTGTTGTTGACGGAGCTCGCGCCCGGTGTGCGGGAGGACGAGGTCCGCGCCAAGACCGAACCGTCGCTGATGGTGGGGCCCGGAGCAAGCCTGGAACGCGTCTCGTGACGATGTTCTGAGGTAACTCGTCACCGACATTTGTCGCGGCCCTGGGGCAGGGATGTCGTCGTTGTCTGGTCCGGCAGTCCCGGGAGATGCGCATCGTGGTGATGCGCATCTCCCGGTCGACGCGGAACCGGCCCGCATGGTTCATTGATCCGACCGCCCTGGCTGCGAATCGCATCGTTGGCAGCGCCCGTCTCGGCTATCGCTTCACGATTTCAAGGCCGTCTCTAATACAGGCAGTCTGGGCCAGCGTAGGTGCATGGAGCTCAGCTTGACCACGAGCTATCGTCATCGCGAGAGGTCGATGACCCGGCGCAGGCCGTAAGGAGGCGGTAAATCGCTGCCACGCCACTGAAATCGAACACCGATCTTGACCCGCGCGGCACCAACGCCTCGTACGGGTCGAGTAGTGCTTCTTGGCCAATGAGAAGACCGGTCCCCCGGCCGATCTTGTGGTGAACGGTCTTCGTGCTGTCGACCCGTGATGTGTGTTCTGCGTAGACCACGGCGATGCGCGGTGCTACCCAGACACGCAGCAGCCAGGGTGCGGGCGGGAATCAGTGGTTGGACGTCGTGGGATGGTGAGGATGCGGTCGGCGAGGCTGTTCTCGGGGTGATGTGTCTTGTGCCACACCGACGGTGGCGGTCGTGCTGGCTGCAGCTACGGTCGGATGCGGGCTTCGCGTTACTCAGCACAGCGCGGGACGCAGTTACGCGAGAGTGGCCGCTCTTTTCCGGGGTTGCTGGAACGGAGTCGGGTGCGGTGGGGTCGTCTGCGGACTCGTGGTCGCTTGGGTCGGAGTCGTTTCGGCCACGGCTACTCCATGCTGGTGGTCGGTCTTTGGGGCAAACGGTGCGGAGAAATGATTGCGCGACGGGCCGAGCTTGCACAGGAGTGCCAGAACAACCCGTCGCGCATACTTCAGGACCTGCGGTACCCATGCAAGCGACCGTGTCGCCGTATGATACCCAACCCCCTGTGGTTACTTAGCGGATCTCGCCGCATGAGGACGAATGGCCGCGTCGTGCTTGGGAAATCCAAGGCCGATCAGGGCGCCGATCAACACGAGTCCGGCGACGAACCACAGTCCAGACAACGCGCTGCCTGTCGCATCCTCCAGCAGGCCCATCACGTATGGGCCGACGAAGCCACCAAGAATGCCGAGGGTGTTCATCAGCGCAATTCCTCCAGCCAATGTCGCGCCCGACAAGCGAGTGGAGGGAACTGCGAACATGATCGGCTGCACGACGAAGAAGCACCCAGCGGTCAGGCAGAATCCCAGGAGTGCGACTACGGGAGGCGCTACTGCGGCGATTACCAAACCAACTGTCATCGCCGACAGTCCGGCGACCAGAATGCTGCGAGCACGTGAGGCGTTGGTCGCGAATCGAGGTAGCAGGAGAGCGCCGATCGCCGCGGCCACCCACGGAAGAGCGGTGATGAGACCGACGGTGAAGCTGCTCATCTCGCCCCACGAATCGATGATCGTGGGCAGAAAGTAGGTGAGGCTGTAGACGGCGATCTGATGGCAGAAGTAGACTGCGATAGCCATCACGATCAACTTGTCCTTCAGGACGCCGGCAAAAGAGTGCGTGCCGGACTCAGCCGCACCGGCCTCCTGCTCGGCCCTGAGGCGTGCCTCGAGCTGCACGGCCTGCTCCGGGCTCAGCCACTTCGCGTCGCGTGGGCCGTTCGGCAGTACGTTCCAGACGACCACTGCAAGGACGACGGCCGGCAATCCCTCGATGATGAACATCCACTGCCAGCCATGTAGGCCCCCGGCACCGTCGAGCCCCAAAAGCGCTCCGCCCAGCGGTGCGCCAATGATGTTGGCGACGGGAACGGCAGCGAGGAACATGCCCATGGCTGCAGCACGCTGGCGATGGGTGAACCAGTAAGTCAGATACAGCATGACCCCCGGGAAGAAGCCGGCCTCCGCGATTCCCAGGAGCACCCGCATCACATAGAACGACGTTTCACCCTGGACAAAGGCTGTACCTGCCGAGAGGAGACCCCATGTGATCATGATCCGGGTGATCCAGAAGCGCGCTCCGAACCGGTGCATCATGAGATTGCTGGGCACCTCGCACAACGAATACGCGAGGAAAAACAGACCGGCGCCCAGGCCGAATGCAGCTGCCGATATTCCGAGATCGACCTCGAGGTGCGTTTTGGCCAATCCAATGTTCGTGCGGTCGACGAATGAGATGATGTAGGCGATCATCAGCAGTGGCATCAGCTTGCGGGTGATCATTCTCGTCAGCTGCGGGTCTTCAGTAGTGGGCACGTCAGGCGCGCTGTCGGAAGTCGAGGACATCATCGTCCCTTTCCTCGCTTGTTTTGTGAGCGTGTACTCCGCGCCGAAGCGCCCGCTTGGACTCCTTGTCCGCTTGGATATCGGCGACGATCAAGCGGACACAATCAGCCATTTGCGGTTCGAACGGCGACGTGTGACGCACGCTAGGTTCGACCTCACCATTAAGCAACGTTAATCTTTCCACTTGGCGCGTCCGCTTGCCTTCAACGCGGTCACCGTCGACGGGACCGAGGAGACCGCGATAGGCCAGCGCCGAGTTGCTTCTGCTTCCTGACGTTCGCTTCGGCCTGGGTGCGATCTAGGTCGGCTCAACCACTACGACGACCTCGAACGCCCTCGTCGGCAGCAGCCCCGACTTTCAACTGCAACCTTGGATTGACCACTGCGTACCTCCGTGAGTGGGCCCGCTGTCCACGCGGTGATGGCGGGCAGGGCGTGCCGGCGAGGGTCGTTCTTTGGCTGGATCTAGCGTGCTAGCCATCCGCCGTCGACGGTCAGGACGCTGCCGGTGACGTAGCTGGAGGCGGATGAGGCCAGGTAGACGACGGCTCCGGCGAGGTCGTTGGCTTCGCCCCAGCGGTTGGCTGGCATCCTGTCCTGCATCGCCTCGTACTTGGTCGAGTCCTGCCGGTGTGCTGCGGTGAAGTCGGTGAGCATGTAGCCCGGCGCGATGGCGTTGACGCGCACGCCGTGCGCTGTCCAATCGTTGGCCAGTGCTCGGGTGAGGCCCAGCAGTCCGTGCTTGGAGGCCGCGTACGCCGGAACCTCGACCCCGCCCTGGAAGCTGTTGATCGACGCTATGTTGATCACGCTTCCCTGTGTGCCGGTGTTCGTGAGTGCTTGTGCGAAGGCCTGGGCCAGTATGAACGGTGTGGTCAGGTTCAGGTCGATCACCGCGTGCCAGTCTTCGGCGCTGGTGTGCATCGCCGGACCGCGCCGGATCGTGCCTGCGTTGTTGACGAGCACGCTGGTGTCCGGCGCCGCGCTCAGCGCCCGGCTGATCAGCTCCTGTGCAGTCGCGGGGCTCAGTGATCGCAGGTCGGCCTGGTGCGCGTGGCACAGCACTCCGCGCGACTCGACTTCCCTCGCCAGTTCGGCGAGCGGTGCGGCGTCGAGGGCGACGATGTCGGCACCGGCTTCCGCGAGCGCAAGTGCCATCGCCCTGCCCAGCCCTCTGGCCGCACCCGTCACGATGGCGGTGCGCCCGTGCAGGTGGAAGAGGTCCAACGAGCTGGTCGGTTGGTGTTCGGCTGTATGCATCGGTCAGTTGCTCCCGGCCTTGTCGAGCGTCCGGTCGTGGCGCAGGGAGGATCCCGCTGTCTCCTTGGCGGCAACGACGGCTACCAGCGTGATCAGTGTCGCGATCGCGAGGTAGATGCTGACCGCGGTGGTGTTGCGCTCATCGACGGTACCGAGCAGGGCGACGGAGATCATCGGTGCGAGACCACCGGCAAACACCGATGCCAGCTGGTAGCCCAGCGAGGCGCCGCTGTAGCGGACGGTCGTGCCGAACAGCTCGGAGAACAGGGCCGCTTGGGGTGCGTACATGAAGGTCGTGAAGCTCAGGCCGATCACGATGGCCAGCGTGATCACCACCTGGTCGCCGGTGTCGACCATCGGGAAGAACACGAAACCCCAGATCCCGGTGCCGATCGCGCCGAAGAGGTAGAGCGGGCGGCGCCCTACCCGGTCGGAGAGTGCGCCGATGAGGGGGGTCAGGACGAGCTGGGCCGCCGAGCCTGCCAGGACGCCGACGATGGCCACGGATTTCGGCATGTGCAGGTAGGTCACCAGGTAGGTGAGCACCACGATCGAGAAGATGTAGTAGGCGATGTTCTCGGTCATCCGCAGCCCCATCGCGATCAGCACCTCACGCGGGTAGCTGCGGAGGACCTGCAGCAGCGGAGCGCGCTTGTCGGGCTCGGATTCGCGAACGGCCTTGGCATCGGCGAAGACCGGGGATTCCTCGATGCTCAGCCGCACCCACATGCCAACGAGCACCAGCAATGCGCTGAGCAGGAACGGGATCCTCCAACCCCACGCCTGGAAGTCCTGGTCGGTCTGGACCGCGGCGAGCACCCACAGCACCGCCGCCGAAAGCAGGTTGCCCGCCGGAACGCCGGCTTGGGGCCAGGAGGACCAGAACCCGCGCCGGCTGTCGTCGCCGTGCTCGGCGGCCATGAGCACCGCTCCGCCCCATTCACCGCCGACGGCGAATCCTTGCAGCATGCGGCAGGTCAGCAGTAGCAGGGGAGCGGCTATGCCGACGGTGGCGTAGGTGGGCAGGAGTCCGATGGCGAAGGTCGCGGTGCCCATCAGCAGTAGGCTGACGACCAGCATGGTCTTGCGGCCGAGCTTGTCGCCGAAGTGCCCGAAGATGATGCCGCCCAGCGGGCGGGCGACGAATCCGATGGCGTAGGTGCCGAAAGCAAGCATGGTCGCCGCCGCTGGTTCGGATTCGGGGAAGAACAGTGGTCCGAACACAAGCGCGGCGGCGGATCCGTAGAGGAAGAAGTCGTACCACTCGATCGCGGTGCCGATCAGGCTCGCGAACACGACCTTGCCGATCGATGCGCGCGGTGAATTCCGCGTGGTGGTCTCGGTTCTGGCCATGGTGTCTCCTCCTTGAAACGCCGGCCAATGTATGGAAATAAATTTGGGATGCAGGGTCTTTCGCGGCAGTACTGGTGTCCGCGTGCCTGGTTAGGGGATTACAGCGGCTTTGAAGACCTCGGCCGCTGCGGCCGTTTGCAGCGCTTGGCCGGCATCAGCCAGCGGGTAGGTCGTGACCAGGGAAGACCATGTCTCCGGGGCGGACGCCAGGATGCTCATGGCATCGCGGTAGTCAGCCGCCAGCGAGCCGTAGCTGCCCTGCATCCGAATCTCGTTGCGGGTTAGCACGTTCACGTCCGGGTCGGTGGCGCCGCCGAACAGTGCCGGAACCACGACTGTGCCGCCCGTCTTGATCCGGTGCAGGGACGCTTGGAGTGCCTGGGACGATCCCGATGCCTCGACCCACCCGCCGGGACGTGTTCCTATGTCCTCACCGGCGATGCCGGTCTCCAGTCCCAGCGAGGCCGCGACCTCGAGGCGGCGGTGTCGATCTCGTTCGGCCCCCACGAGCACGACGCGGTGGCCGCGTTGCCGCAGCAGCAGGGCGATCATCAGACCGATCGGGCCGGGTCCGCTGACCACCGCGTCATGTGCGGCGTCGGCGCGCTCGAGGTGCTTGACCGCCCGGCGGGCCACCGAGAGCGGCTCGGTGAGCACCAGGGTGCTGCCGGGTAGGTCGACGTCGACGGGAACGAGCCGCCGTTGGTCGATGGTGAAGAACTCCGCCGCCGCACCGTCGAACGACAACCCGAGCACCGTCCGGTCCCGGCAGCTCTGCCGGAGACCTTCGTGGCAGGTCGGGCAGTCTCCGCAGCCGTCGATGGACACGGGCACGACTCGGCGCCCTACCCACTGCTGGTCAGCCCCGAGGCCGACGGCGACGACTTCGCCGATCGCCTCGTGCCCCAGCGTCACCGGTGTCCGCACCCAGTCGTAGCCCGCGTCCTGGCGCCACGCGTGGACGTCGCTACCGCACAGCCCGCAGGCCTCGGTGCGCACCAGAACGTGCCCTGCAGGCGGGCGGGGGATTTCCCGCCCGCCGACGCCCGCGTCGCCGGGAGCGGCGCTGCGCTTGACCAGTGCGCTCATCATCCCGTTCGAGGTGGGCGTCGGCGTAGCCTCAGCGGATGAACTGGTCGACATAGTCCGCGCCGAGACCGACGGCCGCGTAGTGCTTGCGCGCGGCTTCGAGCTTGGTGAACACGTCCTCGACAGCGACTGGGTTGCCGTCGGGGTCGACGTAGATGTAGGCGCCGGTGACGTGGAACAGGGTGACCATCTCCTGCACGCCATCGGGAACCTCGAGGGTGTGGATGTCGCCCGGCGGCTCGAAGGCGTAGCTGCCTTCCTCGGCCCACCAGTCGTGCTCCAGGTAGTGCCAGCGGCCCTTGAGCGTCGTGGCGTGCACCGGTCCCGCGTGCCGGTGGCGGGACAGGATGCCCGTCTTGCGGACCCGGAGGATGTTGACGAAGTAGCCCTGGCTCACCGACAGCAGAAGCGGCCGGAAGCTCACGTCTGGTGCCTGCGGAACCCACAGCCGCTCATCGCAGTCCAGATCGAGGACCTGCGGGATCACCAGGTCCTCGAGCATGCCGTAGGGCTGCTCGCCGCGGTACGGAACGGCGGCGTCCTCCTGAGGCCGTTCTGACGTCGTGCTCATTCACGCCTCCTCGAAACGTCCGGTGCGAACCGGCGTTGGTGTGTTGCGGAGAAGTGATACGCCCGTCGACGACGATGTGGCGGAAAAGCGCCCGAACGTCCCGCGAGGCGGTTCAAAAGTGCCCGCATCGTGGTAACAAGCAGGTCAGAAACTGCTTCCGGGGGGCTCCTGCGACCGCGCGCGGCCCGATCGCGGGGCGCTGAGCTCGCCGATCTGCTGCGCCGCTCGCCGGATCACCTCCACGAGGCCCGGCTGGCGGTCCTTGTTGAGGATCTCCTCGGGCGAGCCCGCGATCGACACGGCTGCCAAGCATCGATCGTCGGGTGCCCAGATTGGTGCGCCGATCGCGGCAATGCCGATGGTGTTGTCCTCGGAGCTGACCGCGAATCCGTTTGTCCGCACCTTCTGCACCAGCGCCTCGATGTCGGCCAGGCGCCGGGGTGTCCGCTGCGTGAAGGCCTCGGCTACGCCGCCGCGCTCCTTCACGGTTTCGCGCCAGCGCTGGTAGAGCGCCTCGCCGCCAAAGGCGAGCAGCACCCGCGCTCCGGCTCCGGCGTGCAGCGGCAGCGAGCCGCCGAACTGGAGCCCGAAGCTGAGCAGCTCGCGACCGTCGATGCGCTCCACGCACACGGCCCGCAGCCCGCGCAGGACGTGGAGGTAAACCGTCAAACCGGTCTCGGTCCGCAACGCCCGAAGGACAGGCGCCGCGAGCCGGTGCTCGATGCCGTGCTCGACCGCCGCCCGCCCGAGCTGCATGAGCGTGAGCCCTAGCGCATAACGACCACGCTTGCTGGTCTCCTCGACCCACCCCATCTCCTGCAGGGTGGCCAACAAGCGGTAGATCGTGGTGCGCGGCTCACCGGTTGCCTCGGCCAACTGAACCACGGTCTGCGGGCCCCGATACGCCAGCGCTTCCATGAGCGCACCAGCCTTCTCAATAACCCTGACACCGCCGGTTGACGACCCCATGCTTGTGTCCCTCCTGGCTGAGACGGACAAGCAATTTACCATGATGCGGACATCGAATCGGAGGGCTCTTGGAACAGGTTCCCGGCGGTTCCGTATCCGCGGCTGGTCGACGAGCTGCACGGAAGCGATGGATCGGCCTTTACTGCAGTCCGAGGCGTCGGGTGACGGCGGCGACGGCCTTGTGGTGGGCTGGCGCACACGGGCCCATGATCCACAGGTTGTCGGTCAAGGGTTCGAAGCCGAGCGAGGCCCAGGTCCGACGGACCAGCTGCAAGGTGGGGGGTGGGGGTAAGGACCTGGTGGTCTTGTATTTGGTTGGTGCCGAGGTCGATGGGGAAGGGGTGTAAGGCGACGAGCCGGGGTCCGTCGCAGATCCATCGCAGCAGGCGAGCGGTGAGGAGTCGTGCGACGCCGTCGAGTCCGCGCCACGCGGGTGCGAGTCCTACGCGGTCGGGGATCACAACTTGGTTGCCGCCGGGGTCGAGTCTGTCTACGAGCTCGTCGGTGGGCCAGGAGGTATTTGCGGAGGGTGTATTCGTAGCCTTGGCGGGTGTTGGTTTCCATGACGTGGCCGGGTAGCCAGGCTTCGGTGACGTAGCGGTCCGCCCGCTGGTGAGGTCGAGGAATCGTCCTTCGGTGACGCCTACTCCGGCTCGGCGCCTGGTGCGGTCTGCGTCGCGTTTGCGGTTGAAGATGCCGCTGAGCGGGCCGGCCGCGCAAGTCCCAGTAGTAAGCGGTGTAGCCGCGCGCGGCCCTGCTTGTTGCGACGCAACCTGGAGTACCCCACCAAGTGCTCCTTTCGCTGCATGAGCTGTCTCACTCGCTGCGGCCCTATGGATCAACCAAGGATCAGTCCGGTCTGGGTTGAAGAGCTTCGTCTTCGGAGCGGGCCCTGATCACTGGGTGGTGGCGGCTGACGGGATGCCCAGTTGGTGGTGTTGGCGGATGTGGTGGGTGAGTGCGGGGGCGCGGCGTGAGCCGGCGCCGAGTTCTCGACGGAGGCTGTCGGCTGAGATCGGGCGCTGGTGCAGGGTCCGGTGCTGGGTATCGAGCCTGTATGCCTTGGCACGGAGTGGGTCATTTTGTGCGGGGCACCGCGCTTGTTCTTGCTGGTCAATATAGGGTTCTGGTTTTGTCCTGATCCCAGTCGCTGCTGATCTTGAGCTGGCGTTATTAATCTGACGGTCGGCGAGTGCGCGCGACGAGCCCGCGAGGTTCGCGCTCGGGGCTCGATGGGTGCCGCGGACCGCCCAGGTTTTGGTAGCTCGCCGAGTTCGCGGTGGGTCACCCAGGCTCATTAGCCCACTGCGGACCCGACATTCAATCCATCGTCGGCAATGCCGCCTCGGTCCGATTGTGCTGCCGGATGCGGCGTGTGAAGGGGCGGCGTTGACGCCCACGCTGAGGCTCCGGCGTAGCGCGTCGGCCGAGGCGTACCAGCCTGCCTCATCGGTTGACCGGATCGACCCATTTCATCCTGCGGTCTGCTGTCGAAGCCGTAATGTGCTGGCGCCGCCGCGGTGGACTGTCCGAGGTTCGGGTGCTGCCGCGGTACCTGGTATTCATTCCGCCGTTGTCAGCACCGTTGCTGGTTGGTGGTGTTGTCGAATGTGGCGGGTGAGGGTGCGGGCTCGGGTTGAGCCGATGCTGAGTTTCCGGCGGAGTGTGTTGGCTGAGATTGGGCGTTGGTACTGGTTCCAGTGTTCGGCGTCGAGGTGGTATGCCTCCTCGCGTAGCGGATCATCGTCCTCGTCGTGAGGTGCTTCTGGGGCAGCGTCCGCCTTGTCGGTGCTGTGACCAGCCATGTTGTTCACCACCGTGCGCAGCGCTGGCACATCCTCTGGTGCCTTTGTTGCCTCTGACGACGGGTTCGTCTCCTCGGACTCCGTCGAGTTCCGGGCCGCGATTTCGGCCTCGGTAACCTCGCGATCAGCCGCTGTGCGGCCTCCGCGCGGCGCCGCTTGAGTGCCTGGTTGAGTAGTTCGACTGACTGCAGCAGTGCCAGGGGCGGGCAGGCGGCGACGGCGATGGCGAAGGCGTTGAGCTCGGGGGCGGAGGCGATGTTGGCGCACAGCGACAGCCCGATTCCGAGGATGAATGACAACCATGCCTTCCACTGCCCACTGGTTTGGTCGACGCGTAGGACTGGAATACCATCGCGCTGCCCCGCGATTTCGGCGGACCGTGGGCGGCGTCGTTGGCGCCACTGGTGAAGCCGCCCTCGTTGTGGTCTTCCAGCCCGGCTAACATCCCGGCGCCGTCGATTCTTCCGAACTCGACGACCTGCCCAGCACCGGGGATTTCCGTGGACGGTGTCCAATGCAGCTAGTCGATGGCTCGGTGGGCGGGGACCTCATTACCTTCTTCGTCGTTCCTGATTAAGGAGCTGTGGTCGCAGGGCTATCGACCTCGAACTCGGCGAAGGCGACCGGGCCCGTAGGGTCGGCCGGGTCGTAGACGGGCCGTGTATAGCGTTATGCGGGGCAGCCGCAGGATTCGCGGACGACGAGGGTGGGTTGGGTGGTCGTGACCACGGGGTGGTCGGCGGGCGTGCTGATGTGGGTGAGCAGAGTTTGGGCGGCGCGTTGGCCGAGTTCGGTGCTGCGGGTGGACACGCTGGTCAGGGGTGGTTCCCATAGGGCGGCTGTGGCGATGTCGTCGTAGCCGATCACGCGTGTTTCCCCGCTTCGTCCATGCTGCCGGAGGGCCCGGTAGATGCCGAAGGCAACATGGTCACTGTGGCACAGGATGGCTTCTGGCAGCCGGTCCTGTGCCAGTAGTTGTTTAGCGATTGCCAGACCACCCCGCCCGCTGGTTTCCCCGGGGTAGTCCGCCAGCGCGGATGCGGTCAGACCGTGGTCCTGCAGGGCTTGGGTGGCGCCGGTGATGCGGTCCCAGCGGGACAGTACCGATTCGGGGCCGCCGGCGTAGGCGAACGTGGTGCGTCCGTGTTCGAGGAGATGCTCGGCGGCGAGTCTGCCGCCAAGCACGTCGTCGGCTCCGACGTAGTGGGTCTCGACGTCGCGCAAGTAGCGGGTCATGAAGATGTGCTCCATGCCCCATGCGTTGAGCATGTCGACGAAGTCGCCGGTGGTACCGCTGGCGGGAACGATGGCCAGGCTGGCGACTTGGCGTTCGCGGAGTTCGGTGACGGCCCTGTATTGGGCGTCGACGTCGTTGTTCGTATCGACCAGCAGGCAGGTGTATCCGGCCTGGTTGAGTTCGTGTTCGAGCCCCTTTAGCAACTCGCCGAAGAACGGGTTGGCGAGGTTGGTGACGACGACGCCGATCGTGTCTCCGTGGCGGCTCCGCAGGGAGGCCGCACCGCGGTTGTAGACGTAACCGAGGGTGTGCATCGACTGCTGCACTCGGTTGCGGGTGGCTTCCGAGACGCGCCCGGTGCCACGGATGACTAGCGAGGCGGTAGCCCGCGAGACCCCGGCGTGCTCGGCGACCTCATTGAGCGTCACGCTCGTTCCCACTCGTGTGCCTCCGTCAGGTTCTGTTCGACCCTTGCCTGGCGATGATAGATCGGTCTACCATCCGATGCCACACAGGTGGAACGATCTACCAATGGAGGTGAGATCGGGTGAGTAGAATCCGAGCGGTCCTCGCGGTCGTGGTCCTCACGGCTGCTGTGGTGACTGGCTGCGGGACTCAAGGTGCCGACGAAAAGCTGACCGTCTGGTCGCTGGAGAGCCAACCGGCGCGCGTGGCGACATTGCAGAAGCTGGGAAGGGCCTTCACCCAACAAAGCGGAACTCCCGTCGAGGTGGTGCCGGTCGACGAGGATCAGTACAACCAGCTGGTGGTCTCCTCGGCTGCAGCGGGCGAACTGCCCGATGTGATCGCCGGGCTCGACCTGACTATGGCCGCCAAGCTGGCCACCAATGGGCTACTGGATACCAAGGCCGCCAACAATGTGATCAACCGGCTCGGTCCAGACACGTTCATGCCTCGCACGTTGCAGCGTGCGACCTTTGACGGTCGGCTCGCGGCCGTGCCGAGTGACTCGTGGACCTCGGTGTTGGTTTACCGCAAGGACCTGTTCCGGGCAGCAGGACTCAAGCCGCCCACCGACTACGAGTCCATCCGGGCGGCCGCAGCCAAGCTGGATGGTCACGGACGGGTGGGCTTCGCCGGCCTGACCGAAACGCGCGAGACCTTCGAGCACCTCGCCTTGGCCAATGGGTGCCAGCTTGTTGGTAACCAGGGCGAGGTCACCATCGACACTCCGCAGTGCAAGCGGGCCTTCACGTTCTACAACACCCTGATCAGCAAGTACTCCGCGGCTGGTCTGCAGGATTCGGACAGCGTGCGTTCGATGTACTTGTCCGGCCGTGCCGCGATGGCCGTCTACTCCTCGTACCTGCTCGACGAGCTCGCTGGTCTGCAACCGGATCTCGTCCCGAGCTGCGACGAGTGTGTCTCTGACCCGGCCTACCTGGCTAAAAACAGTGGTGTGGTAACGACCATCACGGGACCTGATGGCGCAAAGAGCCAGTTCGGCAAGCAAGCGAACTGGGCCATCACGGCCGATGCCTCAGCGCCTGCGGACGATTTCGTCGCCTACATGATGAGCGAGGGCTACGAGGAATGGATCGCGATGTCGCCGGAAGGCAAGGTCCCCAACCGGCAGGGCACCAGAACAGATCCCACTGCCTACGTCGATGCCTGGCGCAGCATGCGCTCTGGGGAGCAGCCGCGGGCACCGTTGAGCAACTTTTACGCACCGCCCGTGATCAACGACATCGCGAAGTCACCGGCCTCGACCAACGAATGGGCAATCGAGCAGGACCAGGCTGATTTGCTGGGCGCCATCCTCGGAGAGCAGCCGATCGTGCAGGCACTCTCGCAGATGTTCAACGAGTCACTCTCGCCGACCGAGGCTGCCGAGCAAGCGCGCCGTGACGTCGAGTCCATTCAGGAGTCACTGCGATGAAGATGCAAACACCAAGACGGACAAGCACAAGCCTGGTACGCAAGCTCACTGCGCAGAAGGGGCCGCTCGCCCGGGCCAACGCTCGCGCCGGCCTGCAGCTGGTGTCACCGAGCGTACTGATCGTCCTGGCACTCGTCGTCGTGCCCATCGTGTGGACCATCGTGCTGGCCTTCCAGGACGTTCCGCTGATGCAGCTGCGCCACACTGGGCTGTTCGGCAACTACACGCTGGACAACTTCCTTGCTGTGTTCACCTCGCCAGGACTGTGGCACAGCCTGTTGACCACCGTGATCTATTCGGTGCTCGGCACCGGCGGGGCAATCCTGATTGGTCTGGTCGCCGCGCTCGCGCTCCGTAAACCCTTCCGGGGGCGCACCTTCGTGCGCGCGGCAATCCTGTTGCCCTTTGTCGCTCCGGTCGTTGCGGTGACGTTTGCCTGGAAGACCATGCTCAACCCCGAGTACGGCATCCTCAACGCGTGGGGCGCGAAGTTTCTCGGGTGGGACGAGCCGATCGCATTTCTGTCCCAACGCAGTCTGGAAACCAACATCCTGGGTGTCACGCTCGACATCCCGATCGCCCTGGCCAGTGTCATCGCTTTCGAGATGTGGCGGACTTTCCCGTTCGCTTTCCTGTTCCTGACCGCCCGACTGCAAGCACTACCGGACAGCATTGAGGAAGCCGCCCGGGTCGATGGAGCCACGCCTCTGCAGACCTTCCGGCACATTGTCCTGCCGCAACTGACCGCCACCATCGCGGTGCTGACCGTGTTGCGGTTCATCTGGACTTTCAACGCCTTCGACGAGGTGTATCTGCTCACCAACGGACAGGCTGGCACTGAAGTGGTCAGTGTCCGGGTGTTCAACTTGCTCATCAATCGCGGTGACGTCGGTGCGGCAGCGGCCCAAGCACTGTTCCTCGCGGCCGTTCTTGCGATCTTCATCCTGCTTTACGGACGACTTATCGGCACGAAACGAGACGTCTAATGTTGGTTCCCAAGCGTCTGACTCATTCTTCCGCGCAAAGCAGATACTCCCGTGATCGAACCGAACGCGCCCTGCTGCGCGTCGCAAGGCCATTGGTGATCGCCGGGCTGCTGATCACCACGATCTTCCCCTTCTACTACATTTTCATGCTCTCGATGCGCGACCTGGCCTCGATCATGACTGACCCCGGCAGGCTGTGGCTTGCACTCGGCGAATGGTCGCTGGCCGCCTACAAGAACGTGTTGCTGCCGGTCGAGCAAGACGGACAGGGCTTCCTGGACCTCATGGTCAACAGCGCCGTCATCGCCATGGCCACCGTCGGCGTGACGCTGCTGCTAGCCGTGCCGGGCGCTTATGCGGTCTCTCGGCTGGAGTTCTTCGGCCGGCGCAAGATCAGTGCCCTGTTCCTGACGGTCTACCTCTTCCCAACGATCCTGCTTGCTGTTCCCTTGTTCGTGTTCTTCACCCGGATGGGGGTGCGCGGGGCGCTGCCGGTGCTGGTGATCGTCTACGTGTCCCAAACTATCGCTGTCGCGATCTTTATGCTGCGCAACTACTTCGACACCGTCCCCGAGAGCATCGAGGAGGCGGCTGCCCTGGATGGACTGGGGCGCATCGCGACATTGAGACGCATCGTCGTCCCGCTGGCCCTGCCGTCGATGATGTCGACCGCGTTGTTTGTGTTCATGGTCGCTTGGAACGAGTTCCTCTTCGCCCTGCTTTTCCTCGTCGAAGACCGCGACCGCTGGACTGTTTCACTGGGCCTGGCCCAGCTCACCGAAAACCTCGAAATTCCACCCACTGCGTTGATGGCCGGATCAGTCGTGCTCACCCTGCCCATCATCGTGATCTTCTTCGCTGCCGAACGCCTGTTGCAGGGCGGGCTGGTGGCGGGCGCCGAGAAAGGATAACCAAACGTGCCCACCGACTCCGCTTGCGAAGCGGACATTCCCGCAGGCCGGTTCACCGATTATCGGGTCCCGACCCCTGGGCTCCGAGGCATCTTCGCGACCGAAAACAAGTGGCAGAAACGACTCGACGTCGAGGCGGCGCTTGCCGCGGCCCAGGCCGAGGCCCACGTGATCCCGCGGGCCGCCGCGGACGAGATCGTCACAGTCGCGGCTAAACTCGACAACCTCGACCTGGCCCGGGTGGTGGCTGGGATGGCCGAAACCAGCCACCCACTGATGTCGCTCGTCGAAGAACTCAGCCGGGCGGTGGGCGAGGAGCATGGTGGGTGGGTTCACTGGGGCGCGACCACCCAGAACATCATTCAAACCGCCGACGTGCTGGTCCTACGCGAAGCACACCAGATCCTGCTCAGCCTGATGGGGCGCATCCTGCATGCAGCCGGTGAGCTCGCGGAACGGACAGCCGAGACCGTGATGCCGGGTCGCACCCACGGGCAGCACGCGGTGCCGATCACCTTCGGGTACAAGGTTGCTGTCTGGATCGACGAGCTGCTCCGCCACGCACGGCGGCTCGAACGCCTGGAGGGTGACGTCTTCACCGCCATGGCAGGGGGAGCGGTAGGCACCTTCGCCGCCGTCGGCGCCGAAGGACCAGACGTTCAAAACCGCGTGGCCACGAGACTCGGCTTGGTGTCCATGCCTGTTGCCTCCCGGTCGATCGCCGATCCGTTCGCAGAGTATGTCGCGGTTCTAGGACTGCTGGCCGGCACAGTCGGCAAGATCGCCCGAGAGGTGACCGAGCTGATGAAACCTGAGTTCGCCGAGGCCCGGGAACCGATCCCCGACGGGGTCGTCGGAAGTTCCACGATGCCGCACAAACGCAACCCACAACTCTCACAGGACATCCTGACCATCTCAGCGCAGATCCGTAATCTGGTCCCACTGAGCCTGGAAGCGATGCTGCACGACCACGAAGTCGACGGCTCCGCCACCGCGATGATGGAACACGCCGTGGAATCCAGTGTGATCCTGTCCGGGGACCTGCTCATCCGGTTAGCCGTCATTCTTGAAGGTCTCACGGTAGACGAGGCGCGGATGCGCCAGAATTTGGCACTGACCCACGGGTTGATCAACTCCGAGGCCATTATGATGGCCCTGGCCCCAAGTCTGGGACGGCAACTCGCCCACGACATCGTCTATGAGGCAGCCCAGCACGCTGCGAAAACCGGCGAGGACTTCCTGAGTGTCCTTCGTGCCGATGAACGACTGACTCGCCACGTCAGCGACCACCAGCTCGCTGAGGTGCTCGATCCGCGCTCCCACGTCGGGTTGAGCGCCGACATTGCACGCCGCCAAGCCGGGGACGCCGTCACGGCCTCCGCGCGATGGGCTGACTCCATGACGTAATGCCGAGGCTCAGAGAAGTTGTCAACCCCCTATTCCAGCGAGAGGAGCCTCAAATGGCCTCCGTCATCTACGACAACGCCCAACGGCACTACCCCGGAACCGTGCATCCGGCCGTCAAAGATCTCGACCTCGAAATCGGCGACGGCGAATTTCTCGTCCTCGTCGGCCCGTCGGGATGCGGCAAATCCACGTCGCTACGGATGCTCGCAGGGCTCGAGGAAGTGACCTCAGGCCGGATCTCCATCGACGACCGCGACGTCACCGCGCTGTCACCCAAAGACCGCGATATCGCGATGGTCTTTCAGAACTACGCGCTCTACCCGCACATGTCCGTCGCCGCGAACATGGCCTTTGCCCTGAAACTTGCCAAGATCGGTAAGGAGGAGCGCGATCGCCGGGTTCGTGAAGCCGCCCGATTGCTCGATCTTGAGTACTGCCTGGACCGCAAACCCAAGGCGCTATCCGGTGGGCAGCGACAACGCGTTGCCATGGGCCGTGCGATCGTTCGCCAGCCGCAGGTCTTTTGCATGGACGAACCCCTGTCGAATCTCGACGCCAAGCTTCGCGTTGCCACACGTGCCCAGATCGCCGCACTTCAGCAGCGTCTGGGCACCACGACCGTTTACGTCACCCATGACCAAGTCGAGGCGATGACCATGGGCGATCGGGTCGCGGTCATGAAGGACGGGATCCTGCAACAGGTCGACACCCCTCTGGAACTCTACGACCGCCCGGCCAACCTATTCGTCGCCGGATTTGTCGGCTCACCCGCAATGAACCTACTACCGGCCACAGCAACCGACGGCCGCGCTCAGATCGGTGAGTACACGCTGCCCATCGACCGTGCCGCCACGTCGCAGGTCCGCGACATCACCGTCGGCGTACGACCCGAGGCATGGCGCATCATCGGCGAGCATGACGGCGGCCTACCCGTCCAAATCACCATGCTCGAGGAACTCGGCGCCGACGCCTATCTGCACGGCACCACCAACGTCCAGGGCGGCTCGATCAGCATCGTCGTTCGTGTCGGAACCCGGCGCCACCTAGCCGCGGGCGAGACCATCCACGTCACCACAGACCCCCAGCACGTCCACATCTTCGATACCGCAACGGGCACACGTCTCGCGACCAGTGCATCGCCCACATCGATGGCGACTGGCCGCAACCCACACCAGCCTCCGACGCAGGACCCGCGCTGAAACACGCTCATGAGCACAATCCTGGAACCAATCTCGGCGAGAACCAGCGTCACAATTCGACACCTGGAACGGTCCAGATGAACCCGAGAATGATCGCCAGCCCGTAGTTGAGATGGGCGAGCTTAGTCAGCGCGGTGTGCAACACGAAGTACAGGGCACGCAGACCCAGCAGGGCAAAGGCGTTGGTGGTGAACACCAGGTACGGGTTCTCAGTGATCCCGAAATACAGCGGGAACGGAATCGACGGCGAACACCACGTCAGTGGCGAAAACCGCCACGACCACGACCGTCAGCGGAGTCAAGCCGCGCCGACCGCCCTCACGGACCGTCAGCCGGGTGCCGCGATAGTCGTCGGTGACGGGCATGAGCCGGCGCAAGAACCGAACCGAGCGCAGCTGCGACACGTCGCGGTCGAAGGCCGACGCGGTGAGCGCTTCGTGCAGGATCGTGACGGCGGTGACGACCAAGATCGCCCCGAACACGAGGAACGCCCACGTGCCCGCCTGCCGGAGGGCGGCACTGGCTGCGATGAAGATGCCGCGCAGCACCAACGCTCCGACGATGCCGTACAGCAGCACGCGCTGCTTGCAGCTCGGCGGGTACGGAAAAGCCGGCCAGCAGAATCATGAACACGAACAGGTTGTCCACCGACAGGGACTTCTCGACCACGAATCCCGTGATGAACTCCAGCGCCTGAGCACCCCCGAACGCCGCCCACAGGTAGAGGCCGAACACAAACGGCAAGGCGAGATAGAACACCGACACCCCACGGCCTCGCGCATCGAGACCTCGTGAGGGCGGCGGATCACCAGAAAGTCCATGATCAGCAACACGAGCAGTACGGCGATGCTGATGGCCCACAACTACGGCGAACCGACCGATTCCGACGAAGCAGCGACAACAGAACTATGACGAAGCACGGGAGACTCCTCGAACACCATCGCGTTCGGGGTCTCCTTCGCCCACACGGGGCGGCCTCCCGGGGACAACATTTGGACAACATGGGGAGTCCGTACTGACCGGGCAGACCTTGAGAAGTACTCCCCCCAACAAGTATTGAGCAGCACGCGGCACCCAGCCACTCGCGACCTACCAGGGAGGAACCCGCATGTGTCATCATGCGGACTCGCCAGCTACGCAGTGGCCGGTGCAGTGCTCACCGCGGATCCGGGCGCTGGCTGCCGTTGACAGCGAGATGCCGGCAGATATGGGAAGTACGCCCCCACCCAACCAAGTCGGTAACTGAGACTGGGTGTACTCGATTTGGATCCCAATTCCGAAATTATCTTCAGTAGGCGCACGCGAACCGGGATAAAAGAGCAAATCGAATCGCCGAAGGCGAGAAGTAGTAACTTCATCTTTCAGATTCAGCATCCCGTCTTATTGAGTCGCCAAGTCAAGCGGCGGTGCCTTCGAGTATCGCTGCCGTGCGAACCTATGGTCCGTAAGTTGATCTCAGGGAGCACGAGGCGGGTGGCTAGTGCACCCCCTCCGCATCGAACCCCACATCTGCTCGATGTCACCGGTTCGCGGACTCCACCGCGGCGAGCATCGTTCCGGGTTGGCGGTGTTGTCGGATGTGGCGGGTGAGGGCGCGGGCTCGGGTCGAGCCGATGCTGAGCTTTCGGCGGAGCGTGTCGGCTGAGATCGGACGCTGGTGCAGGTTCCAGTGTTCGGCGTCGAGCCGGTACGCCTCCTCGCGCAGCGGAGCATCATCCTCATCGTGCGGTGGCTCTGAGACAGCGTCGGCACTGTTGGCGTTGTGGCCAGGCGTGTTGTTCACCACCGTGCGCAGCGCTGGCACATCCTCAGCTTCCTCGGGCACCTCTGGTGACGTGCTGGCGTCGCCCGAGTCCGTCGAGCGCGGCTGCGCTGATGCGCTCTCGTCGGACTCATGAACGGTCTTGCTTGCCGTCTCCGCGCGGCGCCGCTTGAGTGCCTGGTTGAGCAGTTCGACCGACAGCAGCAGCGCCAGGGGCGGGCAGGCGGCCACGGCGATGGAGAAGGCGTTTAGCTCGGGGGCGGAGGCGATGTTGGCGCACAGCGACAACCCGATCCCGAGGGCGAACGACAACCATGCTTTCCACTGCCCGGTCGCCCGGTGACGGTGACCGGCCTTCCACAGCTCGATGGTCGCCATCGTCAACAAGCCGTCGACGATGAGAGGCCAGAGGGTGG
Source organism: Parasphingorhabdus pacifica (assembly GCF_054779195.1). Lineage (NCBI taxonomy): Bacteria > Pseudomonadati > Pseudomonadota > Alphaproteobacteria > Sphingomonadales > Sphingorhabdaceae > Parasphingorhabdus > Parasphingorhabdus pacifica. The sequence continues at coordinate 208,523 of NZ_BAAGYS010000008.1, forward strand.
CGGTGGTCTCGTCGGCGCCGAACCGCAAGGCGAATTCGCGGCCGTGCCGGTAGGAGACGTAGGCCGCGCCCAGGAGGGTGCAGGCGCACTGCAGGTGCAGCGATCGATCGGGAGGGAGGCTGGTTGTGGGTGGTGTGCTGGTCATCGGGCGTCACCCGCCGGGGGCTGTCCGTGGGTGTCGCGCATGGTGACGCCGCGCTCGTGCAGGCGTTGGCGGACGGTGCCGGCGGCGACGTCCATGCGTGCGGCGATCCGGGCCAGCGACCACCCCTGGTTGTAGAGCCGGATTGCGTCGTCGATTTGCTCTTCGGGCAGGCCGCGGCGGCGCATCGGGACACCGTGGCGATGCAGGATCGCGCTGACAGTGCGGCGCTCGATGCCGAACTGATCACCCAGCTCGTAGACGGTCGCACCGGACTTGTAGCCCTCGATCAGTTGCTGCACCTGGTCGTCGGTGAGTCGCCGGGTGCGTCCGGGCTTTGTCCGCTTGGGTGTCGGTTGGGGCGGTTCAGGCAGGTCTGGCAGCTTCGTCCGCAGTGTTTCCAGTGCGCTGACCTGGTCTTTTGTGTTCGAGTAAGTTCCCCCAACCTCCACCTTGACGATACTGTTCGAACACTGATCTGTTTGACCGACGTCGGGCATGACAGTGGCATCAGAAGGCGGTGATGCGACAGGCACTCGGTGGCGCGGGTGACGGGACCGCTGGATCAACAAGTTGAAGTACGTCCCGGTGATCGCCAGATCATATGGCGATTTCCTGGCGACGGGAACGCGCGGCAACGCGTCGGGATTCGTCGCAACGAGGAGGAACAAGAGCCGCTGACCTGCACGGATGCGTGAAACTCCTGGTCGGCTCCAGCGGCTCACTACCTTGACACGGCAGAGGTCATGAGGCTGTGGAACGCTGTTTTTGCTGCGAATCGGCACGGCGTGCCGTCCGGGCGGATGGGTCGGCGCCAGTACATTGCTGCATGGCCTGATTCGCGCTCGTCGCCGTGGGTGATAACGCCGGTGGGCTCTTCGAAGTCCTTGGGGCGAAGGCGGAGATGGTCGAGGTAGGTCGGCTCCGCTGTGGGAGACCAGCGAGATGGCCCGGTTATTACCGGGGAGCGCAACCGCGCATCAGTTTTCTTATCGATTTTGGCGGGTGGGAGGGCGCCAGATTCGTTGTCGATGGCTGCGGCCTGGTCGTTTCCAGCGACGAGGATCGCTACTTGGTCGGCCCCAGCCCGAAATGGCGATCGCCGCCGCGCGATGTTCGAGAACACGGACCGGCTTGATGATCTGATGAGTGCGGTCACTGAGCCTCAGCTGTTGATTTCTACGATTGCATCAGTGCTGAATGAAACCAACGGCGGCGCGCGTGTCATAGTTACTGCTCGAACGTCTGTTTATCTTTCCGCCGTGTTGGTGTGGGGAGTGGTCGTGGGGTAGTGCCAGTCGTTGCCGGTGCCGCGGTACTGCTCGACGGGAACTGGGTGGCTTCCGGCTGGGAGGTGGTCTCGGCACAGGACGCCGTGCAGGTGGTCGATCTCGTGGGCCACGAGTCGGGCGATGCCGTGGTCGAAGACGGTGATGCGCCAAGTGCCATCGAGGACCTGGTGCTCGACGTGAATTTTCAGCGGTCGTGGGATGCGACAGCGGACATCGAAAAAGCTCAGGCATCCCTCGTACTGCTGATCGTGCTCGGTGCTGGTTTCGATGATGCGGGGATTGAAGAGCACGATGGGCTCGGTGGTGCCGGGTGGGCGCACGACGGCGGCAGCACGGTCGATGCCGATCTGCGGTGCAGCCAGGCCCATGCCCTTGCCGAAGGTATGCGCGGTGGTGACTCGCTCGGCCGCGGCGTGTAGATCTGCCAGTACCCGTTCAGCGTCGGAGCCGTCGCTGGGCAGGTCGAAACGTGTAGCGGTGCGCCGCAGGACTGGCTCGCCCTCTTGGACAATGCCCAGCGCGCTCATTGTTTCGCTCGGGAGCCGGTCGACGGGCGGCGCGGTGTGGGGATCGTGGTGCAAATGCCATTCCAGCGTGTAGCGCGCGTGCAGTGGCGGGTTGTGAGTGGACCACGAATACTGCGTGCGGTTGCCCTCCTGACAGGTGTCGATGGGGGTCGGAAACGGCAGAGATTCCGCGGTCAGCGAGGTGTGCAGGCCCCACACGGTCGGCCCGAGTGTGGTGGGAAAGTCTAGGGACACCGAGAGGTTCCGGGTCGGTAGCCGCACAGCGCGGCGGAACCAATTGCCCCACTTGATCACCGGCACGGTGTAGGTGTATTCGATCCAGGCGGCCTGGCCAGGATATAGCGGGAAGTGGCCGGCCCGACCGGACAGGAGCAGCCAGACCTCTTTGAACGCGTCTCGGTCGTGCTGGACGCTCCAAGTCAATTCCGCATCGCGGTCTGGCCCTAGCCACGCGCGTAGATCGAGTTCGTCCCAGGTCAGCGGTGAATCCCGGTAGAGCTGGTTGGACCGTTCGGGATCACCGGGAAAGCGGTCGACCGAGATCCGGATCAGGTATCGGGTGACCGGCTGCTCGCCGTGATTGATCAGACGACGGCGCATAGTGGAGCGGTAGACGCCGGCGTCATAGGTCAGCTCAGCGTGATCATGGTCGACTACCAGCTCGGCCGGGGGCTCTACCGCAACCGGCTGCGGTGCTCGCGGCATGTCCTTGGCCAGGGCGGGTGCGGGGTACGCGGCGCGCCAGGTGCGGAGCAGCGCGCCACCTGCGTGTAGGACGGTGTCCGCGGTTCGCACGAACTCCGCCGACCCCGGCTCGTCACCGCTTTCCACTTTGGACACATATGAGCGGCTGTAGTCCATCAGTTTCGCCAGCGCGGTGCGCGACAAGCCGCGGACTTCGCGCCATCGCCGAAACTCCGCGACGAAAGCGTGCGGTCCAGCTTCGTGGTTCTGGGCCTCGTTGCTGGACTCGTTCATCGCCGCCTTTCCCGCCGTGCGTGTGCGTGAGTACACCGTGCGTGATGATTCACTCTAACCGCACACCCGGGCCGGGTGGTGAGCTTCGTTGCACACCGAGTTCGCCACTACGACACGGAGCGTCCATGTCCATACCCGCCACTCCCTATTCAGCGGCCAAACCGAGGACATCCGTCTCACCGGATCACGCCAGCTTGCCCTGCTCACCGCGGAATGCCAGTGTCGCGGAAACGTGGTCGGGCTGGAGAGCCAGTACCGCGCCGAGCAACCACACTGATGGCCGCCCCGCCTGGTCCAGCTCGTGGCCGTCTGCTGCGACAGCGATCCCGACCCGTTGGAGGCAGTCCACACCGGGTACGCGGTGTCGGAATTCCGGAGCCGCTTCAGGGCGTGTTTCGAGTACACAATGTGCCCGAATACGGCATCATCTGCTGTGGGCCCCGCATGGAGCTCACATAAAGAAGCCCTCCCGACCAACTGGTCTGGCCGGGAGGGCTTCCTCCTGTTCATGCACCTAACAGGCTTCCGTGCTTAGTCGTCGAACTCGCCAGCTTTGGCGCCAGCGATGAATGCCTGCCATTCGATCGGCGTGAAGTAGTGCGCTGGCCTTGAGCGGTCCTTGGTGTCCCGCAGCCAGCGGCCACCATCGGCCGCAGGGGCGACTTCCACGCAGCCCTGATGATCGTTGCTGTAGCTCGACTTACGGAATTGGGTGTCCGGCGGCTGGTCGATCGGGTAGTCCTTCACTTTTGTACCTCCTGTACGGCTTGGCGCAAGATCGTTCGCGAGTCTTCCGGTGTCGCGGCTTGCACCTGTAGTCGGGTCATTGCCCGCTCGTAGAGTGCAACCTCTTCAGGCTTTTCGTAGTAGCGGCCTTCGACGAGCCCTTCCAAGTAAACGACGCCAGGGTCCCCTGTCATTTCACTGAGAAACTTCAGGATTTGAAAGCTGCCGGACTGAGCCAGGTGCGCCCCTGCCGTTCGTGGAAGGATTTGCACGTCGACACCGGGACGTTCGCTCATCTTGATGAGGTGGTCGAGTTGTTCGGTCATGACCTCGGTGCGGCCACGTAGACGCGTGAGCACCGCTTCGTCGATGACAGTCCAGAGCCGGACGGGGTCGTCCTCCCGGTCGAAAATCCGCTGACGCCCCACGCGCAGCTCGACGCGTTGCTGGACCTGTTCGTCGGTGAGCTCCGGGTCAGCCCTGATAACCGCCTCGGCATAGGCCGGAGTTTGCAGAAGACCTGGCATGACATAGGCATCGAAGCTCAGGACATCGGCCGCACCGGCCTCCAGCCCAAGGAACAGATCGAACCACGGAGGAACGGCATCACTGAGCTTGTCCCACCAGTTTTTGCCCTTGCGTGCTGCTTCGACGATCCGCAGGAAGTCCGGCAGTCGTTCGCGTTTGCCGTAGAAGTCGAGCAGGATCTCCAGTACCGGCTTAGATGGCAGGCGCTCGGCGGTTTCAAGATGCCCCACCTGAGCGCGTGACAAGCCGAGACGCTGCATAACCTCGGTACGTTCTTTGCCAGCTTCCTTCCGGAGCTGGCGCAGGTTGAGGCCGATCCAACGCTTCAACAGCGCAGGGCTCGAAGTGTCAACCACCGTGATCTCCTTCGCCTGTTGGGCATACCTGCCCTTGGCATACAGGGCTCAGCCGTCAGTCAAGAACAACATCACTCGAATGGCGGCATGAGCAACTCTTGGCGCTGTAGCCGCTACGCTGTAGCGTCCCCTGTAGCTGCTACAGAAGCGAGGCTACAGCAGGCCAGGCCGGGTGGAGCGCTCCGGTGCCAGACACCGCCAGTCCGTCGAGCGCCCTTACCGGTCACCGAAACGGGCAGTGGGCCCGGTGTGACCCCCGACCATGCCGGGTCCACTGCCTTCCGAACCGATCATGGGGAAATCGACATGGACGATCCGACGGCTCAGCTCCAGCGCCTGGTCACGAGTGGATTCGTCGGGGCTCCAGTGCCAAATGATCAGGGTGACGGCTACATCGCTCTGGTCTACATGCGCTGGTGGTCATCAGGTGTTCTCGACGTTGTCACGGTCTATGGCGAACGCGATGCTTCCGCCTACCGTGCCGGTGGTCTGGATCCGAGCTACCTGGAAAACATCGGCGCGGCCGTCGTGCGGTGGCGCACTGCCGGTTCCGTCGTCGATGTCACGACCGAACTGTTGGAGCTTCCCGCGCCGTCTGCCGGAAGCGTACTGATCTCGGAGCGGCCCGCCGATCAGCACTTGATGTCCCACAGCGCGGGGAAGTTGTGGGCGCCATGACCGAGCCCTCCAACTCCGCGCCGGGAGAGCTGCCACGCCGGTTGGCAGGTGAGCTCGACATTCCCGCGCCGGATCCGAACAAGCCGTTGTACTTCGAGACCCGCGACGAGGTGTTGACGCGGGTGCGCGACGGGCTGGAGGGCTACGACCCGCCCGAGGGCAAGGAGCGTCCGTCCGCGGACTTCTGCTGGATGCAGCCGACAGAGCGGGCCGATCACTCCCAACCGATCCCGAGGAAGTGATGCCGCATGACCACGAAACTGTCCGACGTGGACACGCCGCTTTTGACGTTGACCTACAGCGACCGGCCGGAACGCCCAGCGCACCTGCCACCAGTCGACGAGCACGGGTTTTTGCTGCTGGTGCGGGAGGCCCACCCGGATCTGGAACATGCCAGTCAGACCCACCGCAACCACGGTGAAGTGGTGCACGTGTTCCGTGATCGGATCAATCATGAGTACGCGGTGCTGTTCCAGCGCGCCAACGGCTGTCACACCGTCAAGGAATCCGGTTTTCCCTGGTTGGACAAACTGAATCAACTGGCCGGAATGTGGCAGGGGGCCCAGGCGCCGCTGCGGGATGCCGCATGATGCCGCCGCACCTGGACTTCGCCGCTCTTGATGCCAAGCCGCTGACGCCTGCGGTGACGCTGCCCGGACTGGAACACCCCGCTTTTCCCACGGTTTTGGCCGCGGCCATGCCGGGTGTAGGGCACTCCCGTAGCTGTTGGCCCGACGAACAGGATGAACACTCGCTGGTCGACCCGGCGACGGGCTCGGCCGTGCGGATCATCATCGCCTGGGACCGACACCGTGGCCGAGCGCGTACCTGTGTTGCCGAGATCGGTCCCCGCGAGCTGTGGGACGAGCTCGTTACCTACGTGTGGGAATGGGAACGCCACGGCCGCACCATCCCCGAACACTGGCTCACTCCTCCACCGTTTCGAGACGGCATTTCTCCTCTCAAGCGGTTACGCCGCTCCCATAGATTTCCTGCTGAGATCACCAACGAACAGTGATCGTTGGGGGACCGGTGGGCCCGCAAAACACAACAACCAGAAAGGTGTTTCGTGACAACAGCAGGCGAAGCCGGCAGCAACACTGCTGACGAGGCGACCGCTCGATGCGAGGCGATGGTCAGCGAACTCTGCGAGTGGGGAGACCTCCGCAGCGAAACGGTCGCGCAGGCGGTCCGGACGGTGCCGCGGCACCTGTTCGCTCCGGAAGGATCGATAGTGGCCGCGTACGCGGCGAACCAGGCGCTGGTGACCAAACGGGACGAGCAGGGATTGGCGACCAGTTCGCTGAGCGCCACGCACATTCAGGTGACGATGCTTGAGCAGGCGCAGCTGGAACCTGGGATGCGGGTGCTGGAAGTGGGCAGCGGTGGTTACAACGCCGCCCTGATCGCCGAACTGGTGGGGGAGTCCGGGGCAGTTGTCTCCCTGGACATCGACTCGGACATCGTCGAGCGTGCGCGCGACTGCCTGGATGCGGCTGGGTACGAGCGTGTCACTGTGGCGCTGGGCGATGCCGAGAACGGGTACGCGGCTGGGGCGCCGTTTGACCGGATCATCGTCACGGCCGGGGCATGGGACATCCCTCCGGCTTGGTGGGAGCAGCTTGCCCCTGGCGGTCGCATCGTGGTTCCGCTGCGGATGCGGGGATTGACCCGGTCGGTGGTGTTCGAACGCGACGGTGAGCACCTGGCCAGTACGGGATATCGACTGTGCGGATTTGTCCCGATGCAGGGCTCCAGCGCCCGCGAGGAACGCCTGATCCCGCTCGATGGGTCCGAAGTCGCGCTGCGAGTCGAGGAGGAGCAGCTCCTTGATGTTCGCGGAATGCAGAAGTCCTTGCAGGAACCCCGCCTGGAGCGTTGGTCCGGTATTGAATTCGATCGTCCCGACGAAACGCACTTCTGGATCGCCACCGCAGCGCCCGTGTTCGGCCTGCTCGCAGCACGGAAAGGCGCGATTGAACGCGGTCTGGTCGCTCGTTCTGCGACGCAGGGCGTTCCGACCCTGATCCGCGGGGCATCGTTCGCCTACCGCACGAAACGGCCCATCGACGGCACCGACTCGTTCGAAAACGGCGTGTACGCACACGGCCCCGAGGCCGAGGCGGTCGCCGACGAATACGTCGAGCTGCTGCGGCGCTTCGACCGCGATCTGCGCGGCGGTCCCGGCGCGCACATCGACGTCTTCCCTGCTGCGACGCCCACCAGTGAACTCCCCAGGGGACGCGCCATCGAGAAGAGGCACACGCGTGTCGTCGTCTCCTGGCCGGGAGCGCGGGAACTCTGACCACTCAGGGCTCTCGCGAACAACAACACATGATCAGCGAATCAAGGAGGGTCCGTTGACCGTTTCCACCAAGTCCGAGCTCGCTTCACCGGAGGAGCTGCACGACACCGCCGCCGACATGGTGGCCGAGTCGCCTGCTCCCGAGGACTTCGACCTCGACATCCGTTTCGCCGAGTCCGGTCCGGTCATCGAAGAGCTCATGCGGCCGACCGATGACGGCTGCGGCCACACCTGCGAGTCGGCCTGTACTCCGACCTGCCCGTGACCGCATCGCTTCGGCACTGACGTGAGAAGCCAGTGATACCGGGTGGCGGGGCGTTGTTCCTGCCCGCCACCCGGCATCCTTCTTTCTTGGGGGTGAAGTTGTACAAGGTGATCGACGCCGCCATCGTCCGGGCGGCACCTCTTCCCTGCACTGTGGACAGCGTCGAGTGGCCCGATTTGTCCGGTGGCCCGGACGAGCACGTGACGCAGTGGCGTGCGTGGTTGCAGCAGGTGTGGGCAATCGAGGAATTCGCGGCGGCCGTGGAGACGGCCAGTCCGGTGCTGGCTCGCCACGTCCGCACGATATGCCGGGAACCGCACCGGCCGGCGGCTGAGGTTCGCCGTGCGGCAGTGTCGGTCGCGCGCTACCTGGTTCGGGCGACCGGTCGGGCGACCCCGTTCGGAATGTTCTCGGGCGTGGCCGCCACCCGCTTCGACCGCTCCACGACGGTGCGCTGGGGCCGGCAGCACCGTGCGGTGGCACGGGTCGACGCGGAATGGCTGGACAGAGTCCTGGTACAGCTGGAATCGGATCCTGAGCTGCGTTCCCAGCTGCTGGTCGTCGCGAACGCGGCCGCGGCCGTCCGCGACGGCAGGCTGGTACTGGGCTGGCAACGCCGACCCGCCGCGACGAGTGCGGGCGGGCTGGGGGAGGTGTCGGTCCGCCACACCAAGGTCGTGCAGGCCATCATGCGGGTCGCGGCCGCGCCGATCCGTCTGCGGGATGCGGCCGACAAGGTCGCGACCGAGCTCAACGCACCAGCATCCGCCCTGGACCCGATGCTGGCAGGACTCGTTGAGCAGGGCTTACTGATCACCCAGTTGCGTCCTCCCATGACGGCAACCGACCCACTCGACCACGTTGTCGCGGCCCTGGACGAGGTGGAAGCCAACACCGTGGCCGGCGTGGCAGCACAGGCCGAGCAAATCCGTGCGCTGCGCCGGCACCTGGACGAACACAACACGTCCAACTCACCGCCCCAAGCACGCGAGCGACGCACCAGGCTCTCCCGAGCGATGACGGACATAGCACCGAGCGAGCGGCCAGTCGGGATGGACCTGCGACTGGACTGCGACCTGGCGCTGCCGGAGGAGGTGGCGCGAGAAGCCGAAGCCGCCACGGCGGCGCTGGTGCGCCTGGCGCCGCAGCCGTCCGGGAACCCGGAATGGCAGCAGTACCACGGCCGCTTCATCGAATGGTACGGCCCGCGGGCTGTGGTGCCGGTGACCGAGCTGGTGGCCGATACCGGGCTCGGGTTCCCGGCCGGGTACCGCGACACGCCCTGGAACACGCTGGCCGAACGCTCGATGTCGGAGCGGGACGCGACCCTGATGGCGTGGGCCCAGCGGGCAGCGTGGCAGCAGAGCAATGAAGTCCTCCTGGACGACGACATGCTTGCCGAGCTCGACGCCGCCGGTGGCGCCGACGTTACGGTGCAGCCGCACACCGAGCTTCGCGTCCGCGTGCAGGCCCCCACCCGCGCGGCACTGGATCGCGGTGAGTTCGAGCTCGTCGTCGCCGGGGTCTCGCGGACTGCGGGCGCCACGACCGGACGATTCCTCGACCTGCTCGACACCGAGGACCAACGGCGGATGGCCACGGCCTACGCCGACCTGCCGACGGTTTGCGACACCTCGTTCCCGGTCCAAGTCTCAGCACCGGCCCTGTACGCGCGCACGGACAACGTCGCCCGCAGCCCCCAGGTGCTACCCACGGTGTTCTCGCTGGGCGAGCCCCGAGAACCGACCAATACGGTGTCGCTGGATGATCTCGCGGTGACCGCCGACGCCGAACGGCTGGTCCTGATCTCGCTGTCGCAGCGTCGCCCGGTCGAACCGGTGGCCTTCAGCGCGGTGGAGATGGTCCACCACGCGCATCCCCTCGTGCGGTTCCTCACCGAGATCAGCACGACTCGCGCGGCACCGTGCGCGCCGTTTTCCTGGGGGCACGCCGGTCGACTGCCGTTTCTGCCCCGGATTCGCTACCGCCGCACGATTCTGGCACCAGCCCGGTGGCGGCTGGAGGCCACCGACCTGCCCGGAACGACGGCCTCGTGGCGTGACTGGGTGGAGAGCTTCCAGGCGTGGCGCCAACGATTCGGTGTCCCGGACACGATCTACGTCGGCGACAGCGACCGCAGGATGCGACTGCACCTGCACACGTCGGCACACCTGTACTTGCTGCGCGCCGAACTAGAACGCACCAGCGGCGTCGCGTTACGCGAAGCACCGTCCGATGAGGCGTTCGGCTGGTTCGACGGGCACGCCCACGAAGCGGTGATCCCACTGGCGGCCACCACATCGAGTCCGGCACCGCGGTGGTCGCCGCCCCCCGTCGGCCGCGAGCACGGGCATCTACCCGGCAGCGCGCCCTGGGCCTACGTCAAGCTCTACGGGCACCCCGACCGGCACAACGCCGTGCTCACCGGCCATCTGCCCGAGCTGCTGTCCACCTGGGACAGCGAGCCGGAGTGGTGGTTCCTGCGCTACTACGATCCCGACCCGCACCTGCGCCTGCGGTTCCGGCTACGCGACCGCGACGAGGCCGCCCGCGCCGCGGCTGGGATCAACGCGTGGGTCGCAAGGCTCCGCGAGCACGGGCTCGTCGGTCGCGCGCAGTTCGATACCTACTACCCCGAAACCGGTCGTTTCGGGACAGGCGCGGTGATGGAGGCCGCGGAGTCAGTGTTCGCCGCCGACTCCCGCGCAGTGCTCGCCCAGCTGCACACGGTCGACCACCGCGACGGTGTCCCTGCCCGGGCCCTGGCCGCGGCGAGCATGGTCAACCTCGCCTGCTCATTCCACGACGCTCCTGCGGAGGGAATGCGGTGGCTGATCGAGACCGCCCGCACCCCGTCGGGCCCGGCACCCGAGCGAGCGCTGCGCGATACCGCGCTTCGTCTGGCTGATCCGCGCGACGACTGGGCCACGGTTCGTGCCCTGCCTGGCGGTGGTGACCTCGCGGCCGCGTGGCAGGAACGCCGAAGGGCACTGGTCGCCTATCGCAGCGCCCTCGAGGACTCGGGCCGGCACGATCCGGCCACCATGCTGGCCGACCTGCTGCACCTGCACCACGTCCGCATGACCGGGGTTTCCCTCGATGCCGAACGGGTCTGCCTGCGCCTGGCCCGCGCCGCCGCCCTGAGCTGGACTGCCCGCACCCCAGGAGCCCCGTGAATACCCCGAAAGCCCTCGCCGCGGTCGACGAGCTCGCCGACCGCCTGGCCGACCCGCAGACGATCTACCCGCACGGCGGCGTGGGCCGCACCCGGCCCCAATCGCTGCTCGGCGGCGCGGCGGGCATCGCACTGCTGCACCTCGAACGGGCCCGCTGCGGCCACGGAACCTGGGACACCGCCCGCGCCTGGCTGTCCGCGGCCGCGCGCGACGAACTCAGCACCGGCCACAACGCGACCCTCTTCTACGGCGCGGCAGCCCTGGGATTCCTCACCCGCTCGATCGCCGGCGATGCCCGCCGGTGTCCGCCAGTGCTGGCCACACTGGATGAGAAAACCATCGAGGTGACCCGGGCTCGTCTAACCCTGGCGCACGCGCGCCTCGACCGGGGCGAGCGCCCCGCTCTGGCCGAATACGACCTGTTCCGCGGGCTGGCCGGATTCGGCGCCTACCACCTCCGACACCACCCCGACCACAACATCACCCGCGCAGTGCTGCGCTATCTCGTCCGATTGACCGAACCTCTGACGGGTTCGCGCGAGCACATGCCCGGCTGGTGGACCGAGGTGTCCCCCAACGGCGAAGTAACCGCCGAGTTCCCTGGTGGTCACGGCAATATCGGCATGTCCCACGGCATCGCCGCACCCTTGGCGTTGTTGTCGCTGGCCCTGCTGCGCGGAGTGGTCGTCGACGGCCACCGGGATGCCATCACCCGGATCTGCACTTGGCTGGATGGATGGCAACAGACTGGCCCGTGGTGGCCAGGTGTGATCACCCGAGACAACGTCGACGCAGGACACGTCGCGGCATCCCAGCGGCAAGCGCCGCGCTGGTGCTACGGCACCGTGGGCTTAGCCCGCGCGCAGCAACTCGCCGGCCTGGCCCTGCACGATCCCGGCCGCACGCACCTCGCCGAAGCCGCGATGCTGAGCCTCCTGCGAGACTCCACCCAGCTCGACCGCGTCACCGACACCGGGCTGTGCCACGGGCTGGCTGGAATCCTCCAGACCGCCTGGCGCGTGGCCGCCGACGCCGACACCGGCGAGCTGGCCGCCGCACTGCCTCTCCTGTGCCAGCGGCTGCTCGATCAGCTGTTACCGCCCCCGAACGACCCCGAATTCCTCGACGGCATGGCGGGCATCGCACTGGCACTGCACACCCTCGGCACCGACGCACCCCCGCACAGCGGCTGGGATTCCTGCCTGCTCATGGCCTGATCGGAAGGAACGTCGCGTGAACCCGTCATGGCGTCAGATCAATATCCAGTTTGACGACTGGGACACTGTCGAATACACCGCGTTCACCCGTCTCGGGCCCGCCATCACCGAGGTCGAACACGCCGGGCTGATCGACACCTGGTTCTTCATGCGCAAAGCCGAACCACCGAGACCCCGTGCCCGCAACGGCCTCACATCGCAGGAAGCCGTGCGGTCGCAGCCCTGCTGGCGCGTGCGCATCCTCTCGCCCGACGAGTCCACCGCTTCCGACGCGCTCGCCTTCCTCCACCAACACCTCCTCCCGACAACACCGGTCATCTACGAACCCGAGATCCACGCCTTCGGCGGCGAAGCCGGAATGGCGCTGGCTCACACCCTGTTCCACCAGGACAGCCGCCACGTTCTGACCTACCTCGGCCTCCTCAGTGCCGACGGCCCGGCCGTCGTGGGACGCCGGGAGCTCGCGATTCTGCTGTGCAGCCGCCTTTTCCGAGCAGCCGGCCAGGACTGGTACGAGCAAGGAGACATCTGGGCCCGGATCGCCCAGCACCGTCGGCCAACCCGCGAGCTTCCGCCGGAGCAGGTGCGGTCGCGCCAATCCTCCGTGCGTCGGCTGATGACCGTCGACACCGCTCACCTGGTCCGCGACACCAGCAGCGGCCTGGCCTTCGCCGCGGACTGGTTCACGGCCTTCGACAACGCGGGGAAGCACTTGGCGCAGCTGGCGCGCGACGGCCAGCTCCAGCGAGGCATTCGCGCCGTTCTCGCTCACCACGTTCTGTTCGCGCTTAACCGCTTGGGCCTCAGCCCCAACACCCAGACCCTGCTCGCCCACACAGCGACCACGCTCGTCTTCGACTGATCGGACCACTGCCGTGCGCAGCGCCAGCAACGAACACCTCCGCCGCAGGCTCACCGAATGGTTCCCGCTCCTACCGCGGCCGCGGCCCACATGTCGAGCGCTCCCACTCCGTGTCGAGGAGGTCGCTCAACTTGCACACGCCGCAGCCCACGGACCGGATGAGCAACGGCTCGTCTCCGCCGCCGAAGCACACAACAAGGCCGCACTCCTGCTCAGCGACTGCGGCCTGGCTGACCGTGCACACCAGCTGTGCTGGCGGCAGTTCGACCTCTTCCATGCCCACGCACCGCTGGGACCGAAGACGGCCAAGCTCGCCCTGCAACCCCTCGTCAACTTCGGGCGTCTCCACATCCGCAATGGGCAAGGAACCCGCGCGCACCAACTGTTCACCAACGCCTACCAGGCACTCAGGACAAAGACCGCTACCAGGACCGACAACCGGAACATCGACCTCAACGAGCTCGTCGACGGCCAGGACGGACGACGGGAACTACTCCGGTTCCTCTGGACGGTGCTGCTCTCCGACGGCACACGCGCACTCACCCGCGCCGGACGCTGGGACGAAGCGCTCGAACACATCAAGAACCACAAGGGCATCGGCGAACGGATGCTCGATGGCAGACAGGTCGCCATCATCACCCGCATCGTCAGCGGCGACTACGACCAGGCCCTCGACCTGCTAGAGCACAGCTCCACACCAGAACTGTGGGAACAAGCCGTCGCGGCCTGCCTGAGCACGTTGTGCCTCACCATCGCCGGGCGCAACATGCGACCGTCTGGAACAACGATGGTCGACCGCTACCTCGAACTCACCAAACAGCCGACGCCGCCGGTCTTCCAATGCCGCCTCGGCCTCTGCGCGCTCGACCTCACCGACCATGCGCCGATCGTCACCGAGATCACGCGACACGCGATCACGTCCGCGGACGCCTATGCCGCCCACGACGTGCTCGCTCATCCAGCCTGCGCTCAGGGCATCTCCGAAGCCGACCGACAAGCGTTGGCCAACATCCTTTCTACCGCCGGCCTCCACCACGGAACAGAGACACCGACCGGCCTTCTCAACGAACTCATGGATGCGGTAGCAATAAGCGAAGCCAACTTGACCCACGAACTCACGCAAAGAACCGAGGTAAGTGAGCACCATGTCGGCGGCGAGAAAGCGATAAGCGGGTGACCGCGATCGGCATCTTCGTCGTGCGGCGTAGGGGAAGCAACCCGGTCACCGAAGCGAGGCCTGCACTAAGCCGGGGCTTCCCGCGCGGCGCTCCGGCCCGACTTCCAGGCTGTGGCCCAGGTCAGATCGTAGAACTGGTCGTGTCGGGAACGGATCGTGCGTCGGTGCCGGTGATACGGCCGAATGCCCGCGATAGCGCCAGAAGCTGCTGGGTATCGGCTTCCATGCCCGCGGCTTCTGGCTCGGCGATTACCGAGGTCACTGAGACTTCTTCGCGGGCCGTAGCGCGTCCGAGTGCGTCGCGTACGAGCGCGGCTTGTTGTTCGTGAGTCTTGGTGGAGTCGACGGGTTCGGTGACGTAGGGGCTTAGGCACACCAACCCGTCTCGGCACTCAATGACTCGCCGGTAGTAGCGAAGCCGCATTTGGCGGACCTGGAACGCTTCGCGGAGCGGTGATACAGGCGGAAACAGCGCAATGTTGGAGAACTGCCCGCACAGCGCTGCCCACAGAGGACGCAGTTGGCGGTAATGGTGACGCACTTCGATCCACATGCGTGCTTTGACAAGACCCGTGCGAGCTCCGGGGTAGCCGATTCCGAGGAAGAAGGCGACGATCCCGATCGCCAAGATGGGGGTCGTCCATGTTGCAGTGCCCGGGAGCAGTTCTTTGTCAAAGAGAAGTCGCCCCGATGTGGATACGACTCGGGGCGTGTGGGTTCCGATGCAGTTCACGGCCAGGCCGGCGGCGGCCACGCGAAGGCTCAGGCGGGCGCGCGATTGAGTGTGGTCGGCAGTGGTCCATGCGAGATGGGCGCCGCGCGCCGTCGCATAGCTCATGTAGAGGTTGCCGAGCAGGTAGAAGCCCAGCGCTGCTGGCGTTTCACCGGCGTGTTCATAGCTGGCGCCGCGGTCGGCGGGGTTGGTCGCGGCAAAGGTTGCCACCAGGCCACCACTGGCCAGCAGCGCGAGCCCGATCTCGAGCCACCCGCGCGACCCGACGGCCGAGGGCGCCACACTGGATTGCAGAAGGACGATCAACAACGCGAAGAAGAAGGTCAGGATGACGTTCTGAATGAGCTTCGGCGACTGGCTCGGGAAGAATTCGGCCATCGCCGGAATACTGACGGCGAGCTGGGCCGAGAGAGCGATAAAGACCAGCACGGTGCAGATCGTGACGACACGGAGCCCCTTGTCGTGTGGCGCCCGGATGAGCTGCGAGAGCTTCCATACCGCCGCGATGGTGGCGGCCGCCCACATCAAGAAGTTGGGTATCGCCATCAGAGCCAACCTTGGTGGTCGTCGAATGCTCCCCGCAGTCGTCGGGCGGCATCGGTTTTCCGGTCAGGCGAGAATTGCAAGCGGTCCAGCAGGGTCGCCCACTCCTTGATGACCGTCGCCACCATCTCGGCCTCGCGCTCGAACTCCGGTCCGTAACCGTCCCGGCGGAGCGCGCGAAGCACAGTTTCGGGCGGAATATCGGGGAGAATCTGCTGCCAGATGTCGTCGTCGTTTTCGTCGCTGCCGTGGCCGCTGATGATGTGGCCGATCTCGTGCAGAATGATGTGCTCTTGGTGAGCGACCGTGGTGTCCTTTTGGTACAGGATGTAGTCGGCGTCCGCTGTGCCGATCCACAGTCCGAACACACCGGGCGCGGGCAGCGGGTAGGGACGGAGTTTGATCGCGCGGTCGCGGCGCTTGGCTAGGCGTTCGCACAGCACGTGCACATCGAGTGGCGCATCGAGGTCGAGCTCCCGTAGGAGGTGTTTCACTCCGCGGCGCAGTTGCAGGTCGTTACGCCAGTATCGGGCTTTCATGCGACCGGCTCCGTGAACAGGCGGCCGAGCACGGCGGCAGTGGCCCGCGGATGGTTGACCAGGCCGTTGTGGCCGCCGGGCATCTCGATGAACTTGCGGTCGAGCTCGTAGGCGAGCTGCACGGCGCAACGGTGTTCCCACTGCCCGCGCGACTCTTCACCGCCGGTGGGAACGATCATCGGTGGTCGCGGAGCCGCCTCGATCCGATCGAGTTCAAGTCTGGCGGCGCGGACCGCGGGGAAGTCGCGGGAGAAGAAGCGTCGCAAGTTCGCTTCGACGTCACCGACGGACGGAGCCGGGCCAGCTCCCGGTTCCTGGGAGTCTTCCCGGTTGCCGCCCAGTGCGACGAAACGCCGGATCGCGGCACCGACGTCCTCGCGTGCGAGCTCGGCGACCTCATCGAGCCCGGTTTCCTGCTCCGGGTCCCGGACCAGCGACGTCATCGGCGGTTCGTGGGCTATCAGCATCGCCACCTGGTCGGGGTGTCGAGCGGTGAGGTACAAGCCGATCACCGCGCCGATGCTGGGCCCGACCACGCGGGCCGGCTCGGTGGTCACCGCGGCTAGCAATGCGGCCGCGTCGTCGGCGTGGGTGGCCATCGTGACCGGCTCCGGATCCCGGGACACCGTACTTCGGGACAGGCCGCGCCGGTCGTAGCTGATGACCTGGTAGTGCTGGGCCAGCTGCTCGGCGAGCTGTCGCGTCGCGCCGGCCTCACTGAGGCCGCCTTGGATGATCAACACCGGAGGGCCGTCTCCACACGTTTCGTAATGGAGTTTTGCCCCGTCGGTCCCGACTGTCCCCTGATCTACGTGCACAGCCACCCCCGGCTCAGATGTCGTTCACGTTCACCTTTACGTTCTGTCGTTCATTCACGCACCTCGCCTGACTGGGCGAGGACGTTCTGCGCAGAGCAGATCCGGATGGCAGTGGCGCACACTTCACCCGGACGAGTTGTCGTCCTTGCCCGCTTGGAAGTCGATGTACTCCATCACGCTGCGGAGCTTGTCCGGCGAGAGCTCGCTGGCGCGGGTGGCCAATTGACGGACGTTCTGTTCCCCGAGGCGAGCCAGAAGTTCGTACTGGCGGTTGAGCTCGCGCCCCTTCTCGGTGTTGGAGAAGTATTCGATCTCTACGCCGAAGAACTGTGCAAGGGCCACGACCGTGTCATGGCTGGGTTTGTTCTTGCTCTTGAGCAGATCGTAAAGGTACCCGCGCGACACTCCGGCGGCCTCGGCGACTTCTGGCTTGCTGTATTCCGAGCCGTCTTCGCGTTTCACGCTTTCAAACAGTCGGCGGAGCTTGACCGCGAAGCCCTCGCCTCGCTCTCCCTCGGCCACTGTCCCCACCTCCTCACTCGACGGTGTCATGTATTACTGACACCAATATCAACTGTCCGGAAAAGTTGACAGCTAATCCGGGCCGCCTTACGTTCGAAGTACCTTGTCAAGAATACCGGACAGGGTTCGCCGGGGCATCGGTCACTCGGGGAGTTGATCGACTCATACGGCGCAACGGCGGGGCGCGAGCCCGTCGAGGCAGGGGAGGCCGACCATGGGGCCGACCTCCAACAAGGGGAGCCGGCTGTGTGGGCCGGCCGAACAACGTGGGAGCCGATCAAGCTTTTCCGTGGGAGGCCGCATGAGTAACCAGTCGCGCACGTACGCCTGACGTAGTGCCACTTGGCGGCGCTGGAGCCGCCTTTTCAGCAAGCACTGCCCACAAGTTCCATACGGCAGGCCGCCCGGTGGAAGCGATTCTGGCGAATCCGCCTCGCCCGGGAACCATCCCTTCACCGGCACACGCGTCGGATTGATCACCGTCGTGATTTCGCAGCTCAGTAGCCCTTCGGGTGCTGAGTGAGGGACCGCGCGTCTTCGAGCTCTGGCCTGCCTAGGTGCTCATAGCGCGCCATATCGCACCTCGGCCCGATGCATGACGCACCCCGAGGCCGTGGATCAACGCGCCTTCCTGACCAACCTGGCCCCGCGCAAGGGGTCCGAGGAAAGCGAGAAGTCATGGTCGCTTCAGAACAAAGCCCCTTGGGGCACAACAGATATGGTGCAGCCGCCACGTCGGTGCCCCTGCACGGCAGTGCGCAGGGCCACGGTCTGCATCCACCGCCCGCGCCCGACTCGTTCGCACATCCGACCGCGTCGCCCTCAGACACCGCCAGCACCGAACCGCGAGCGGGCTCGGCATCAGCAGAACCCCCCGGGCTCGACGAACGCGACCGGCAACTGTTCCGTGCCGCCTGCCAGGCGTGGGGCGACCTGCCGGCAGCGGACGTGATCGCCGCAGTGGAAGCCGGAGAGCTGGCCACGGCCGCCCGCTCCACTGCTCAGACCGAGGGAGCCGCTGAGGAGGCGGGCCTACGCACAGCCGAGCGGACCGGGCAGGCCGCCGCATCCGTGCAGCGACAGGGTCTAGCGCCGGTCAGCACTGCGCCTGCGGACTGGGCCGGCTTTGGCGCCGTGCTACCGGTTCTGGCGGCTTCGCCCGGCGCCGGAGCGTCGCTGGTGGCCACGGTGCTCGCCGACGCGTTGCAGATCGCCGACCGTCGAGTACTCATGGTTGATACCGCCGACCCCGCCCGCTCCGGGTTGGCTGCAGCTGCCCACACGGACGGGCCCATTCTGGCCGGGCCGCATCACTCCGTGCACATCCGAGTCTCCTGGCGCGACCAGGCGCTGCTGGCGCGGGTGGAAACGGACCTGCCGGTGATCACACCGGGCATGGTGCCGCCGCCGCGATTCTTCAAACCCGCCAGTCAGTCTGTGCAGGCCACCGTGGTCGACCTCGGCCATGATGCTTGGCGCATCGGCGCGCATCCCTTGGTCGGGGCCGGGGCCTGGCTGCGCAACGGCACTCCGTGCCCGCGACCGGTGCTGGTCTGCCGGGCCACCCTGCCCTCGTTGTTACACGCCGAACAGGTCCTGGCTCGCCTGGATTTCTGGAACGGCACCGGCGTGACGACCCCACCGGCCCAGCTCGTGGTGGTCGGAGCCAAACGCTGGCCCGCCGGAGTGCCTGGCGGCGCCGGACGCCGCGTGTCAGCGCTGCTCGATGACGCACTGTTCCTGCCTCACGACCCGGTTGTGGCCACCGCCGGGATCACCGCGGAAGTCACGCCGAAACGGTTGCGGGAGGCGATCACTCCACTACTGCGTCGCTGGGAGCTGCTTTCCCAACCGGCGTCCTCGGCCGGGCGACTGCCCGGCCTGTCACGGAACACGAAGGGAACCGGCAAATGATCCAGCATGCCGCAGACACGATCCTGCCCGTTCTGGTCCAGATCCCCAACCCGGAGCCAGTTCAACCCCCTGGAGCCGAGAAGGTCCTGGAAGCCGTCGGCAACGTGAAGTGGGGCGCCGGCGTCGCGCTCATGGTCGGGTTCTTCATCGGCCTGCTGGTTTGGGCCGGGGGACGGTGGGTCGATCACCACCGTGCCGGCAAAGTCGGCGTGGTCATGATGCTCTGCGCCCTCGGTGGCGGCATCTTGTACGGGATCGGCTACCAGCTGATCAGCCACTTCGCGGCTGGGGCCTGAGTCATGGCCGCGCCCCCGACCCAACAGCAGCAGCGCAGGCGGCATGCCGGACTGGGCCTGTCGGTGATCGCGCTGGGGATCCTCGCGGTCCTAGCGCTGGCCGGAACGCTGGTGGTCTCGCACTACAGCACCCGTGAGAACACCGCGCCGGTAACGGCTCCACCCCGACCGGAGCCGACGCCACAGGACGGTGACTGGGATCTGGCCGCCGAGCACGCCCTGGCGAGCAGGCCGATGGCCACCCTGCCCCCACAGGCTGCGCAGCCCCAACCGATGACCACCGAGCAGGCGGGAGAACCGATCCCGCTCCCACTACCTGGCCAGACCACCGGACGGTGGATCCCCGGCGGGCTTCCCGCCACCCCGGAAGGTGCCCTGGGACAGCTCAAAGCCCTGGACAAAGCCGCGCTGCGCGGTGGGGATCCCGACATTTACGCCCGCGGCTACCGCGAGCTCTCGCTGTCTGGCGCCCCGCAGCCGGAGACCACCGGGCTGTACTCGCTACTGCGCTCCATGCGCAGTAGCGCGGGGATCAACCCCATAGGACCCGTCCCAGACCTGTCTGTGAATTACCAGGTCACACACGGGCAGATCAAAGGCGTCACCGACGGCGGCCGCTACGTCGTGGCCTGCGTACTCGGCCAGCTCGACGTCGATTACCAGGGCCAGACCATCACCGCCGGCGTCGGTGACTGCCAGGCACTGCGTTACGTCGGCGGCGACTGGTGGATCTCACCCGGCCCGCTGGCTGCTCCGGCCCCGAGTGCTTGGCCGGGAAGCGCGGATGCGGTCCATGCCGGCTACCGGAACTTGAGGAGCTGACATGTGGCCTTTCGACGACATCGGCAGCTCGATCGGCGGCAAGCTCAAAGAACTCGTCGCCAGCGCCTTCGAATCCGCGATGCAAGCGCTGTGGGACGCCAGCCTGTTCATCCTGCGGGAGGCGTTCAAGGTCGCCGACCAATTCAGCGTGTTTACCGTGGACACACGCACGGGGCCGATTTCAGTGCTGTGGCCCATGATGCTGTGGGTATCCGGAGTCTTGGCACTTGGGCTGTTCTTCTGGCAGCTCACAATGACCAGCCTGCGCGGCGGTCGCGGGTTTATGCGGCTGGTCGGCGGCCCAATCCAGTACGGCATCGCCCTGGCGGTCACCGTCAGCCTCGTCGGCAGTTTCCTTGTCGCAGCCGACGGGCTCACCGATGGCATCCTCGAATACGGTCTCCAGTCCTCGAACTTCCAGGACGCGCTCCAGCACACGGCCTTCGCCGACGGCGCGGTGGACGGAGTCAAGGCCGTCGTGCTCGGCATCTGCGCGTTTGTCGGCGTTATTCCCGCCGGCATCGGCTATGTGCTGGAAATGCTGTTCAGGGAAGCGGCCATCTACGTACTGGTCGCAACCATTCCGATCACAGCAGCCGGGCTGTTGGCCAACGTCAGTAAGCCCTGGTTTTGGAAAGCCGTGCGCTGGATCTTGGCGTGCATCGCCATGAAACCCGTGTTGGCACTGACGCTCGTGCTGGGAGTGGCCATCGCCGGTGGCTCGAAGGGCCTCTCCGGGCTACTGGCCGGGGTTGGGGTCCTGATCATCTCCCTTCTTATCCCGTTCGTCCTCTTCAGGCTCTTTGCGTTCGTGGACCCGAACTCCGACGCCGGGGCGGCCTTCCGTGACGCCCTCTCCTCGGCAGGAGTCGACTCCTATGGCCCGAACAACCCGGCTATGCAGGCGGCTTCTGCAACCTCCGGCGGCGGTGGCGGCGACAGGGATGGTGGTAACTCCGGCGGAGGCGATGCACAGGAAACCGCCAACACGGGTCGATACGACGAAGTGATGGCCGACTACGGCGCCGGCGACAGCTCCGGCAGCGCAGGCGGCGACTCCGGCGCCGGTTCGCAGTCGTCGAGTGCGTCTTCGGAAGACACGGAATCCAGCGGCGACGAAGACGACGCGAGCGGCGAGGACAGCGAAAGCGGTTCCGCTTCTTCGCCAGTGTCCAATCGCGACCAGGTCACCTCCTCTGGCGGCGTGGGTCCTCAGGTATCCGGCGGTGCTTCCGGCGGAATCGGCGATGGCAGTAATGGGGGCAGCGACGAGCCGCCCCCGCTTGACCCCCCTGATCACGGCGACCACGGCCCCTCCGGTGACGACAACGGCGGCGGGGGAGGCGGCAGTCCCCGCGGTGGCGGGAGCGGTGGCCCCAGTAGCGGTGGCGGTGGCGCCGCCTCCGGTGAAGCAGCAGAAGCGGCGGTGATCGTGTGAGTACCAACAACGTGCGGATTTATCGCGGCCTGGCACGGCGTGAGCATGCGGGATGGATCATGGGGCTGACCCCACCCCAGGCCCTGACCTGCATACTCCTGGCCGTTCCGGTGCTGTGGACCATCTCGGCCGGGCAGTTCTTCGACGCGCTGATTCTCGCCACGATCTGCGGATTGCTGGCTTGCCTCGTGGTCGTGCCGGTACGTGGTCGGCCCGCGCTCCGGTGGCTGGGGCACCTGGTGCGCTACCAGCTCGGAGTGGTCACCGGGTGGTCGCGCTGGCAGTCCAAAGCCGCGGCCGGAGATGCCGTCGACCCTGATGAACCAGACCTACCGGGCGTTCTCCAACGAGTGTCGTTTCCTGACGGGCCCGTGTTCAAAGACCGCGGTCGCGTGTGCCTGATCCACGACACCGGCGACGGCCGCTGGGGCGCCACTGCCCGGCTGACGCATACCGGCGTCGGGATGCTCTCCGATGAGCAGTGCGAGCGCCTGGCCTCCCGGCTGGGCAACGTGCTGCTGTCCATCGGGCACCGCGACGTCGTCGACCGCATGTCGCTGCTGGTGCGGACGGTGCCCGACGACGGAACCGAGTACGACGTCTGGCGTTCGCAGCACGAGGTCGACGACGCACCCCCGCTGGCCCGGCGCGCGGCCAACGAGCTAGACCGCACCATCGGGTCGGTCAGCGTGCGCCACGAAGTGTTCGTCACCGTCTCCGGCTCGGAAGACACGCTGCGCAAACCCGCGGCCGCCGCCGGCGGGGGAGCCGAAGGCCGCGCACGGGTGCTCTACCGGGTCCTGGACGGCTTGGAAGACCCGCTTAAGGCGCTGGGTGCCGATTCCGTGGAGTGGTTGTCCGGCAGTGGTTTGGCCGAGGCGATCCGCACCGGCTTCAATCCCGCTTCCAGCGCGGTGTTGCGGACCGGGCACCTCACCGGTGACGAGCAGCAGGGCCTGCCCAAGGCCGCCGCCGGGCCGACCCAGGCGCCGGCGCCGGCACCCCGGCGGTACGACCACGACGCGTACTCGACCGTGTCCTACTCGGTGCTCATGCCGGAGGCAGGCACCGTGTTCGGTTCGCTGTCCCCGCTGCTTGCGGTCAAAACCGCGGGGGAACGGCGCTGCCTGGCCATTCACTACGAGGTCATGGATGCCCGCCGGGCCTCGCGGGCGGTGCAAAACTACCGGTTCCGCGCCGGGGTCATGCGGGATTACAAGTCCAGCAAGGGGTTCTCGGCCTCAGCCTCGGATGACCGCGAGGCCAGCGGCGCTAAGGCGCAGGAACACGCGGTGGCCGCCGGACACTCGATCGTGCGCTACGCCGCCGCTTCGGCGGTAACCGTGCCCACCAACTGGAACGTCGAGGACCACGCCGCACGGCTGGAGAACGACGCCGCCGGCCGGTTCCGGTTGTTGCGCCTCGATCTGGCCCAGGACTCCGCGTTCGTCGCCGCGTGCCTGCCCACCGGCATCGGACTGCCCCACGGGAGGAGTGGTCTGCTGTGAAACGCACGAACGAGCGCAGCGCCGCGCAACTGCTGACCGAATTCGGTGCTGCACCAGCGCGCAAGCCCCAGC
This sequence comes from Parasphingorhabdus pacifica, assembly GCF_054779195.1. Classification (NCBI taxonomy): domain Bacteria; kingdom Pseudomonadati; phylum Pseudomonadota; class Alphaproteobacteria; order Sphingomonadales; family Sphingorhabdaceae; genus Parasphingorhabdus; species Parasphingorhabdus pacifica. The sequence goes on from NZ_BAAGYS010000008.1 coordinate 231,957, forward strand.
AGCCGCAGCACCGCCCGACGTCCAGGGGTCGGATCAACCGGTCGCGCGCACCGCGGCGTGGCCGCGCCCAACCCGGCCAGGGATGGGCGCCGGTGGAGGCGCCGCTGACGGTATATCAGGCCGCCACTCACGAGATCGGCGGACTGTTTCCGCTGTTGGCGGCCAATGGAACACCGGCTGTCGGTGCGCGCATCGGCTACGACACCGTGAGTGGATCGGCCTTCTACTGCCACCCCATCGAGTGGGTGCTGCGGTCGATGGCGACCAACCCGAACATGGTCATCTTCGGTGAGCCAGGACGCGGCAAAAGCAGCACCGTCGTCGCCTTTCTCCTACGCATGATGCTGTTCGGCACCAAAACGCTGATCAGTGGCGACGTGAAGGGTGAGTACAGCACCCTGTTGCGGGCGCTGGATACCAACCCGATCGCGCTCGGCCGCGGCTCCTCGGCACGGCTCAACGCACTCGACCTGGGCCCGCTAGCTACTCGCTGGGATTCCTGGTCGGTCGCCCAGCAGCGCGAGGAACTGGACGGGGTACTCGGCCGGTGGGTCAAGTTGCTGGTCGCGCTCGCCGAGGCGCAGGGCTACACCCCGACCGTCACCGACGAGGCGGTGCTCTCGCAGGTGCTGCGGCGGCTGGTCGGCGTCGCCGACGGCTACACCCGGCTGCGGCCGGTGACCATCCCCGATGTCCAGCGCGAACTCGCCGACCCCGACCAAGCCCTGTGGAAGGACACCCGGTTCGCGAGCAAACGCCAGTTCCTCGACACACTGCGGCCGATCACCGATGCGCTGGCCAACCTCATCTCCGGGCCGCTGGCCGGCCTGTTCGACGAGCCCACCAACTTCACGTTGGACTGGAACGCCCCGATCCAGTCCATGGACCTGTCCCGGCTGCGCAGTCGCGGGGATCAAGCCGTGGCGGTGGCGCTGACCTGCCTGGGCTCGTGGTCGAGCATGATCACCGATCTCCAGGACGACGGGGAGATCCGCATCGTCGTCCGCGACGAGGTGTGGCGGCAGATGCGGCTGGGACCCAAAGCCGTCCAGGCGGTCGACTCCGATCTGCGGCTGTCCCGCGCGGAGAAGAAGATCCAGGTCCTGGTCGGACACAAATCCAGTGATTTCCTGTCGGTCGGGAGCGCAGGAAGCCAGGAAGTGGCTATCGCCAAGGACCTTCTCGCGCTGTGCAGCACTCGGATCCTGTTTGGACAGTCCACGCGCGTGGCCGATGAGCTCGTCGAGGACTTCGCGCTGTCGGGCAAGGAATCCGACGTCACAACCGGCTGGTGCATGGAGCGCAAGGGCCGGGCGCTGTGGAAGATCGAGAACAACCCCGGCTACAAGGTCCAAAGCGTCCTGTCGCGCACCGAGAAGCACACCTTCGATACCAACGCCCAACTTCGCCAGCACACGGACAAGGACCGGTAGGCGCCATGTCGGACACGGGCAAGGGCACAGTCTGGTCGATGGTCGCGATCGCGATCACCGCGTTCGTGATCACGCCCGCCGCGGTGATCGGGATCGCGGTCATGGCGGTCTCCGGCAGCCTCGGCACCGTCTTCGGCGGCTGCCATGGTGACGGTGGCCCCGGCGGTGGCGGGCAGCAGATCGGCGATCGGCAGTGGTCGGGCGAGCAGATGACCAACGCCCAGACGATCACCTCAGTGGTGCAGCAGCGGCACCTACCGAAACGGGCCGCGGTCATCGCGATTTCCACCGCGATTGTCGAATCCAACCTGATCAACGTGCACCACGGCGACCGGGATTCGCTGGGACTATTCCAACAGCGCCCGAGCCAGGGATGGGGCAGCCCGGAGCAGGTGACCAATCCGGTTTATGCCACGCACACCTTCCTCGACCACCTGGTGGAGCTGGCCGGCTGGCATCGGATGCCGCCGGGTGTGGCCCAGCAGGAGGTGCAAGCGTCGGCCTACCCGGAACGTTATGCACCACAGGAGGCAGCCGCCCGCGAGTTGATGGGTCAGTTCTGGACCGGCCCGGACAATCCGGTTCCCCCTCCGCTCGTGGTCGAGGATCCCGCTCAGCAAGCCTCGTTCAACAGCGCCGCGCTGGGCTGCCCGGACCAGGGCGGATCGAATGTCCCACTGGATCCGCAAAAACTCCCTCCGAACTATCAGCTGCCCACCGACCCCGAGCAACGCGCGGCCGTGGAATATGCACTGAGCAAACTCGGTGCTCCCTACGTGTGGGGTGCTAAGGGCCCCGACGCGTTCGACTGCTCCGGGCTCATGCAGGCCGCGTGGGCTTACGCCGGGATTCCGGTCTCGGCCGGCACCACCAGCCAGGTCCACGACGGCCACGCGGTCGGCAGCCTCCGCCAGCTCCAGCCCGGCGACCTGGTGTTCATCCCAGGCTCGCTGGGTTCACCCAGTAATCCACGGCACGTGGGCATGTACGCCGGCCACGGCATGGTCGTCAACGCCTACGACGAGTCCACCGGCGTGATTTTGGAACGCCTCGACGCCTGGGCGCCGCAGGTCGTGGCCATCCGGCGGGTCACAGAACTGGCCGCACCGGCACCACCTGCACCCGCTCAGCAAAGGAGCTCAGCATGAGCAAACACAGTCGCATCTCACCGACTGCGGATCGCGACCTCGCACTGATGGGAATCCTGGTCACGGTGCTCGGCGCGCTGCTTGCCCTGGCAGCCGGACTCATGGTCGGTTCCGCGGCCGCAACGGTATTGGCTGGCGGACCATGGCAGATGCCCGGCTTCGACACCTGGGGAGCCGGGGTGTTCGCCGTGCTCGGCAATCCCGCAGATCCGGCTGCGGGACTCGGTGCCCCGTGGGCACCGGCACTGGCCAAACGGGCGGGGCTGTACTGGGCGGTCACGCTCGCGATCATCGCGGTCAGCGCTGCCGGGCTGGCCACGGTGCTGATCCTGGCCTGGCGGCGGTTCGGGCCGTCGCAGCCCGGTCATGCCAGCCGGGAGGACATCCGCCGTGAACTCTCACCAGAGGCCGCGCGACGCACGGCGGAATGGACCCGGCCGAGTCTGAGCCCGCGCGAACGGCGCCGCGCCTCGGTGGAGAAGGTCGCCGCGCCATTGCACCGAGGACCAAATCACCAGGTCATGTGCACACCGCTGGAAAACCCGACCGGCGCGTTCGCGCCGACGCAAACGGGGAAGTCTCGCACTGATCTGGTGCACAAGGCCCTGGATGCACCCGGGGCGTTGCTGTGCTCCACGACCAAGCCCGACCTGGTCGAATTCGCCGCGCTGTCCCGCGCCCGCCGTCAGCAGGCCGGGCCCGTGCTCGTCTTCGACACCACCGGCGAAGTCCACTGGCCCGCGAAGGTGCGGTACTCGCCGGTGACCGGGTGCCGGGGCTTCAACACCGCCCGTCGCCGCGCCGAAACGCTGGTCGATGCCGCCGCAGTGGGTCTGGAGAACGTCGGTGGCAACGACAAGGTCTTCCGCGAGCGCGCGAAAACCGTCGTGCAGTCCTATCTGCTCGCCGCAGCCCACGCTGGTCGCGGTGTCGGTGACCTCGTCGCGTGGGCGATCACCAAACCGCCTGATCAAGAGCCGGTCGAGTTGCTGCGCCAGCACGGGTTCCCGGAGCTGGCCGACAACCTGCGTGCCGAGATCGGCATGGTCGCCGAAACCAGTGATGCCGTCTGGTTGAGCGTGCGCCGTGTCATCGAGCCCTGGCTGGACCCGCATCTGCGGGAGCTGTGCTCGCCGAAGCCAGGTGAGGAGTTCGACGCCCGCAGCTTCATCGGCAACCAGGGAAGCCTGTTCCTGGTGGCAGGGGAGCACCAGTCCGCCCAGGTGCGGCCGATATTGACGGCTCTCGTCGAGGAAATTCTGACCACTGAGCAGGAGCTGGCACTGTCGTATCCGTCCCGGCGGCTCGATCCACCTGCGACCAATGACCTGGACGAGCTCTTCGACGCCACCCCGGTGCCGCGTCTGCCGGAGATCCTGGCCGACTCGGCCGGTCGAGGTGTGATCATCCACTGGGCCGCGCAGAGCCTCGCCCACCTGGACACCCTCTACGGCGAAAACGGGCGTCGTCAGCTTCTGGACAACACCACGACCCTGACGCTCTGGGGCGGGATCAAGGACCCCCGGACGCTGGAATGGATCTCCACGATCGCCGACTATCACGAACGGCGGCGCTACCAGCAGCAGTCGGACGGAGTCTTCGGAATCGGCCGCACCTCGGTCGGCACCGAGTCCGTGCCGACCTACCGACCCGGCGCGGTGCGCACGGTCGATCGCGGCCGCGTCCTCGTGTTCCACCGCCACCTCAAGCCGATCCTCGCCCGCACTGTCGACGTGAAGCACCGCGGCGACTGGAAGCAGATCAAGGCCGACGTCGCCGCGGTGCGCAACGGCACAGCCGCGGTCTCTCCCACCGGATACGCCCTGACAACCCCGGCACAACCCAGTGCAGAGGCCGCCGAGCAGGAGGTGACACAGCTGTGAGCGACGACGACCTCACCCCGAGCCCGCGCCGCGAGCCCGCAACCGGGCAGGACTCCGGCGGCACCGAGGGCGTGGAAAAGCAGATCAGTGCGTTGACCGAGGTTATCGGAAGCCTCGCCAGCAAGGTCAACAAGCTCACCGGGCGGGTCGAAGCCCTCGAGAACGCCTCCTCCGCCGAAGAGAACGACGCCGACCAGGACGGTCGCCATGATCAGCCGGCTCCGTGGGTGGTATTCACCCCACCGGCCGCTGCCGAAGACCGCCAACACCGCAAGGACGACCACGATCCGAATTGGACACTGGACAACTTCGTGGCCTGGTACAACACCACCTACATAGGCCTGTCTGGGGGACCGGCCAAGCCGATTCCCGAGTGCTGGCGCGCACATCCGGGGCTGGCAATGGAGGTCGCCACCCTGGCCTACACCTGGCGGCGGGCAAACATCGGCCCCACCGCCAACGTCCGCGACGCCCAGTACTGGCACCACCAGTGGAGAACGGGCTTCGCCGCCCGACTGACCGAGTGGGTGCACACCCACTGTCTGGACGGACGCCATCGCGAAATCGGGGCCCCGTTCCGCGCCGACCGGTTCTCCCATCACGTCCACGTCGCCGAACGGATCCGCAACGAGCAGCAACCCGACCAGCGCAGCGCCTAAGTCCCCGAGCGAAAGGGCCGATCATGCTCCTCCCCGAGTGGAGATATCCCGTCCCGGCACAGTGCTGGGCATCGCGATCCACGGCGGCGCTGAGCGCGGCTGCCGTGACCGCCGCGGCCGGGTGGGCGGCCACGGCCTGTCGTCTGCACACCCGTACGCACCAACTGCACCGCGCCCACCGCGACCCGGTCACCGGGCTGCTGACCCGCGGGGCGTGGGAACCCGCCGCACAAGCCGGACTGCGGCACCACGACAGCGCGCTCGGCCTGATCGACCTCGACGAGTTCAAAACCATCAACGACACCTACGGCCATAAGACCGGTGACCAGGTGCTGCGTGCGGTAGCGACCCGGTTGAGAACCGAACTCGGACACCCGGCGGTGGTGGGCCGGCTTGGGGGCGACGAGCTCGCCTTCGTCACCCGACCTATAGGCCCCGGCCAGCTCGACAACCTGCTGGTCACGCTCACCGCGCCGATCCCGGTCAACACCGCCGGCCTACTCCGGGTGGGGATCTCACTCGGTATCAGCACGCTGGGCCACCGCGCACCGTTGTCCGATGCGCTGGCCGCAGCCGACCTGGCGATGTACGAGGCCAAGGCACGTCGAGGCGGATGGCGACTGCACGCCCCGCACTCCCTGCACACACCATTCCCACAGCGTGAAGACCCTTCCAACAACAGAACAATCCCATGTTCCTCAGCCCCGGGTGTCGAGAGGTGAGCGGTAATGACCACACATTGGGAAGAACGGGCCGCGTGCACTGGCACCATGCTTGAACTCTGGTACGGCACCGACGACTACGACGAGCCACGCGATCAAGCACGATGGCGGCGCCGTCGCGCATCCGAATTCTGCGCGATCTGTCCGGTGTGGACGGAATGCCTGGCCGAAGAACTGGTCCGCCCCCTGTCCCAACAGCATGGAATCCGCGGTGGGCTCACCCCCCGAGCGCGAGAACGGCTGCTCGCACGCTGGCGTGCTGCCAGTCTCGTGCCCGAACACGGGCCTCCTGGCGACGTCGAGTTCGTCCGCACTTTGCTGTCCAAAACCGTCCTCCCGTCCAACGTGCGGTACTGCCACCGCAGCTGAGGGGCCGAACGATATCTCCACCAAGTCGGCCTGATGAGGAAGCCAGCATGATGCGCCTGCAGTTGCGGCCACGTCGAATACTCCGACAGCTGGATTTGACTCCTCCCGTCGTCGGCCTCTTTGGCTACCGTCGTGGGTCCGCGACGGGGACGTCGCTGGCCTATCTCTGCTGGGCTGGCGACGCGTCAACGTCCAAGACCTCCGATAGCACCCCATCGCAGGGGGCGGACTCCGCCCCCTGCATGATCCCAACGGAACCGACAACAGCTGGCCTCTTCGGCCACTACGCTTTCACCAACACATCACCCGGCAAGCTTCGGCCGCTACGGGAACCCAGCGATCCCGCCGACGAGGCCTGAACGCAGTGTCCGCAGGGGTTCGGTGTCGAGAATGGGAAGCTGCTGCGCGAAACCCAGTGGAGACGGTCGTAACTTCTGAGTTCGCCATCGATGTCGAAGACCTGCTGCAGTGGGAACGGCTAGTTACCGTTGAACGGCCAGTCCAATGCCGAGAGTGATGAATATTCCTCCTGTTGCGGTCTCTAGTCGCCTTCGAGCGACATGTCTGTGTCGAAGCCATGCGCCGATCCGTCCGCCGAGCATGCCGACTGTGCCGTCGACGAGGAACTCGAGCACGACCAGAATTGTGCCGAGGATGGCGAACTGCACCCAGACGTGCCCCAGCTCTGGCTTGATGAACTGGGGCAAGAAAGCGATCGTGAAAGTGACCATCTTCGGGTTGAGCAGGTTGCTCCCCAGGCCGGTGAGATACGCCGAGCGTGCCGTGACTGTGCCAACCTCTGGCACTTCGGCCTTTTGCCTGCGGTAACGAATGATCTGTGCACCGAGGTAGATTAAGTATGCGGCGCCGATGAGCCGTACCACTATGAATGCTGCTGGCACCGCCGCAAACAGAGCGGCGAGTCCTGCTGCCGCTACGGCAATGTGGACAACCTCGCTGGTGGCTACCCCGGCTGTGGCGAGTAGACCCGCGCGCGGGCCGCTCCTGGCACCGCATCCCAAAACGAACAGCATGTCGGGCCCCAGAGTAATCATGGCAATGAACGTGGTCACGACGAAAGCAGCAAGCAGCTGTTGGTCGATCGGCATGCACTGCATCGTGGCATACCTCCTCGCCATCTTCGCCGAATTCGAGGTCGAGACCTGCTGCGTATGCGAACCGGCGAAGGCATGGTCACCAAGGACCAAGGGCAGGCCCCGTGGCAGTTGACCGAAGCGCAGTCCCAAATAGCAGGCCGAACTGCGGCGCATGGGGCGACAACCGACTACTCGATCGCCGACCTCCCCGAGCCATCTCCGTCGACGGGGACACGGTCTACCGCACACTGGAACGGGCCAGGTCTTAAGTCAAAGCTTGATGTCAGCGCTTTGGCTACTTGGCGGTTCGAAACAGCTTCGGGAGTTCGGGCCTACTAGCGAAACTTTCCGCGGTGGTGCGTGTGTTCTGCCAGCTCCCGACGGAGGTTGTGTCGGATAGGTTGATCGTGCAAGTCCGATCGAGACGGGTCAGGCAAGCGCCGTCAGGCCATCCACGGCGCAACGTCTCACTTATGACCGTCCGACACGAGAACTCGGGGGAGACGAGTGAGATGCCCGAGGACATGGGCGACTTGGTCGAGCAGATCGGACACCTTACGAATGTGAAGGCCGCGGTGGCTCCGGAGGCAGCCAAACGGAAGCCGGACACGCTGATCTTCACCTTCGGCCGGGCGGCGGTCGGCGCGGCCTTGGTGATGGTGGCGCCAGCCTAGATGGTCGAGTTGACTACCCCTGAAGCCGAACCGGCTGCGGTTGTCGACGGCAGCATCTCCGACTGGGACTGATCCGGCGGCTGCAGACGACTCACCGTGCCGAGCCACAGCGAGCTCAGAACCCCATGCCGGAGTGGAACCCACTGTCCTGATCCAGTTCTTCGTCGTCGTAACCGTACCGCTCGTAGTCGGTCGCATCCTCACGGTTGTCGGGACGGACCGCTTGACGTTCGGTGTCGTCGTCGCGGTAGTTCTCGCGCGTTTCGAGCACGTCGTCGCGCAGGGCCTCGACCCGCTCGGTGGTGTTGTCGCGCTGGAAGTTCTGGTTCGGGTTGGTCATCGTCGTCTGCCTCCATGTGTCGATGATCGTGCGCCAGGCATGAGCTCTGGCGCTGTCGCCGCTGGGTTCGGGCCCCAGCGGCGCGTCCGGGTGGGTGGTGCGGGTGTTGTAGGTCTCGCGGTAGGCCGCGGCCAACCCTGCGGCCTCATCCCAGCGCTCGGCGGCGGCCGGGTCGTCCGGGCGCGGGCCTAGGTATGCGGTCCAGGTCGGTTGTTCGATGGCGACCGTGGCGCGTAGCTCGTCCAGCCGTGCTCCGACAGCCGCACCGAGTTGGTTGAGGTGGTCGGCGAGGTCGGGGGCGGCCGTCTGCGCGGTGTGGTGCGGTGCGACCAGCCAGGGAAGCACGGGTTGCTCGCCGACGCCCTGGTCGCGTTGCTCGGCGAGCTGGTCGACGACAACCTGCGCGGCGTAGCGGTGCGCTTCCATCGGGTCGTTTCCCGGGCGGTCGGCCAGTTGCTGCGCGGCAGTGGTGACTGCAGTGTCGGCGTCCAGGCCCTCGGCGGCGCCTGCGGCGGCGTGCCGCCACACGAGTCGCCAGGAGTCGGTGGTGACGTCCTCACGGGCAGTGTTCTGGGCGGTCCGGGCTTGCCATCGGTCGGTCTGCTCAGGGGTGGGGTCGGTAACACGAGCCGGGGGCTGTCGGTCGGCGAGGTGGTGTTCGACGCGCCAGCGCAGGACCGCAGCCGCGTCGTCGACGTTGTCCAAGCTGTCCCGGTCGGCGGCCTTGCCGACGAGTCGGTCGACCTGCCACCCGGCCTGTTCTGCGCGGCGCAGGGTGGCCAGCAGCGCGGGTTCGGCAGGCTGGTCCAGGGCCTGTGGGGCGTGCTCGGTCAAGGCTTGGTGCGCGACTCGGTCGAGCAGTGCGCGCGTGGTGCGCTGATGGCGCTCGACCAGGACCGGCAGCGGCTCTTCGTGCCGAGTGGCGGAGACGGTGTCTGAATCGGCGATCACGGAGGCCAGCTCGGCGGTGCCGAGCTCGGCGCGCAGCCGATCGAGGACGCTGTCCTCGCCGGTGCTGGTTCCGTGTTGGCTCTCGGGGTTGGTCTGTGGTTCGGAAGTCCACTTCTCGATGAGGTCGTGCCAGGCGCGGGCGCGCAGGCCCTGGCTGTTGGGCTCTTCCCCGAGCGGGTGGGCAGGGTCGTTGCTGGTGATGCCGTAGGTGTCGCGAAAGGCCGCGGCGAGCCCTGCGGTCTCGTCCCAGCGTTTGGCGGCTGCCGGGTCGTCCGGCCTCGGGCCGAGGGAGGCGGTCCAGCGGGGTGGGTCGGCCACGACCTGGGTGCGCAGTTCGGTGTAGCGGTCGTGGATCGCGCCGTCGAGGCGCTGGAGGTAATCGATCAGCTCAGCGCTGAGGCTGACTTGATCAGGACGGGCCAGCCACGGCAGGACCGGTTTCCATCCCGCTCCGTTCGCGCGTTGTTCGGCCAGCGCGGAGGAGACGGCAGTAGTCGCGTAGCGATGCGCGTCCATCGGATCGTGGGCTGGCCGGTTCGCTAATTCCTGCGCGGCGCTGGTAACCGCAGCCTCAGCATCCAGCCCCTCGGCGGTGGCGACGGCAGCCTGCCGCCACACCGGCATCCAGGTGGTTTCCTCGACGTCGGCGGTGGAGTCGTGGAGCTCGACGGCGGTGCGCCAGCGGGTGGTCTGAGCCATCGTGGGTGGGGCAGTGCGCTCGGGTGGTTGGTCGTGCAGGAGGCGTTGCTCGATACGCCACTGCAGGACTGCGGAGGGGTCGTCGGCTCCGGCCAGTGAGTCTTGGGCCAGGGTCGCGGGAATGAGGTGTTCGGCTTGCCATCCGAGGTCTTCGGCGGTGCGCACGGTTTGTCGTAGCGCGGGTGTGGCTGGCAGGTCCAATAGCTGTGGAGTGTGCTCGGCCAGCACGGCTTCGACGCGTTCGTCGGCGCCGAGATGTGACACGTAGTCGTGGTGACCGACCAGGGTGCGCAGCGATTCGGCCTTGTCCAGCGACGCGCGCAGTTCCTCGGTCGCCGAGGTCTCCGCGCTGCTGCGCTGAAGTGCGGTCTCAAGCACCCCGCGTGCGGTGCGCTCGGGCGGGGTCTCCTGGTGCGAGTCGATGGTGTGCTGGACGGTTTCGACGTAGAGCTGGTTGTGGTGCTCGGCGCGAGTGACTTGGGTGTAGAGCTGTTCACGGGAGAGCCCTTGGGGCACGACGCCGTGCGCCGAGCCGCCCTTGATCGACATGCCCTGCGACCGGTTGACCGTGGCCGCGTAGGCGAGTTCGACGTGCTCGGCGACGTAGTCGGCTGGGAGCGTCACGTTGCCGCCGCTGCCCTGGTGACGCAGTTTGAGCCCGCCGCCGGGACGGAAACCCAGCACCTGCCAGGTGTCGCCGTTCTTGACGAAGTCCTTGCCGCCGAACAGGGTTTTGAGCCGGTCGTTGTGGCGGGTGACGATCAGGTCGCCCTTGCTGGCCGCGGTGCCATCGTGCAGCTGCACCGCTCGGCCGTCGTCGACGTCGCCGCGGTGCAGCCGCAGTTCGCGGGCCTGAAGGTTCAAGGCGACGACGTCTTCGTTGGCGGGCACGATCAGCAGCGACGGGCGACCAGCATCGAGGTCGGTGCGCCAGGCGCGGTGCGCAGCGTCGCGCATCGTCTCCCGGCTGCCCTCGTGCACCCAGCCTTGTGTGAAGTAGTAGTCCAGCCCGCTCGGGTCACCGGCGTGCAGCTTCAGGGAGGCAGCGGCCTGCTCACGGTCGGCGAACCGCACCACCTCGCGCAGCCGCAGCGCGCCGTTGCAGTGCTCGAACCAGCGCACCGCGCCGCCGGCTTCAACGGCCGCCAACTGCTTATCGTCACCGACCATCCGCACATTGGCGCCCCGGTTCAGGGCGTAGCGCACGACGTCGTGCAGCGTGTGCGTGCCTGCCATCGCGGCCTCGTCGATGATGAGCACATCGCCGCGGGTGAACGGGAACGCCCTCTCGGCGGTGCCGAGCTGCATCGCCGTGGTGACCTGGTGCAGCGTATGCGGCCGAGCGTTGATGGAGGAACCGAGCTCTTGGGCGGCGCGCGCCGACGGCCCGAACGCGAAGACCTCGCCTGCGTCGGCGCGCCAGGCATCGGCGAAGACCCGCATCGTGGTGGTCTTGCCCGCACCGGCAGGGGCGTACAGCAGCTGCACCCGGCGCCCGGAGGTCGCGAACCCGGCGACCGCATTTTGCTGTCCAGCGTTGAGTTTCGCGCCGCCAAGGGCGCGGTTCACCGTGGCGTCGCTGATGCGGACCCCGTCGCGACGCCGCCCCCACGCGGCCAGTGCGGACTCTTCGCGCAGCGTGCGGTGTGTGGTGAACCGCTGAGCGTTGTGCTCGACGAACACGCTCGCGCCGGAGGCGCGGCGCAGCTCCGCGGGTTCGTCGACCGTGGAGGGGGCCTGAAGCGCCACGGTGTCGGCGTCCCGGATGACCGCCTCAACGACCTGCCCGACGGTGTGGTCACGCGTCCCGTCGGGCACCCGCAGGTGCGCGGTCTGCCGATGCGCCTCGGCTTCCAGGTTCCAGGCGTTGAAGTGGCTGTAGTGGTCGGAGACGGTCGCCAGCGTGCGAGCGGCGAGCTCAGCGACATCGATTTCGGCGACGGCTTCCGGCGTGCCGCCGAAGACCCGTCGACCCAGTGCGCGGAGCACCGTCTCGCCGACCATATCGCCGGCCTGGGAGCTCCAACGGTGTAGGTGCTCGGACAGCGAGCAGGGCGCCTGCTTGGCCTCCCGGGTGCCGTACTGCGCGCGGCGGCCGATCTCCAGGATCTCCTTTGGACTGGGCTCTCGGCCGTGGGAGCGGCGGAACTCCACGATCGCGCGGGCGCGCTCCTGCTCGACCGCCGAGGCACGCTGCGAGAACCCAGCCAGTAGTTCGGCGGGCACACCGTCGAGTTCCCAGACCGGACGTTTGAGATCGAACCCGCCGTTGGGCCGCTCACTCCAGCGCGCTCCCTGCTCGCGGAACAAGTCCCGCAGCCGCGAGTTGTAGTGCTCCGAGGTGGTCACCGACGCGGCCAAGACGCTGCGCCCGTCCAAGGTGGTCCATTTCCCGTCCGGGCCCTGGACCTTGGCGCTGATCGGCACGTGGGTGTGCAAGTGCGGATCACCGCTGCGGCTGTCCCAGTGTTCGAAAATGGCCGCGGTGATGCCCTTGACGTCGTACTGGGCGTAGCCGCCGTCTCCTTTGCGGGTGTAGGCGACGTGGTCCTCGAAGTACTGCAAGGTGTCGCGCACGGCCTGACGATGCAGGTCGACGATCTGCTCGCGGGTGGTCTCATCCGACAGCGCCCACGCCACGCTCACGCTCTTCGGCGGGGCGAAGACGAGCTCGTAGCCGCTGGTGGCGGACTTCAGATCCCGCTTCTGCTCAGCCAGCCAGCGCTTGAGCTGAGCGTCGCTGGGTTGCGCGCCGTCGTGGGCGTCGGCATACGCCTGCACCTGGACGTCGCGGCGGATCGCCACGCGGGTCGACTCCTCGATCGGCGCCCCGATCGGCCGGTCGTGCTCCAGGTTGTACGCCTTGTAGGCGTCGACGACCTTGCTGCGCAGATCGTCGATTCCACCGTGCTGGCGGAACCGGTAGCCGAGTTTCGTGGCTGCCAGCGCCTGCTGCGGCGATACGCCGGCGACGATCTTCTCCGCTTCGATGCGGTCGGCGTCCGGATGCCTGCCCTCGCCGTACAGGGCATTCATCTGCGCCGCGGTGACGTCACCGTCCATCCCCAGTGCGGCGGCCCCGCGACCGAACCACTGGCCGGGTGGATAGCCATGCGCGGTGTAGTAGTCGCTCAGTGCTTCGCCGGGTTCGAGCTCCCGGTCGCCGCACGCGACGCTGCCGGTCAGGTACTCGTGACCGCCGGGGCTGATTTTGCGAACACCGATCACGGTGCCCCCTCCCTCAGCGGTTTCTTGCCAGGTCGAACGCACTCACGCTAAGCGGGCCGCGGCGGGCGTCCGTCGCAGACTCAATCGATACAGTTCCGGGGAGCATTCAGAATGCAAGAGGTGCTGTGTGCGAGGTGAGGGAGCAGACCAGGGGATCGGTGGCACGGTCGGCGGGTGAGGCGCGGCGGGCAGCGGAAGCGGCGCGGTCGGCAGGGGCGCGACGGCCTAGCGGGGTGCTGGAAGCGGGGCATACGAACAGGCCCCCGGTCAGTTGACCGGGGGCCTGTGGGGGCGGCGGTGGCCGCTACGCGGCCAGTGTGGCCGGTTCCGCCTCGGCGGCGGCGCTCGGCACGATCGACAGGGCGGGCGCGGTCTCTAGCGCGCGGCACCCCGCGCACTGTCCGTCATCGACGGGCAGGTGTCGGAGGTCGCGCGGGCGGCGGTCCTCTCCGCACGTCTGGCAGGCGGGCAACTCAGGCGCGGCGGACTGGCCAGCGGGCTGGGCCGCATTCGCGGTCACCCACGCCGCGACAATGTCGCGGTCGGTCTGGTTGCCGTAGCGGTGCCATTCGGCGCGGAGGTGATCCAGCGCGCGGGGGTAGTGCTGGTGGATGTAGGCGCATAGGGCCTCGATCCCCTTGGCTCGGGTGGCGTCGGTGGGCAGCGCGATGCCGGGGCGGCCCAGCTCGCGGCACTCCGAACACAGCCCATCGCGGTGGGCGCGGTCGGCGACGCTGGGCACCAGGTTGCAACCCAGCGCCACGCACGGGCGGCCACCGTCGCGGACTGCTGTGGTGCGCGGGTCGGGGCGGTCCTGGTCGGACATGACCGGGTAGACGGCGGCGGCCTCGTAGTCGAGCGCGTAACCGTCAGGACGGGCGGTGCGCTGCGGAGCGTCGTCGACTCCGGCGCGGGTGGCCGCGTACTCGGTGACGGCGCGGGCTTCGGTGCGGGCACGCTTGCGGGCGCGGCGAGGTTCCGGCCGAATCTCAGTGGTGACGTCTCCGCCTGCGCGGCGCTGGGCGCGGGCCTGTTCGATCGCGCGGCGGTCCCAGCGCGGGGCGTGCTCAGGCTGCGGCTCGGTGGCCTGGTCGCGCTGCTCTCCGGGGCGCGGGGCGCACGCGGCGATGACCGCTTGCGTGCGCTCGTCGGAACGTCGCCAGTACTCGCGGAGTCGCTTCACTGCGGTGCGCGGGCAGGTCGTCAGGATGCCTGCGCAGGTCGCCAGTACGTGGCGTTCGTGCTCGTCGGCGCTGGTCAGCGTTTCGTGCCACTGCTCGCGGGCGGCGCGGATGTCTCCGGTGCGCAACAGCGCGGCGACAGAGAGAACGGAGTCCGAAATCGTCCCAGGATACGACATGGATAAATCCCAATCAGCGGTTTTTGTACGATCGCCGGCCTTGGCGGTGTCCGGCTTTCTTACGGTTCCCATTCTAGTCGACATTCAAGCCTTCCAGCAAGAAAAGACGGGTATTTATACCCCGAATTCCTTAAGTTGCCGAGTCAAGACGAGTAGGCTTTGACCTGCGCGTTTATTTCAGTAAAAGGGGAGTTTCCCTCGACAAATAACCCCCGAATGGCCCTGCATGTCCTTTCTTCCCCTGTCCCTTCGATATAGGCCAATCTCTTCGCGTGGGACTGCCGGGTCAAGGGCGGGGCCTCGAAATTGCCCGGAATTGTTCGGAGCTTGCGGAGAAGAATTCCGGGCAATTTTGGGGTGCCCTTGAAGCGGTTGGCCCACACGTCAAGACAATCCGGCCGCGAAGGGGCGGGGAAAGAAAGGGGATGTCTTCTCAATTGTTCGGAGCGTGAGCGGAGAACAATGGCTGTCCTGCGAGGGTGACGCGCGGCCGCCCACCTGCGCGGTGGGGCATGGTCGCGCGCCGCAGTGGTCGGGCACCAGGCCGTGGTGATCGTGCCCGGCGGTGGGGCTGTCCCGTCACGGTCGGCGTGGCTGCTTGGGCGACCGCGGCGTCGAGGGTGGTAGCTACAATGACCTCGCGTCTGGTGGCACGGGCCTCAGCGGGCCTTGTACGACACCGGGCGCTGGGTCGGCGCGGTCTTGGCGGAGCCACCCGTGGTCAGCCTTCGGGCTGTCGCGTCGACCCGGAAGGCGTGCCCGGCTTCGGCCGGGCACGCCTTCGCCATCTGCACTCCTTTTCCTGCTCGACGGTCCGCCGGACTCGGCGCGTCGGGACGCTGCGGCCTCAGACGTCGTTAGCGTGAAAGTTCCTTCGGTATCGGGTCCGCAGGCACGTCAGGAGGGAGTGTGGAGATGACCGAGTCGACGACCACCCGTGGCAAGCGGCCGCGCCGGTCGACCAGGATCAGTCAGCGACTGGAGCGCGTCCGGCAGCGCAACGCTGATCAACTCGCCGAGCAGCGGGCGCGGGAAGAACGCGTGGAAACCGCTCTGGGCGAGTTCGTCGAAGCCGGGGACGCCATCGCGACGGAGGAGCACGCCTGCGAGGAAAAGGTCGCGACCTACCAGCGCAAGATCGACGAGCTGCGCTCGGAGACGCAACAGAAGGTCGCCGACCAGCACGCCCGGCAGGCGCAGGCGGCCCTGGCGATCCACGAGGCGGGCCGGACCGTGGACCAGGTGGCCGAGCTGTTGGAGCTGCGATCGGAAAAGGAAGCGCGCCGACTGATCGCCGCCGGGCGCGAAGCCGCCGATCCGGACACCTCGTCCGAGAGCCCAGTCCAGCCGCGCCCGGAAGCGAATGGGCAGACCCAGCGCGACGCGGTCGCATGCTCGTCCGAGCGCGCTGCGGGCTCGGCGGTTCCGGAGCATCCACGTCCGGCCAGCACCGGGTCAGGGGAACAGGCTCATCTGGGCGGGGTCGATGCTCAGCAGCACCGCTCGCACACGGGTTTCGTTCCAGCCGTCGCGGACGGCGGCGGCCAGAGCGTGTGAGCGCTCGGCCCGCTCGTGGTGCAACAACCCGGACCACCGGCGGATCCACCAGCGTGGGCGCCGCCGCGGCCCTTGGCGGCCAGCGGCGAAGGTTGTCAGCCTGCGTCGACGGCCAGATGTGCCCGATGGACGGGTCGGGGTGGGCGCGCACGCAGATGGGGTTGTCGTAGTCGCCATGCTCGATGACTTGCCCGTACTCGATGGGCACGCCGAGTTGGTAGGCGGCAGCGAACCGGTGCGCTTTCACGGTGCGTTCCCGACCGCCTCTGGTGATCGAAAACGTGCCGTACCCGTCGTTCGAGATGGCGCCGCGAGCCCAGATCGCGCAGGGCCCGTCAGGGCTCAACACCACCTTCCGGTAGAAGCGTTCGATCTCGGCGGCGTGCAGGACCGGATCGACGACCAGAGCCTCGGTCAACGGCGGCGCAGCCGGTAATGGTTCGGGGCGGGTGGGTGGACCGACTGGTCGGGGAGCGGGCCAGGTTTGACCGGCTCCCCGACCAGCGGCGGCGTCTCCGGCCCGCTCATAGCCTCACCGGTGGGCGGGGCGGCCGTACATCCCCTGACGTGCCAGCACGGTTTCCCGGTGGAAGCCGCGGACCCACAGAATCACGGTCAGCACCACCGCGGCGGCGATGATCGAGAACGAGACGACGGTGCTGGGCTCGCCCTGGGCGACCGCGACGGCCAACGGCAGAGCGGGCAGCCCGGCGAGGGTGAACAGCAAGCGGCGGCGCGGCGCGTTCGGCGCGAACCATCGGTGGGTGATCCACGCGATGGCGAGCCCGGCCAGGGCACCCAGCACGGCGAGCACCGGCACACCGGTCAGCCAGGCGCTGCCGCGGGCGAACGCATGGCCGGTGGCGATGTTGAGCAACCCCGCGGCGGCGGCGCCGAGGATGACGCCCAGGCCGGCGGCGCCGCAGAGTCGGGCGAAGACGACGTAGGCGCGGAATCTCATGTCGATCGAGGGTACGGCACAGCGGCGACATGATCGGCCCGTCTGATGGGTGTGACGTCCGGAGACGTTGCCCGCCGTGGTTTGGAGCCCGGCGGGCTGGCGCGGTTCAGCCGGTGCCACGGCGGACGCCTCCATCGTCGTCACCAGACGCGTCGGCGTTCGGGGGGCAGCTGCGGGTGCTGGTCGATGATCTGGTGGATGCGCTTCAGGCTCGACGCCTCACGCCAGGGGCCGTCGGTACAGGCGAGCTTGGAAAACAGCCGCAGCCGGGCGGCGGCGACGTCGGTCCGGTACGGCCAGGACTCGCGCTCGCTTTGACCGAAGCTGTGCCAGCACAGCTGGAAGCGATACGACGGGTGGCGGATACCGAGCTGTACGTCGAGGAAGGGAGAATCGTCGGTGGCCTCGGCCCACTGCACCAGGGTGAACCAGCCCGCGGCGCGGGCACGGTCGACCAGTGCACGTGCCGCGGCGGGAACCGCCGGGGCGGCGCGTCCGGACGGCAGCGTCGGGACGAGGGCGGTGAAGCCTTCACGGGAAACCGGCTGGGTGGTGGTCACGGGCGGCCTCGCTTTCAGTCGGACTGGGGCGGATCGCCTGCGGTGAGCTGGCGGTGACCGTGGGCGCGGTAGGCCGTGGCGAGGTCGCGGAAGCCCTGCACGTTGCGGGCCAGGGTTCGACGCTGCCGGCGACGAACAGCGCGGACGCATCGCGGTGGTCCAACTTGGCCTGCTGCACGTGGGCGTGGTCCTCGTTGGCTACGGCGAAGCGGAACAGCCTGACCGCGTCGGCGTCGCGGGCGCGTTCGGGAAGTTCCACCGGCCTCCGCCCTTCGCTGATGCTCGACAGCCGGCGTGTTGCGGCGTCATCGCGCAGGATGCGCGCGGCCAGGGCACGGTCCTGGAGGGCGAGCCGGAACCAGGCCACCTCTTCGCGCCAGGTGACTGGCAGAGCTCGCAGACCTCCTCCCGCCAGGTGCCGGGCGCGAGGTAGACGCGGTAGGTGCGCTGGCCGTCGCAGGCTTCGCAGTGGGACCGCCAGAACCGGCACATCGGTGAGCCGACGTACCAGCCTTCGGTGCGGCAGGACTCGCAACCGCAGCGTTCCCCGGTCTCGTAGCGGCCCGAGATCGGTGGTCTCGACGGCAGCCGCACGTGGTGCGGGTGGCTGGGGTCGAAGAACAGCTCGTAGGCGTAGGCGGGCCCGAAGGTGACCTCGTGGTCGAAGCTGTCGAGCTGCGGGGTGGATGTGTTCATGGGATGGCCTCCGCGGCGGGTGGGCAGCTGGGTTGGCCCGGCCGGGCACCGGGGAAGGCGGGTGCCCGGCCGGGGTGAGCGGGCAGCGGCGCCGGTGGAGAGCCGTCGCGCGCCCAGCTCCGCCAGGTGGTCTGTGAGGGGGTGTCTCCGGGTGGAGTGCGGGCATGAAAACGGGGCACGACACTGAAGTGCCGTGCCCCGGAGCGGGCAGTGCTGCGGATCAGAAGGGCGCCTGCTCACCGACGTCGGCGCCGGCCCAGGGAATTTCACCGTCATCGGCGATCGCTCCTTGCGACCGGCTTACCTTGTTGACCTTCGCGGTCGCATAGCGCAGGTCGGGGCCGATCGCGTCGACTTCCAGCTCCATGACGGTGCGTGGTTCGCCTTCCTTGGTCTCGAACGAGCGCTGCCGGAGACGGCCCTGGACGATCACGCGCATCCCGCGCGTCAGCGTCTCGGAGACGTTCTCGGCCAACTGCCGCCAGATGTTGCAGCGCAGGAACGTCGCATCGCCGTCCTTCCACTCGCCGGTCTGCCGGTCGTAGTACCGCGGGTTGTTCGCCACGGTGAGGTTGGCGACGGCTGCACCAGAGGGGGTGAACCGCAGCTCGGGGTCCGCGGTCAGGTTGCCGATGACGGTGATGACGGTTTCGCCGGTCATGACGGGCCTCCTACGAAGTCGGTGATGTGCGAACACCGACAACCCGCTCACCACCTGCACCAACTCGGTCGGTGACCGGGTCCGTGCCCGAGGGGCTGTCGATCTGCGACTCCCGGATCAGGGCGTGGCTGGTGGTGCAAGGGTGCGCGCCAGCGCATCGGCGAAGCCGACGCCGAAGGCGCCCTGGTGCCGCCTGTCGCGACCTGATCTGCTCCGCGTAGATCGACAGCCCCGGCACGGAGCCCGGCCGCCCGCTTCCCCTGACCCGCTCTTGGCGCTCAACAGTGGGTGTGGAATCGCCGAAACTCGGTAAGGATGTGGCTAGCTGGCGGGTTCAGCGGAGATGTACCGCGGCCGCGCGTAGCCCCAGGCCAGGCCATCCCGGATCGTCTGGGTCACCTCGCTCTCGGTGAACCCGTTGTGTCCGACGTGGGCCTGTGCTGCGACGTGCAGAGCGGTCTCGGCGGTGTGCTCGTCGAGCACACCGCCACCGACCAGTCCGCCCAGGCGTCCGGCGGCGCGCAGCAGGGTGTCATGCCGCAGGCCCGTGGTCGCCGCGGCGACTGCCGCGGTTTCCCCCTCGATCGCGGCGATCACGTAAGCGCTGGCCCTCCTGGCAGGGAGGACCAGGTCGACCGGCTCCGGCAGGGGCGGTGGCGTCAGCGCGGTGACCAGCCATTCCGGAAGCGGGGCGATCTCGGCGTGACGCACCGCCCGGTAGCGACCGTTATGGGTGATCGATCCCGCGGCGACGATGTACCCACCGCTGCCGCGGGTATCGACCTTCCACCAGCGCCCGGTCTGGGACCGCAGCTCAGGCTCGGCGGGGGCCTGGAAGTACAAGTGCAGGCCCTTGCCCGGAGTGCTCACGGTATAGGTGTCACCGGGGTACCGCTCATCTTCTTCGGCAGCCAGCCGGGCGAGCACGTCGCGTCCGCGGTGAGCGAATTCCCACCGCTCCGGTGCACGCTGTCCCTTGGCATCGTCGAGATCGACGACGAGTAGGCCGCTGGGGCCGCAGGCAATGCCGATGTTGTACGGCACTACCTGCCACCACGCTCGGATCTGGTCCGTATCTCGGGTGGCGGCCGACTCCCAGTGGCGCACCGCAGGCTTCTTGCTGCGCGGCCGCAGAGGAAACACCGCATGACCGGTTTTGACGGCCTCCAGCGCGGCCCGCATCAACCGCGGTGGACCGGAGGCACAGGTTCTCATCGTGGCTGGACTGCTCATGGTTCTGTCCTTCCTAGAAGAGAGCGTAGGGGCGGTACCGCCCACGGGCGTCCCGACAACGCCCCTGCACACGCTGTCGATCAGGCGGAATGCAGAGCGTGGCGCACCAGGTGCGCCAGCCAGGGCAACGACGGCGGGTGTCTGTGGAGCCCACCTTCGGGCACCACGCCATCGACGGTGAGTTGCCAGTAGTCGCCGCGCGGCCCGTACGGGGCGGTCTCGCGGCGCGAGATCACAGTGACCGGCTGGCCGATGTTGGCGCGGACGACGGCGGTGACTTCGATGCCCACCGGTAGGCGGGCTGGGGCTTCCAGTTCGCGGTAGTCCAGGGCGAGCGGGACCGCACGCAGCCGGCGGCTGATCTCGACCAGCACGCCACGTGCGTGGTTCCATGCCCCGTACTCCCCGACGCTGCCCCGCCTTGGGATGTTCGAGTCGACCTCGTCCGGCAGCACATAGCTGCGCCGGTAGTCGTGCGGTCCGAACATCCGAGGCGACACGGGTAGCGATGCAAACATGATCGTCATGGCGAACCTCCTTGAAACGGCATCGGTGGCGTGCGGCTCACGGAGGCCGCAGGCCCGCACGCCTACGGGAGTCACTCGCCTGCGTGTCGCAGGCCATCGCGGTCGAAGAGGCGGCCGTAGGTCAGCTCGCCGACGGCCGCGGCGGCAGTGGCAAGCGCGTCGAGCTCCATACCGGTCTCCTCACTCTCGGGATTCGTGATCATGCGGCGGTTTGGTCGGTCTCCCGCGCAGCGCAGTGCGGGTCAGTTCTCCTTGTCGTCGTCCTCGGCTGCGACCTGCTGGGCGACGGTGACGTCCTCGTGCAAGCGCAGGCGCTCGACCAGGACCTCCAGGAATTCGGGTAGGTGCATCAGGACGATGAACGTGAGCCCGGTCAGGAAGACGGCGAGAATGGCCTCAAACATATTCCACATAGGACACCCCTTGGCGTTGGAATGTTGTGCAAGAAAAAGGAAGGCATCACGCAGCAAGTCCGTGGTCGGACTGGTAGCGCGGGTCAATGCAGGTGTGGTTCGTCGCAGTCCTGCTGGTGTGCCAGCAGCCAGTAGTTGGCTCCGTCGTGGTGGCAGATGGAGTCCAGGAAGCTGGCGAGGACATTGACCTCGAAACAGGTCAGTGCAGGGCCGATGTGGTTGGCGAGCATTTCGTCCTCGAAGGTCTCGGCGAGGATCTGGATGGGGTCGTAGTGCGAGGGCACTTCGGTCGCGGTGATGGTCACGGCGTTCTCCTGGCGGTCGAGGCGAGCGGGTGCTGATCCCGGCCCGGATTGCAGGTGCGTTTCCGGGCCGGGACCAGTGGTTATGCGGGCAGGTCAGTAGACGCGGAAGCCCTCGTACTTCGCGGCGGTGCGCAGGAGCGGGATCACGTCGTCACCGAACTCCTCGGAGTGCTGCTCCCCGTCCTGAATGGAGACGTCGTAGGCGGCCAGGGCCTCGGTGCACTCCTTGTCAGTGACGTGCCAGCCGTCGTTGGTGCTGAACTTGTGCAGCGGAATGCCGTCGATGTATTCCGCGTCGCCGCTGCTGTGCTCGGCCAGCATCCGCTCGAGGACCTGCACGTACAGCTTCGCCTGCTCGGTGATGGGCTCGCCGTCGCTGTTGAAGTCCTCGCTGGACAGGTGGCTGCCGTCGGGGAATTCGGACATCCTGCTGACGAAGGCCATGCCGAGGTTCGCCATCGCCTGGCAGGTAGGGCCCATGCCCCAGATGTTGCGCCGCAGGTAGGTGTGCTCCTCGTCGGCCGGAGCGCCCTGGATAAACATGTCATAGCCCACGGATGGGCTCCTTTCACTCGGAATCGGTGCTGTTCCGGCAGGCGGGTTTGGTCGGTCCCGCCCACAGGTCATGCGGGGTTTTTCCCCTGGATTCGCCGGTTTCCGGCTTGAGCCCGCCCGGCGTCGGAGCAGAGTGCGCATGCCCCACCGGCCCGCGGGGCTTGGCCGCCGGCCAACTCCAGAGCAGGTGCGCCGGGAAAGTGGGGCGCATCGGGTACTGCGCTATCCTGAGCGCGTGAAACGGTAGTCGGCCGGTTTTGGCCGGGGTTCCTTCTTCACTCGGAGTTGAAGACCGGTGGGTCCTTTGGTCGGCCGCGGCTGTTCCGGCCGCGGACCCTGTAGGGGTGGTTCACCGGTCTGCCCGTGGCCCACCCGGCGACGTGCCGGGTGGGCCACGGTGTTCAGGTGGCAAGCAACTCGAAGGCGCGCTGCTTGCGGTCAGCCACGGTGCCGCTTGTCAGCACCCGATGCGCGCGGACCGAGGCGTCCTTGGCAGGCTGGAAGTGATCGAGGTATTCGGTCACTGCCTGCCATCCGGCCCAGCGGGTGCTGCGGACGGCCTTCTGAGTGTCCGCCGACCTCCACAGGCGCATCAGCTCGCCCCGGCGGCGGTCGGCGTTGTTCCGGGTGCGGGTCGGGGCATTGTCGTCGACCGGCCAAATCGTCTCGACGATGTCCCGGAACTCCGGGGTGGTCAGCTCGGTGTCGATCATCTTGCGGGCCTCGGACTCGAACGCTTCCGCGTAGGCGTACATCAGGCCCAGCTTGTTGCGGATGTCCTCGACCTTGATCTCCGCGTTGCGGGTATGGCGGATGGAGACTTCGGAGACCTTGTCCCGGATGGCGACGCCCAGCTGGTTGGCGCACCACACTCGGAACGGCACGAGCATCACGCGGAACGCGGAGCTGCCGTCGTGAGAGTTGAACACCGCCAGGTACAGATCGACCGGGTCGACACCGGCGACGGTCATCGTCTCCGGCAGCTTCATCGTCACGAAGGTGCGCCTGCCGTCGTCGAGCTGGCCCGCGTCGGCCAGGGACTGTGCGCCGGACTCGGCCACGAGCGCGTCGAGCAGATCCGCCTGTTCCTCGTTCTGCCGGATGCCGTAGCCATCGCCGACCGTGCTCAGGTAGCGCACCCGGTTCGTGGCCGGGTCGTTACGGACCAGCATCACCTTCTCGGGGTTGT
Source organism: Parasphingorhabdus pacifica (assembly GCF_054779195.1). Lineage (NCBI taxonomy): Bacteria > Pseudomonadati > Pseudomonadota > Alphaproteobacteria > Sphingomonadales > Sphingorhabdaceae > Parasphingorhabdus > Parasphingorhabdus pacifica. Next base: position 255,177 of record NZ_BAAGYS010000008.1, read on the forward strand.
CCACGGTGCTTACACCGTCGGGGGTGATCTCGGTCCCCGACTGTTTGAGCTTGCGGATGTTCCACCCGGCCAGCCCCGCCTTCTCCAAGGCCTGGCGGGCGTTGACGCAGTCGCCGACCGGGGCGCCGATCTGCCGCCACGGGCTCAGGCGGGCAGGGTCCAGCGGTCCGTTGGCCTCGGTCTGGGTGTTCACCGGAAACGACATGACGGATCGGTCCTTTCACTCGAAATTGCGTTGGCCTGCAAGGGGTTTGGTCGGCCCCCTTGCACGCGGAGGCGGTGCTGTCCCGCATCGGTGGGGCGCACTCGACAGGTCCCGGCCGGCGCCGGGGCAGAGTGCGCACGCCCCACCGAGAGCGGGCAGTGCCACCGGGCGGACTTGCCTGTCCGGCTGGTAGGGCTACTCGGCGCGGGCGGCCACGAACAGCTCGTATGCCCTGCGTTCGGCTTCATCCGGGTCGTCGGCGACCACGGATTCGGCAACGCGCTGGTAGCCGCCTTCTTCACCAGAGTCGGTGTCGCTGCAGTTGACGTCGCCGGCGACGACGCCGATGATCAAGGTTTCCCCGTCGTGGTCGTTGTCGCGCAGGCCGTAGACCGTCCACGAGTGCGGGCACTTGCGTAGACGTCGCACCGCCTGGTCAGGGTCCTCGTCCGGGTGGAGGCCGATGCTGGTCAGCCAGGCGTTGAGCCGGTCAACCACGTCGGCGCCGGGCCAGGACCCGTCGCCGTGCTCGACGGCCTTGAGCTGTCGGAGCAGGGTGGTGATCGCGGCGCCTTCGGTGCTGTCGGGGTTGATCCAGGTCTCGGGTTCGGCACGGTCCAGCTGGTTGTTTTGGCTGTTCATTTGCGGGGTTTCCTTCACTCGGAATGTGGGTCAGCGACCGCGCGGGCAGGTTGGTCGGTCCCTGCCCGCGCGGGGTTGGTGAACAAGTCCGACCATGAGGCCGGGTCATAATGTGAGGCCGCCATGCACGTCGCTGTGCTTGTCGACGACCTCGGATTTTCTGCTGCACGGGGGGATTTCGGTTCCCGCCCGCGCAGAGATTGCGGTTTTCATAGCTCTAGCGGCGTGGTGCGGGCCGAGATTGCCGCCTGGCCCGCACCCGGGGATCACGCGCGGAGGTGCTGCTTCTGCCGGTGAATTTCATGGGCGCCGTTTATGACGAGATCGAAGAGGTCCCAATCCCCGTGCCGTTGCCAGCTGGTTCCGCCTCCACTGAGTCGGTTGGCGAACACGCGCAGCGTTCCGTCGTTGGTGAACAGGTAAAGCCACTCGAAGTCGGTCTTGGGCGACTCACCGAGATCGCCGGGTATCGGTTTCCCGGGGTCGACGTCGGTGTAGTAGAAGCCGAGGTCCACCAGTGGCTGGATGTGGGACGGGCGCCGGACGCCGGGGGAGGTCTCATTATCGAATTCGTTTTGGTCGGCTGCTTCGGCACGCGCCACCACGGGGTTGATCACGGACCAGTCCTGTTCGAGCAACCGGGCGGTGAGCTGGTCACCGTCGCCATGGTGCAGAAACAGCGCTGCGGACAGCTGCGGTACCTGCCAGTTGGGATAGCCGTCCGAGTGGCAGTAGCGCACGCGGAAATGCAGGCCGTCGGCGTCCAGAACGCCGATCAACGAACGTGTCGACATCGGAGTGGTTCCTTTCACTCGGAATTTCCGTTACTGCGGGCGGGTTTGGTCGGCCCCGCCGCGCGGAGGTCATGATCAACGCCGTTCGGGCTTCTCATCGAGGTCCTTGAGTCCCTGGGGGATGAGCCCTCGGGCGTCCAGCTCGGTGCGGTTGCGCATCCGGCGCTGTTGGTCGGCGTCGGCCAGCCGGGTGTGTTCCGGGCTGGTGACCGTGGCGATGAACTCGCGTTCCTCCTCAGGGGTCATGGCGGCTCTCCTTCACTCGGAAAGAGCCCGGTGTGAACGGCGGGTTGGTCGGTCCCGGCAGTTACATCGGGTCGGTGCTGCCCCGGTGCGGTGGGGCGCACTCGGCCCGGCCCCGGCGCCGGGAAAGGGGTCAAGCCGCACGCGTTTCGCGGCTTGACCCCGGCCGGCGCCGGGGCAGAGTGCGCACGCCCCACCGCGGCCGGGGGTGCAGCCGGCCACGCACATCCCCCGCCAGATAGCTCGGTGCGAGGAGAAGCGAGCAAGGTCGCGCGGGAGCGGCAGACGACCGGTTCTCCGTGGTGTCGGCCCTGGCGCTCGGATAGCCCGTGTACCTGGTCCTGCATGGCAAGCCGCGTGCACGTCGGCTTCGACGTCGTCGATGTGGTCGCCGTGCAGCAGCCTGGCGGTTGTCGTCGAACTAGGGTCGGTCCCAAAACGCTGCGGCCCACAAGCGGAAGTTCGGGCCCTGCGTGGTGGCGTTGACCGGGGTGGGTAAGGTGACTTTGCTGAGGTCAGGACTAACTCGGCGGCCGTGCCGGACGGGCGGGTGTCTTGCCCGGAGTGCGGTCAAACAAGTTTCCGGCAGTGCCCGCGGTAGACGATTCGTTGCTCACCCGGTCGCTGGTCAGTCGCAGCAGGTAGAAGACGGGTGCAGTGTCCGCGGTGTGCGGGTGGTGCTGCTGGGCCTGGTTGATCTCCTCCTCAGCCCAACTCATCTGCTCGAGTACAGGGCCAAGGGCCTCGGCGGTGGCGTGTGGATCTCTGCAAGCGTGGTCTGCTCGGCATCCATCGTGGTTCCTTCCTCACTCGGGGCACGGCGAGTGGTTGATCGATCTGTGCACGCCACAGCGACACGGCCCAGTGAGAGGCCGTGAACCGCAAAAGGCCCGGCCCTGGTCGTGGTGGCTGAAGGGCCGAGCCTGGGAAGAACAGAGCAGTTAGGGCCGGTCGGTGGCTCTAACCGCACGCGGGGTCGACTACCTCGCCGAACAGTTGGAGATCGCCGACCCCGCGTGCGTGAAGTCCTACGGTGAGCGGGAGAAAACCGTGTTCGAGCACGTGTGGGAGCTGGGCCAGGCTGGTGGTTGGCGGGAGTTCTCCACTGTGGAGGGCGAGCTCGGCGAGTGGATCGAGGCTCGTACCTGGACCACCGGTGACGGCCCGAAGGCGCTGTTCGACGCGGCGGTGGCGTGGCTTCGGGAACGCCGGTGCTGCTGCCGGGCGTGACGACGCTGATGCGGCTGGTCGCCTCCCACCGGGAGGCGAAACCAACGGCTGTGGGCGACGCTGCATTAGCTACTTGATGATGACCAGCGCGCCGCGCTCGACGGCTTGCCGGAGGGGCACCGGAATTCGCAGCTGGACAAGCTCCGACGCCGTCGACGCGAGTGTCGGGCCCGGCGATGGTGACATGGGTTCGGTCGGTGCGGCGGTCCCGCACGAGGACATGCAGCGGCTGCTTAAGGGGTTTTTTCAGAATGCTGGTGCTGGGAGCTTGGCGGCGAGGATCATGCAGTGGGCGAGTTGGAGGAACCCGTCGTGGATGTCGTCACGGGTTTCCCAGCGGATCCGCAACCTGCGGTGACCGTGCAGCCAGGCGATCGCGGCTTCGGCGACCCACCGCAGCTGACCGAGCCCGGAACCATGTTCGGCGCCGCGGCGAGCGATCCCGGGTGTGATGCCGCGTTGGCGGAGTGCAGCGCGGTAGGTGTCGTGGTCGTAGGCACGATCAGCACAGAGTCTGCGGGGTCTGCGGCGAGGTCGGCCTCGCCGTCCCCGCACCGGCGGGATGGCCTCGACCAGCGGTATCAGTTGCGTGATGTCGTTGCGGTTTCCGCCGGTGTGCGACACGCGCAGCGGGGTGCCGCAGGCGTCGGTGATCACGTGGTGTTTCGAGCCCGGCCGCCCACGGTCAACCGGGCTCGGACCAACTTTTGGGGAGCATCGACCCCGTTTCGCTTGGATCTGCGAGGAGACGACCACCGCTCGCGAGAAGTCCAGCTGGTCGGCGTGACGCAACTTGGCCAGCAACACCTGCTGCAGCTCATCCCACACACCGGCCTGTTGCCACTCAGCCAACCGACGCCAGCACGTCGGCCCCGAGCCGAATCCCAGCTCCTGCGGCAAGAACTCCCACTGGATGCCCGTGTAGAGCACGAACAAGATGCCCTGCAACGTCTTGCGGTCATCGATCCGCCGCCGGCCGGGATACCGAAACCGCCGCTCATGCCGCGGCAGCAACGGCTCGATCAGCGCCCACAGCTCGTCACTGACCTCCCACGGCTTCAGGCGAGCCATCCCACGCTCCCAACAACCAACGTGATCAGCTCCGCCTTCACCATGCCAGACCAAGATCATTATGCAAGGACCCCTAAGTGGGCGCCGTTCGTGACGAGATCGAAGAGATCCCGATCCCCGTGCTGTTGCCAGCTGATTCCGCCTCCACTGAGTCGATTGGCGAACACGCGCAGCGTTCCGTCGTCGGTGAACAGGTAAAGCCACTCGAAGTCGATCTCGGGCAACTCAAGGGCCGGGCCATGGGGAGAACAAAGCGGCGGGGTCGGTGGACGGCCTACCCGTACTCAACGGTCAGGTGACTGGGCGACAGCAACGCAGCGGTACGCCGGTGAGGTCGAAGTTCTCGTTGTCGGCCAAGGAGCCGTACGCCGACGTGGAGAACGCCAGCGTGGGAGTGGACTCCTTGTCCAACGTGATGTCAGTCGCACCGCTTGCGTCCCGAGGCGTTGATGCACTTCACGGTTCCGGTCAGCTCGATGAGGTAATTCGTGCTGATGTCCTTGAGTTGACCGTGACGCCTTCTTCGGCCTCGGCCGTGGCCCATCCCCTGGAGCGTGTGCCGTCGAGAGCGCATCGCGCTGGTGAGGTTGTCCAAGTCGGTTTGTCTTCAACCTGGTGCGACGGTTTGAGGGAGTAGTGGGGTTAGCGTAGGTCGCGAGCGTGATTGGTCCGCAATTACCGGGAGGGGATCGGCGTGGATATCGAGCGGCTTTCAGCAGGGCTCGCCTCATCATGGTGTTGGCTGATTCGCGACTGGGAGCGATCTCTACGTTCGACCGGGCATCCTAAAACGACCCGCTATAATTACGTCCTGGCCGTGGTTCAGTTGGGGCGCTATATAGCAGATAGGATGCCGGACTCGGCGGAAGCTGATGATCCAGTCGATGTATCGCGTGCGGATGTGGAATCGTTCCAGGCATGGATGATCGAGACACGCTCGGCGGCAACGGCTCTGAACAAGCACAAGTGCCTGCAGCAGTTCTTTCGTTGGCTGGTGTCAGAGGAAGATTCACTGGAGCGTTCGCCGGTCGATGGAATCCGCTGTCCTCGTACGCCTTCGAAGTTGATTCCTGTGATCAGCACGGATGACACTCGCCGCCTCTTGGCGTCCTGTCGCGGTTCTGACTTCCTCAGCCTGCGGGATCAAGCATTGATCCGGTTGTACTGCAACACGGGGGCACGGCTGACAGAGGTCGCAAGACTGCGCGTAGACGACATTGACTGGAACACCGACTCGTTGACCTACGAGGGAAAAGGGGCAAAGAGCCGGCGGGTTCGAATGGGCCCGAAGACAGCTCGCGCGCTAAGTCGCTACCTGCGCGCGCGGGCCAAGCATACGGGGTCCGAGCGTCCTGAACTCTGGCTTGCCGACCGCGGAGGTGTCCCGCTAGAGCCCAACGGGATTAAGCTTCGCCTTCGACGTCTTGGTGAACGAGCCGGTGTATCAGGTGTACATGCTCACCGGTGGCGTCACAGCTACGCGCATGAGTGGAAGCGTTCAGGCGGAGACACTGGCGATTTGATGCTCGTCTTGGGCTGGAGCAGCGATGTTATGGCACGGCACTACGGAGCAAGTGCGGCTGCTGAGCGGGCACAGGAAGCTCAATCGAGAATGAGGATCGGCGACGATGTCTAAGCAGCGTGGACTCACTCCTAAGCAGCGGCAACGGCGAGCAAGGGTTGCGGCGCATGAATCCTGGGCAAGAACGACGGACAGAACTGCCAGAACTCAGCCTGCTACTGCCGCATTTCTGAGCCGCTTTGAACGTCAGGTTGATCCTGATGGAACCATGTCAGCGGACGAGCGAAGACAACGTGCTCACCATGCGAAGATGGCCTATATGCATCGGCTGGCGGAACGATCTGCTGCGGCCCGCAAGGCGCGGGTCGAGGGTGTGCACAATCAGTAGAGCGGTAGGCACAAACAGTCGCTGATCTTGCCGTATGGGGGCGGTTGGGTGATTAGCCTCGTGGTGGACTGGGAGGCGGGGATGTCGGGCTGAGGTCGAGCCGAGGTGGTGTGAGTGGCCCTGCGGGCGAGTGAGGGTCGGATTTCGGTGCGCGAGGTGATAGACGCGTTCGGTCGGGCAGTGTTGTATGCACAGACATCTCGTGAGGCGCCGCGGTCATATGTGGCGGATCCGGGGGAGCAGGGGTGTGGGCGTCGGTGTTCAGCACGACGTATCGCTTGGGCGCGGAAGTGGGGGAGTGCGAGGCGATGGGGGTGCCGGGATTCGACTTCTCCAGTCCATATCGATTCGCCGAAGGGCTGAGATCGACTGTGTACTCGCAGCGGCTCGCTGACTGGGTTTTCAAGCAGGGGAAGACGACGAAGTTCAGCTTGCCGATCTCGCGTATTTCTGCAAGGAGGAGACCGGCGACGAGGGTGATCTCGTCCAGCGCACGACCGAGACCGCGATCGCCCTCGTTCGCGATGGTGTGATCGTTCCTGGCGATATGGTGAACTACGAGTTCCTGCCATGGTCAGTGTCACTTGGTGCGGCTGAGCAACGCTTGCGTGCGGAAGCGGACCGGGTTCGGCGAGGAACCCGGACGGTTTCTCCCAGGCGACATGTGCTGGTTCAGGGCCTCGAACTATGGTTCCTGACTGATCATTCCTCCGTGTCGCCCTCGTACGCGGCATGACGGAAGTGGCCGGCACGGTTCCACACGTGGTCGACCGGCAAAATACCTACAGAAGGCCCGTTGTACGCAAGGTGATCACCGAAAACGCGCTCTCCACGTGCATCGGGTGGTGAGGCCGTCATGGCCGGTGCCGATTGCCTACCTGCGTTTCCGCGTATGCGTGGAGGTTGTCACCAAGACTGTTATAGGTGACGGGACGGTATCCAGTGGGTAGGTGGCGCTTGGGTGGGTGTTGGCCGGCGGTGCGCGAGCCAACACCCACCTTGTGTGGCTAGCGGTGGTCGCCGATGTTGAGGCGCGTTTGGGTGTTGTGCGCTCGTTCGGCGGCTGCGCTGGCGCCGTAATGGCGGACCATGGTTTCGCTGCTCCACCCGAGTGTGAGCATCAGGTCTCCGGTGTCTCCACCGGCTGTTTTCCATTCGTGTGCGTAGGTGTGTCGCCACCGGTGTGCGTGCAGGCCCTTGATGCCTACCTGGTTTCCGAGTCGTTTGAGCCGGATTTTGATGCCGTTGGCGTGGAGCGGTTTTGCTCCTCGGTCGGCCAACCAGAGGTCAGGCAAGTGCGCTCCATTGCGCTTGGAGCGGGCGCGGACGTAGCGGCTCAGGGTCCGTGTGGTGCGTGGGCTGATGCGGACCCGCCGGTCCTTGGCCCCTTTGCCGCGGTAGATGACCGATTCGGTTTTGAGGTCGATGTCGTCGAGAGTCAACCCGGCTACCTCGGACAGGCGCGCACCGGTGTTGGCAAACAGTCGGATGAGGGCTTGGTCTCGAAGGCTGAGGAAGTCGCGTCCCGAGCATGCCTGGAGGAGTCGGGTGGTGTAGTCCTCCTCAAGAACCGGGACGAGCTTGGACGGGGTCTTGGGTTTGCGAACCTTGTCCAGTGGGGAGCGAGCGAGCTCCTCTTCGTCGTTGACCAGCCAGCCGAAGAACACGCGTAGTGTTTTGTGCTTGTTGACGGCGGTCGAAGCCGAGCGGGTTTCGACCATCCAGGCCTGAAACGCCTCGATATGATCCTTCGTGACCTCGGTGGGGTCGTCGGCCGCGTCGTCGGCGTCTGGATCAGGGGAGTGTTCTTTGAGGAAGCGGGCGAGTTGCGTGGCGGCCAGGACGTAGTTGTAACGAGTGGTCTCGGGACGGTTGACCGAACGCAGGCTTCGGTCCCAGTCGCGAAGGAACCCGGACCATGTCGTCGACAGCCCGTTGAGGAGCTTGTCGAGATCAAGAGCTGGCATTGCACCCTCCGAAGTCAAGGTGTCTATGAGCGGCGTGCTAGACCTCGGAAGCCGGACGATGATCAAAAAAAGAGGGTTTCCGCAGGCTCTGACCTGCGGAAACCCTCTCAGCCGTCGGGACGGCGGGATTCGAACCCACGACCCCTTGACCCCCAGTCAAGTGCGCTACCAAGCTGCGCCACGTCCCGGCCACACCCCTTGTTGCGGTGCATGAATAGCCTATCGTACCGGTTTTGGGCGATCATCATCCCCCCGTGATTTCGAATCATCGCAGCTCAGAAGGCTGATCCTGGGCGAGGTGTCGGGGTGTGGGGGTTCCGGTGGAGCTGCCCGGTGCAGGGAGTTGGTCGTCCAGTCGTCCACTGCTGACGATCAGGTCGAGGAACTCCTCGGCCGGGAGGGGACGCGAGAGCAGGTAGCCCTGATAGAAACTGACTCCGAGCCCTTCGAGGATGGCGAGCTGACCGGGGGTTTCGATGCCTTCGGCGATGCAGGAGTGGCCCATGGCCAGCGCCATGTCTGCGATGGCGCGGGCGATCGCGTAATTGACCGTGTCGTCCTCGATTCCTGCGACGAACTGGCGGTCCAACTTGATGATCTGAGCGGGCATCTGCTTGAGCCGAGCCAACGAGGAATAACCGGTACCGAAGTCGTCGATGGCGAAACGAGCGCCGCGCTCGGTGAGGGTCGTCATGGAATCCCGCGATTGCGCGGACAGGTCGAGTAGGGCGGTCTCGACCATCTCCAGCACCACGCGATTCCACGCCGTACCGCATTCGTCGATCAGCGTGGAGATTTCGGTGACGAACTCGGGGTCGTTCGGCAGCAGATTGGCGAGGTTGACGGCGACCGCGATAGGATGCCCGGCGGGTTCGGGCCAGTCCGCTGCATCGCAGAGTGCGGTGCGCAGCACCCACCGGTCCAGTGCACGCAGCAGGTCGCCCTGTTCGGCAACGGGCAGGATGACGTTGGGGGCGAGCAGGCCACGTTCGGGGTGCCGCCAGCGCACGAGCGCTTCGGCTTCGACCACGTTGCCGCTGCGGTCGACGATCGGTTGGTAGTGGAGTTCGAGTTCGTCGTTGCGGATCGCGTCACGCAGTTCCCCTTCCAAAAGCAACTGCCCCTCGCCCGCGGTGATCAGTTGGGGACTTGCCAGCGAGACCTTGCCCGGGCCCCGGCTCTTGGCGTGGAACATGGCCATGTCCGCGTATCGGAGCAGGTCGTCGCCGGTCATGGTTTCTCCGAGCGTCGCGGCGCCCGCTGAGACCGAAACGCTGACCAGCTGGCCTCGCAGTGGAACCATGATCCGGAGCGTCTCGGTCACCAGGTTTGCGAGGGATTCGAGCCCGCCGACGGCCTCCGCGTCCGGGCACACGATCAGGAACTCGTCGCCGGAGAGACGTGCGACGGTGCAGTTCGACGGCAGTTCGTTCTGCAGGCGTCGCGAGAGGGCGGTGAGGAGCTCGTCACCGGCTTCGTGGCCGAGTGAATCGTTGACTCGTTTGAAGTTGTCGATGTCACAGAAGACCAGTGCGATCCGGCCGGACCCGTCACCGGCCAGTTCCTGCAGGACGTCCTTGATCCCCTTGCGGTTGAGCAGTCCGGTCAGCTCGTCGTGGCTGGCCTGGTGGCGCAAGGTCGCTTCGGCCTCCCGCTGGGCCGTCACGTCGCGCAGGATGACCTGAAACGCGGGGCGGCCTCGCCAGGTGGTGCGCACCGAAACGGACTCGATCAGTACGGTGCCACCGTCGAAGCGGGTGAGCTGGGCTTCTGCGGGGGTGGAGGTTGCTCCGGCGTAGGTCAACGACGCGAGCCGTTCGTGCATCTCCGGCAGGGAGTCGGCGTCGACGAAGTCGGTGATCGGGAAACCGATGACCTGGTTCTCGGATTCGACTCCGGTCATTTTCACCGCGGCCGGGTTGACGTAGACCACCACGCCGTCCTGGTGCACGCAGATCGCGTCGGGACTGAGCTCGACCAACAGCCGGTAGCGGTCGGCGAGGTCGGCGAGAGCCTCGCTGTCCTCGCGGGCCGTGGTGGTGTCCGCGGCCGCACCGACGAGCCCGTGCTTCTCGGCACTGCTGAACCTGCGCGCGCGGAAGTGGATCGATCGTTTGCGCCCGTTCGGATCCACGAACTCCTGCTCGAGTTCCAGATCTTCCCAGGTCGGCGTCGTGCGGGCAGCGACGATCAACGGTGCGGTGAGCTCGCGCAACCGACTTCGGACCTCGTCCGTGGTCGCGTCCGGCATCGCCAGAAGTTCCGTCATGCCTGTCATCCAGGTCAGTTCGTCCTGGTCCTGGTCGTAGTGCCACAGCACAGCATCGTTCACGGCAAGCGCGAGGTCGACGAACTCCCGGTCCAAGCCGGAACCCGCAGGCGGTCCTACGCCTTGGGACTCAGAGGCCATGCCATGTCCGATCCTCAACGCCACCCAGTGCCGGTTCCGCTGGCCCCACGTCGCACCTTCCTGTCCGCGCCGCAGCGCGTCCTGTCCGAGCGTGAGTAGATCCTCTCCATTCTCCACCTGATACCGGTGCCTTTGCTCGTGGGTTCCCGCCCCGCGTGATCGAGAATCGCGGGGTGGGCGGCGAAACGCCGCCTGGGGAGGCGAGAGCGTCCTCCGTTCGGTGACATGGCATGGAGTATCGATATGTGCTCGAAGTCCGCCGAAAAATTGCTGAGCTTGTCACCCACGCGGTGATACCTAACCCAAATACGTGAACGTACTGTGTTCAATATCCGGTGATCTCGTCACTGTCAGTTTGCCGAGTGTCGCAAATACATCCGAAAGCGGTGCTCGGCAAATCGATCATGTTGACGAAGGAGTATCAGTGATGACCGAACAGCATTTCGCTATTTCGGGTGTCGGTGCTGTCACCGGATACGGTTGGGGTAAGGAAGCTCTCTGGAACGGTTTGATCGCGGGAGAGCGGGCTGCCTCACGGCTCCCCGGCTACGGACCCGACCGCGACCGCAACGCGTGGGTCGCCGCCGTCCCCGACGGTGGGGATCCGGCCGACGGATCGAGTCGTTTCCAGCGAGCGATGCGCGCCGCTGGACGTGAGGCGATCCGAGATGCCGAACAGCGCGGCTGGCAGCCGGGTCGCCGAGTCGGCCTGTTGCACGCCGTGGTCCTCGGCGAAGTCGATCTGTGGAAGGATTTCTACGTCACACACGACGGGCGTCGTCCGGTGCGCGATTACCTCGCGTTGATGCCGTCGACGCCGATGTCGACATTCATGCAGGAGTTCGATTTTCACGGACCGGCGATGAATGTCTCGGCCATGTGCGCCTCGGGAAACGCGGGGCTGCTCACCGCCAAAGCCTGGTTGGACGGTGGGATCGTGGACGATGTGGTTTTCGTGGCCACCGATCTGTCGGCGACGCCGGAGAACGTCGCTCATTTCGTATCTCTGGGAGTGACGATCACCGATACCGATCCGCAGCAGGCGTGTAGGCCGTTCCAGGAAGGAAGTCGAGGCTTCATCCTGGGGGAGGCATCGGTCGGCATGGTGCTGTCGAGGCGGTCGCCCAACCCGTACCTGCGGGTGCGGGGTGGTGCGATGTCGCACGACGCCCACCACGTGACCTCGATCGATCCGAGCTTGACCGAGGTGAGCTGGTGCTTTTCCGAGGCGCTCCGGAACTCCGGGGTGGCGGCCGCGGACGTGCGCTACCTCAACGCGCACGGCCCCGGTACTCGGCAGTGCGACCGTGCGGAGGCCACCGTGTTCGACGACCTCCTCTCGAGCAGGGCATCGATCTACTCGGTGAAACCGCTGGTCGGGCACTGCCAAGGAGCTGCCTCGGCGGTGGAAACCGTCGCGGCCGCGTTGGGGCAGGACCGCGGAATGATCCCGGCGCCGCCGCAGGTGGCTCCTGGGCATCCCCGGCTGCTCGATGGCCCGACTCCGGTCGAGGCGGGGATCTCGTTGAAGTCCTCGATCGGGATGGGCGGCCACAACTCGGTGGTCGTCTTCTCGTCGCCTGAGTGAGTCGCGGTTCCGATGTTGTTCCGGGTGGTGCTGCCTGCGGGTAGTGCCACCCGGACGCGGTCATGTGCGGGGTGACTCGTGGGCCCGGCTCGTGGGGATCACGCGCTGGTGGGTTCAACGACTTGTTGATTTTATCAATACATTTATCATATCGGGAAGATGTTGGCAGGAGATGAGGCTGGGATTCTCCGGTGTCGGGATAGGGTGACGACATGTCAGCAGGTGATGCCGACGAGTCGGAGCGGGGCGATTCGACCGTCTCGGCCGACCTCGACTTCTGGTCCTTCGTGGAGCTTGCCAACCGCAGGCTCTCCACCGAGTACGGCTTTCGGCATCAGCTGGCCACCGAGGTGTTGCTGACGCTGAACAGGGCGTCGAACATCGTCACCTACGACCTGGAGGCGTCGGTGCACCGCCCGAGGGGGCGGTCCTGGTCCGGCTTCCGGCTGTTGTTCGTCACCTGGCTTGCCGGGCCGCTCGAACCGAAGAGCGCCGCTGCGTTGACCGGCATGAGTCGCGCCGCCGTGTCGAACCTGGCGAAGACGCTCATCGCGGACGGGCTGTTGCACCGTGCGCCCGACGAGCACGATGGACGCTCGGTCCGGTTGTCGCTGACGGGGCACGGGCACCGGGAGATGGTTGATGTCTTCCGGGACCACAACGAGCGAGAGCACGAGTGGGCCAGTGTGCTCACCGAGGCGGAGCAGCGTGTGCTGATCATGCTCCTGGACAAGCTCATTACCAACCGCGATCAGTTCGACGTGCGCGGACGCGACTGAATCGCACACCGAGTCCTGTCTGTTGTCGCGCACGCGGTGGCGTCGGCGTGCGCGTGGCCGAGTGGGGGAATCCCTCGGGGCGAGTAGTGCCCGGGGGCTTCGCAAGTGGCTTCCGGGGAGCTATCCTGCATTCGGCGATAGTAAACATGTTAACTAAAACCGCGAATTAGCAGCAACGCGAACAGCGACCACGCTTTGCGACATGATGGTGACTGCTACGCGGGTCAGGTCGACCAGCGCGGCGAATCGTGGTGAGGCTGCCGAACCGTGCGGAGGCATCCGTCCACGTTTCGATGTCGGCGTCCGGAGCGCGTCCAGGACATCCGAAGGAGGCGAGTCATGGCGTACTACCGTCGGCTCGGCAACGTTCCACCGAAGCGGCACACCCAGCACCGCGATGAGGAGGGGCAGCTCTACTTCGAAGAGCTGATGGGCGAGGAAGGTTTCTCGTCGGACTCCTCGTTGCTCTACCACCGGCATATCCCGTCGGCCATCGTGGATTCGCAGGTCTGGGAACTGCCGGACCAGTCCACGCAGCCGAATCACCCGCTCAAGCCGCGTCATCTCAGGCTCCACGACCTGTTCCCGGAGAGCGTCCGGGACGAGACGGACGTGGTTACCGGTCGGCGCCTGGTCCTGGGCAACGGTGACGTGCGCCTCTCGTACGTCGTCGCGGGGAAGGACTCCCCGCTCTACCGCAACGGCGTCGGCGACGAACTGGTCTACGTCGAGTCCGGCTCCGCCCTGGTGGAAACGGTCTTCGGCGCGTTGCGCGCAGACTCCGGCGACTACGTGCTGATTCCGCGCGGGACCACGCACCGCTGGCTGCCGCAGGGCGAGGAGGAGCCGTTGCGGGCCTACGCGATCGAGAGCAACAGCCACATCGTTCCCCCGAAGCGTTATCTGTCCCGGTTCGGTCAGCTGCTGGAGAACGCCCCGTACTGCGAGCGGGACCTGCACGGCCCCGCCGAACCCCTGCTGCGGGAAGGGACCGACATCGAGGTGCTGCTCAAGCATCGCGGTTCCACGGGCATCGTCGGTACTCGCATGGTGTACCCGAACCACCCGTTCGACGTCGTCGGCTGGGACGGGTGTCTGTACCCGTTCACGTTCAGCATCCACGACTTCGAGCCGATCACCGGACGCGTGCACCAGCCGCCGCCGGTACACCAGGTGTTCGAGGGCGACAACTTCGTGGTGTGCAACTTCGTCCCGCGCAAGGTGGACTATCACCCGCTGGCGATTCCGGTTCCCTACTACCACTCCAATGTGGATAGTGACGAGATCATGTTCTACTGCGGCGGCGATTACGGCGCACGGAAGGGCTCGGGGATTGATCGAGGATCCGTCTCGGTCCATCCCGGTGGCCACGCCCACGGTCCGCAGCCGGGCGCCTACGAGCGCAGCATCGGCGTGGAGTTCGTCGACGAACTCGCGGTCATGGTCGACACCTTCCGCCCGCTCGAACTCGGTGAGGGTGGACTGGCCTGCGAGGATTCCCGATACGCGTGGACGTGGGCAGGACAGGGGCCGCAAGGATGACCGCGCAGACCATGCCCACCTTCGCCCGGAAGCTGTGCGACGACGCCGCGGTTTTCCCGCCAGGGTCGATGCCGCTGCCGGACGCGTTGCCGGTCCACGCCCACCACGCCGGGAGCGAGCACGCCGACCTCGTCGGACCTCTGATCATCGCCGCACCGTCGCTGGGGGAGCTTGGTTCGCTCGTCGGTGACCACCGCCCGGACACCGCCGTCACCGTCCCCGCGGGGCCGGACGGTGTCGCACCCGTACTGGCCGAGGTGGCTGCGCTGCCGCTGGATCTTCGGGCTCTCGAAGTTGCCGTTCCGGAGGGGATTTCGGCGTCGGAGCTCATTTCGGCGCTGGACAGCGCGTGTGCGGGAATCGAGCGGGTCGACGTCTACGTCGAGGTCCCGCGCGATGTTCGTCGGGCCGAGATCATCGCGGCACTGGCCCGCACGGGGTATCGGGCGAAGTTCCGCACCGGCGGTGTCCGGGCGGATCTGTATCCGGACGAGGCCGAGCTCGCGGCGGCGATCAAGGCCGTCGTCGATCGCGGCGTCCCGTTCAAGGCGACGGCAGGGCTGCACCACGCCGTTCGGAACACTGATCCGAAAACCGGGTTCCAGCAGCACGGCTTTCTGAACGTGCTGCTGGCCACCGAAGCCGCCGAGCGCGGGGTACCGGAGGAGCAGCTGGTCGGAGTGCTCGCCGATACCGACGGCGCGGCGATCGCCGAGCGCATCGCGCAACTCGACGAGGTGCGGGTGCGGGCAGCTCGCTCGAACTTCATCTCGTTCGGCACCTGCAGCATCAGCGACCCGCTGACCGAACTCGTGGATCTCAACCTGGTGCCCGCGGCACTGGCGACAACGATCGGAAATGGAGCGACGGCGTGACCAAGATCGATATTCCCGAGGGGTCGTTGTTCGGGATCGACAACCTGCCCTACGGGGTCTTCTCCACCCCCGGCACGGCGCCCCGCGTCGGTGTTCGGGTGGCGGATTCGGTCGTGGACCTCGCGCTCGCCCTCGGTGACGAGGTGTTCGCCCGCTCCACGCTGAATCCCTTCATGGCGCAGGGCAAGGAACGGTGGGTTCGCGTTCGTGAGCAGATCGCCGAACTCGTTTCCGGTGAGGTCCCCGCTGCTGCGGTGCACTCGGTCCCGGAGGTGACCATGCACCTTCCGATCGAGGTGGGGGATTACGTCGACTTCTACGCGTCCGAGCACCACGCGACCAACCTCGGTCGGCTCTTCCGCCCCGACTCCGAGCCGCTCATGCCGAACTGGAAACACTTGCCGGTCGGCTACCACGGTCGAGCGGGAACGGTGGTCCCCAGCGGTACCGAAGTGGTGCGACCGTGTGGGCAGCGCAAGGCACCGGACGAATCGACTCCCACTTTCGGGGAGTCCCGCAGGCTCGACATCGAAGCGGAACTGGGCTTCGTCGTCGGCAGCGGTTCGGCGCTGGGAAGCCCCGTGGCCTGTGACGACTTCGCCGCCCACGTCTTCGGGGCGGTGCTGGTCAACGACTGGTCGGCCCGCGACATCCAGGCTTGGGAGTACGTGCCCCTCGGCCCGTTCCTCGGCAAGAGCTTCGCCACCTCGATCTCACCGTGGATCGTGCCGATGCTCGCCCTGGAACAAGCGCGGGTCCCGACACCGGAGCAGGTCCCGGAACCGCTCCCGTACCTGCGGGGACGGCAGCCCTGGGGACTCGACATCGACCTCGCTGTCGAGTGGAACGGCCAGGAGGTCAGCCGCCCGCCCTACCGGGAGATGTACTGGTCGCCCGCCCAGATGCTCGCGCACATGACGATCAACGGGGCATCGGCGCGCACCGGCGACCTCTTCGCGTCCGGCACGATCTCCGGACCGGAAGCCGATCAGCGCGGCGCGTTCATCGAACTGACGTGGGGCGGCAAGGAACCCGTCAGGGTCAACGGAGCGGAACGCACGTTCCTGCAGGACGACGACGAGGTCGCGATCTCGGCGACCGCCCCGGGGGCGCGCGGTGGGCGCATCGGGTTCGGCGAGGTGCGCAATCGCGTCCTGCCCGCGAGGTGGTCGGAAGTTGCCGGGACAGTGCACTCCGCCGCTGACCGGTGAGGGCGTGGTGCAGCGGCTGATCACGAGCCTGGCGGTCCTCGACGTCGCGGACGGCCCGGAGCGTGGTTTCGTTCTGTGGGAACTGGCTCCCGGGCACCGGCGGACAGGTCTCAGCGGTCACCGACGCACTGTTGGCCGACCTTTCCGGTAACTGGACACGCGGTCAGGACGCGGGGTGCGAGCCGCGTACCTCCAGTGCGTCCAACAGCTCGGTGGTGGCGGCTTCGATCGCGTCGACGGCCTGCTCGAAAGCCTCGGCGTTGTGCGCTGCCGGCTGGCGGAATCCGGAAACCTTGCGCACGTACTGCAGGGCGGCTGCCCGGATGTCGGTACTGCTGACGTGCTCGGCGTACGGCGGGCGGAGGGTTTTGATGCTGCGGCACATACCCACATTGTGCGACTTCACCGGGGTTGTGCAGCGGTTGCCGGCGGAGCGGCCGAACGTGGCGGCGGTTCTCGCGATGCCGAGGCAGGACCGCCGGCTAAACCGGCGGCACTCGGGACCGGGGCAGGCCGACGGATCGTCCTGTCCCGGTTCCCGGTGCTGCTGGTCGGGCAACGACAGGGCTGTTAGTCGGACAGCGACAGGCAAGCCACGCGCCCGCCTGCCTTCCCGGCCTGGCCGGGTTCGGTGGCGGTGCGCATCTTCTCGTGGATCACGACGGAAGAGGGTGACCGCTCGGTGATCCCGAACGGTACCTCGGCGGTCGACGTGCCGTTGCCCTGTTCGTCGGTGCGCAGGTCGAGCCAGATCTCGTTCTCGGGATTCGCGTAGGCCGGGTCCGTCGAGGGCTCTTCCGGGGTGGCGGCGGGGTCGACTTCGTTCTGGAAGTGCGGACCGGCATCGGAGCCGCTGGTACCGCAGGGATCGACGTGTGCGTGGGCGGCGAAGCCCCGGTTCGGCTGCAGCCCGCTCACTTCCAGGTCGACGGTCGTCGACTGCTCGTTTCCCTCGGTGTTCACGACCATTCCCGCACCGGCCGGGGCGAGCTCCTGATTGTAGGTGAACGCGTTCTCGGCTTCCCCCGGCGGCGCGAGAGTACCGTTGTGCGCGCCTGCGTTGGAGGAGTAGCGCGAGCCGCCCTGTTGCTCGCCCTCTCCGCAGGCGCCGAGTGCGACGCCGAGCACGACCAGCCCGGCCACGAGCACATTCGGGTGGCGGCGCGGTTCGATGCGTTCGGCAGGGCCCCTGATGGACCGGATCCGGTTGTTGTGCGACATAGGAACAGGGTGCCAACACCGGTGGCCACGTGCCCGGCTGATGTAGGTCATCGTCCGGGCGCCTGGCGAGCCTGAGCGCACTCGGGCGCCGATGCGATTCCTCACGCCAACGGACCGACCGGCAGCACCGCGCGGTTCCAGGTCAGGTTGACGATCACCGCTGCCGACCCGTACCAGGCCAGGAACGCGGTTGCCAGACCAGCCCATCCACCCGCGTAGGTGAGTGCGGTGGAGCCGGTGAAGCTCGCACTGGTCAGTAGGACGAGTGTCAGGGTGAGTGCCACGAACACGGCCAGGACAGCGGCGTTCGTCCGCATCGCGGCGAGCGTCATGTAAGCGCTGAAGATCGTCCAGCCCAGCAGGAAGACCCCGGTCGCGGATGCGGCCGCCGCCCCGAGTCCCTCGAGCACGAACTGGGAGTAGGCGGCGTAGGAGAGCCAGAATGCACCGAACGAGGTGAAAGCCAGTGCCCCGAACGTGTTGCCGCTGCGGAAGGCCCACATGCCCGCGAGGACCTGGGTGATGCCTCCGTAGAACAGCGCGAGCGGAAGTACGACCGCTTGCAGTCCCGTGTCCAGCAGCCCGGCATTGAACACGCTGAGCACGAAGGTGGTCAACGCGAACGCGGCCATGCCGAGCGGTCCGGGATCGCCGGTTTGGGGTGCGGGCTCCGGATCTCGTGGTCGCGGGATGGAATCGGTTTCTGGGTGTTCGGCCACGGTCGCCATGTGTTCCTCCTCTGTGGGCATCTCCGGCGGAGCCGGTGGTGCGAAGAACGTTGGGACCACGGTCCGCCTTGGTAGGTGCTCCTGCACAGCGACGATGCCCGACCGGGTGAAGCGGTTCGCGAATCCGAGCTAGTTGGCCGAACGGACTCGGCCGTATCCGGGAAACTTTCCGAAGCGATCCGGTACCGAACGCGTCGGCAGCTGCCGGTCCCGATCGCGGGCCGAGTTTCGTGGGTCCGATTCACTGGCTGTGGCCAACACCGGTCCGGACTTCGTGGAGCCTGCCGCCGGGTACCTTCGGTGCCAGCGGAGGTGTCGTGTCGCCGGCGGAGGCGCGCAACCCGTGCACGAATTCGGCGATCGCCGCGGTTGCCGAATGGCGCGGTGTCCAGTCCAACGTGGACCGGGCGCGGCCGGTGTCCATTTCCGGAAGGTGCAGCATGGCGTCGAACAGGTCAGGCGATGCCGGGACCAAATGCAGGTTCCACGCCACCGAGAGTGCTGCTCGCACCGGTCCACGCGGGAGCGGGATCTTCCGGCGGGCCCCGAAGAGTTCGGCGAGGACAGCAGCGTCGATCGGCGGGTCGGCGGCGATGTTGAACGGGCCTGGTGCGGCGGTCCGCGTGACGAGTCGGTACGCCTCACCGACGTCGTCCGAATGCACCGCCTGGAACAGCAGACCGGGCAGGTCCGGCACGGCGGGCAGCAAATCCGGCCGTACCAGGCTGTTGGGCAGCAGCGGGCCGAGGAACAACCGGCGTTGCTGCGAAGCCGACTCCCGCTTGAAGCAGAACGCCGTGCGCATCCGTGTCACCGCGATCTGCGGGTTCGAAAGTTCGAAAGCTTCCAGGAAGCGCTCGACGTAGGCCTTTTCCCGGCTGTAGGCGGCGCCCGGCCAGCCGTGCGTCGGCCAGTTCTCGTCAACGGCCCGGTTCCGCGGTCCGGGCGAGTAGGCGGCTACCGACGAGGCGTACACGAGATGCGGCACGTGCGCGGCCGTCGCCGCTTCGCACACCCGGATGCTTCCCAGCACGTTGTTGCGCCAGGTCGTCACAGGGTCGTGCGTGGGCTGGAAGATCCACGCCAGGTGGATCACCGCATCCGCCGCGAGGAAGTGCTCCGTGAGATCCGCGTCGAGAATGTCCGCCCGTTTCCAGCGGATTCCGTCCTGCCAGCGGACTTCCCGGGCGGAACCCGCGTCACCTGCGGAACCCGTGCTGCCCGGCCAGTCGGGTTCGCGGCGGGAGAGCGCCACGATCTCGCCTACCTGCGGATCCCGCCGAAGGGCGTGCAACACGCTGGTACCGATATTGCCGGTCGCTCCGACGACGACTACGCGCATACCGCTCATCAAAACTCCCCTCCGCGCGGGTGTACCGCTGTTAAGCGCCTGGTTCGAGCAGCACCTTGATGGCCCCATCCGCCTTGCGCTGGAAGATGTCGTAACCGTGGGCCGCGTCGTCCAACGCGAGGCGGTGCGTGGCGAGGTCGTGGACCCCGAGCGGGTCGTCCTCGTCCTCGACCAGCGGCAGCAGATCACCCACCCATCGCCGGACGTGGGCCTGCCCCGCACTGACCCGGATTCCCTTGTCGAACAGGGTCAGCATCGGAAGCGGATCGGCCATCCCGCCGTAGACCCCGCTGATCGACAGCGTGCCGCTGCGTCGGACGCTGTCGATGCAGTGGTTGAGCACGGACAGTCGGTCCACTCCTGCCTTGGACATCATCGGCTCGGCAACCGTGTCCGGCAGCGAAGTCACGGCCTTCTGCGCGAACTCCGCACCGGGGGAGCCGTGCGCCTCCATCCCCACGGCATCGATCACGGAGTCCGGTCCCCGCCCGTCGGTCATCTTCCGAAGCACGTGCGCCGGATCAGCATGCTCGTTGACGTCCACTACCTCGATCCCGTGCCTGCTGGCCATGTCGAGCCGTTCCGGAACGAGATCCAGCCCGAACACCCTGGCCCCGCGGTGTGCGGCGATCCGGGTGCACATCTGGCCGATCGGGCCGAGACCGAAAACGGCGACCGAGCCCTTTTCCGGGATGGCGGCGTACTCCACCGCCTGCCACGCGGTCGGCAGGACGTCCGAGAGGTATATGAAGCGTTCGTCGGGCGGGCCGTGCGGAACCTTGATCGGACCGAAGTGGGCCTGCGGCACACGCAACCGTTGTGCTTGCCCACCGGGTATCTGGCCGTAGAGCTTCGTGTAGCCGAACAGCGCCGCGCCCGAACCCTGCTCGCGGACCTGGGTCGTTTCGCACTGGGCGTAGAATCCGCGCGAGCACATCCAGCAGTGGCCGCAAGAGATGTTGAACGGTATGACAACCCGATCACCCGGTTGGATGTGGTCGACCGCGGCTCCCGTTTCCTCGACGATTCCCATCGCCTCGTGACCGAGGATGTCGCCGGCCTCCAGGAACGGGCCGAGCACCTCGTAGAGGTGCAGGTCCGAGCCGCAGATCGCGGTGGTGGTCACCCGAATGACCGCGTCCGTGTCCTGTTCGATCTCGGGCGCCCGCACCTCTTGCACCCGAACGTCTCGTGGACCGTGCCATGCCAGTGCCCTCATCGAAGCTCCCGCAACAGTCGGTTGCAGTTCTCGATCGGCGTACCCGCGGTTTCCGGTCTCGACACCTGCGCCCCGGCGCTCGGGACCGCAGCCGGGGGCGCGAGAGCGCTCGGGCGCGTCAGTCCCCGGCGATGCTGTCGAGGATCGCCCGCCCGTATTTGGCCAGCTTGGTCTCGCCGACCCCGTTCACGGATCCGAGTTGGTCCATCGTCGTCGGAGCCTCCGCGGCGATCTGGCGCAGCGTCGCGTCGTGGAAGATCACGTAGGCTGGCACGCCTTGTTCCTTCGCCGTCGCGGCTCGCCACGCGCGGAGCGCGTCGAACAACGGTTGGGCCTCCACCGGGAGCTCGGCCACACCGGCTGAACGTCGAGGTGCGGCGGCCTTCGGCTCGCGCTTGGGTTCCTTGCGCAGCAACACCTCGCGTTCCTTGCGCAGCACTTCCGCGCTGTCGGCGGTCAGCGACAGCGTGCCGTAGTCGCCCTGCACGCTGAGCAGGCCCTGCGCGAGCAATTGCCGCACGACCCCGCGCCATTCGACCTCGGTCAGCTCGGTGCCGACGCCGAAGACGGTCAGCGTGTCGTGCCGGTGCTGGGTCACCTTGGGTGAGTTCTTCCCGAGCAGGATGTCGATGACCTGACCCGCGCCGAACTTCTGGTTGCGTTCGTTGTGCAGCCGGTGGACGGCCGACAGGAGTTTCTGCGCGGCGATGGTGCCGTCCCACGATTCCGGGGGAGCGAGACACGTGTCGCAGTTGCCGCACTCGGTAGCGGGCTGGCCGAAGTACGCCAGCAGTTGTGCGCGTCGACATTGAATCGTCTCGCACAGTGCGAGCATCGCGTCGAGGTGAGCACCCAGTCGGCGGCGATGCGCGTCATCGCCATCGGACGTGTCGATCATCTTGCGCTGCTGCACGACGTCCTGCAGTCCGTAGGCCAACCATGCCGTTGACGGCAGGCCGTCGCGGCCGGCGCGCCCGGTCTCCTGGTAGTAGCCCTCCACGGACTTTGGCAGATCCAGGTGGGCGACGAAGCGGACATCGGGCTTGTCGATGCCCATGCCGAAAGCGATGGTCGCCACCACGACCAGGCCGTCCTCCCGAAGGAACCGCGCCTGGTTCGTCGCACGGGTTCGGGCGTCGAGTCCGGCGTGGTACGGCAGTGCCTCGATGCCGTTGTCGACCAGGAACGCGGCCGTCTTCTCCGTGGACGCGCGAGAGAGGCAGTACACGATTCCGGAATCGCCCGGATGCTCGTCGCGCAGCAGTTCCAGCAGCTGCCGCTTGGGTTCGCGCTTCTGGACGATCCTGTACTGGATGTTCGGCCGGTCGAAGCTCGCCACGAAGTGCCGGGCGTTGCCGAGATCGAGGCGACTCGCGATCTCGGCGCGCGTCGTCTCGGTGGCGGTGGCCGTCAGCGCGATGCGGGGGACTTCCGGCCAGCGTTCGTGGAGCGTCGACAGTGCAAGGTAGTCGGGCCGGAAATCGTGCCCCCACTGCGCGACGCAGTGCGCCTCGTCGATGGCGAACAACGAGACCGCCCCTCGGTCGAGCAGCTGCATGGTGGATTCGAGACGCAGCCGCTCGGGTGCGAGGTACAGCAGGTCGAGCTCCCCGGCGAGGAAGTCCGCCTCCACCTCGCGGCGCTGGTCGGGATCCTGCGTGGAGTTGAGGAATCCCGCCCGCACACCGAGGGTGCGCAGCGCGTCCACCTGATCCTGCATGAGCGCGATGAGCGGCGATACGACCACGCCGACGCCTTCGCGGACCAGCGCGGGAACCTGATAGCAGAGCGACTTGCCGCCGCCGGTGGGCATCAGCACGAGGGCGTCACCGCCGGTGACGACGTGGTCGACGATCTCCTGCTGGTCGCCGCGGAACGTGTCGTAGCCGAAAGTGCGGCGTAGGACCTGCAGCGCTTCGCTCACGCCGGGGTCGGTCGCGGAGGAGGCCATTGTTCGATTCTACGAACTGTGGTGATCATGCCGGTGACCGGCGGTCAACCCGCGGCCGGTGGTGCCGTCGTCGGGGTGGCGGGTAGTGATTCCAGCAGCTCGCGGATGCGCGGCGGTATCGGGGACTTCTCGAGCTCCGGAGTGCGGCAGGCGAAGGTCATCTTGCCGAACGTGATCAACTCGTCGTCGCGCCGGAACTCGAACCCCAGCGTGTAGGAGGAGCTGCCGAGTCGGTCGAGCGCGAGTTCGCAGGCGAGGTCGTCGAAGACCCGTGCGGGCCGCACGTAGGTGGCCTCCGAGTGCACGCCTACGACGACCACGCCGAACTCGGCGGTGAGTTCTCCCGCGCGGATTCCGTTGTCGAACAGCCATGAGCTGTAGGTTCGCTCCATCCACGGGTAGTAGATCGCGAAGTAGGCGAGACCCACGGTGTCGCAATCACCGTAGGAGAGCCGGAACTTCTGGGTGCGCGGATCCACGTGTCCAAGCCTTCCTCTTGCCGTGCGGACCGCCTACCGGCGCGGGCCGCTGTTCGAACGCGGTCCTGGTCGTGGCGGTCAACCTTCTCCGTCTTCCAGCCGCACGGTGGCCGTCCCGGACAGGACCGTCTCACGGCTGACGACTCGGAGGTGGACCTCGCAATCGGCGACCGTGGTTCCACCCTCCTCGCGCACCTCGATCACGGTGCCACCGGCACGCAATCGGTCACCGGCGAAGACGTTGCCCCGATAGCGCAACCGGATGGTTCGAACCCGGTCGACCCCGCCAGCGAAGGCACCGAGCATCGAGATGACGTACGCCTGGTTGAGCGGACCCTGATTGATGACGTTCTCGCCCATGCCCAGCGCACGCACGGTATCGGCGTCGTAGTGGAGGGGGTTGCTGTCCTGCATCAGCGCCGACATCGTCTTCATCTTCTCGGGGTCGACCGAGTCCACCTCGTACGGCGGCAGCTCGTCACCGGCCCGCACTTCGGTCACAGGTTCCTCCTCGGAAAGATCATCGAGCTCGTGCACCACGCGGCGAGGCGCCCACCCCGGTCGTGCAGGTCCAAGCGGTATTCGACGAGGTCGAACACGCCGGTGCGCGCTCCGCGTTTCCGCTGCGCCGACACGATCCGGCCGCTGACCGCATACGTCGCCCCGACCAGCAGCGGATCTTGTACGGTCGTGTCGGTTTCTCCGGCCATCGGGCCATCGGATTCCCGCGCGCCGAACAACGCCCACAGTTCCTTCCAGGAAAGCCCCATCGCCGCGGTTCCGGCCAGGAACACGAACACCGGATTGCCTGCTCCGTCGGTGGTAGGAGAGAGGGCGCAGTCGTTGACCAACCGAACCCACCACGGCTCGAAGGTGAACGTACCGCCGGGGAACTCGGTGCCGACCAGCTCGGAGAGCTCCGCTTCACCCGGAACGCTCGCCCCGGTCATATCGCGCGCTCCCGGTCCGCCCAGTGAGGATCGCGCAGCCGGCGTTTGATGATCTTGCCCGTCGACGCCTTGGGAAGGTTCTCGACGAAGTCGACCGATTTCGGTTTCTGGTAGGAGGCGAGCTCCCGCTTGGCGGTGTCGATGATGTCGTTCTCGGTGGCGCTCTGACCAGGTTTGAGTACCACGACGGCCTTCACGTTCTCACCCAACTCGTCGTCCGGGATGCCGATGACCGCGCATTCCAGCACCGCCGGGTGCGTGGCGACCGCTTCCTCCACCTGCGCGCTGTAGACGTTCTCACCGCCGGAGATGATCACGTCCTTGGCGCGGTCGACGATGTAGACGTAGCGTTCCTCGTCCCACGTGGCCAGGTCGCCGGTGCTCATCCAGCCGTCCCGTAGCGTGCTGCGGGTCAGATCCGGCCGGTTCCAGTAGCCGATCATGTTGGCTTCGGACTTGACGATCACTTCACCGGTTGCGCGACCGTTCTGCGGAACGTCGGCTCCGCTCTCGTCGACGATCCGCAATCGGCCCGCGAATCCCTCGCGTCCGCACGAACGCAGTCGTTCGGGGCGGTTGCCCGCGATCGCATCGGCGTGGTCCTCCTGGGAGAGGAAGGTCATTCCCGGTCCTTCGGTCTGCCCGTAGCCCTGGATCAGCGTGCAGGGGAACGAATCCAGCGCTGCGCGGACGACCGAGGAAGGCATCGGGCCACCGCCGTACTGGATGTTGCGGAGGCTCGACAGGTCGTATCCGTCGAAACCGGGAACCGCCATCATCCAGTTCAGCATCGTGGTGATGCCGAGGAACGCGGAGATCCGCTCGGCTTCGATGACCTGCAGTGCCTGTTCCGCCTCGAAGTTCAGCAACACGAGCGGACAGCCGTGCCGCATGTAGTTCATCGAGAGCACGACCGGTATGTGGTACATCTGGCCGGTCATCATGTACACGTCGGTGGGGACGATCCGTTCCGCCACGGTCTGGTTGAGCCCACCCATCGCCGCGCTGCGGTGCGTGTGCACCGCTCCCTTGCTCCGGCCGGTGGTGCCCCCGGTGTAGAGGATGAAGAACGGATCGTCATCACCGATCCCGGAAGACCAGATCGGTTCGTCGTCGCTGGAGGCCGCCAGCACGTCCTCGTAGCTACCGTCGCCGTCTTCGCCGAACTGCAGCCACGTCCCCACGTCACAGCGATGTTGGAGCTCGGCGGCGACCTCCCGCCATTCGGCGGAGGTGATGACGACCTTCGGGGCGGCGTCGTCGAGGAGCCCGGCGAGCTCGGCCGTCGCCAGCCGCCAGTTCAGCGGTTGCAGTACGAGCCCGGCGCGCCCCGCTGCGAAGTACAGTTCCTGGAACTCCAGACTGTTCCTGCTGAGCACCGCCACGCGGTCACCTTGGTCCAGTCCGAAACCGCGCAGGCCGTTGGCCAGTCGTCGAACTCTGTCGTCGAGTTGGGACCAGGTCGTACGTCGGTTGCCCGGAACGTCGTGGAGTGCCTGCGCGTTCGGGGTCAGCGCCGCCCACTTGGCCGGGATCAGACCCTGATTGCTCGTCATGGGCGCCCTCAGTACGGCAGATCGAGGACGAGGTGGCGGTGGGTGAACCTCCAACCGCCGTCCGTCCGGACGAGTTCGTCCTCGTACTTGCCGGTGGAGACCGCGCGCAGACCGCCGTCCGCCGCGGCGAAGATGGTCACGTAGGACAGGCTCGTGGCGCTGCCGTCGTGCACGTCGACGAGGACGTTGCTGGTGATGTGCCGCCGCTGCTGGCCTTCCTGGGACTTCGCGGTCTCACGGAACAGTTCCAGGATGGTTTCGCGCCCCTCGAACGGTCCGACGAGTTCGCCGCCGCCGACCCGCATCGACAGGGCCGCTCCTTCGGTGAGGGTGTCGGCTACCAGGTCGAGGTCGCCTTCGTCGTATCCGAGCGCGTACCGGTTGAGCGTGTTCTCGATCTCGCCGCGTGCCGGGGAGTGCTGCATCTGCTCTCTTTCAGCGGGGGATCCGGACGGGTCCGGTGCGTCTGTGATCGTTCGGCCGAAGAAGAAGATCTTGGTTGCGCGGCAGGAACATACCGCCTGGATCACATCGGTGGAAGCGTCGTTCCGTGTGAACACGTGAGTCGTGTGCGACACCACGGCCAGTGCCCGGACGAGCGGATACCCGCGGTCGAACCGAAAAGCACGTTCTTGCTCGGAGAAGTCGGAACGTGCGGAGACCGCTTGGCGCCCGGCGCCTCCCTGCTGGTGGATGAGCATCGACTGTCCGAATCGGACGTACGAGTCGGAGAGCGGGATCGGGCGAACACGAGGACTCGGAGTTCCCGTTTCCGATCGGCAGTGGCCGGACCTACCGGAGCATCCTTCTCGCCATTACCGACGTCGTCCGGTCAGCGTCAACCCGTTCCGGTAGCCCTGCGTGACCACGACTCGAAATCGGTCCACGCCCGCAACCGCAGACCGCTTTCGAATCGGCGCTGTTCACCGCTGAGCGGGTCGGTGAACTCGAGGGTCTTGGCCAGCAGTTGGAGCGGTCGGGAGAAATCGTCGTGCGCGCGTTCGGTGAGCACCGGGTAGAAGTCGTCGCCGATGATCGGGATGCCGAGGCTGTTCATGTGGACCCGGAGCTGGTGGGTGCGTCCGGTTCGCGGCAGCAGCCGGTAACGCCCGAGGGAGCCCTGTCGTTCATCAAGCCGTACGACGGTTTCGCTGTTCGCCTCGCCGGGGAGCTCCTGGGCGGCGATGACCCCGCGCTCCTTGACGATCCGGCTCCGCACGGTGCGGGGCGTTTCGAGGCCCGCGTCGACGGGTGCGATGGCCTCGTACTCCTTGTGCACCATCCGGTCGTGGAACAAGGTCTGATAGGCACCCCGGTGCTCGGGGCGGACCACGAACATCACCAGACCCGCGGTGGGTCGATCCAGTCGGTGGGCCGGACTCAGGTCCGGAAGGTCCAGTCGGCGGCGCAACCGCACGAGCGCGGTCTCCGCCACGTGGCCTCCGCGCGGTGTGGTTGCGAGGAAGTGTGGCTTGTCCACGACCAGCAGGGCCTCGTCCCGGTGGACCACGTTGACCTCGAACGGTACCGGGACCTCGTCGGGGAGGTCGCGGTGGAGCCACACGAACGAGTTCGGCACGAACGGGGCCTCCGGTGGGAGCGAGCCGTGCAGGTCGACGATGCGTTGTTCGCGGAACATCAGATCGAGGCGTTCGGGAGCGATCTTGGGCAGTCGGTCGAGGAGGTGGTCGCGGATCGTCTCCCACGCCCCAGCAGTAGGTAGCTTGAGCCGCACGGCGTCCACGCCGTACCGCTGCGGTACCGGGGGTCTGAGCTTGCGTCGCATCGTCCCGCAGCCTAGCGGTCCTCTTGGGCGGTGAGGTGGGCCTCGGCGGACGCGGACCTAGCCGGGTGCGGACGGCGGGCGAGGTGCGATCTCGGAACCCACCGGGTACATCTGGCAGCGGTAGCGCTCGTGGTGCGTGTGAGCCGGGAGAGGTCGCGATGAGCACACCCAGGTCGAAGGCGCCGGTTGTCGCCGGGTTGGATTCGTCCGCGAACTCCCTGCGTGCGCTGGACTGGGCGGTACGGGAGTGCGGGGTGCGTCACGCCCCGCTGCGGCTGGTTTCGGTGGCCGCTTTCCGGGCCCAGCGGGAGGCGTTGGGGCGAGTGTTGACGACCGCGGAGGAGCGCTGTCACGAACTCGACCCCGAAGTGGCCGTCCTCAGCGCCGAGGTGCTCAGTGGTGAGCCCGCCGACGCACTCGTCGCATCCTCCGCGGAAGCTCAACTGGTCGTCGTCGGATCCCGTGGCATGGGTGGATTCCGAGGACTCGTGCTGGGGTCGGTCAGCACCGTCCTCGCGTCCAGGGCGAGTTGCCCGGTCGCGGTGGTGCGCGGGCGCGAGCTCGACGAGATCACGCTGCGGCACGCCCCTGTGGTGGTGGGCATCGCGGGTGGCGCCCCGGACGAGGCGACGTTGGAGTTCGCCCTGCGGGCCGCGTCGGAGCGTGGTGTGGACCTCGTCGCGGTGCACACCTGGCGTGCTTCGGAGACCGAGCACGCCGAAATGGTGATCTCCCCACTCCTGGACTGGAATCAGATGCAGGAGCGGGAGCAGCGGACCCTGGCGGAGGGGTTGGCCGGTTCGCGGGAGAACTATCCCGACGTGTCGATCGAACAGGTGGTCCACCGGGATCACCCCGTAACAGCGCTGACCACCGCGGGGAACTCCGCGCAACTGATCGTGGTGGGTAGTCGGGGAAGGACGAGGTTTCCCGCACTGCACCTCGGTTCGGTGACCAACGGTGTGCTACATCACGCGACCTGCCCGGTGGTCGTGGTGCGGGCGGAGAACGATCACGTCTGACGCGCGGTACCCGAGGTGGGACGTGCTCGAACGGTGCGATTCGCCGATGGCCTCGGGGCGCATTCATGCGGTCGAGAGTGCCGTCGACTGCGGGGGACGGGTGAACATCGCGGGCAATACCCGGTTCCGCAGACCTCTGAGTACCGTATCGAGGTCGAGCCTGGTGTTCGAACGGTCGGTGTGACGAGAGAGGAGGTCGTATGGCGGCCGAGCAGGAGAGGGGATCGGCACGCGAGCAGGACCCGACCTCTCACCTCGCCGACCTCCGTCGCATGCACGACGAGGCGATCCGGCCCGACGGCATGAAACGTCTCGTGCGCTCGGTGGCGCGGTGCCTCAACGGGCAGGCAGCTCTGTTGGGTGCCGACGACCGGATACTCCACGCGTTTCCCGCGCTGGAGCCGGAAGTGTTCGCGGAAGCGACCTGTGACCTCGAACGGATCAGGTCGGGCCGGACGCCCACCAGCGGTGTCCGCTACCGGGGCAAGTGGATTCGGACGACATCGATCGGTCCGGGAACGGACGTGCCGGTGCTCGTCGTCCTGGCCGAGGAGCCCGACAGCGACGGTCTGGTGCGCGACGCCACCCGATTGCTCTGGCTGTGTTGGCAGATAGAGGAGACCCGCCGCAACCGCCACCGGATGGACCTGGCGGACACCCAAACCAGAGAAGCGGTGCTACACCTGTTGATGTTGGGTGACCGTGGCGGCGCTGCCAGGGTCGCCGCGACACTCGGACCCGGTCTGCCCGATCCGTGTCGGGTATTCGTCGTGGAGTCGAAACCGAGTGTGCGCGATGTGGTGGCCGCTCGGCTCGACGAGGCGGCGCACGGGCAGGCTTGGATCGTGCGGTGCCCGGTTTACACCGGACACATCATCGTGGTGGCGCCCGGCGTCGAAGACGTCACCGAACTGCCGGAAGCGGTGGAGAGCCGCGTCCGGTGCCTGGCCGGTCAGCGGGGGGAGATGCGGGTGGGCGCGAGCAGGGTGGTTGCGCTCCGCGATGTCGCGGTTGGGTATGAACAGGCTTTCCACGCGCTGACCACCGCCAGGGAGAGCGCGGAGCGCTACGCGGTGTTCAACCCGCGGGCGGAGCTGGCCGCGTTGCTCCGCCCCGCCGGGCAGAGGTGGTCTCGGCGTCTGCTCGCTCCGTTGCTGGACTACGTACCGGAGCGTCCGCAGGATCCGGATTCCGACGAGCTCGTGGTTACGCTCGGGTCCTGGTTGAACTTCCACCACCGCGCCGCCCGGCAACTGAAGATCCACCGCAACACGTTGGCTCTTCGGCTCTCGAGGCTGGAGTGGTTGCTGGGGTGCGATCCGCGGGACCTCGGGACCCAGTCGATGCTCCAGCTGGCGTTGCGGATGCGTGACCTGCCCAAATCGCGGTCCGAAGGTGGGGATCGGAGTGTGGGCGCACTGTTCGAGGCGCCTGCGGTGCGCCTGTGGGCCGAACACCAGCTCGGGCCCTTGCTGTCCGAGGACACCCGCGAGCTGTTGGAGACGCTGCGGGCTTGGCTGAAGTGCAACGCGCGACTGGACGCGACCGCGACGGCCCTCGGCATCTCGGGGTCGGGAGTGCGGAAGCGGCTCCTGCGAATCGAGCACTTGCTCGGCAGGTCCCTGTTGCACGGTCCTTCGGCGCGCTATTCGGCCTATTTCGCCCTGCGTGCGCTCGACGGAACGGGGTTCCCGGCGCTCAACCACGCGCTAGCGGGAGGTGCTCCTCCCTGATGCAGCGCTTTCGTACCGTTCGGGATCCTCACTGTGCAAGATCGACCTTGTTCGGGTCGTTCGGGTGCTGTTGAGTGGTGTTGCAAGGAGACACACTCGAGCGGAGCGCGCCACTTCGCCGATCGTGTCGACCACCGTCGCGGTTCCGGACAGCGTCTGGGGGTGCTGTCCGGAATGTCGGGAACATCGCGGACCGTCATCAGTTGTGGGTGTCGGGCTGATGGCCACGAGGTGCCGCTCCGGGAGACCCGCCACGGTCTCGTCGCGTCGTGTTCGCGCGTGCGGAATCGCCGACGAGGCGATCCGAGGCGTTCCCGCTCCGGAAGTGTGCGGCGGTGGCCGTGCGGGGCCGGGTGTCACAGTCCGGCCCCGCACGGCTGCGGGCGTGGTGCGCGGTGTCAGCGGACGCGATCGCTCTCGGGAACCGCCCGCGCACTTCGGGTGACCGGCCGTGCGTTCGCGCGTGTGGAGCGGCCCGTTGTTGTACGGGCAGGTGTCCTGCTCGGTAGGGTGGCGGGAGATCGGAGCAGGAACGGCGGCAGGAACTGGGCGAATGATGACGCAGCATTGGCCCGGACGCGTCGTCCCCCGCTACGGACAAGCACGAATGGACGCCAGCGGGGCGGTCGCCACCATGGAGGGATGGCGCGGGGAGATCGCCGATGACCAGCTGTGCCGGGAGCTCGATCCGTTCTTCGACGCCGACTGGTGCGTGGACGCGCTGCTGCACGCACTGCGCAGCAGGCCGGACGGTGCGGCGCATCCCCACGTGCGGACCTCGCGCAGACTCGACTGGGTGCGCTACCGACTCAACCAGTGGCGGGCCAGAGACGGACACCCGCTGAGCGCGCCGGTCGATGCCGACACGGGAACCAGCTCCCAGCAGTCGGTGACCCCCGCGACGGGCGTGGCCCCGCGGATGCGCGGGCGGGAGTGGCCGCGCAGCGTCGTGCCCGAGTCCGCGGAGCAGGAGCACGCCGCGACACGACTGTTGCGGCAGGACATGCGGTGGGAAGACATCACCGACCAGGAGCTGCTCGGACTCGTCGGGCGGTTCTTCCGGGCGAATTGGAGCGTGGACTGCCTCGAGCACGCGGTGCAGACGAATCCGCTCACCGGAAAGACCGACCCCAGCAGCGAGCGAACCGGTCAGGACCGTGCAACGTGGCTCAAGGAGCGGCTGGGGCGATGGTTGGGGCGCGGTGGCGTGCCCAAGCCGCCGCCGAAAGCCACGTTGTCCTACTCGGAGTGGTACGACAAGCAGCGCGAAGCGGGTACGTTCGACGTTCGCGAACGGACGCGGGGCCGGAGCCGGACGCAGGTCGAGTCGGTCCGGCAGTCGCGGGAAGCCGATTCGCGCAGGCGTTGGGACCGGGCGAAGGATCGCATCGCCGACTCCCGTGAACGGGACCGCAGAACGCAGGATTCACTCGCGGCACTGGGCACCAGGTTCTGGGAACCTGCCGAGGGCGTGGATCCGGGGCCAACTGCCGCCCGCTCCCGGCACGAGCGCTTGATCGAGAGCATCTTCTATCTCGAAGCTACGAATGCGGGCATCGTTCGTTGGTTGCGCGAGCTGGTCGAGATGGACCCCGACAAGATCGGCCCGCACACCACGGCGGTGACCCGCGCCCGAATGCGTGACGCGCGGGTGCAGGCGAGTCTGGCGGGCTTGGAGAGCATCTCCGGCGGTGCGGAACTGAGTTCGCTGGCCGGTGCCGTCTCGTCACATGTGGCTTCGGGTGCGGACGTGGCCGCGGGCGAGGAGGTGCGCGAGATGTGGCAGGTCCTTCGCAAGGCGTTCCACGACCACGGGCGGCGGAGTCGGGCTTCGCCGTAGGACACCGGTGAACGGTTTCCCGACGAGCGCGGATGGGTAGCACCACTGGTTGGCACGACGGACCCGATGCGGCGAGGGGGACCGATGGCGATCCGGTACCAGCAGTTCGTCGATGGTGTGCGGGAACGGGCGGACCTGCCCGCTGCGGAGGATGCCCGGCACACGGCGGTGAACGTCATCGAGGTCATCGCAGGGTATCTGGACGGTGTCGACCAGCAGCAACTGGCTACGGTGCTGCCGGGGAAGATCAGCGAGAAGGTGCACTGGGACCGCTCGGCGGTGGGAGCGGTCGACAGCGAAGGTGAACTGGTCGCCGAAGTCGCGCGAAAGGCAGGAGTTTCACCCGAGCGCGGCCGCTACCTGACGCAGGCGGTGCTGTCCGAACTCGCGGCGGACGAGAGTTCGCTCGCAGAGTCGCTGCGCCACCGGCTGCCTTCGGAAATCATCGGGATGTTCGAGGCTCCCGGACACGGACCACCACCGGATTGGGCTGCCGCCGAAGCCGAGGCCCGTCCACGACCACTGGACTCCGACGAGCTCTCCCGGGCTCTCGGCGAACTCGTGGACTGGTCCGGGACGACCGAGCAGATCAGCAGGCTTGTCGGGCTGCCGAAGGACCGGTTCTCGCCGCTGATGACTCAGGTGAAGGCCGCCGAGAAGGAGCTTTCCCACCACGCGTCGATCGACGAGCGGGATGACGGCATCCTGTTCTCGCTTCGGACCTGGTCGTTGGAGGCGGTGACCGAGCTCGACCTGCAACTGGCACGCCGCATCGACGCGGCCGTCACCGAGGTGAGCTCGGGAGGGTGACCGGACGGCGGGAGTCGCTCGTTCCGGAGCGGATCACCGTCGAGTGCCGGCGGGCCGAGTCGCGGCAACCGGGTGGCGGGTCCGTCCCCGCCGGTGACCCGCCTGCACAGCGCCGGTGTCTCGAGCCGCGAGTTCCGGCCTCTGCTCGAAGCCTTGGCTGGACGACGGGCACGTGGGCGCTGGACTTGCCCGGATTCGGCCGCAGCGCGGGGTTGGCCGGGCCACCGACCGTGAACGCGCTCGCGGATTGGCTCGTCGACTGGCTGGACGCGGCGGACATCCCCGAGGCGCACCTGCTCGGATGCTCCTTCGGGTGTCAGGTCGCAGTGGAAGCGGCGTTGCGGAACCCGGGACGCGTTCGCAGCCTCGTACTCGTGGGGCCGACCACCGATCCGCGGGCCCGCTCGCTGCCGCGCAGGCCGTCCGATCGGGACCCGCCGGAGGCGGACGGCAAGAGCCCGGAAGCCGAGTGGGGCTTCGACCGGTCACTGCTGGACGACCTGACGGAGTTCGACGATCGGTCCGGGTCCGCGGTGCGCCGCCTGCGCTTCGAGCATCCTGAGCAGTGAGCCCGGCGGTAGCCGAGATCTATCGCCGGTGGTACAGGCATCGTGGAATACCGGCCGGCCGCTTGTTGGCCGAATGCTTCGTCCCCGTGGAACCGTGGTGGGCGCTGCGCAGCGGGTCCATGCCGTACTGGATGACGCCGAGCAGTCCCGGCAGAATCTTTGCGAGCACTTGGATGCCACCGGCGAGCCCGAGGAGATTCGGATCCTGCTGTTCCCCCACGGTGTCGAGTCCATCGGGCTGGCGGGCATCGAGGAGTGGCTGCGCGTGGCCGCGAGGGCGGGCAAGGTCGGCTCGTTGGTCGGTGTGGACGAATCGGCCTTTCCTCGCGATTTCGCCGGTCTGGTCCGGGCACATCGCGACCTGTACAGGATCCGCCGCAAGTGCTATCCCATGCCGAGACCGTTGCGCTTCGACGAGGTCGAACCGGTGTTGCGGGAAAGCCCCGGAATGTCGTTGGCGCCTCGTTGAGCATGGGGTGGATCGCCTACGTGCGGAGCGAGTCACATCTCGGTGAGGTCGATGCCGTACTCGTTGATGCGGCGGTAGATCGTGGCTCGGGAGATCCCCAGCGTCCGAGCGGCCCTCGCGCGATTCCCCCCGTTTTCGGCGAGGCTCCGCACGATGGCGTCCCGTTCCATAGATTCGATCGGGGTCAGCACGCGCCGGTTTTGGCTCCGGCACTCGGGTGGGAGATCCTCGAGCGCGATCACCCCGGCCCGGGTGCGTTTGAGCGAGTGCAGGACGACCCGGTGCAACTGGGCGATGTTGCCCGGCCAATTGCCCCGAAGGAGTGCGCGCATCGCCTCGGGCGCGAACGTTGGGCCGGTGCCCTTTGTAGCCTGACGCACGAACAGATCGACGAGGCCTTCAACATCCTCGATGTGGTGACGTAGTGGAGGCACCTCCACGGTGTGCGCGAGGTGCTGGAGTACGGAGGTCAGCTTGGAGTGGTTCTCGCGAGCGCTGAGAGTCGCGGTGACGAGCGCTCCGCCGCCGCGGTGCTGGCGGAGGACCTGATCGACCCGGGTGCATCCGTGCGCGGGCAGCTTGTCCAGGTGACGGAGCACGACCGTCGTGTCATCGCTGACGAGCTCGCTCGCGAATTCGTCGATCCACTCGTGCGTGGCGGAGGCTTCCGCGAGGTCGAAGACCCGTAACCGCCCGGTGGGCTTGTGGTGCTGCTGCATCGCTCTCAGCAGGGCGAGTTTGCCGGTGCCGCGTTCGCCTTCCAGCACGACCGGGGTGTGGTCGTCGAAGTGATGGTTCAACTGACGACAGCACTTGTCCCACATCGGGCCGGTGCCGATGATGCCCGGCAACGCGGGTTGAGTGCGGGGAGCTGGCCGGGTCACTCGCGGTGCCTCCCGCAACTCCACACGCACCACGCTCCCGGCGACCGCCGCCTCGTAGCGAACCTGGTTGACATGGACGCGGCACCGCATACCGCTCGGTAGTTCGATCTCGGCGGGAGGGTTTCGAGTTCCTCCGGTGACGGTGTGGAAGTGTTCGGTCAGAGCGGTCTGGTCTCCAGTGCTCAGCAGGTTCCGGGCCTTGTCGTTCATCATGAGGATGTCGGAGCTGAACGCCAGCACCGGTTCGACGCATCGGGCCGAGGCCTGGCGGTACTCGTGCAACAGCGCGAGTTCCCGTCCGCGGGCCTGACCGAGCATGATCGACTCGATGTCGTGGGCAGCACTCCGTGCCATGGCCATCAGGAGCGGGTTGGCGTCCTCAGCCCAGCAAGTCAGATCCAGGACACCGGCCACTTGACCGGACAACGGGTCGTGCACCGGAACTCCGGCGCAGGCGAGTTCTCCGAGCTGGTCGGTGTAGTGCTCGCGCTGGTACACGTAGGTTGCGCGGCGACCTTCCAGCGCGGTCCCGATGCCATTGGTGCCCACGAAGTGCTCGGCATAGCTGAAACCGGGTGCGAGGAGGACTTGATCCAGGTGGTCCCGGAGGCCGTGGGTTCCCGTTCGCCTGGCGAGCACGCAACCACGTGCGTCGGTGAGAACCACGCTGACCGGCTGGTCGGCGAGTTGGTCGCGCACCCGGTCCAGAACCAAGGTGGCATGGTGCGCCAGCCGTCCCTGCGTATCGAGGTCTTCGTGGAAGGGCGCGTCGAGGCGGTCGACGGTCACCTCCGCCTCGGCGCACCGTTGCCAGGAGGCGAGGATCGGACCCCGGACGGCGTCGGATTCGACGTGGCGGCAGTCGAGAAAGCGTTCACGGGCTTGGACGACGGTCTCGGATTCACCCGTGGTCGTGGTCATCCGGTGCGAAGCACGGGACGGATTCGTGTGCTCCTCCATGGGCGGTGTGCCTCCTCGGTCGGCCGAGGGTTGTGGCCGGACCGAACGGACCACAACACGCACCCATCACAACAACACAGAGCGCCCGAAACAAGTGTCTCATATTGAGATGAACAAGAGCTGCTGTTCGAGGTGTGATTCTGGTCATCCCGGCGCCGCGACGACCTTTCCGGGAAGACGTGACACGCAGGAGGCAGCTCGTGAGCCGACAGAGTTTGAGCAAGGCGCACAAGAAGATCACGGAACTGTCCTGGGAGCCTACGTTCGCCACCCCGGCCAAACGGTTCGGAACGGACTACAAGTTCGACAAGTCCCCGAAAAAGGACCCGCTCAAGCAGATTCTCCGGTCGTATTTCCCCATGGAGGAGGAGAAGGACGGCAGGGTCTACGGCGCGATGGACGGGGCCATCCGGGGGAACATGTTCCGTCAGGTCCAGCAGCGCTGGATGGAGTGGCAGAAGCTCTTCCTCTCGATCATCCCGTTCCCGGAGATCTCGGCAGCACGTGCGATGCCGATGGCCATTGATGCCGTGCCCAATCCGCAAATCCACAACGGACTGGCCGTGCAGATGATCGACGAGGTTCGGCACTCGACGATCCAGATGAACCTCAAGCGCCTGTACATGAACCACTACATCGACCCCGCGGGCTTCGACATCAGTGAGAAGGCGTTCTCGAACAACTACGCGGGCACGATCGGTCGCCAGTTCGGAGAAGGGTTCATCACCGGCGATGCGGTGACGGCGGCGAACATCTACCTCACGGTCGTGGCCGAAACCGCGTTCACCAACACGCTGTTCGTCGCCATGCCATCGGAAGCCGCCGCCAACGGTGACTACCTCCTCCCGACCGTGTTCCACTCGGTGCAGTCCGACGAGTCCCGACACATCAGCAACGGATATTCGATCCTACTGATGGCGCTGGCCGATGAGGACAACCGCAAGCTGCTCGAACGGGACTTGCGGTACGCGTGGTGGAACAACCACTGCGTGGTTGACGCCGCGATCGGAACGTTCATCGAGTACGGATCGAAGGATCGGCGCAAGGACCGGGACAGCTACGCCGAGATGTGGCGGCGGTGGATCTACGACGACTACTACCGCAGCTACTTGCTGCCGCTGGAAAAGTACGGACTGGAGATCCCGCACGACCTGGTCGAGGAGTCCTGGAGCCGGATCGTCGACAAGTTCTACGTGCACCGGGTCGCCCAGTTCTTCGCGACGGGATGGCCAGTGAACTACTGGCGTATCGACCCGATGACCGATGCGGACTTCGAATGGTTCGAGGAGAAGTACCCGGGTTGGTACGACCAGTTCGGCAAGTGGTGGGAGAACTACAACCGGCTGCGCTATCCGGGCCGGAACAAGCCGATCGCTTTCGAGGACGTCGGCTACGAGTACCCGCACCGTTGCTGGACCTGCATGGTGCCCTGCCTGGTGCGCGAGGACATGGTGGTGGACAAGGTCGACGACCAGTGGCGTACCTACTGCTCCGAGACCTGTCACTGGACCGACGCGGTCGCGTTCCGGCAGACCTACGAAGGCAGAGAGACACCCAATATGGGGCGGCTCACCGGCAAGCGCGAGTGGGAGAGCCTCTACCACGGTTGGGACCTCGCGGAAGTGGTCAAGGACCTCGGTTACGTCCGCGACGACGGAAGGACTCTCGTTCCGCAGCCGCATCTGGACCTGGACGATCAGAGCAAGCTCTGGACTCTCGATGACATTCGCGGGATCGAGTTCGGTAGCCCGAACATCAATCTCAACGAGATGACCGACGCGCAGCGGGAAGCGCACGTGGCCGCCTACCGCGCGAACCCGAACGTGAGCTCCTGAAGCCCGGGTGGAAGCGGCCGAGTCCATCTCTCCGGCCGCTTCCACCCAGCCCACTTTCCGGTGCGGTGCGCCCTCGTGCGTGCCGCGAATGAGAGGAAGTGACGTTCATGGGAGATGCCCATCGCATCCGTTTCGACCCCGTGGACATCGAGATCGAGGCGCAAGAGGACGAAACCGTGCTGGATGCAGCGTTCCGGCAGGGCGTCATGCTCATGCACGGTTGCAAGGAGGGGCAGTGCTCCGCGTGCAAGTCCTTCCTGCTGGACGGCGACTTGCAGATGGGGCGCTATTCGACGTTCGCGCTCGCCGACTACGAGAGCGACGAGGGATACGTCCTGCTGTGCCGTTCCCACGCCTACAGCGACCTCGACATCGAACTCATCAACTACGACGAAGACATGATTCGGGCCGGGCTCCCGGTGGTGACGATTTCCACGAGGATCACCGCACTGACCCGGCTGACCCATGACATCACGATGTTGCGGCTCTCCGTGTCGGGCTCCGAGGAATTCAAGTTCCATCCCGGACAGTACGTGGACATAGCGGTACCCGGATCCGACGAGCACCGGTCGTTCTCGATGGCGAACTTACCGATGAGCAGTGATTCGGAGCTGGAGTTCATCATCAAGCGCTATCCGGGTGGGCGATTCTCGAGCTTGCTCGACTCGGAGCTCGCCGTGGGCGACTCCTTGCCGGTCACCGGCCCGTACGGAGCTTTCACCCTGCGGGTTGATTCTGACCGCAAGCTCGTCTTCATCGGCGGTGGCGCCGGAATGGCTCCAATCCTGTCGGTACTCCGGCAGATCGCGGCAAAGGACGATTTCGACCGCGAAGTCGTCTTCTACTACGGCGCGCGGACGGGGGCGGACCTGTTCTGCCTGGACGAGATGCGGGAGCTCGGAGCGAGGATTTCCGGTTTCTCTTTCGTGCCCTGCCTGTCCGAGCCGGGTGATGAGGAAACCGTGCTTCCCGGCGTGCGCCACGGAATGGTCACCGATGTAGCCGATGAGAGCGAACCCGGACTGGCTGACGCCGACGTTTACATGTGCGGCCCACCGCCCATGATCGATGCAGGGCTGGGCATGTGCGAACTGCGGGCGGTACCGCAGGAACAGATCTTCTACGACAAGTTCACCGTGTCGGCCGCGGCCGATTGAGCTGTACGCGCCCGGTCGACCTGTCCGACCAAGAGGAAGTGCCTCCATGACGACACAGCAGAAACGCAGCTTCCCGAAACCGGAATTCACCGACGCCGAGGCCGGTGCGCTGGAATTTCCGAGCTCCGGTAGTCGGGCCTACAACTACTTCACGCCGCAGAAAATGCGGGCAACCATGTACGAGGACGTCACCTTCGACGTGCAGCCGGATCCCGAACGGCACCTGAGCCAGGGGTGGATCTACGGATTCGCGGATGGGATCGGCGGCTACCCGAAGGACTGGACCGCGCTGAAGTCGGGCGACTGGCACGCCTTTCGAGATCCCAATCAGGAGTGGGAACAGACGATCTACCGGAACAACTCGAACGTTGTACGGCAGGTTCAGCAGAACCTGGAGAACGCCAAAAAGGCCGGCGCATACCGGGGCTGGTCGCGAGGCTGGTTGCGGTTCGTCGAACGGCACTTGGGTGCTTGGATGCATGCGGAGAACGGTCTGGGTATGCACGTGTTCGTCGCCGCCCAGCGGTCCGGTCCAACCAATATGATCAACAACGCCATGGCGGTCAACAGCGCGCACAAGCTCCGATTCGCCCAGGACCTCGCGCTCTACAACCTCGATCTGAGCGATGCCGCTTTGGAGTTCGACGGGGCCGCCCACCGGTCGGTATGGCACGACGAACCCGTGTGGCAACCGGTCCGGGAGGTGGTGGAGGAACTGACCGCGATCGAAGATTGGGCAGAGGCGTTGTTCGCGACGAACATCGTCTATGAAGCGCTGGTCGGAGTCCTCTTCCGCAGTCAATTGGTCATGCAGATCGCAGCCCGTAACGGCGATTACGTCACGCCTTCGGTGGTGGGTGCCGGGGAGAACGACTACGAGCGGGACCTCCGGTATACCCGCGCGCTGTTCGCCATGCTCGCGGATGACGCGGAGCACGGCGCCGACAACAAGCGCGTGCTGCGGGACTGGGTCGAGAAGTGGGCCCCGAAGTGCGGTAACGCGGCGCGGGAACTCCAGCCGATCTGGTCGCAACCGCAGGAAAAGGTCGTCACGTTCGCCGATTCGTGGGAAGAAGCCCGTCGCGGATTCGACGAAATTCTCCAAGGACTGGGGCTGGCCGAATCGAAGGAGTGGGTCAAGTGAGCAATCGTTCCGGCAACGCGTTCACGGCGAACAAGACCGCATCCAACATGTGCGGTGTGACGTTGATGAACAACCAGAACGGACACGTCGTCGCGGAGGTGATGGCGCGCAAGGCGGACGTCCAGGTCGACCACCTTCCCTCGATGATCCGGGTGGACGGCAAAGGGACGCTGGTATTTGACTTCGACGAGATCGCGGACGAGATCGGGTTCGAGTTCGATCAGTCCGATTTCGAGGAGATCATGTCGACGCACTACGGACGCATGGTGCACCTGGACGACAAGACGGTGCTGTTCGCGAATCCCGAGGACGCTGCCGAGTACATCGATTTCGACCTGGAGCCGATTCGGTAGCCGGGTCCGATTCCCGCTCTGGGCGAGCGGGCTCCCGCCGGGAGCAGTGCTCGTCCGGAGATCGGTCGGAGGGAGGTATTGCGGGATGGAACGGCAGTCCGAAAGTCGTCTGTTGAGTACGGTCTGGTGTTCGCTGGACGGAATCAGTCCAACCGGGGAGAAAGAAGCGCCAGCTGCTACCGGGTTCGTCACCGCCGTGTCTGTCAATGGGTCTGTGTTGCGGGTGCTGCTGCGCGTGCCTGCCGAGCTCGTACGGAGCACCGGAATTCTCGGCCGGGTCAAGAGAGTCTTGAGTTCCGTGCCTGAACTCGATGGTGTGGCGTTGCACGTCAAGCCCTACCGTCCGGCATTCGAAGTGTGGCGGCCGGAACCGGTCCCGCACGGTAGCTGCGTTGCCAGCGCGATGGCAGGGCTCGTCGGCGAATCGGGATGGGTGTTGGACTGTCCGGAGCAGCCGGGTACGGAGCGGCACGACCGGGAGATGTTCCGTGTGATCGCTCGTGCGGAGGTCGTCGACCATCCAGCAGGAACCAGAATCGCAGTGGACGCACAGGTCCACTGAGGAACTGCACACGTCTTTTCGAAACTGAACCGCGACGATTCACACTCATGCGGAAGGACGAAGCATGGCCAAGGAATTGCGTTTCAACGTAGAGGCACGGCAGCTGCTCGAGTACGGCGTGAACGCGCTGGCCGATGCCGTGAAGGTGACGCTCGGCCCCAAAGGCCGCAACGCGGTGATCGAGAAATTGACCGGGCCGCCCAGCATTACCAACGACGGGGTAACCATCGCACGCGAGATCCAGTTGCGGGATCCGTTCGCGAACATGGGGGCGCAGCTGGTCAAAGAGGTGGCCAACAAGACCAATGGTGTCGCCGGCGACGGAACCACCACCGCTACGGTGCTGGCGCAGGCTCTCGTGCGGGAGGGTCTGCAGGCGGTCGACGAGGGTGCGAACCCGATGCTGCTCAAGCAAGGCATCCAGCGGGCGGCGAACGCGGTCGTGGAGGTGCTCGGGCGGGCTGCTCGCCCCGTCGGCGGCAGAGACTCCCTGGCGCACGTGGCCACGCTTTCGGCGAACAACGATGTCGAGGTCGGAGAGCTGATCGCGGTGGCGATGGACCGGGTCGGGACGACCGGAGTGGTCACCGTCGAGGAGTCGCCGAGCTTCGGGATCGACGTCGACTTCATCGACGGCCTGGAATTTGACCACGGATACATCTCGCCGTACATGGTGACCGACGAGACCAGAATGGAGACGGTCTTCGAGGACCCCTACATCCTCCTGACGAACGAGAAGATCACCCACGTCCAGACGCTGATGCCGGTTCTCGAACAGGTGACGCGGAGCGGTCGGCCCTTGGTAGTGGTCGCGGAGGACGTGCAGGGACCGCCGCTGGGCATGCTGGTGACCAACAACGTGCACGGCACGTTCAAATCGGTGGCGGTGCGTTCTCCTGGGTTCGGACATCGGCGCCTGGCGCAGTTGGAGGACGTCGCCGCGCTCTGCGGTGGGAGAGTGGTGACTCGCGATGCCGGTCTCCAGCTCGAGAACGTCCGGCTGGAGCATCTCGGCCGGTGCGGCAAGATCACGGTTACCGCCGAGAGCACGACCATCGTCGGTGGGGCCGGCGACGAGAGCAGCGTGGTGGCGCGCATCGAGCAGCTCAAGCGGGAGTTCGCCAGGGCCGAGAACGAGCACGATCAGGATTCGCTGCAAGAGCGGATCGCGCGCTTGTCCGGCAGCGTGGCCGTTCTGTCGGTGGGTGCTGCCACCGGCGTGGAGCTCAAGGAGAAGCAGCATCGCGTGGAGGACTCCGTATCGGCCACGCGGGCGGCTATCGAAGAGGGGATCTTGCCCGGCGGAGGTACGGCTCTCGTGCAGGCGGCTCGAGACGTGGACGAGGCCGGTCTTTCCGGGGACGTCGCCCTCGGGTACGAGATCGTGCGGCGGTCGTTGTCCGAGCCGCTGCGTTGGATCGCGATCAATGCGGGTTACGCCGCGGAGGAAGTGCTGCCCCGCGTGGCGGAAGGACCGGCTGGTCACGGGTTCAACGCTTTGACCGGGCAGTACGGCGACATGACGGACTTCGGCGTCATCGACCCCCTGAAGGTCACCCGCTCCGCGTTGGAAAGCGCGGCTTCGATCGCCGCGTTGTTGTTGACCACCGAGACGTTACTGGTCGAAGAGGTGGTCCAGAACCCGGGCGCGATCGTGTCTCCGGAGTTCGGTGACCTGGCAGAGGGAATGGTCCGTCCGTCCAACATCGCCTGAGGGCGCTGGACTGCCGTGGACCTCCACGGCGGCAATGCCCGTGGGGCCGTGGCCGGGTCGCGGTGGTCCCGGCTCCACGGGTGGTCGAGATCAACTGGCATCCGGCGCTGCGGAGCGGCCGCCGTGGATGTTTCCTGAATACCGAACCGCGTCTCCGCGCACGCCCGAGATGTGAAAATCCGTCGTTTCGGGTGCGGAATCGAGCGAGAGGAGTTCGAGGTGAAAGCGGTACGAGTTCATTCCTACGGCGCTCGCCCGCGCATCGAGGCGGTGCCCGACCCGGTGGTGAAAGGGCCGTGGGACGTGCTGGTCGAAGTCAACGCAGCCGGTGTCTGCCGGACGGACCTGCACATCATCGAAGGACAATGGGCCGACAAGAGCGGCGTGGCGCTGCCCTACGTGATCGGCCATGAGAACGCCGGAACGGTTCGTGAAGTCGGGCAGGCGGTAGGCAACGTCCGTCCTGGTGACCGGGTCATCCTGCACCCCCTGGCCACCTGCGGGTTGTGCCGAGCCTGCAGGTCCGGCGACGACGTGCACTGCACGGCTTCCACGTTCCCGGGAATCAACACCGACGGCGGCATGGCCGAGCTGTTGCTGACCAATGCCCGTTCGGTGGTCAAGCTCGACGACGGTCTCGATCCCGCCGACGTGGCCGCTCTCGCCGACGCGGGGTTGACCGCCTACCACGCGGTGCGCAAGGCGCTCCCCCTGCTGCACCCCGGCGCCCACGTGGTGATGATCGGTGCGGGCGGGTTGGGGCACATCGGGCTCCAATCGCTGGTGGCGATGACGTCCGCCGAGATCACCGTGGTGGACCGTTCCCCGGAGGCACTCGACCTCGCCGGCGGACTGGGCGCCCACCACACCGTCACGGCCGACGGCAACCACGTCTCGGAGGTGCACGACATCACCGGAGGCGGAGCCCACGTCGTGCTGGACTTCGTCGGTGAGAACGGCACCGAAGCCGACTCGGTGGCGATGACGCGGAACGCCGGTTCGTACTTCGTCATCGGCTACGGCGGAAAGGTGGACGTGCCCACGATCGACATCATCTCCCGCGAGATCAACATCATCGGAAACCTCGTCGGTTCCTACAACGATCTCGAAGAGCTGATGACACTCACGGCGCAGGGCAAAGTCACCCTCCGCACCCGGATCTACCCGCTCGATGACGCGCTGACCGCACTGGACGACCTCGATCACGGTCGCATCCCCGGTGGCAGGGCGATTCTCGTCCCGTGAAGGACGCACTCCCGAAAGCAGGTCAGAGATGTACACGAAGGACAACGAGCAGTACTTCATCGTCGACGGGCACATCCACTTCTGGGACGGGA
Source organism: Parasphingorhabdus pacifica (assembly GCF_054779195.1). Classification (NCBI taxonomy): domain Bacteria; kingdom Pseudomonadati; phylum Pseudomonadota; class Alphaproteobacteria; order Sphingomonadales; family Sphingorhabdaceae; genus Parasphingorhabdus; species Parasphingorhabdus pacifica. The sequence continues at coordinate 299,274 of NZ_BAAGYS010000008.1, forward strand.
CGCCCGCGAACCAGGCCAACCGGTACGGCGAAGGTTTCCTCAACTGCTTCTACGACTACCACCGCAACCTCAGTCCCGAATCGGAGAAGTGGTCTCTCGAGCACTTCCAGAAACAGAGCGAACAGGACCTGTTGCACGACCTGTTCGAGGTCGGCTACGTGGACAAGGCCATCTTCCAACCCACCTACCTGACCGACTTCTTCGTCAATGGTTTCAACACCACTGAACAGGACGGGGCGCTGGCCGAGAAGTACCCGGAGAAGTTCATCGTCAACGGAAGTTGGGATCCGCGTGATGGGGAAGCCGGGCTGGTGAAGCTGGAACGGCTCGCCGAACGATGGAATCTGCGGGGAATCAAGCTGTACACCGCCGAGTGGAAGGGCGATTCGAAAGGATGGAAGCTCAGCGACCCGTGGTCGTACCGGTACTTGGAGAAGTGTCAGGAACTGGGCATCCGGAACATTCATGTCCACAAGGGACCGACGATCTACCCGTTGAACCGGGATGCCTTCGACGTCGCCGACGTCGATGAGGCCGCTTCGATGTTCCCGGACCTGAACTTCATCGTCGAGCACGTCGGTCTGCCGAGGCTCGAGGACTTCTGCTGGATCGCCACCCAGGAACCCAACGTCCACGGTGGCCTCGCGGTGGCGATGCCGTTCATCCACACTCGACCGCGCTACTTCGCCCAGATCATCGGTGAACTGCTGTACTGGCTGGACGAGGAGCGGATCATGTTCGCCAGCGACTACGCGATCTGGACTCCCAAGTGGTTGGTGGAGCGGTTCGTCGACTTCCAGATCCCGGAGGACATGCAGTCCGAGTACGGCACATTGACCACCGACATGAAGCGCAAGATCCTCGGGCTCAACGCCGCCCGGCTCTACGACATCGATGTCCCGGAGGAGATGCGCGCATCGGAACCGGAGATCCCGGCGACTCGCGCCCCGGTGGCCTCCGAACTGAACGAGCAGGTGATGACGTCGTGACGGCCGGAACCGGGATCGCGTCCGCGGCGTGGCAGGCGTTGGGCACGGTGCTCGACCCGGAACTCGACGAGCCCATCACCGATCTCGACTTCATCGCGAACCTCGAGGCCGATGAAAACGGCGTACGGGTGGACCTGCGGCTGCCGACCTACTTCTGCGCGCCCAACTTCGCCTACCTCATGGTGGCCGACGCGCAGGACGCACTCCTGGCGACGCCGGGAGTGCGGAACGTCCGGGTCCGGTTGCTCGATCACTTCGCCGCGGAGGAGATCAACGCGGGCGTTGCCGCAGGAGAAGGGTTCGACTCCGCATTCCCGGTGGAGTCGGAAGGCGAACTCGAAGAACTACGTCGGACCTTCCTGCGCAAGGCCCACGCCGCTTACCAGCAGCAAGTGGCCGACCAGCTGCTCGACACGGGGTTCGACCACGCCGACCTGGTTCGGTCCCGGTTGGCGGTCGTGCCGGAATCGGATCTCGTGGAACGCCTGCGGCGGCGGCGAGATCAGCTCGGCTGGCCGTCCGGACCGGACTCGATGCTGCTGCTCGACGATGACGGTCAACCGATGGGCCTGGCCGGTCTGCCGCTGCGGCTGCGGATGGCCCGAACCACCGGCGTGAGCATCGAGGCGAATGCCGCCTGGTGCCGCGGCCTGCTGGGCACCCGTTACGGGGAGTCCGCCGATCCGGAAACCGCGCGCTGCGAGTCCGGCTGAAGCGGGAACCCGGGTGTCGTGGCCGGAACCGTATCCGGCCACGACAGCCGAGTCACACCCGTTCGAGCAGGAAGTAGTAGGGCTTGCCTTCGCCGTAGAGCGGCATCGCGCTTTCCTTGCCGTTCATCACCCCGAGAAGTGTGTTGTCATCGACTTTCTTGAGGTGGTCGAAGATCGGCTGCCCGTCGTAGACCATCGTGGCAGTGACTTCGCCCCGGAACTCCACCATCCACAAACTCGCCTCACTACGACCGAGCTTGGTGTTGGAGAACAGGTTATTTCGACATCCCGGCAGATCAGCGGTTTGGCGTCGGAGGCCGAGTCGAAGAACTTCCCGTACCACTTGCTCGAAATCAGGTGGTCGTGCAGGAAATGACCGGTGGCGAAGTCGTCGCCCTTCACTTGTGGCCCCACGCCACCAGGGAGCATGGTGAACATCGGGGCCGAGCGAATAAGGGAAATGGCGGTCACCCTCAACGCGAGCTCGGCCCCGCCGTCCGTTGTGATCGTCTCGGACAGCTTATTTATCGCTCGGTAGGTTAGCTACTGGGGACGAACGGTTCAAGCATCGAACTTGCGAGCTGTTCGAGTGACGGAACCGGCACGATGCGTGGCGGCGTCGGTTGACACTTCCCACCTCTGAAGCGTTCTAACGAGCGTTCAGTACAGCGGGTCAGCACAGCACGCCGCGATGTTCCAGGTGTGCGGCCCCGGCAGGCGGCCAATGTGCTCGACTGCCTGCCGGGCGGGTCCGCACACTGACCGCCTCCGAGGTCTCAGCGGGGGCCGTGGTTCTGTTGCTTCGGCTTTTCCTCGGGCTGGATATCGGTTCGATCGTCCGAGCTGGGCACGTCACCGGGCAGGTGCACCGCGTCGGTGAGCGGACCGGGCGACCACATGCCCCAGTGCGTTTCGACGTGTACCGACATCGCGGCCTCCGCGGGCAGGGCGGACGGGCCATACGGGTCGATCGCGTACAGCGACCCCCAGTCCTTGTGCAGGTCGTTCTGCATGTAGGTGGGCAGTTCACGAACGCTGGATGCGACGTTGAGCCAGCCGAACGGACCACCCGCGTCCGGGGAGGACCAGCCTTGCCCGATGCTCCGGAACTTGCCCCCGCCCGCTACGCGGAACTCGGGCATCTCCGCGACGCCGTTGCGCAGACCCGAGATCGCCAGGCACGGGTGGACGAGCGCCGCCGGCCATTCCACGAAGGTGGGTGAGTCGCCGACGACCTGGGTCATGCTCTTCAACTGCGGGGCACGTGGTGCGCTGACCGCGACCCAACCGTTGGGGCCGAGCGCCTGATCGAGAGCGACCACCCGCATCTTGGTGGCCCCTTCGGCGTTCCCGCCCACCGTGATCCGGTGGTCGCGCCACTGCGGTGCCTTGCTTTGGCCCACGAAGTGCCGACCGACGATCTCGAAACCCTCGGGCGTGTCCTCGCCGAACTCGACGACCATGGCGTTCGAGCCCGTCTCCTGCCCGGCGAGGGCGATGACGACCGGGACCTCTTGGTTGATCGCCCGTTGGGGCAGGTCGTACCACTGGGTTCGGAGTTCGCCCGTCCCGACCCCGGCGGGGTCGTAGCTTCCCCACACCGGCGCGTTGTCGCCACCGAATTGGTACGGCGGGCGCCAGTCGGGTTCGTTGGGGGCCTGCCCGGTACCGGGCGGCAGACCCGGTCGGTTGAATCCCTCCAGCTTGGCGCGGAGGTAGTCGTCGGCGTCCTCCCTGCCTGCGAGTCGCTTCGGTGGAATGGGCATGTCCTCGTTGGCGGGGGAGGAGACCGAAGGTTGCTCGGCCGACACCCGGAGCATGCCGTGCTGCGGATTGGTCTCCACGTACACGTAGTCGGAAAGACCGCAACTCGTGCCCGCGAGCTGGCGGACGTTGTCCGCCCCGAGGCTGTAGCTGCCCCACCGTTCCTGGATGACCTTGGCGAACGCCGCGACTTCGCCGATGACCAGGAGGGCGCACAGGATCGACAGCGGAGCCGTCCCGAGACGCAGGGCACGGCTGCGCCTCTCGTGGCCGGTGAGCACCGAGCGGTTCCCGTCGAGCCGCAGATGCTCGATGAGCGCGACCAACCCGGCTGCCCCAGCGGCGAACAACAGCAACGTGCTCGCCTGGTATCCGGCGACGTCCGGTGGGCGGTTGAACCAGGGAACACCCCAACCCGACACGTACCACCACGAATTGGGACCGGTGGCGGAGAACGCGAAGATGACCAGCAACCCGGCCAGGAACGCGGCCCGGTTGCGCTTCGATCGCAGCACTGTGCCGCTGGTGGCCAGCGCGGTCAGCGCAGCCAGGGCGCCGCCGAAGGCCGCCAGGATGCCGAAGTGGTGGGTGTGCTTGGTGGGGGTGAGCATCAGGACCACGAACGAGAGCACTGCCACCGAAAGCAGCCGTCTGCTCGGACCGAGCGCGGCTCCGCGGATCTTTCCCCGGCGCAGCAGCACGACCGCGCAGGTTGCCAGGCACAGGATCACCAGCAGCACCGGGAAACGCCTGGTGAGCGAGCCATCCGGGACCTGACTGAACAGCAGGCTGTAGCGCTGGAGTTCCTGGAACCACTTGCCGTTCGGCCCGAACTCGGTCTTGAGGGCGGTGGCGTCCATGACCGACTGCCAGGTCTGGTCGGCGAAGACGGCGGTGAGGATGATGAAACCGGAAGCCGCGAGCGGGGCCAACGGGGGTAGCCAGCCGAACTCGTTGACCCGCTGGCGGACCAGGTGCACGAGCGGCTTGAGCGCGGCGAGGAACGGGAGGACCGCGAGCAGGCCGTGCGGGTTGGCTGCCACCGCCAGTGCGGCAGCGACGAGACCCAGCGCGGCCGGTAGCAGCCTGCGGGTGGCCACGGCCCGTTCGACCGCGCACAGCGAGATCAGCGAGAACAGCACGACGACCGGTTCTGCGCGCAGGCCGTTGTTGTAGGGCAGCCAGAAGGCGAGGAACACCGCCGCGGCGGCCCAACCGGCGGCGTTGCTCCGGCGGACCTGCTGGCCGAGTCTCGGAAGCACCTCACGGCTGATCAGCAGCCAGCTGACGATGCCCATCAGCAGTGCGGGCAACCGAACCCACGGGGTCGACGTGGAGACCTGCACCCACATGGCGTAGACCTCGTAGAACCAGCCGAACGGCGACTCGGGATTGGCGAACCAGCGGAAGTAGTTCGTCACGTAACCGGCGCTCTCCCGCGAACGGATCATGCTCAGCACATATCCGTCGTCGGATGTCATGGCGCCGATCAGCCACCATATGGCCAGCGCTCCGATCACGGAGATGTCGCGGAAGGTGGGTTTCCACCATCCGCGGGTGGCCCACCTGGGAGCCCGGTGGGCCACCCGCCCGTCCAACTTGTGCAGGGAGAAGACGGCGCCGAGGAAGCACAGCACGGCCAGCAAGATCGTGGTGAACTTCAGGAAGGTCGCCGAGGTCGCGAACCGGTTGTCCGTGACCGCTTCGAAGGACAGGCCGTGCACCGAGTCGACGGATTCGTCGAGATCGGAGTAGATGCCGGTCAGTTGCGAGCGATGATCCCCTCGGATGTTCGTCATCGGCTGGTCGCCGAGAAAGGCCTTCGTGCCGTAACCGTCCGAGTGCATCGTGAAATCGCACTGGCCCGCGGGCAGCGGAAGTGTGCTCAGTTGCCTGCCCTTGGACAGCAGGCTCAAGTGGCCGTTGTTGACCTGCAGAGTGAGGCCGGTCAGCTTGCCGTACTCCGAGGACGGTGGGTTCGTGCTGATCAGGGTCGCCGGACGGTTGGTGCGTTCGTCCAGGCTGCGCGCGGTGTCGCACGGAACCGTGATGTCCAGCCAGACCGGCGAGAAGCTGACCAGCGGAGCCGAGACGGATTCCGTCCCTTGGGCCGTCGGCCACTTCAGAGTCGTGATGTTGTGGTGGACCGGCAGGAACGGGACCACAAGGGCAAGCAGAGTGCCGAGCACGCCGAGGACGGCGGCAGCGATCTTGGCTCGTCGCGCCGAGCCAATTCGTCGGGACCGGTGAACCGTCTCGGCATCCCGGTCGTCCTCGCCAGGGCCTTCATCACTTGCTTCCAGCACAGGAGGAGGATAGATGCCGGTCTTGACAGCGGTTCGACCGTGTTCGGGTGTGGCGTCGTGTTCTGCTGTTTCAGTTGGCTCTCAGCTTTGGGTGACCTGCCCGTGACTGCGCGCGTACCTCTCCGCGACCCGTTGGGCGGATCATTGCGGATACGTGGTGGAAGGCGTTTTCGCGAGTTTCTTACTGGGAAGCGGCAGTGCGACCTCACCACGCCGACACGCCAGGTACCAGCGCATCCCGGAGTTGTAGGTGCGCAGCATTCTGCGCAGTGGTGTGAGTTGGGTGGCGCGGTGCACTTGGTATTGCCACGTCGGCTGGTACCCGTGGCGCCCGGTCATCGCGTAGGAGAACGCCACCGCATCCCGGTCCAAGTAGCGATGCGCGTGCTCGAACCACGCCATGCTCGTTCGCGCGGCGGCCTGAACCGGTCGTAGTGCCGCGCGTGCTTCCTGATCGAACTCGCGCAACGCCGTCGCGGTGTCGTCGTGCTCGTAGAGCCGCTGGGCGAGGACGATCGCGTCCATGATCGCCAAACGAGTACCCGAGCCGATCGTGAAATGGGTCGTGTGGGCGGCGTCGCCGACCAACACCACGTTGTCGTGCACCCACGTGTCATTGAGCACTTGCGTGAAGGTCGACCAGCGGGCCGGCCTGCCACGGGACTGGCTGATCAACGAATGTCCGCCGAGCGGCTGCGCAAAGATCTTCTCCAACAGTCGCAGGCTGTCGTCGCTGCCACGCGAGTCGAATTCCAAGGCCTCCCAGGTGTCCGGCTCGCACTCCACTATGCAGGTGCTGATCCCCGAACTCGACGGGTAGGCGTGAAACCAGACCCAGCCCGCGGAGGTCTCCTCGAACGCGAAGGTGAACTTGTCGAACACCTTGTCGGTGCCCAGCCAGATGTACGGGTTTCGACCGGTGTGGCGCACCGTCCCGAAGTGACCGGCGAGCTGATCACGGATCCGGCTGTTGGCGCCGTCGGCAGCGACCACGAGGTCGGCATCGGCGAGATCGGCCGGATTAGTCATCTCTTGCCGGTACTGCAGATCCACGTCGAGGTCGCGGGCGCGCTGGGCGAAGATGTCCAGCAGAGCCGCGCGGTTCATGCTGAACCCGTAGCCGCCCAGATGCGCTGCCTCCTCGCCGCGCAGCACGATCTCCTGCTCCTGCCAGAGGATGGATGCCGCCCGGATGGCGCCTGCGCTCTCCGGGTCGTTGCTGTAGAGCACGTCGAGCAGGTCGTCCCAGTACACGACACCCCAACCGTAGGTGGCCCCTGGCGGGTCGCGTTCGATGACGGTGATGTCGTGCCCCGCGTCTCGCAGCTTCATCGAGATGGCGAAGTACAGGCCCGCGGGCCCGCCTCCGACGCACGTGATCTTCATGTGGCGATCCTTCCCGCAGCCATCTGCACTTCCGGGTGTCACGGTTGACGGAGAGCGGCGCGTTCGCACTCCTGATCGCGAATTCCGCCTCCGCTTGTGTGGCCAACGTCCACTTTCCCGCTCCGCGGAGGACGTCCCGAGATCTGATTGATTCCCACATGCGGAGCGGGGTATGGCGAACCGAACCGAGTAGCCCCCCATTCTTCAGCACCTTTGCGTGGTTGGCAGCGTGCCGCCGACAGTGCGCTCCGGCGCAATCTTGGTACCGGGTCGCGGCCATGGTCTCGGGAAAACCGGTGAGGGGCGGCCGAGCGAGCTTCCGGGTCTTAAGTCATCTCTTCTCCGCAGTCGGCCCGCACGCCTTGTACCGGTACGAGGCGAGACCTACCGTGGGAATCGGCCACAGAACAAGCGAGAACGGTCTCCGATATCGGGGTCGGATCCCGAATGGGTGCACGCGACAGTGGGGTGCGCGTGCATGCTGGGGGTCATGTACGGATCCGGACGAGGTTGTGCCGTCGATCGCACGAATGTCGCTCCGTAATCCGGTCGCGCTCGCTGATCTATGTTCCAGGAAAGGTCTTTCTGGACGGCCTTCGTGAATCGTACGAGGTGATCTGGAATGAATATCAAGGACATTTTCCGGTTCCACTACCGCCGCCGCCACCACCACCGCCACCACCGGCGCCATGGCTGGGGCTGGGGCTGGGGCCACGGCTGGGGTCACGGCTGGGGCCACAAGAAGTAGCAGTCTCGCGCACACGAAGAAGCCGGGGGTAGCGCTCGTTCGGACGTAGAACGAGCCGCTGCCCCCTACCGATGGGGGTGAGCGAGTGCTGGGGGTGGTGAAGTGGCTGCTGCGGCCGGCGGATCCGGACAGCGAAGGGTTGGTGGAGACAGCCCCCACCCTCGGAGTAAGCGAGGTTTTTCGGCGGTTCTGGCCGGACGCGCGTCCGTTTCGCCGGATGATGGCGCTGATCCTGCTGGTGGTGCTCCTCTCACCACTGCTCGACGCGGTTGCCATCTGGCTGTTCAAGGTCCTCGTCGACGACGTGCTGACACCCCGGAACTTCGCCGTGTTCCCGATGGTGGCTGCGGCCTATGCGGGCATCACACTGCTCGCAGGCCTGTTCGACTTCGCCGAGCAGTACCTCATGGTGTGGATCGGGGAGAACTTCCTGCACCGGTTGCGCACTCGCGTGTTCGCTCACCTGCACACGTTATCGGTCGGCTTCTTTGACCGCCGTCGTCTCGGGGACACGCTCAGCCGCCTGACCAGTGACATCGCCGCGATCGAGGCGATGGTCCTTTCCGGAATCACCCAGGCCGTCTCCACAGTGGTCAAGATAGTGGTGTTCGCCGGTGTTCTTTTCTACCTGAACTGGCGATTGGCCGTGGTGGCGCTGGTCGCCGTTCCCCTGTTCTGGTTCGCCGCCCGCTTCTTCGCCCGGCGCCTCAAGGTCGCGTCGCGGGAGGTCCGCGGACGGAGCGGATCGATCGCCACGGTCGCCGAGGAGAGCCTCGGCAACGCTCCCCTGATCCAGGCCTACGGGCGAGAAGAAGCCGAAGTGGACCGCTTCCGGGAGCAGAGCAAAGGCAGCGTACGCGCGGAGCTCTCCGCAGCACGCCTCGGTGCGAGCTTCTCACCACTGGTGGACTTGTTCGAGGTTTTCGGCGTGATGGCGATCGTCGGCGTCGGCATCGCAGAACTATCGGCCGACCGGATCTCGCTCGGTGGCCTGCTGGCGTTCCTCGTGTATCTCTCGCAGCTCTACGGTCCGGTCAGCAACCTCGGTCAGCTCGCCAACACGGTTTTCGAAGCGGCCGCCAGCGGCGAGCGCATCGCAGACCTGCTCGATCAGAAACCCGCCGTGGCAGTGCCCGCCCGGCCCGCACCGCTCGGACGCGCCGAGGGGTTCCTGCGCGTCGAAGACGTCAGCTTCCGCTATCCCGATACGGACGCTGAAGTGCTGTCCCGGGTCGGGTTCAGCGCGCTACCGGGGGAGACCACGGCCGTGGTCGGTGCCAGCGGTGCCGGAAAATCCACCCTGACCAAGCTGTTGCTGCGCTTCTACGATCCCGGCGAGGGACGCATCACCCTCGACGGGCACGACCTGCGCGATCTGGATCCGAAGGAGCTCCGTTTTAACATCGCGATCGTCCTGCAGGAGACCCTCCTCCTGGACGGAACCATCGCGGAGAACATCCTCGCGGGCAAGCCGGAGGCGAGCGAGAGCGACATGGTCGAGGCCGCCCGCGCCGCCGACGCACACGAGTTCATCCAGAACCTGCCCGACGGCTACGGCACTCGGGTGGGGCAACGCGGCCGGTTGCTCTCCGGGGGACAACGGCAGCGCATCGCCATTGCCAGGGCGATGGTCCGGAATGCTCCGATCCTGTTGTTGGACGAGCCGACCGCCAGTCTCGACGCCGAGGCCAGCAGCCGGATTCTGACACCGCTCCGCAGGCTGATGGCCGGGCGCACGACGATCGTCATCTCGCACAACCTCCTCACGGTCACCGACGCCCAGCAGATCATCTACCTGGAGCAGGGCGGTATCCGCGAGTTCGGCACCCACGAGGAGCTACTCGCCGAGGGCCGTCGGTACGCACAGCTGTACCGGCTGCACCACCCGGATTCCGAGCCTGTCGCCGACGCGTGGCCGTCGTCGAACCGTGCGCGGATCTGACCCCGACAGGTTTCGGTCGAGCACACCGCGGATGCGCTGGTCAGGTTTCCTTGCGCCAGACGAACGCAGCCGAGATCGGGTGGTTGCGGAACTTCTCCCACTTCGGTTTCACCGCGATCCAACGGTCGTCGATCACTCCTTCGCGCATCTCCGCCAGCCGCCACCCCGTTCCCAACGCGCTGGTGACGTGGTCGCTGAGCAGGTGGACGTGGGTCGTGATCGCGACCGGTTCGCCCGAATCGCTCGTGTAGTGCGTGGGCATGCCCGCGTGCATGATGAAGTGGGGGTGGAACGCGACGATCGCGAAAGTCGCGTCCGCGCGGGCCAGTCGCCACGCCTCGGCATAGAGGGTGTCCAGGTCCGCGATGTGCTCGTCGATGAGCGACGCGCTGATCAGGTCGTACGTGCCGGACGGGAGGCCGGTGCGGATCACGTCGGCTTCGACGAGGTTGTCATGCGCACCGCGGGTCCGTGCGAGCGCCAACATTTCCGGAGTCAGGTCGACCCCGTCGATCTTTCCGACCCCGTTCCCGCGGAGCCATTGGGCGGTCCGGCCGGTGCCGCAGCCGAGATCCACCGCGTGCTCGGTCTCGTCCCAGGATGGAGTGACGAGGTCGTCCAGCAGTGCGATGTCCATGGTGTCCTGGACGGTGTCCTCGTAGGTCGAAACCCACTCGCCGTAACCGGTCCGTACGTCCACGGTGCGATAGTGGCGGGCGTCGAAGTCGTCAAAGCGCATGGTGCGGAGTCTCGCGGAGCACTAGTGCGACGAGCAACGGGATTCCGATGCAGGCAGCCACCGTCGCCACCGCGCCGGTCCGCTCGGCGCGGGCGCCGACTCGCCGGGTGCCTACCGTTGCGGAAAGACACTCGGCGGGCCGGAACCCGTGGACTCACTCACCCGTGCCACCGTACGAATTGCGGTTCAGCCCGCTCAGGAGTCGCTCCATCACCTGCGGGTCGACCTCGGTGGCCTCGTCGGGCAGCTGCTCCGCGAGGGTCGACCGCTTGCGCTCGCGCCGAGGAAGCGGCACCGCGGAAGCTTCCACACCGCCGGGCAGCGGCAACTCGCACCAAACCCGTTTGCCCTGCCCGTTGGACATCGGCTCAACACCCGAGCGGTACTCCTCGAGTTCGGAGGGGACGGCGGGTTGTTCGATCATCTGCTCGTCTTCGAGTTCGATGACCAAGCAATCGCCACGCAACCGCAATCGCACCGTGATCAAGGAGGGAGATTTGGGGTTGTTGTTGTCCACGGCCGTCTGCACGAGATGACTGGCCGCCTGCACGGCCTCATCCGCCATCGGGCGTAAGGACCATTCGGTGAGCGCGAACCGCACGAAGATATCGGTGCAGTTCACGGCGCTGGGGAGTGCGATGAGCTGAAGGTCGTCGACCTGTGCGGTCTGGTGGTTCACCTGGGTCCTTCCTTCGTTCACGTCCAGTGCGAGCTGTGAGCGTCACCCGAAGGTTGTATCTTGCCAAGCTGATTGCGTCTCGCCTATTGCAGGTCCGCCACGCCGGACACCGAGTTCGGGGCCGACTTGGTCGCGTTGGGTGCTCGGTCCCACTACGACATTAGGTCGTCGCAGCTCACCACATTAGTGAGGGGTGCGTACACCGGTTCCGCATGGGCGATTGCCAACACGCTACGCGCCGTGTTCGAGTACATTGAGTAGTGGTCCGCGAGTGGGGTCGGCAGTTCGAACGCCAGTGGGCTCGTAGGACGGTCGCCTGACGGGGACGATCGCCGCACGACGGGGAGGCGGCCGCCCTGCTTGACGATGAGTGGGCGGCGGTGTGGTTCCGGGCGCAGTTCCTCCCCGCCGAGGTCGAGCGCCGTTCGAGCTACGCATGCGGTCGATCGGACTTCTGCTCCCAGGACGGCGCACACGGTTACCGGGTCGGGGTATTCTGGGCGGCGACGTCGAGTCGGTGAAGGAGCGAGCGATGCACGGGTACAGCCATGACCGGGACGCGTACCTCAAGCGGCTGGCCCGGATCGAAGGCCAGGTTCGCGGGCTGGCTCGGATGATCGAGGAGGACAAGTACTGCATCGACGTCCTGACTCAGGTCTCCGCGGTCACCAAGGGGCTGCAGGCGGTGTCGATCGGTTTGCTCGACGAGCACCTCAAGCACTGTGTCGCGGACGCCTTGGCCGAGGGCGGGAGCAATGCGGACGAAAAGGTGCGCGAGGCGAGTGAGGCCATCGCTCGGTTGGTGCGTTCCTGAGGTGCACCGGGGTGGACCCGACCGCTGTTTGTCCGCTCACTGAGTAGGGCACTCCGAGGCCGGACGTAAATGTCGGCAGGACCGGAGGTGGCAGATGGGCTCTCCGGCCACCCCGCCCGTCGCTTGGCGAACGGTCGGCAGCCTTCAGGGCTTGGTCCTGATCTTGCTGGCAGCTGTGGGTCTGATCATGGCAGCAGGAGAGCAACGGCCGTTGGCGAGATCCGAGGCGCCCTTGCTGTTGTTCGACCTGAACCCGGCCCACGCCGTGCTGTTGCTGGCCACGGGCGTGCTCTCGCTGCTGTCCGCGCAATGGCGGACGAGTCTGCTGTGGTTCTCGGTGGCCGAGACCACCGGTTTCGTGGTGCTGTTCTTGTACGGAACAGCCGAGAGCACGGCGGGGGAGGGCAGGACTCCGCTGGAGCTCGATGCGGCGGAGAACTTCCTGCACGCGGGCTTGGCGCTCATCGGCTTCTGCATGCTGTGCGGTGTCTCCCTGATGCCTTGGTTGACCAGCCAGCGTTCGGCACGGGCACGTCGTTGAGTCCCCGTTCCATCCGCGGCGGGGTTTATCCCGGTCGGTCCCGGGTAGGCCGCCGTGAGACGACTCGGTCGCAGCTGAGAAGGGACGGCAACATGGCTGACGCGTTCACCCCGCCGGCACAGCAACAGGAGCCTCCGGGCACGAGCGGGCCGATGGAGCCGAGCCCGCGGGATGAGATGCGTGATTACACCGGCGGTTCGTTTCTGACGGCCAAGAAAGCGCTGATCACCGGCGGCGATTCCGGGATCGGTCGTGCGGTGTCGGTGGCTTTCGCGAAGGAAGGGGCCGATGTCGGCATCGCGTATTTTGCCCCGGATGAGCGTAACGACGCCGAACACACCGCGGCGCTGGTCCGGGAGCAGGGCCGTCAGTGCTACCTGTTCGAGGGAGATCTCGCCGACGAAGCATATTGCGCGCGGGTGGTCGACGATGCTGCCGAGAAGTTGGGTGGGTTGGACGTACTGGTCAACCACGCGGGGACCCAGTATCCCCAGGACGGGCTGGACAAGGTCGACACCGGTCAGCTGGATCGAACCTTCAAGGTCAATGTGTACTCGTTGTTCTGGTTGAGTCAGGCGGCGTTGCGCCACCTCCCCACCGGGGGAGCGATCATCAACACCGGTTCGGTCAACGGGTTGCGGGGCAACAAGGGACTGATCGACTACTCGGCGTCCAAGGGAGCCGTCCACGTGTTCACCCAGTCGCTGGCGCAATCGCTTGCGGACCGGGGTGTGCGGGTCAACTGCGTGGCGCCGGGACCTGTGTGGACGCCGCTCATTCCCGCCACGTTCGGCGAGGAGAAAGTGGAGGGTTTCGGAGGGCAAACTCCGATGGGCCGGATGGCGCATCCGGACGAGATCGCGCCGTCCTACGTCTTCTTCGCGTCGTCGGTGTTGTCGAGCTATTACACCGGGGAGGTTCTCGCCCCGGTCGGTGGTGAGACGCATCCGGGCTGACCGGCGGGGTCGTCTCCGAAGGTCCGTCACCGACCACGGCAACGAGAGTTCTCGTGAGCGAACGTAACCCGATCCGACCGGACGGCGGGAACAGTGCCGCCTGAGCCCTCGTTCTCGATGGCCTGATAAGTCCGCGGGCGGCTATGGCGAGCCGGCCGGTGCTGCTCGTCTCGGGTAACCGCCCGGTGCGCGACACCGGTGGTGTTACGGTTTTGGCCGCTCGCGCGGCCTGCGTCCGGCATGGACGGGACCGGACGAGCACCACACGCGGTCGGGTACGAAGGAGAAGCACCGTTGGGAGAACAGCGGGTCCATAGTCGGCGCCTGGTCTTGCGCCGCGATGTCGGTGAGGAATCCGTGCAGGAGTTCGCGGTATCCCGGCTCGGTTGGCCCCGGCGTGCGGAGAATCCCGGCGATCCGCGCGCCGGAACCGAACGCCAGATCGTTTGGTATGAGGATCCGGCGATCACCCTGCACTTCTTCGACGAGGTGCTCACCGAGAACGGTTTCGTAACGGTGGCCGGCGAAGACCCCGAAGCCGTGGCGGCAATGGCCGAAACGGTGCAGGACGGACTGGACACCTGGCGCTTGGACGAACTCCTCCATGCGCTGGACGACGCGTCCGCCCCGGAGGAGACCGCCACTGCGTTGTTGCGGGCCGGAGTGGGGTCACCGAAGGAGACGCACGACGGCTTCGTCGCCCGGATCACCGAACTGATGCGCAGTGAGTCTGTACTGGTGCGGGAGGCTTCCACGTGGGCGATCGCGTGTTCGGGCCTGGACGAGTTCAAGGAACCGCTACGGTGGATGGCCGACAACGACCCCGAACCGGAGTTGGCGAAGCTCGCGTGGATGACCCTGGAGGCGTTGTCCGAACACTGAACGTCCGCAGTGGACCGTGCACAAGCACACGATGCCTTCAGCAGCGCTGTTGCCCCCTGGCACATCGGGCGGAATCGCCGTGCCGTGCATCGGCCGGGACGCCGGGAGAAGCGGGATGGGCTGCCACCACCCGGAATTGTCCGGAGTGGAACACCAGTGGTTCGAACCACCGAGGCAGTGATCGTCGACCCGGCCGATGAAGGTCGTGTGGTCGCCCTCGGTCGGTGCCCCGGAGAAAACCGGCTCGCGTTCGGGGCCGGCTGTTCCAGGCTGGGTACCCGAGTCATGACGCGGAGGTGGAGTACGCCACGCGGGTTCCGACGAACGCTCGGTGCCGGCTCGCACCAGCGGACGGCCACGAGGAGCGAACAATGTCGTACCAAGGTGATTGTGCCGACCGAGCCGACGTTGTCGATCCGACAGCGCTGCGCCCGCGGTCGAGCGGGGCCGCGAGCTTCGGGGTGGAGGAGGAGTTCCTCGTAGCCGACCCGGTGAACGGTCGCACGCTGGCGCTGTCGCGCGAACTGCTCGACGAAGCACGGACCTCCGCCAGGGGATCGCTGCTGCAGGAGGAACTGCACGCCTGCCAGGCGGAGGCCGCGACCGGAGTCTGCGGAACCCTGGCCGAGCTCCGGGAACAACTGGTCGACGCGCGGACCCGTCTCGGTCATGCCGCACGGACTCAGCGAGCTCGCCTGCTGTCGACGGGAACTCCGGCGTTGGGAGAACCGGAGGGAGCCGCCATCGTCGGTGAGCGGTACCAGCTGATCAGCGAGACCTACACCGGAATGATCGAGGACTACCTGGCTTGCGGCTGCCACGTGCACGTCGGTGTTCCCGATCGGGAGACCGCGGTAGCGGTGCTGGAATACCTGCGGCCTTGGTTGCCGACACTGCTGGCGCTGTCGGTGAACTCGCCGTACTTCCACGGGCGGGACACCGGCCACCAGAGCTGGCGGACGGTGCAGCAATCCCGGTTTCCGGGTTCCGGGGTGCCGCCCGCGTTCGACTCGGCAGCGGCTTATGACGCCGAGCTTTCCAGGTTGGTCGACTGTGGCGTGCTGATCGACGAGCGGATGAGCTTCTGGTTGGCACGGCTGTCGCCGCGGTTCCCGACCGTGGAGTTCCGCGTCGCGGATGCGGCGAGCAGTGTCGATGGCGCCGTGTTGCAGGCGGGCCTGAGCCGAGCGATGGTGGCGACCGCCCTGGACGAACTGAGGCGCGGGCGGCCACGGCCCGCTCCGAGTGAGCAGGTGCTGGCCGCCGCCGTCTGGTCGGCGGCCCGGTACGGCCCGGGCGGCACGGCCGTGGACCCGTGGCGCGAACACCAGGTCCCAGCTGATCATCTGGTACGGGAACTCCTGTGCTGGGTGATGCCGGCACTGGCCGAGGCGGGAGACCTCGCCGTGGTTCGGGAACTGCTCGAACGCGTATTGCGGGACGGCTCGGAAGCCCAGCGGCAACGTCTGGCTGCCAGAAACGGGGCAGCGGCACTGGTGGACGCGTTGACTGCCGACGCGTTCCCCGAACCGCAGGCAGAGGGGAGCTCCGGCTCGGATTGAGCCGAATCAGCCATCCGATCGACGAATCTGGTTCCGGGGGAGGCGAGCCGCAACGGTGGAACGCGGCGATCGGGTGCTCATTGATCCTCGCCGTCGCCTCCGGCGCGGTTCCTGCGGCGGTGGCTCGTATCGCAGAGGGGAAACAGCCTGCTTCGCCGGCAAGCGCAGATCGCGACCCGGAATCGTTCGGAGACGACAGTGCTCCCGTCCTCCCGAACGAGTTCGACCGGACCGTCCACCAAGACCGGGCCGCCGGGAACGACCACGACGCGGCGGGGCCGTTCCCGACCGCCGTCACCGGGAGATGGGGTTGTCGGCACGGATGACCACCAACTCTTCGTATCGCTGGCCGGGCTCGACCAGTCCTCGTTTCTCCAGCAAAGCGGCTCGACCGTGCATCACCGGCCCGAACGGCTCCCGCCGCCTTGCCACGACGGAGGCCTCCAGGTGGCCGCTTCGCAGTCGTTCCAGCGTGGCTGTCACGCCGCTCAACGACGATTGCACCAACAGCAGCGCGCCGCCTGGCGACAGCGAAGATGGCGCCACGTCGCACAACGGGTCGATCAACGCCCGCCCTTCCGGGCCCGCGTCCCAGTTCCGCGCCGTCCGGTGACGTCGTGTGGTGCCGGTGTCCGGGCCGGGAACGTAGGGCGGATTGGCCAGGATGAGATCGAAGCGTTCGATGCCCAGGTCGAAGCGCAGGTCGCCCCGCCGAACCCGCAGAGGCACACCGCGCACTGCGGCGTTGAACCACGCTGCCAACAACGCACGGCTGGACAGGTCCATGGCCAGCACGTCGTCGGCACCGGCACGGATCGCTGTCAACGCGAGCGCACCGGTCCCCGTGCCGACGTCGAGCACGCGGCAGCCGGCCTCGATTCCGTGGCGGTGGACGGTCTCGGCCAGGAACCGGGTGTCGGCCTGCGGCCGGTAGACACCGAGCGGTCGGAACAGCCATCTCATGAACGGTCGGTCCCTCCGGAGCCCCGCAGTGAGGTGGTGTCCCGACTCCACGCGGCCAACAGATGTGCGGCGAGCTTGCCTTCGAGGAGTTCGGTGGCCTGGATCCCGAAGACGACGTCCGCCGCGAGTTCCGGTTCCCGGTCGAGCAAGTCGCCGATCACGTCGTGGCGCATCACCTGCTCATGGACCGCGTCCGCTTCGATGTGCTCGGCGAAGAACCTTGTGCATTCGGGGGCGGCCTCGAGCCTGTCGAGTGCCGCGACCATTCGCTGCGCGCTGGGAGAGGTGGATACTTCGGCAGCTGTGAAGTGCCCGACCAGGGCACCGCGTAGTGAACGATGCAGGCCCAGCATCGACATCAGGTTGACGATGTTGATCTGCGGAGCGGGAACGTCGTCGAAGTAGTGGAGGTAGCCGGCGTCGAGTCCCGCGTGCGAGAGCAGGTCGGCGTACAGCTGGGCGTGCACGTTCTCGCCTCTGCCGGCTCCGAACTCGTCGAACTCGACGGAGACGAGTGCGGCTTTGGCGTGGCCCCGGAGCCGGGGCACGACCCAGATATGCGGATCGGCCTCCTTGAGGTGGTAGATCGACCGGTGCACGAGGTATTCGCGCAGTTGCCACCACGGGCCGCGGTCGCGCAGGTGGTGGGACACCCCGTAACCGGGCACGGCTTCAACCAGCAGCGGGTCGAGGGCTTGCGAGACCTCGGCACCGCCGCGGACATCGGTGCGAAGGGCGGTGAGGAAGGTCCGTTCGAGCTCTCCTCGGAACCCGATCAGGTCGGGCTGCCACTCCCATTCGGGATCGACGCCCTCGAAACCGCGGTAGTGCAGTTCGTAGCAGGTGTGCAGTGCGACCGCGAGGTCCTCGCCGTACGCGTCGGTGGGCCGAATCGCTTTCGGAGGGATCCACCCGCGAGCGGATTCGTGGTGACGCAATTTGCTGATCACTGCCTCGGAGAGCGGACCGCGGCTTTTCGGAAGTGTCGCCGTTTCGGCGTCCTTCCCGGTCGGTGCTGTCGAGGTCATCGGGACTCCGAATCGTCCGTGAAGGTCGGAACTACGAGTGGCGTACCCGTGGTGCTCCTACTTCAAGCCCGTGCTCGGATCGATGGCGGTATGTCCGGGACGCGATTCCGCGGTCGTTACCGGCGTTGCACGCCGTCCGGACGCGCATTCGATGCCGAAATCCGATCGTTCCCTCGGAACTTGACGAACGCTATTTGTTCAGTGGAGACTGAAATTAACCGGCTCGCGCGAAACGGTCGAACCGCCGCAAAACTTGAACGATCGTCCTGTTGTGCTGTGGGATCGTGCACGCATGACATCTTCAGCGCCCGAACTCATGGAATCGGTGCGACGCGATCTCCTCCCGTACGAGAACGACAATCGCCTGGTGCCGCGAGTTCAAACGGGAAAGGTCGACCGTTCGACGCTTGCCGCGCTCGCGGCGGAGGAACACCGGATCGTTGCCAGCGATTGGCGTAGCTTCCTGACGCTGGCGAGCAACGCGCCGGACCAGCCGACGCGGGAATACTTCAGCGGGCTCGCGCAGGGCGAAGGCATTGCCTTGGCAGCGCTGCCCCCGCTCGCCGAGGCACTGGGAATGGATGCGCAGGCCGTGCGCGCCTACCAACCCACCGCGGGGTGCCAGGCGTACCCCGCCTACCTCGCTTGGCTCGCGTTGAACGCCGAACCCGCGGAGGTCGTGGTCGCGGTGACCGCGAACTTCGCCGCCTGGGGCAGCTACTGCGCGGCCATGGCTGCGGCGCTGCGCGAACAATACGGCCTCGACGAGGAGTCCTGCGCGTTCTTCGATTTCTTCGCGACACCGGCACCCGAGATCGAGAACCAGGCGATCGCGGCCGTACAGGCCGGGATGGACGCGGGACGGGTCGATGATTCCCGCGTCCGGGAGTACGGAGGGTTGTTCCAGAGCTACGAGTTGATGTTCTGGAACAGTCTGATCGACTGAGCTTCGACTCGTCGAGGGAAGGCGTCTTCCGTTCACTCCAACCGGCTTGCCAGGGGCGGCCTGCCAGGGGCGGCCTGCCAGGGGCGGCCTGCCAGGAGATGGCTTGTCAGGTCAGCCAGTGGTGACGGTGGTCAGATTCGGTGCCTGACGCCGCTCGCCCGACAGCAGAGGTGGCGGAACGATCTTGCCCGCCCTGAACAGGGCAAAGAACGCATCGACCACCATCGGATCGAACTGGTTTCCCCGCCCGTCCCGCAGCTCCTCCAGTGCCTGTTCGATATCCAGCGGAGCGCGGTACGAGCGGTCCGAGAGCATGGTTCCCCAAGCGTCGCAAACTGCGACCACGCGCGCCTCGAAACGTATCGCGGCGCCGGCGAGTTGCTGTGGGTATCCGTTGCCGTCGAAGCGCTCGTGGTGCTGCCGCACGATCTCGGCGATGCCGTCGAGACTCGGAACCGCGCTGATCAACCTGTACCCGTGGTCCGGATGCTCTCGCATGACGGCCCACTCGTCGGAGGTGAGCACGGATGGCTTGTTGAGGATCGCTTCCGGGACGACGATCTTGCCGATGTCGTGCAGGCGTCCGGCAAGTTCCGCGTTGCTCGCCGTGGACTGGTCACAGCCGAGTTCCTCGCATACCAGTCGCGTCCATTCTCCGACCGCGCGTCCGTGCACGTGATTGGACAGGGAAAGGTCCACGCGATCGGCGAGGCCGCTCAGGAAGGTGAGGGCTGTCGTGTGGTCGCGGTCGTGCTCGGCCTGCGGCAACGGTTCGTCGTAGGCGATGCGATCCCTGCCCTGCGCTTTCGCCGAATACAGGGCGCGGTCGGCGAGTGCGACCAGTTGGTCCGGGGTCTGGTCGGTGTGGTGGGCTGCGCCGACGGAGACGGTAACCGGAACCCAGGAGTCGGATGACGCGGCGATCGGGTGGTCGGAGATGGCGTGGCGAACCCGCTCCGCGATGTCCCGGGCGGATCGTTCGTCGTTGTCCACCACCAGCAGGGCGAACTCCTCACCGCCGTACCGGGCGAGGCTGACGCTGTCCTGCACGATCGTGCGCAACCGCCGAGCCGTCTCGATCAGTACGCGATCACCTGCCGGGTGGCCGAAGCGATCGTTGATGGATTTGAAGTGATCGATGTCGATGATCAGCAATGTCAGCGTGCGGTGCGTCCGGTTGGCTCGCGCGATGAACTGCGGCAGATGTGCCTCGAAGTGGCGCCGGGTGTGCAAACCGGTCAGCGCATCGGTCACGGCCAGCCGACGTTGTTCGGTGACCACTACGATCAACCTGCTGATGGTCAGCAGGAAAAGAAGAGCGCACGCGCCGGCGATCATCGGGATGTCACCGCTCATGCCTCGAACGTGCTGCACCACCAGGGTGGTGGGCGCGATCAGTGCGGCACCGGTGAGTGCCGCGGTCCGCAACGGGCCCAGGCTGAGGTCTTTGGTCTTGGTTGGTTCGACGAGCTCGCGCATCGTCGGGTGCAGACCGGCGGCCCCGAGCATGATGTTGCCGAACAGCCACATCACGTCGAGGTAGTTCCCGGCATCGTAACTGCCGCCGACCTGTTGCAGCGCGTAGAGGGAGTCGGTCGCGACGAACGCACCCAGGTTGAGGGCGAGCAGGAAGAACGCGGCGGGGCGGCGACCGGAGCCGATGACCAGACGCATGGCGACGGTGAACAGGATCAGGTCGAGCACGGGGTAGGCGAGTGAGGCCATTGTCGCGGGGATCGGCAGGCCCGCGTTGACCCGAGGTTGGATCAGGTAGATCCAGGAGACCAGGGCGGCGACAACGCCGAGCACGGCGGCGTCGAGCATGCTGGGAAGGTCGCGGCGCGGACTGCGCCGCCGGATCAGCAGGATCACGCCGACGAGGATCAGCGGATAGTGCGCGATGTAGAACACGTCCGCGAGAGCGGGGAATCGGGTGCTACCGAAGAGGAAGTGCGCGATGTAGAAGCTGGTGTCGGCCAACGCGTAGACGATCTGACTGCCTGCGATCATCAGCCACGGAAGTCGAGGGGTAGGCCGGTGCCACGCGATGCCGTAGAGCATGGCGGGAACCGCCGATGCGCTGATGAGGCAGTACGTGAAGACCCGGGCCGGGTTCCATTCCGAGGACTGGGGAATACAGTAGTACGCGAGCAGGAATACCGAGCCGCCCAGCAGGTAGAGCAGCCAGGCGTTGTGTCGTAGGTTCTGCCGCGTCGTGTTCGTCATTGCGCCCTTTCGCTCGCGAGGCAAGGCCGGGGTCGGCCATGGGGCAACTCGTGACCGTGCCGTGCCTCGGGTGGCCGCGGTTGTTCAGGTGGAGAGATCATCAGACTAGCCGGATGCTGTGAGGGCTTGGTGAATCCGCTCGATTGCTCGCACGAACGGACGATAGATCTGAATTGTTTTCACGCGAATGGGCTTTACCTGGGCCGTATACCGCCGAGCCAGTAACTCCGAGTTGCGAAACGTCCGCGCCGTGGCGCCGGGCTGCTTCAGAATGACAACGGCTGCACATCTTCTCGAGTCCCATCGCGATCGACGAGCGTTCTCACTTGAGGCGTCACCCGCACGAGTGATCTTTCTGGTGCGGCGGTTGGCGGCTCGTTACGGAAACCGTTCCCATGTGGAACCGAGAAAGATCAACACATCCGAAGTGGAAGCTTTGGTTTGCCTTGTGTGGCAACAGGTTTGCACGTAACGCGAACACGCGCACGAAAGGTGTTCGGATCCGGGCGGATCGGAACACGGCGGGAGAAGTGGGACCTTCGCTCGGAGATCGAATAGACGCAGGTCATGGTCGGTATGAGGATAGGTCCATGCAAAGTCCGACCCGGATTTCCGCCGACGCGCCCCACCTGCCGGAGGTGTTGGCCGAGTACGGGCGGCTCGCAGCCCAACTGCCGGATGCCACTCCGGATCAGGTCGAGCGGCTGCACCGCCGCCTTGCCGAACTCGATGTCGTCATCGACACCGAGGTTGCTGCCGCGGAGGTCCGCGAAGAGTAGGTGCCGGGTGACCGGAACGCGGTCGGCTCAAATATCGAGATCGACGACCACGGGAGCGTGGTCGGAAGCACCCTTTCCCTTGCGCTCTTCGCGGTCCACGTAGGCATCGCCGACCGGTTCCGTGAAAGCCCCGTTGCCATAAACGAGATCGATGCGCATGCCCTTGTTCTTCGGGAAGGCCAACGCGCGGTAATCCCAATAGGTGAACGGAATGTCGTATTTGAGCGCTCGCGGGTAAACCTCGACGAGACCGCTTCCGCACAGCTCGGTCAATGTCTTGCGCTCTCGGTCGGTCACGTGCGTGCAATCCGAGAAGCGGGTGATGTCCCAGACATCCTGGTCGGTGGGTGCGATGTTGAAGTCCCCCAGGATCGCGAACGGGCGATCGGCGAGGAGTTCCTCTTCGGCGGTCGCGCGCAGCGCCTCCAACCACCGCAGCTTGTAGGTGAAGTGCGCGTGGTCGACTTCACGGCCGTTGGGGACGTACACCGACCACAGCCGGACGCCTCCGCAGGTCGCGGCGATCGCCCTGGGCTCACCGGCGGGCATCAGCGCACCGTCGGCCTGGTAGCCCGGCTCATCGGTCAGGCCGTGTCGAACCCCGTCGAGGCCCACTTTGGACAGGATGGCCACTCCGTTCCACCGCCCGGTGCCGTACGCGGCGACCTCGTATCCCAGCTCGGCCACCTCGGTTACCGGAAACGCGTCACTCGTGCACTTGAGCTCCTGCAGGCACAGCACGTCGGGAGCTGCCGACCCCAACCAGCTCAACAGCCTCGGCAGCCGAGCACCGACGGAGTTCACGTTCCAGGTGGCGATGCGCATGCTGAAAGCCTGCCACATCCGTCCGACACCACATTCGCTGTGGTTCAGTAGGCGGCCCCTACCGGTTTTGGGGAGGTCGCCGGATTCTCCACGTGGTGAGCATGGCGTGAGCCGTGTCGGCACGGGAGCGTATGGCCACGTTGCCGCCGACCCTCGTTCGGTAGCTGCCGCTCGGTGCAGCATTCGTGAGCTTGGGAGGTGTCGCCTGGTCCGGTCCACTGCCCTGCGTCGCAGCGTTTCCGGGGAGCTGGTCCGCCTCCCGCCGGACGGGCGGGACGTAGGGTGAGGAACAGCCCGTTGTCGCCGGATACACATACTCTGCAAAAGGTGACTACCTCGCCGAATTCGCCTTCGCCGCCGCGTTCAAGCGCGAATTCGGTGCGGTACCAGGTGCCTGCCGCCGCCGATACCGGACACCGGGTTCTTCTCCTGCAAGTAATCCGATTCTCGCTCCGAGCAAACTGCCGACCACTCGAGACAGGTGTCGGAAAAAACTCGTGCGGCCGGTTCGACGAGGGGCAGCGTGTCGTAGCGGGCAACGCTCCGTGACGCGTGGTGCGGGCCGCGCCGTTCAGCGCCAGAGTCGGCGCCAGACCGGGCGCGGCGCGAACCGCATCGCCGCGAAGACGTACCGCAACACTCCCGGAACCCACACCTCACCGCGGTTCCGCCGCAGCGCGGTCACGGTGGCATCCGCCACCTGGTCCGGTGTGCTGGAGAACGGTGCGGGGTGCATGCCCTCGGTCATCCGTCCGATCACGAAGCCGGGCCGCACCAGCAACAGGTGGACCCCGGTGCCGACGAGTGCGTCCGACAGTCCGCTGGCGAATCCGTCGAGCCCGGCCTTCGCCGAACCGTAGACGTAGTTCGCGCGGCGCACCCGGATTCCGGCCACCGAGGAGAACACCACGAGGCGGCCGTGACCTTGTTTCCGCAGGATTTCGGCCAGGTGGGTCAGCACGCTCACATGCGCGACGTAGTCGGTGTGCAACACCGCGAGGGCGTGCGCGGCCTCGCGTTCGGCGCGCTGCTGATCGCCGAGGATGCCGAACGAAACGATGACGTCGTCCAGCGGCCCGTGTTCTTCGACGACGTTGTCGAGCACGGCGCGATGGCTGCCGACATCGTCGGCGTCGAACTCCACCCGTGCGACGGTGGTGGCGCCGGCTTCCCGCAGCCGTGATTCCTCGCTGTCCAGGTCGTGGCTTCGGCGGGCTGCCAGCAGCACCGTCCGGGCGCCACGGTCGACCAGACGTTGTGCCACCTCGAGCCCGATCTCACTACGGCCACCGAGGACCAGAACCGTTCCACTCATCGCGATCAGTGTGCCGTATACCCTCGGATGGTCGGCGAAGAGCCCTGGTGCCGCACTCGGAGGCTGTTCCGGCGGACTCGGTATTCAACACGAACGCCGGACGCCACCGTGTGTCCGACGGTTCGGCCGATGCCGCGGGCTCGACGATGAGAGGGCCGTCCCGGTAGAGAAGGGGGTTCGCCGTGACCGACCATGCCCAGCCGAAGGATCGCTCCGCGCTGCGCAAATGGCGTCGCCGCCTTGCCGATGAGCGGCAGGAGGCCAAGATTTACCGGGACCTCGCGTCCCGGCGTTCCGGGGAGGAGCGGGACATCCTGCTCGGATTGGCCGCCGCGGAGGAGCGCCACGCCGCGCACTGGGAAGAACTGCTCGGCGACGCGGTCGGTCCGCCCAGCCGCGGAGACCCACGGATGCGGGTGCTCGGATTCCTCGCACGGCGTTTCGGGTCGGTTTTCGTGCTGGCTCTGGCCCAGCGCGCCGAGAGCAGGTCTCCCTACGAGGTCGACACCGATGCCACTCGGGCGATGGCCGCGGACGAACGCATCCACGAAGAGGTGGTTCGCGCGCTCGCGGCGCAGGGGCGCGCCCAGGTGTCGGGGTCTTTCCGGGCGGCGGTATTCGGGGCAAACGACGGCCTGGTCAGCAACCTGGCCCTGGTGATCGGTGTCACCGGCGGTGGCGCGAGCCCGAGCACCGTGCTGCTGACGGGACTGGCCGGGCTGCTATCGGGGGCGATGTCGATGGGTGCGGGTGAGTACATCTCCGTTCGCTCCCAGCGGGAGCTGCTGGCGGCTTCGACACCTGGCGTGCGTGCGCGCGCGGCCGTTGGTGATCTCGACGTCAACGCCAACGAACTCGCCCTCGTATACCGGGCACGCGGCATGTCCGAACAGGAGGCCGAGCAGCGGGCGGATTCGGTTCTGCGGGGATCGAGAATGGGCGAATCCGCCGCATCGAGAAAGCAGGACGACCATGAAGTGGTCGGTACCGGGATCGGAGCCGCGCTGTCGAGCTTCGCGTTCTTCGCTTCGGGGGCGGCTGTCCCGGTGTTGCCCTTCGTGCTCGGCTTCCCGGTTTTCTGGGCGACGGCCGTGGCGGTGGTGCTGGTGTGCGTGGCTCTAATGCTCACCGGTGCGACGGTCGGGGTGCTCTCCGGTGCGGCACCGCTGCCCCGTGCGTTGCGCCAGCTCGGTATCGGAATGGGAGCCGCTGCGGTGACCTACTTACTCGGCGTTGTGTTCGGTGCGACCGTGGGTTGAGACGTTTCGAAGCCCACCGGGTCGGGAAGCCTCGGATACCGGTGAACATCGTTCGTGCGAGTAACTGACGCGGCGTGGGCGGAATCCGCCGGTGCGCCGCGTGCCGGCGGATTCGCCGAATGACGCTCGTCGAGGGAAGGGGATATGCGGGAAAACTTCCACGGCGAACTGAGGTTGCTGGACGAGCAGCTCGGTGAGCTCGGCCGGCTGGCTACGGAGGCGATCGCCGAGGCGACCGAGGCGCTCGCGGTCGCCGACCGCGAGCGCGCGGAATCGGTGCTCTCGAGCGACGCGCGACTCGATTCGCTCCGTGACGAGATTCAGGAGCGTGCCGCGACGTTGCTCGCTCTGCAGGCGCCGGTGGCGAGTGAATTGCGGCGCATCTTCGCCGCGCTGCTGATCGCCACCGAGTTGGAGAGGATGGGCGACCTCGCTGAGCACATCGCCGGGATCGCGCGGCGGCGGTCACCGAACCACGCGGCTACGGATTCGCTGACCGAATCCTTCCGTCAGATGGGTGAGCACGCGCATCGGCTGGCGCAACAGATGTGCCGTGTCCTCCGTGATGACGACGTCGAACTGGCGCGGAGCCTGGAGCAGGAGGACGACGAGCTGGATCGCCTCAAGCGGATCGTGCAGGACGAACTGTTGTACTCGCCGGAGATGCCGGGAGCAACGCATTCAGAGAGCGTCCAGCACGCCGTCGACGGAGTGCTGCTGGCCCGGTTCTTCGAACGCTACGGCGATCACGCTGTTTCGGTGGCACGGCGGGTGGTGTTCCGCTGCGTCGGAGGTGCGCCCGGCGGTGACACGAGCAGCGATCAACCGGCCTCGTGATCGCGGCACGGCTGCCGATGAGGCCGGATCGGCACGCCACCCACCGGCTCGGCCCCCGCCCAGAAGGGGGCAAGGGCCGAGTCGGACGGACACTCAGCGGGGGGCATTCGGCCCGGTTCCGCGGAGCAGCTGGGCTGCGGCGGTTTTCATGCCACTCATGCCTTCGTTCACCACGTCGGTGAACATCACGGTCCCGAGGATCAGTACGAGCAGGAATGCGACTACGACGACGAACACGATTTTCTCCTTCCGATCTGAACATCGGGCGATACCGATGATCGTTACTGTTCGAAGGAGTGACGTTGCACGCGTCGATGATGATGCCGTTACGTGTGTTGGCTGCGCCACCAGAACTCGAGCGGTTCGGCTTCGCCGGCGTCGTGCATGTCCAGGAGGGTCTGTTCGGTGTCGTCGGCCGGTAGTGGTTCGGCCGGGATCTCATGAGTCTCGTCCACAGCGGTCATGTTAGGAGCCGGTGCCGTGGATACGACATGATCGTCGTCCGATCGGGCGGAACTGTTGTCGTGCTCCGGGCGACGGCCGGACCAGCCGCGATGGTCCGGCAGCCGAACATTAGCCTTGAGTCATGGCGACGAACCGGCCGAATCCCGCCCAATGGGTCTGGTACGCGTTCGGCGGCAAGCTTCCGCAGCGTTGTGCGGAGTGGGTTTTCCACGACGCGACCTGCCCGACGTGGTGGTTGCGCCACATCGCGCGAACGCTGACCCAGCTCTTCCCGTTCGCTGCGGCGTTGATGTTGCTTCCGGGGCCCTTGTCGATCCGCTTGTCGGCCCTCACACTCGGCCTGTTGGTCGGGATCTTCTATTCGCTGTGCCTGATGGGCGAGATGGCCGAGCATCGAATCATCAAGCACGGGTATCCGCCGGGGATCGGCCGGGACACGCGCGCGCTGCGCAAGGACATGCGGCGCGCGGCCAAGTACGGATTCGAACATCGTCCGTGGTGGGAGTGAGCACGACTGCTGAATCGAACGCTGGATGACACGCCGGATGAGGGCGTTTCGGGTTCCCGGGACGTGCCCGGTATCGGTTCCCGCGGCGGAATCGACACCGGGCACTGAACGGGCGTCCGAATTCGCGGAGAGTCGTGGACCGTGGTCACTCCGCCATGGCAGCCCGATGCTGTTCGCTGAGTTGGATGATCTGCACGTAGTTGCCGTCCGGATCGACCGCGGTCGCGAACAGGCTCCCGTCGCGGTCCTCCAGTTCGGCCACCCACCGGCCTCCCAGCTCATCGATGCGGCCGGTGGTTTCTCGAGCGTCGGTGACATCGAAGTTCAGGATCACCCGGCCCGGCTCCGGGTTCTGCCCACTCACGTCCTCCCTGGTGTCGATCATCATCCAGAACGTGCCGAACCGAAGCATCCGGTATCCGCTCTCCTTGTGATCGACATCGGGCTGCAATGCTTGGACGTACCAATCGCGCAGCCGATCGGGGTCGGTGCTGGACAGCAACATGCTGTTGAGCGCTGATGCGGACATGTCGTCCTCCTCGATGTGGCGGAACATTCACCGGTACTGACTCGGGAGAGGGCGAATGCTCATCGCACGACCGGCCTCGGATCGGTCGGGTTCATCCGGCGGTCGCTTCGGCGCACTGGCGCAGCCGCTCAAGCCTGCCGGTGCATGTGCAGCCACTCGGACCAGGTCGTCTTGCCTCGCCTGCCTCCGGGGCACGTCCAGTGCTCGGCAGCTCGGACGAGGACCGGTGGTACCGGAACCTGAACTGTCCGGACCGATTTGCCTCGAGCACGTTTCCACTGATCCACCAGCGTCGGGAAGGACAGGACTTCCGGACCCCCGAAGTCTTCTCGCAGTCCGCCGGGGCCCTCCGCCATTTGATCCACCAGGTACTCCGCGAAATCGTGCGCGTCCACCGGTTGCGTGACGATCTTGGCGGGGGCCGGCAACATCCACAGGCGGGATGCGCGGTGCAGCATCCGGTCGAGCAACCAGTGGAACTGGGTGGCGCGCACGATCGACCACGGCACGTCTCCGACGCTCACCAGTTCCTCGGCGGTGTGCTTGAGCCGCAGGTAAGGGCCCCGCGGGCGGTCGACTCCGACGATCGAGACGTACACGAAGTGTTCGACCCCGGCACGAGCGGCCTCGTCGAGCAACGTGCTCGTCCCGTCCACGTCGACATCCGGCGGACTGCTCCACAGGTCGGTGGGTGCCAGGTAGCCGCGCTGGGCAGCGGGGGAGAGGGTCGCAGCGTGGATCAGCGTCCGGACACCGTGCACGGCCTTCGGGACACCGGCACCCGTGCTCAGGTCGCCCCGAACCCACTCCACGCCGCGCTCGGAACCCGGATGACGCGACAGGATGCGCACCCGGTGAATGGGCTTGAGCAGAGCCACCACTTCGCGCCCCAGGTGGCCGGAACCACCTGTCACCAATACGGTGTCCATCGCCGCACCCCCGCCAGTGACCTAGTCCCACTGTCCCACCCAGCCGGGCACTCCGCAGCGAGGTCGCACCCGGGGCGCAGACCGTGGGGGCGGGTTCTCCCCGGAGCACCGAGCTCCTCCAGGTTTCAGCCGCTCCGGGGACGTAGCTCCCGCCGCAGCAGTTTCCCGGTCACGGTCTTGGGCAGTTCTTCGCGGACCTCCAGCAGACGCGGGTACTTGTAGGCGGCCATCCGCTGCTTGCAGAAGGCGATCAGCTCCTGGATGCCTACCTGCTGACCGGGCCGGAGGCTCACGAACGCCTTGACGGTTTCACCCCGGTACTCGTCGGGAACTCCGACCACCGCCGCCTCCCGCACCGCAGGGTGTTCATAGAGGACGTCTTCGACCTCGCGCGGCCAGACCTTGTAGCCGCCCGCGTTGATCTGGTCCTTTTTGCGGTCGACGAGGTAGAACCAGCCATCGGAGTCCATGTAGCCCACATCGCCGGTGCGCAGTGCGCCGTCCGGAAAACTGTTGGCGGTTTCCTCCGGCTTTCCCCAGTAGCCGGGTACGACGCCGGGCCCCGAGATGACCAGCTCACCCACCTCGCCGACCGCCACGTGCTGTCCATCGTCGTCGACGACCCGGGCGATCGTGCTGAACACCGGCACTCCGATCGACAGCGCCCCGGACGCCTGGTCGACAGGTGCGTCGGCGCCGAGCGGTACCGCGTGGCTGGGGGAGGTGGTTTCGGTCAGCCCGTAGATGTTGTGGATGTAGTGTCCGAAGTGCTCCTGGAATGCGCGGACGGTGCTGGGTGGGATCGGTGCTCCACCCGAGTAGATCTTTTTGAGCGAGGCCAGGTCCTCCTTCGACCCCTCCGGTGAGTTCATCAAAGCGATGAACGCGGTGATCGCCCCCACGGTGTAGCTGGGCCGATGTTCCCGGATCGAGTCGATCGCCGCCGCAGGCTCGAACCGGCAGAACAGGACCAGTGGTGCCGGGAGCAGCAGCGCGACGGCCAAGTGCCCGATCATGCCGGTGATGTGGAACAGCGGGGCGACTCCGAGGATCACGTCCGAGGAGTCGAGGCCGATCCAGTCCCGATAGGTCTGGGCGTTGAACACGATGTTGCGGTGGGTGTTCATCGCGCCCTTCGGCGGGCCCGTCGTACCGGAGGTGTAGGTGAGCACGGCGGTGTCGTCCGGTCTGAATCGGACGGCGGGTGGCTGCCGCGAGCGGAACTGTTCGATCAGCTCGCTCATGTCCAGTGTGCCCGGGCAGTCGATCCGGCCCGTACCGGTGAAGATCCGCGGATCGTCACGGCTCTGGTATTCGAGCTCGGACGTGGTGATCGTGAGCTTCACGGCCGTGTCGGCGACGACCTTGCTCGCGACCGACTCGTAGAGCCCTTCCAGACACACCAGTGCCCGCGCCCCGGAATCCCGCAGCAGGAGGTCGAGCTCGCGTTCCTTGTTCATCGGGTTGATCGCCACCGCGGTGCACCCTGCCTTCCAGGTACCGAGCATGGCGATCACGAATTGCGGCACGTTCTGCAGGTACAGGCCGACCCGGTCGCCCGGAACGAGCTCATGCGCGAGGAGTGCGCAGGCGAAGGCGTCGGTGAGCTCGTCGAGTTCCCGGACCGTGAGGACGCCGTCGAAGTATCGGATGATCTCGGTGTCCGGTGCTGTGCGGGCGGAGGCGGCGAACATCTCCAACGCGTTGGCGAACTCCGGTTCGAAATCCGTTGCCCGGCCCGCGTATCGGGCAAGCCACGGGCGCTCGTCGTACTCGGTCCCGGTAGTCATCCGTTCTCCACCGTGTTCTGCTGCCCGTGCCCGTGCCCGTGCCCGTGCCCGTGCCCGTGCCCGTGCCCGTGCTCGGGAGGTGAGGGCAGCTGATCGCCGGCCCGCAGCGGATTGCCGTGGAAACGCCCTTCGTGGGCGAGTACCGGTCGCGTGTCCCCGGCCAACTCGGGATGGCGGTCTTCCAGCTTCTCGCGCCGCTCCCAATCGCGGTGCAGTCGATCGAGGTATTCCCGCGAGCCGTTGTAGGTGCCCCGCCACGTCTGTGGCATCTGCTCTCGGGACAGACCGGGGTCGGCCCGTCCACCGAAAGCGAAGGTCGACGGCACCTTGGCCACTTGGTCGCCGCAACCCGGACAGGAGGGGGTCGGACTGTCGCTGCGGCGGACCAACCGTTCGAACCTTGCCCCGCAGTCGCAGCGGTACTCGTAGATCGGCATGGTTCACCAGTTCCGGATCGAACGCGTGAGAATGTCGGTGATCTCCTGCTCGCCGACCTCGCGCGGGCAGGTGGCCAGCAGTCGTTGCTGTTTCATGGTGCCGGGCACGAGCGTGGGCACGTCGCCTTCGGTGAAGCCCACCGCCCCGATCCCGTTGGGGATCCCGATGTCGCGCATCAGATCGATGAGGACCTGCGGCAGTCGCTCGGCAGGTTCGTCCGCGAGCGGGCGGTCTCCGGCGAGCAGTCCGGCGGCGCGGAGATGGCGTTCGGGGTTCGACTCGAACGTGAAGCGGAAGGCTGCCGGTGCCGTCAACGAAACCGACTGTCCGTGCGGCACCATCGGTACGTCCGGTGGATACCCGTCCGGCACGTAGTCGGTGACCATGCCGGCGATGGGGTAGGCGTTGGCGTGCGGGATGTGGACCCCGGCGTTGCCGAATCCCATGCCCGCGAACGTCGCCGCCATCATCATGTCCGAACGTGCCTCGACGTCGCTACCACCCTTGTGCACGGCGTCTCGGAAGGAATTCGCCAGCAGCGTCAGGGCCTTCTCGCACCACATGTCGGATACCGGGTTGGCTCCGCAGTAAGTGACGCGCTCTTCGGGTTTTTTCGCGCCGAAGGTTTGGTATCCGCGTGCGGTGTAGGACTCCAAAGCGTGGCAGACGACGTCCATTCCCGTCGCGGCGGTGACTTCCGGGGGCACGCTCATGGTCAGAAGCGGGTCGATGACCGCCAGCGTCGGGCGCAGTCGCCAGTGGCTGATCCCGGTCTTCACCTTCATCGACAGCACGTCCAGGATGCACATGGCCGTGCTTTCCGAGCCGGTGCCCGCTGTCGTCGGTACTGCCACGAGCGGCTTCAGCGGCCCGTCCGGCGGTTTGGCCGAGCCCACCGGCTTGTTCACGTAGTCCATGAGCTCGCCGGGGTGGGTGGTGAGCAGGTTGACGGCCTTGGCCGTGTCGATGGCCGAGCCGCCACCGACGGCTACGAAGCCGTCCCACGGGCCCTGTGAAGCCGCGTGTCCGGCCGCTTTGGCGAAGCTGTCGTCGGTCGGTTCCACGTGGACGTCGTCGAAGACTTCGGCGCTGATGCTGTAGCGCTGGAGGGATTCGGCGATGCGCTGCGGCGCGCCGGTTGCCGCGACTCCGCCGTCGGTGATGACCAGGACTCTGCGGACGTCGTACTGGGAGAGGTCGAAGCCGATCTCGTCAGCCGCGCCTGCTCCGAACTTCAGCGGGGGCGCACCCCAGGTGAAGATCGTTTCTGCGGTTCCGTCGGACATGTGCGGGACCACTTTCGTCGGTCGGGTCGGGAAGTCGCCGATTGCGAACCGGTCAGGAGTAGTGCCCTTCGGGAGCTTTGCGCAGCCGGTGGATCTGTTCGGGATCGTGTCCGAAAACCATGGTGGCGTCGGTTCGCTCGGCGATCCCGCGCAGTTTCTCCACCGAGGAGTAGAACTGCTCGAGGTTGTTCACGATCGCGGCCGGAGTCGCGGGCGGGCCGAAACTCTCGCCCATGTACACCGCGTCGGAAGTGAAGATCATGGTTCCGTCGTTGGGCAGGTCGACCTGCATGGACATGCAGCCGGGGGTGTGGCCGGGAGTCTGCAGCAAGGTGACTCCCGGTAGGAACTCGGTGTCGCCGGAGACGGTCTCGAAGTCGAGCTTCTCGTAGTCGGCTTTCAGGTGCGCTCCTTTGAACGGTCCGTCGAAGCCGAAGGCGAAATCCTTCTCCTTGTCGCTGCACACGAGTTTCGCGGTGCTGTTGGCGAACAGATCGGCGTTGCCCGCATGATCGAAGTGCAGGTGGGAGAGCACGACGTAATCGATGTCGCCCGGTTGCAACCCCAGCTGGTTCAGCCGGGAATCGAGGTATTCTTCCTCGCTGACGGTGTCGTACGGGAAGAAGTCCTGGAGGCCGGTGGGGGACCAACGCTTTTCCCAGTCGCGCGGACAACTCGTGTCCCACAGCAGTTTGCCTTCGGGAGTGTCCACCAGCACGCAATGCGAAGGAACTTCGGTCCACGGCGCCGGAAGGTCTTTGTCCTGCCTTCGCCGCATCGCCCTGCCGGGAGCGAGCAGCAGCCAGGTCAGGTCCGCGTGCATGGAACCGCAGTGGAGGACGCTCACAGTCGTTTGCTTTGCCACGTCGCGCTCCCCTCGGGCGGGGACGTTTGTCCCGGTGGTCTGTGGTCGGCGGTCAGCGCGCGGGGTTGATCGCCGGAGACTGGAGACGAGTGAGTTGTCGAGCAGGTGAACTTGTGTCGAAATGGAAACGCCTGCCATCACATTAGTTCTGGCGTAGGTGAAGTCAACAACAACCAGCACTTGACCTTCACCCTGTTGAGTGCGACCCGCACTCACTCGGCAGGCGGCTCGATCTCGCGCGCGATCCCGGGAGCGCGTTCGCGGTCGGGTGGTCCGAAACGCGGACTGTTCGCCAGGATCACCGCCAGCCACGGGACGGGGCCGGTCACCGCGATGATGGCCACGGCCAGTACCCAGTATTCGGCCAGCAACCCGGCCAGCAGGAACCCCACCAAGTGCACCACCATCAGCACCAAGTACACGCGCTTGCGTGCCCTCTGCTCGTCGGCGAGCGAGGGGTGGGCGTCGGTGATCAGCTCAGGGTTTCGCTTTGCTCGACTGCGTCGCACGGCACTCCTCTCGAACCTTCGAGTACCCGGATTCGCCGCCGCGCACCGGTTCCCGCGTGGTGCCGTTTATCGGTCAGTCGCCGAGCAGCTCGTCGATCAGGTCGGCCACTTGTTCGGTTTCGAAGAGGAAACCATCGTGTCCGTGTGGCGAGGTGATCGTGCGGAGAGTGCAACCGGTGATGTTGGCCGCCAGCACCTGCTGCTCCGGCAATGGGGACAGCCGGTCGCTGTCCACCCCGGCTACGATCGTGTGAGCAGTGATCCGCCGTAGAGCAGCGGTGCCGCCGCCCCGTTCGCGGCCGACGTCGTGGGCGGACATCGCCTCGGTGAGCAGCACGTAGCTGGCCGCGTCGAACCGGCGAACCAGCTCGTGCGCATGGTGGTCCACATGCGCTTCGACCGCGTAGCGGCCGCCGTGCCACGGATGTTCGTCGGGCTGGTGTTCCGCGGCGAATCGCTCCTGCAGCTCTTCCGGACTGCGCTGGGTCAGGTGCGCGATCCGTCGAGCGAGCCCGAGGCCGAGGTGTGGCCCTCGCCCGGCGGGCAGATCGTGATAATGCCCGCCCCGCCAGTTCGGGTCGGACCGGATTGCGTGCAGTTGGGTGGCCGACCACGCGATCTGCTCGGCCGACGCGGTGGATCCGCAGCAGAGGATCAACGCCGTCTCCACCCGTTCCGGCTGGTCGACCGCCCATTCCAGGGCGCGCATCCCGCCCAGGGAGCCACCGATCACCGCGGCCCAGCGGGAGATGCCGAGAGAATCAGTCAGTTCGGTTTCCGCCCGGACCAGGTCGCGCACCGTGATCGTCGGAAAATCACCGCCCCACGGTGTGCCGTCTCCGCGATCCTCGGCTGGGCCGCTGCTGCCCTGGCAGCCGCCCAGCGCGTTCGGCACCACAACGAACCAGCGGTCGGTGTCCAACGCTCGTCCTGACCCGACGAGAGCGTCCCACCAGCCCGCGGTCGGGTGTCCCGGTTCCGCAGGGCCTGCCACGTGCGTGTCATCGGTCAGTGCGTGCAGTACCAGAACGGCGTTCGACGCATCGTCGTCGAGTCTGCCCCAGCATTCGTACGCGAGCCGTGCCTGGGGCAGCTTTCCGCCTGCTTCCAACACCAGCGGTGTTTCCAGCGGAAACCACTGCCGTCGTCCTGCCGGGGATCCCGTGCGCCACGCGCCCGAAGCGGATGGAAGGCTCGATTCGGCGCCGTCCACTTCAGTCATGCAGCGCTGTCCTCGCCGGGCTGAACGTCGACACCTGATCGGCTTGAGGCGGGGTCGCCGATCCGCTCGCCCACGCGCTCGGTGAATCAGCCCGGTGAACCGGCCCAGCCCCGACGGACGAAGTGTGCGCCGATTCGGGGGCGATGACACGACTGGAGTCGACGTGGCTGCGGCTGACCGAGCGGAGCATGTGGCGAGCATATCGATCGGCTCACGCCGCGCAATCCCTTGCTCACAGTAAGAAACGATCAGGTTAATCGCCCGCGTCACCCGACAGTGGTGAGGCCCTCCGGCGGAAACGAGGTGCTGGGCCGGTGGGCGTGCGACTGCGATGATGCGCCGGACGGAGTCGACGAGCGAGGAGTGTCATGCGGACAGCAGGTCGAGTCGCGGTGGTGACCGGTGCCGGTTCCGGTGTCGGCCGGCACATCGCACGCGCGTTGCTCGAGGACGGCTACCGGGTCGCGTTGGCAGGCCGTCGGGCCGAGACATTGCGCGAGACCGCGGCGGAGTCCGATTCGGCCCTGACCGTGCCCACCGACGTCGCCGAGGCGGAATCGGTCGCCGCGTTGTTCGAACAAGCCGTCGGTGCGTGGGGAAGAGTGGACCTGCTGGTCAACAACGCCGGCACCTTCGGCCCGACCGGCGAGACCGACGAGGTCGACCTCCGCGAATGGCAGCGGACCGTGGACACGAACCTGACCGGCTCCTTCCTGTGCGCCCAGCAGGCGATGCGCATCATGAAGAATCAGGAGCCGCGTGGCGGGCGGATCATCAACAATGGCTCGATCTCGGCGCACAGTCCGCGTCCCGGAAGCGCGGCCTACACGGCAACGAAGCACGCGATCACCGGCCTCACCAGGTCCCTGGCCCTGGACGGGCGGGCCCACGACATCGCCTGCGGGCAGATCGACATCGGCAATGCCGCCACGGAGATG
Organism: Parasphingorhabdus pacifica; assembly: GCF_054779195.1. Lineage (NCBI taxonomy): Bacteria > Pseudomonadati > Pseudomonadota > Alphaproteobacteria > Sphingomonadales > Sphingorhabdaceae > Parasphingorhabdus > Parasphingorhabdus pacifica. The sequence continues at coordinate 334,952 of NZ_BAAGYS010000008.1, forward strand.
ACCGCCGATATAGCCGAAGGCGCTCGGCAGGCGGATGGCAGTCTGCTGCCGGAGGCGACCTTCGACCCCGGGCACGTCGCTGAGGCCGTCGTGTACATGGCTGGTCTGCCACTGGAGGCGAACGTGCCTTTCCTGACCATCGCGGCCACGAAGATGCCCTTCATGGGGAGGGGTTAGATCTTCGTCGGCGCGGCCGGGTCTGTATGAGCGCTGCCGGTCTTCATCGGACGCGGCCGGGTCTTCGTGAGCACGCGCAAGGGGAGTGGCCGGGTTCTTCGAGCGGGCTGTTCGGCTGGAGAAAGCCTGTGTCGCCATCCGGACACCTGACTGCCCCGCAATCTCCGGGAACGCTCGCCGACGGAGCACCCCGATTGTCCGGAGTCCGCTGGTCAGAGCGTGTGGGGACAGCGCTGGGACCGCGCCGCCGGAGGCCGCTATGCACAGGATCACAAGGTTCCGTCACTTGCTATTCGAGAATAACCCCCTAATGTCGTATTCGGCCCGCAATTGAGCGGCTGCACAGTACCGGCAATGATGTCGACGAATTCGGCAGGTATTTTCCTGCCGCCTTCGAACGGTTTCGTTCGACATCTGCAACGCAGGGAATTGGAGCATGGGCAAAAACGTGGAAGCGCCTACGAACACGGGCGTTCAGGATGTTCTTCCGGCCGACGACGTGGACGCCGTCCGCTTGTCGCGCCAGGAATTCGGCGAGAACCCACTGGAAGTGCGTGCGAGTGACCACTACGCGCAGGAGTACGTCGGCGGCCTCGTCGACAAGTGGGATGACCTGATCGACTGGGACAAGCGCGCCGAGAGCGAAGGCAAGTTCTTCATCGATCAGCTCAGGGAGCGCGGGGTGGAGACTGTGCTCGACGTGGCAGCCGGAACCGGTTTCCACTCGGTCCGCCTGCTCGAAGAAGGTTTCGACACGGTCACCGCCGATGGCAGCCCGCAGATGCTCGCGCGGGCCTTCGACAACGGCATCAAGCACGGCGGACACGTCCTCCGGATCGTCAACGCGGACTGGCGCTGGCTCAGTCGGGACGTGCACGGTCAGTACGACGCGATCATCTGCCTCGGAAACTCGTTCACCCACCTGTTCTCCGAGCACGATCGCCGCAAGGCGCTTTCCGAGTTCTACGCGATGCTCAAGCACGACGGTGTTCTGATCATCGACCAGCGCAATTACGACGCGGTTCTGGATTCGGGTGCGGGCTCCAAGCAAACCTATTACTACTGCGGTGACGAGGTTTCGGCGGAACCCGATTACGTGGACGAGGGATTGGCTCGCTACAAGTACACGTTCAAGGACGGTAGCCGATACCACCTGAACATGTTCCCGATCCGCAAGAACTACGTCCGCGGTCTGCTGCGGGACGTCGGTTTCCAGAAGATCGACACGTTCGGCGACTTCCAGGAGACCTACGCCACCGAGCAGCCGGACTACTTCGTGCACGTCGCGGAGAAGCGTTTTCGGACCGAAGAGGAACTGCGGGCGCTCGACGCGGAAGCCAACTGACATCGGGCGCGGTCGCCGGCAGACGAACGAACGTCAGCCGGCGGCCGCGCTGGTCGGCAGGCCCGCCTCGATACGGTGCGCGGTGGAGACCAACGTGGGCACCAAGTGCTCTCGTGGCGTTGCCTGCGGCGAATCGTCGATGTGCAGGGTGACGTTGAGTGCCGCGATGACGCGGGCCTGGCGGTCGCGAATGGGGACCGCCACGCCCCGCATCCCTTCTTCCAATTCGCCGTCGCAGACGACCCATCCTTGGTCACGGACCTGCTCGATCTCCGCGAGCAGACGTTTGCGCGTCGTGATGGTGTACTGCGTCAACGAACTCAGCCGCGGCGAATCCAACCGCGTGCGCAGGTCGTCGAAGGGCAGTCCGGCCAGCAGCACCTTGCCGACGGAGGTGGCGTGCGCGGGGTACCGGCTGCCGACCGGGATGTCCGCGGACATGACCATGCGTCCCGGGGCCTGGGCCACGTAGTAGACGTCGTTGTCGAACAGGACGGCCACCGAGGTCATCACGCGCAGTTCGGCCGCGAGATCGCGCAGGTGCGGAAGTGCGATCCTGGACAGCGGCAGGCTGTCGAGGAACGAGTTGCCGAGTTCCAGCACGCGTGTCGTGGGCGTGAAGTGCTGGTCGTCGTGCCGCAGGTAACCCAGGTCGACCAAGGTCTGCAGGAATCTGCGCGCGACCGGCAGTGTCAGGTCGGTCGCCCTGGCCACCTCGGAGAGCGTCAGGAATCGGCGGTCCGCCGAGAACGCGCGCAGCACCTCCAGCCCCCGTTCGAGGGCTTTGACGAAGTGCTCGTCACGTTCTGCCACCGTTCGCCCTTCCGTCGAATGTCGCAATCAGCCCACGCGCGACTCTAGTCGGTGGTCTCGTCGGCGGTTGCCGGAACCTCGCTGTTCTCGACCTGTCCCGCCGACGGGCCTCACCAACCTCGAGCGCGCCGGGCGGCCTCGCCTCCCGAGGTGGTGCGTGAAGCCTGGGAGCCGTTTCCGTCGGTTGCGACCGGAAAATTCGCCGTTCTCCCGCACACTGAGGGTGCGCTCTTCGCGACGGAATGCCGCTGCGGAGGGGCCGCGAGGTCAGTCGTTCTCGGTGTTGGCGGCGCGGAGAGCGCGCATTGCTTCGGCGAGGTCGGACGAGCGTTCGGAGCCCAGCGGGGTGAGCACCCTGCGGCGCAGGATTTCCGCGCACGCGCTGCGAGCTCGGTCGGCGGTGGCGAGTCCGTGCTCGGTGAGCACCGCGTAGGTCACCCGGCGGTCGGTATCGCACGGCTCCCGGGTGATGAGGTCGGCGGCGGCGAGCCGGTCGGCGACCTTGGTGAACCCACCACTGCTCAGTGCCGCCTCTCGGGCCAGCCGGGTCATGGGCATGCGATTTTCGGGAGAGCGCAGCAGCCTGATCAGGATGTCGAAAGCGCCGGGAGCGAGACTGCTCTGCTGTTCGATTTCACTCATGAGGTGTTCCTGAGTGACGTGATAGCCCTCGATGACCAGGCCCCACCACGTGACGATCTCGTCGTCGTCGGTGGACGGGTCGGCCGGTGCCGACTCTGCGTAAGCCGTGTTTTCGGTGCTCACTCGAATGCCTCTCGATACTGCTGGTTTCCCGGAGGTGGAGTCTACCTGGTAGGGATCGACGAAACTGTCTTGCGCGAAAGAGATTAGCTGAGTAATGTCTGCAGCGCGAGCATAAGCTCGAGATTTCGGGAAGAGCAGTCGTGAGCGGTCGAACCTCCGGCCGTGGTCAAGGAGTCGAAATACCCATGAGCACCCCCGTCAAGCTCAGCGTCGTCTACTACTCGGCGACCGGGACGATCAATGAGATCGCCAACGCGCTGGTAGCCGAAGCCGAAGCGGCAGGCGCCGAGGTACGGCTGCGCCGTGCCCCTGAACTCGCTCCCGACGGAGCCATCGACGCCAACCCCGCCTGGCGGGCCAACGTGGAGGCCACTCGGGACATCGTCGAGGTCACCGCCGACGACGTGGTGTGGGCCGACGCGGTGATCTTCGGCTCGCCCACGCGCTACGGGAACATCGCCGCCCAGCTCAAGCAGTTCATCGACACCCTCGGTGGCGAGTGGGCGCAGGGACTGCTGGCCGACAAGGTCTACAGCGGATTCACCTCCAGCGCGAGCAAGCACGGTGGTCAGGAGTCCACGCTGCTTGCGCTGTACAACACCATTCATCACTTCGGCGGCATCATCGTCAGCCCCGGCTTCACCGAGGCCTCCAAGTTCGTCGACGGCAACCCCTACGGCACCAGCCACGTCGATGGGCAGGGTCAGATCAAGGTCGACGACGAGACCCGCACCGCGGCCGCCGTCCAGGCCAAACGTGTCGTCAAGGTCGCCCAGGCGCTCAAGAACGGCACGTCCTGACCCGGCCGACCACCGCCCGCCCGCGGATCGAGTGCGGGCGGGCCGGCACCAATCCCGCCCCACGCCAATCGAGGAGAGCGCGATGACCATCGCCACCAGGGGACTGCACCACGTCACGGCGATCGCGGGTGATCCGCAGCGCAACGCGGACTTCTACCTGCGGACGCTCGGATTGCGGCTGGTCAAGTCCACGGTCAACTTCGACGACCCCGGCACCTACCACCTCTACTACGGAGACGAAGCGGGTCGCCCGGGCAGCCTGCTGACGTTCTTCCCGTGGGAGGGCGCTCCGAGCGGGCGCAGGGGAACCGGGCAGGCCACCACCACGTCGTTCTCCGTCCCGCAGGAGTCGATCGGGTGGTGGAAGCAACACCTCACCGCCGCTGGCGTGGAAGTGGGACAGGTATGCAACCGCGACGGGGAGGACGCGCTGGAATTCCGTGACCCGGACGGCCTGTCGCTCGCCCTGGTCGCTCACCCGCAGGACGACCCACGAGCGCCGTGGGACAACGGCATCGTGCCCGCCGAACACGGCGTCCGCGGACTGCACTCGGTCACCCTGTCGGTCTCGAGCGAGGAGGCGACCGCCGAACGGCTGGGCCGTTTGGGGCTGTCCTTGAGCTCGCAGGAACAGAATCGCTTCCGCTTCACCGCAGGTGATGGTGGGCCCGGTTCGTTCGTCGACGTGCTCGTCACTCCGGAGTCACCGGAGGGGCTCGTCGCAGCCGGAACCGTGCACCACGTCGCGTGGCGTGCACCGGATGCCGCGACCCAGACCACCTGGCGCGAGGAACTCGCCGACGACGGCGTTCAGGTCACCTCGATCCTCGATCGGCAGTACTTCCGCTCGATCTACTTCCGGGAGCCGGGTGGCACCCTGCTGGAGATCGCCACCGACGAGCCCGGCTTCACCGCCGACGAGCCCCTGCTCGAGCTCGGCCGGGCGTTGAAGCTGCCGCCGTGGCTGGAGCCCGACCGGGAGCAGATCAACGCTGCGCTGCCTGCGCTGCGGTTGCCTGCCGAGAACAACCCGGGAGGACTGACCGCATGAGTTCGCCGGCTTTGGACCACGAGTTCCACGAAGGTGATCCGAGGGACCCGGTAATGCTGCTGTTGCACGGGACCGGTGGCGGGCCCCGGGACCTGATGGACCTGGGGCGGCAATTGAGCCCGGAGTCGGCGGTGCTGGCACCGGCGGGTCCGGTTTCGGAGAACGGAGCCCGCAGGTGGTTCCGGCGGCTGGCCGAAGGCGTCTTCGACCACGACGACGTCGTCGCACGCACCCACGAGCTGGCCGACTTCCTGCTCGCCGCCCGCGAGCACTACGAGCTCGGGGAGCGTCGTTTCGTGGCGATCGGTTTCTCCAACGGTGCCAACATCGCCGCCTCGCTCCTGCTCCTGCGGCCGGAAGTGCTGCGGGAGGCAGTGCTGTTCGCGGCGATGCTTCCGCTGCCCGAACCGCCGGCCAACGACCTCGCTGGGAGCCGGGTGTTGTTGGCCAACGGGCAACAGGACCCGATGGCGCCCCTGGCATCGGCCAACGAGCTGGTGGGGGCGTTGCGAGAACGGGGAACGCAGGTGTCGACCAGCTGGCACCCGGGTGGGCACCAGATCACCCCCGATGGAGTCCGGGAAGCCATCGGCTGGCTGGGTGCCGGCCTCGGGTAGATCGACTCCGGCGCGGACCGCGGCCGGTACCGCCCCACGGGCCGTACCGGCCGCAGTCGTTCCCGCTCCTGCCGGACCGCCGCTCGGTCGGGTGTCCGGTCACTCCCGTCCGTGGGGATGGTCGACGGGCGGGACGCAATCAGGACCGCCGCGCAGCTCAGGATCGCGCAGCTCAGGACCGGCGCAGCAGGGAGACGGCGGTGAGCACGAGTCCGTCCCGCACCAACCAGCGACCGTCGAACTCGATCAGCGGCGCACCATCGATGTCCGGCCCCTTCTTGTTCAATCGAGCGTTGAAGCCACCGCCGGTGTCGAAGGTGAGCTCGGCATCGGCGAAACCCAGCCACTCGCCGGTAATGGGGAACCACGCCTTGTACACCGCCTCCTTGCAGCTGAACAGGAGTCGATCCCAGCGCACCTCGGGCACCGTCTCCGACAGTGCTGCCAGATGACTGTGTTCGGTCTCGGTCGAAACCACCTTCAGCACACCGCCGGGGAGCTTCTCGTGCGGCTCGGCGTCGACTCCCACGGTGACGGTGGTGGACGTGCTACCTGCCGCGGCCGCCCGGTAACCCGCGCAGTGGGTCATGCTTCCGACCACGCCTTCCGGCCAGTTCGGCGCACCGCGTTCACCGGGAAGGAGCGGAGCCGGCGGCACACCCAACGCCCGCATCGCACGGCGCGCGCAGAACCGCGCGGTGGTGAACTCGCGGCGTCGATTGCTCACCGCGTGGGCCACGGCAGCCGCTTCCGAAGCGTAGAGCGTCGCCTCGGGCGGGTCGGTGAACGATTCGGCGGAAGCGATGTCGCCGGGCAGGATCTCCTCGAGCACGTCGCCTCCGTGGTGAGTTCCGATCTCGGCGTTGCCGCACGCCGGATTCCATGGTAGCTGATCTCCCGATGGTGTCGGGTACCGCGATTGAACGGAGAAATCCCTGGTGAATGGGTTCTCCATTGCCGGTTTGGCGGATTGACGTCGGGCATTCGTGAAACGCCGGGGGCCATCGGTTAAGGTTTTGCGGCTTTTGACCGGTGATTTCGGCGGTCCAGTGGTCGAGCCGTTTGTTCGGCGCTCGGATGGCGTCGTGGATGTCCACGTGGCCGCCCGAGGCGAGAGGAGAGGACTTCGTGGCCCTCGTGCCCGGCAAGTCCCGGGACCCTGTCCTGACACTCGACGGCTTCGTTGACCAGCTTCGGGCGTTCGTCGTGACGCGCGCGCATTGGATCATCGGAGTGTCGATCCCGCTCATCGTTCTCTCACTCGCGACCATGGTCGCGCTGGGGCGGGCGGGTATCGACCAGCAGGCGGCGATCGACTACCAGGTTTACCGCTGGGCGGTGGAAACCTGGCTCAGCGGCGGGGACATCATGAACGACGCCCCGACCACCAGCATCGGAACGGTGTTGCCGTGGGTGTACCCACCGTTCGCCCTGCTGCCGTTGATGCCGCTCGCGCTGTTGCCCTTCCTCGCGGGGCTCCTGACTCTCTACGGGCTGAACCTGGCGACGTTGTGCGCGGTCATGTACCTGGTGGTCCGGCGGATGTGGCCGGCGGTGGGGGAGCGCGGGGCGTTGGCGGTGTCCTTCGCGTTTCTGCCGTGGACGCTGTTCCTCGAACCCGTGTACTCGACGTTCGGCCTCGGCCAGGTCAACCTGCTGCTGATGGGGCTGGTCGCCCTCGACTGTTTGGTGACATCTCCTCGCTGGCCCCGCGGAACGCTGGTCGGAATCGCAGCGGCCATCAAACTGACCCCGGCGGTGTTCCTGCTGTTCTTCCTGGCGAGAAGGGATTACCGGGCTTCGGCGACGGTGGTGGTCACTGGCGCGTTCGGCACGTTCCTCGGCTTCGTGCTCAACATGGAAGCAGCGGTCGAATACTGGTTCGGCACCGGTCCGGCAGGCGGCATCAGCGGATCCACTTTCCACACGAACCAGTCGGTGCTGGGTGGTCTGGCCCGACTGGATCTGCCCGCGCCCGTGGAGATGTCGATCTGGGGGCTGGTGTGCGTGATCCTGACCGTTCTAGCGGTCGGCGTGCTGCGCCGTGCCGACGCGGTGCAGGCCATGTCGGTCGTCGGTCTGCTCGGGTTGTTGCTCTCGCCGACCTCGTGGTCCAACCACTGGGTCTGGGTGGTGCCCGGGGTTCTGACGATGCTCGGATGCGCGCTGATGTTGCGCAGCAAAGGCTGGTTCGCGGCAACGGTGGTGACCACGACCATCGGGGTTTTCGGGTCGTTCCGACTGGCGCCCGCGCAGGATCCGTTGTCCTGGTCCGCGTGGCACCACGTGGTCGGCAACGCCTACCTGCTGTTGGGGGTGGTGCTGTTGGTGGCCCTTCGCCGATACGTCCGAATCGTGGCGGGCGATGTCAACGACGAGGCACGTGGCCCCGATCGACCGCCCGACGTGGTCGCTTCTTGCTGAGAGCTCACTGCCCGCGGTCCCCGGTAGGGCCAACTCCTCCGGTGCCGTAGCCGGTGGTCCAGACTCCAGACTCATGCCGCCGCAGGGGGACGGCCTCCGATTCGACCGTACGGAACGAGGTCCGCGGGTCGAGAGCGGGCGCCGTCCCCGCAGCGCGCGGTTTCACCGCACTCCTCGTCCGGCGTCGTTCGTGAGTCGGGTCGGACGAGGCGTGGGCTCAGGAGCGCGCCACGGCGAACCACCCGTGGGTACCGAAGGCCAGTGCGGCGAAGCGCTCGCCGATGCGGCGGTGGGCGGCGGCGTCCGGGTGGAGCTGATCGGGCAGCGGCAGCTCGGTGAAATCCGACTCGCCGTAGAGGTCGCGGCCGTCGAGGTGGTGCAGATTGGGGTCGTCGGCTGCGCGTTGGGCCGTGATGCGGGCCAACTCCTCCCGGATGTCGCTCAGCGCCAGTTTCCCGGCGGCGCGCTCGGCAGGGTCACCGGTAGCCCGGAACCGCAGCTCCCCGGCGCTGAGAGCGCTGAAGTCGAACCCGCTGGGGCCGGGCGTCTCCTCGTGGATCGGGCACAGGATGGACGAGATGACCAGCAGTGGAGTGGCGGGATGCCCCTCGCGGATGGTGTCGAGGAAGCCGTGCACCGCCGACGTGAAGGCGCGCAGCCGCATCAGGTCGGCGTTGACCACGTTGATGCCGATCTTGATGCTGATCAGGTCCGCTGGGGTGTCCCGCATGGCGCGCGCGGTGAACGCGTCGAGCAGGGCGCTGCCACCGAGACCGAGGTTGATCAGCTCCACGCCACCGAGGGAGGCGGCCAACGCGGGCCACGTCGTGGTCGGGCTCTCGGCGTTCGAGCCGTGGCTGATCGAGCTGCCGTGATGCAGCCACACTCGGCGGCCTGGTTCCGCTGCCGTCTGGACGGGTGCATCGGTGCGCAGGGCCACCAGTTCGGTGATCTCGTTGTGCGGCAGCCAGATCTCGACGTTCTTGACGCGATCGGGCAGATCGGGGAATCGGACGGTTCCGACCGGTCCGGGCCTGGCTTCCACGGACCCGGTGGTCATGTCCACGGTCCGGACGTTCCCGCCGGACCCACCGGCCCGCCCCATCGGGCGGCCGTCGACGAGCAGGTCGTATACGCCGTCCGGACGGGGCGGGGCGCCCTGGTAGGCCATCTTCGTGCGGAGCGTGTCCAGCTCGACGGTGGTGGCTCGAGTGCGGAAGACCACCCGTACGCCGGAGGGCTGGGCCTCCGCCATGGCCAGCTGCCCGTCGGCGCACTGCGCGCGGGCAGTGGCCGGCAGCCGGTGCGGCAGCAGCCCGTGTTCGGTGTGTTCCAGCTCGAGCGCGCCGCGCAGGAGGTTCGCGGTGATGTGCGTGGTGGTCCAGTCGGTCGTCCGGTGCGTGGTGGAGTCGGGGACTGGATCGTGCTTGGGGGTCACGGCTTCAGCCTGCCAATGGGGAAGCCGGTCCGCACCGGGTTTTCCAGTTGACTACCCGGGTGACCCGGGCCCGATCGCCGCCGTCCGCCAAGTGATCAGCGCGATCGTTCACCGGCTCGGTGGAGCCGCCGCGTGTTCCGTGGGTGCGTCATCTGCAAGGTCATCAGCCCGTGATTCGGCCGGGGGGGGGGAGTCTCGGCAGGCGTGGAACGAGGCGGGTGAAGTGAGCGCCGGGCAAGAGGTCGACACCGTGCGCATCATCACGGTTCGGTGATGCTGAACCGAGTCCGGATGCGTGCGCAGGCCCCGCTGCGACTGCGATTGTGTGGCCAACGCCGCACGAGAGTGGCCTTGCTGTCGAATATGGACGGAGCGGCCGCGCGTGTTTCCGGTGCTCAGCACTGGAAAGGGGCCACCGTCTCACCCAGTGGGAGATATGTCCTGTGATTTACGTCGTGTTACTGGACGGTCGCATCTCGCTCGTTCGATATGTAGAGTGCCCAAAACTGACCGAGTGTGCAACGGCGCATCCTTTTGTCAGTGCCCGATTAGGTTCTTGCGGGCTTGCGCTGAGTGACTCTGCCCTCGCGCGGCTCGTGGCCTGGCGACGGGAGGTCCGATGCCGAATTCCCAGAGTTTGAGAGTGGCGCAGCGTGGCGCCGAACCGCAGGGTCTGTACGACCCTGCCAACGATCGGGACGCCTGTGGCGTCGCGTTCGTTGCCGATATGCACGGTCGGCGAAGCCATACGATCGTGAGCAATGCGCTCGAAGCGTTGCGCAACCTCGAGCATCGTGGCGCGAAGGGTGCGGACCCGGATACCGGTGACGGCGTGGGTCTGTTGACCCAGGTGCCGGACGAGTTCTTCCGGGGTGTGGTCGACTTCGAGCTTCCCGAGCGGGGTGCGTACGCGGTGGGGATCGCATTCCTGCCCGCGGATGCGGACGCGGCCGGCGAAGCGGTCGCGACCATCGAACGGATTGTGTCCGAAGAGGGACTCAGTCTGCTCGGTTGGCGCGAGGTGCCGGTCGAGCAGGGTGTGGCCGGCAGCACCGCGCGTGAGGTCATGCCCGGGTTCCGGCAGCTGTTCGTCGGACGTGGTCCCGAATGCGCGGCCGACGAGACCGCGTTGCAGTTCGAGCGGCGTGCGTTCTGCGTGCGCAAGCGCGCCGAGCACGAGGCCGACGTCTACTTCCCGAGCCTGTCGGCTCGCACCATGGTCTACAAGGGGATGTTGACCGAGACCCAGCTCGCGGGTTTCTTCCCCGACCTGACCGATGAGCGGTTCGCCAGTGCGATCGGTCTGGTCCACTCGCGGTTCTCGACCAACACGTTTCCGGCGTGGCCGTTGGCGCACCCGTACCGATTCATCGCGCACAACGGCGAGATCAACACCATGAAGGGCAACCGCAACTGGATGCGGACCCGCGAGAGCATGCTCGAGACCGACCTGATTCCGGGCGATCTCAAGCGGCTTTACCCGATCGCCACACCGGATGCGAGCGACTCGGCGACCTTCGACGAGGTACTGGAGCTGTTGCACCTCGGCGGGCGTTCGCTGCCGCACTCGGTGTTGATGATGATCCCCGAGGCGTGGGAGAACCACGCCGAGATGGACGCTGCGCGGCGCGCGTTCTACGAGTTCCACAACTACCTGATGGAGCCGTGGGACGGTCCCGCGCTGGTGGCCTTCACCGACGGGACCCAGATCGGAGCGGTGCTCGACCGCAATGGTCTGCGGCCCGGCCGTTACTGGGTGACCGATGACGGTCTGGTGGTGCTGGCCAGCGAGGTCGGCGTGCTGGACCTGGACCCGTCGAAGGTAGTCCGCAAGGGCAGGCTCCAGCCTGGCCGCATGTTCCTCGTGGACACCGACGCGGGCAAGATCGTCGACGACGAGGAGATCAAGGGCGGGCTCGCCGCCGAGCACCCCTACCAGGAGTGGCTCGACGAGGGCGTCGTGCACCTGTCCGACCTGCCCGACCGCGAGCGCGAGGTGCCTTCGCACGCGTCGCTGGTACACCGGCAGCAGGTCTTCGGCTACACCCAGGAAGAGCTCGGGGTGTTGCTCAAGCCGATGGCGGGCGGTGGCGCCGAGCCGATCGGTTCGATGGGCAACGACTCGCCGTTCGCGGCGTTCTCGCACCGCCCGCGTCAGCTGTTCGACTACTTCACCCAGCTGTTCGCCCAGGTGACCAACCCGCCGTTGGACGCCATCCGGGAAGAGCTGGTCACGTCGCTGAGCACGCACGTGGGCCCCGAGCACAACCTGCTCGACCACGACCCGGAGGCGTGCCGCCAACTGGTGCTGCCGTTCCCGGTGATCGACAACGACCAGCTCGCCAAGATCGTGCACATCAACGACGACGGCGAACACCCCGGCCTCAAGCCGGCAACGATCGACATGGCCTACGAGGTCGCCGGTGGTGGGCAGGCGCTGCGTGATCGGCTCGACGAGATCTGCCGCGAGGTTTCAGCGGCGGTCGCCGACGGTGCGCACGTGCTGGTGCTCTCCGACCGCGCTGCCGACGCCGACCACGCCCCGATCCCGTCGCTGCTGGTGACGGGCGCGGTGCACCACCACCTGGTGCGGGAGAAGACCCGGACCAAGGTCGGACTCGTCGTCGAAGCCGGTGACGTGCGCGAGGTGCACCACATCGCATTGCTGATCGGCTACGGCGCTGCGGCGGTCAACCCGTACATGGCGATGGCCAGCGTGGAGGACCTCGTCACCACCGGTGCTCTCAAGGACACCGACGAGAGCCAGGCCACCGCGAACCTCATCAAGGCGCTGGGCAAGGGCGTCCGCAAGACGATGTCCAAGATGGGCGTGTCGACGGTCTCCTCGTACAGCGGTGCCCAGATCTTCGAGGCGATCGGACTCGGCAGCGAGGTGATCGACCGTTGCTTCGCGGGGACCACCTCCCGCCTCGGCGGGGTCGGGTTCGACGTGCTGGCCCGGGAGATCGGTGAACGCCACCGCAAGGCCTACCCGTCCGACGACGTGCAGGCTCCGCACCGGACCCTGAACGTAGGTGGCGAGTACCAGTGGCGCCGCGAGGGCGATCCGCACGTGTTCAACCCGAAGACCGTCTTCAAGCTGCAGCACTCCACTCGGAGCGGGCAGTACGACATCTTCAAGGAGTACACGCAGTCGGTCGACGAGCAGTCCCGCGACCTCATGACCCTGCGTGGGCTGTTCAAGTTCCGCGAGGGGGCGCGCGAGCCGGTCCCGGTCGAAGAGGTCGAACCGGTCTCCGAGATCGTCAAGCGCTTCGCCACCGGTGCGATCTCCTACGGGTCTATCTCGCAGGAGATGCACGAGACCCTCGCGATCGCGATGAACCGCCTCGGTGCCAAGTCGAACACGGGAGAGGGCGGCGAGGACGCCGACCGATTCAGCCCCGACGAGAACGGTGATTCGCGGCGTTCGGCGATCAAGCAGGTCGCATCCGGTCGATTCGGTGTCACCAGCGAATACCTGGTCAACGCCGACGACATCCAGATCAAGATGGCGCAGGGCGCCAAGCCTGGTGAAGGCGGCCAGCTCCCGGGCAACAAGGTGTATCCGTGGATCGCCAAGACCCGGCACTCCACGGCTGGCGTCGGCCTGATCTCGCCGCCGCCGCACCACGACATCTACTCGATCGAGGATCTGGCGCAGCTGATCCACGACCTCAAGAACGCCAACCCGAAGGCGCGCATCCACGTGAAGCTCGTCTCCGAGGTCGGCGTCGGCACGGTAGCGGCCGGTGTCAGCAAGGCACATGCCGATGTCGTGCTCGTCTCCGGGCACGACGGTGGTACCGGTGCCTCGCCGCTCTCGTCGATCAAGCACGCCGGTGGCCCGTGGGAGCTGGGGCTGGCCGAGACCCAGCAGACCCTGCTGACCAACGAGCTGCGCGACCGGATCGTGGTGCAGACCGACGGTCAGCTCAAGACCGGGCGCGATGTGGTCATCGCCGCGCTGCTCGGTGCCGAGGAGTTCGGTTTCGCCACTGCTCCGCTGGTGGTCTCCGGCTGCATCATGATGCGGGTGTGCCACCTGGACACCTGCCCGGTCGGTGTCGCGACCCAGAACCCGGAACTCCGCGCCAAGTTCAACGGCAAGGCCGACTACGTGGTGAACTTCTTCGAGTTCATCGCCCAGGAGGTCCGCGAGTACCTGGCGGAGCTGGGCTTCCGGTCGATCGAGGAAGCAATCGGGCACGCCGAGATGATCGACACCGAGGCCGCGGTCCGGCACTGGAAGAGCGAGGGGCTGGACCTGGCGCCGTTGTCCCACGTTCCGGAACTGGCGGCGGACGCCTCCAGGCACAACACCACCGAGCAGGACCACGGGTTGGAGAAGGCGCTGGACAACACGCTGATCCAGCTCAGCGAAGGCGCGCTGAAGGAAGGCACGCCGGTCCGGTTGCAACTGCCGGTGCGCAACGTCAACCGCACAGTCGGCACCATGCTCGGCCACGAGCTGACCCGGCGCTGGGGTGGCGACGGACTGGTCGACGACACCATCGACGTGACCTTCACCGGTTCGGCCGGGCAGAGCTTCGGTGCGTTCGTGCCGCGCGGCATCACCCTGCGGTTGCACGGTGACGGCAACGACTACGTCGGCAAGGGCCTTTCCGGCGGCAAGCTCGTCGTGCGGCCACCGGAAGGGGCGTCCTACCTCGCCGAGGAGAACGTCATCGCAGGCAACGTGCTGCTCTACGGTGCCACCGGGGGCGAGCTCTTCGTCCGCGGCATCGTGGGCGAGCGGTTCTGCGTGCGCAACTCCGGTGCGGTGGCCGTCGTCGAGGGCGTCGGTGACCACGCCTGCGAGTACATGACCGGTGGCCGCGCGGTTATCCTCGGCACGACCGGTCGCAACTTCGCTGCCGGCATGTCCGGTGGCATCGCGTACGTGCTGGACCTCGACCCGCAACGCGTCAACGGCGAGATGGTCGAGGTCGAGCCGCTCGACGACACCGATCTGGAATTCCTCTCCGATCGGGTTCGCAGGCACTACGAGCAGACCGAGTCGCAGGTGGCCCGTGAGCTGTTGGCGGATTGGAACGGTGCGGCCAAACGCTTCGGCAAGGTGATGCCGAGGGACTTCAAGCGAGTGCTGGCCGCGCAGACCGCCGCCGAACGCGACGGGCGCGACGTCAACGAGGCGATCATGGAGGCGGCTCATGGCTGATCCCAAGGGCTTTATGACCACCCCGCGGGAGACCGCACAGCGCCGCCCGGTCGACGTCCGGATCAAGGACTGGCGCGAGGTCTACCTGGATTTCGAGTCGGACAAACTGCAGAAGCAGGCCGGTCGTTGCATGGACTGCGGCATTCCGTTCTGCCACCAGGGCTGCCCGCTGGGCAACCTCATTCCGGAGTGGAACGACCTGGTCTGGCGGGATGATTGGCAGGAGGCGGCCGAGCGGCTGCACGCCACCAACAACTTCCCGGAGTTCACCGGAACGTTGTGCCCGGCGCCGTGCGAGACGGCATGCGTGGTGGGCATCAACTCGGACGCGGTGACGATCAAGCAGGTCGAGATCTCGATCATCGACCGTGCTTTCGAGGAAGGCTGGGTCACCCCGCAGGTGCCGAACAGCCGCACCGGCAAGAAGGTCGCGGTCGTGGGTTCCGGTCCGGCGGGGCTCGCCGCGGCGCAGCAGCTGACTCGGGTGGGCCACGACGTGGTCGTCTTCGAGCGGGAGGACCGGATCGGCGGGTTGCTCCGCTACGGCATTCCCGAGTTCAAGATGGAGAAGCATCGTCTGGACCGGCGGCTGGAGCAGATGCGCGCGGAGGGCACCGAGTTCCGCACCGGTGTCAACGTGGGCGTGGACGTCACGGTCGAGCAGCTGCGTGCGGACCACGACGCGGTCGTCCTCGCGGGTGGCTCGACAAAGGCTCGTGACCTGCCGACCGCCGGTCGTGAGCTCAACGGCGTGCACCAGGCGATGGAGTTCCTGCCGCTGGCCAACCGCGTGCAACAGGGCGACTACGAGCGCGCCCCGATCAACGCGGAGGGCAAACACGTCGTGGTCATCGGCGGTGGCGACACCGGTGCCGACTGCGTGGGCACGTCGCACCGGCAGGGTGCCGCCTCGGTGACGCAGCTGGAAATCATGCCTACGCCGCCGTCGAGCCGGCCGGAAACCCAGCCGTGGCCGACCTACCCGATGATCTACCGGGTCTCCTCGGCGCACGAAGAGGGTGGCGAGCGGCTGTTCTCGGTCAACACCCAGGAGTTCGTGGGTGATGGCGAGGGCAACGTGCGTGCCCTGCGGCTGGTGGAGGTCCAGAAGGAGGACGGCAAGTTCGTACCCGTCGAGGGAAGCGAGCGGGACCTGCCGTGCGATCTGGCTTTGCTGGCGATGGGCTTCGTCGGTCCGGAGCAGGAAGGTCTGGTCGACGACTTGGGCGTCGAGCTCGACGGGCGCGGCAACGTGTCCCGCGACGCCGACTTCAAGACCACTGTGGACGGAGTGTTCACGGCGGGCGACATGGGCCGCGGTCAGTCGTTGATCGTGTGGGCCATCTCCGAAGGCCGTTCGGCGGCAGCCGGGGTGGACCGCTACCTGACCGAGCGGGATGTGCTTCCCGCGCCGATCGCACCAACGGATCGCCCGCTGGTGTGATCTCGGATCGTTCCTGAGTGGAGCCGGACCGTTCGCGGTCCGGCTCCACTTTTTTGCGTGCTGCGTTCCTCCGATATGGACCGTGAATGCAAGATGGGGTGTTGTCACCGGGTTCTTGCCGGTGTCCGCTGTGGACTGCTGGACGTTCGGACGCTTCGCCCCAGCGGACGCTTACCCACCGGAAGCTTCCCCGCCGGACTGCTTCGCGCGCAGGTGCAGCCGTTCGCCCTGGGGGCCGAAGATGGAGAGGATCTCCGTGGGTTCCGGGCCGGGATTGTAGAACCAGTGCGGGGTGCGGGTGTCGAATTCGGCGGCCTCTCCGGGGGAGAGGATCAGATCCTGCTCACCGAGGAGCAGGCGCAGGCGTCCGGACAGCACGTAGAACCAGTCGTGGCCTTCGTGGGTCTGCGGGTCCGGCTCGCTCCGAGGCCAGTACGGCGGCATGATCTGCTTGAAGGCCTGGAGGCCACCAGGGCGACGGGTCAGGGGGATGAACGTCGCGCCGTGGCGTCTGACCGGACGCGGGTGGATGCGCGGATCCCCGGTCGCCGGTGCGTTGACGAGCTCGTCCAGCTGCACTTGGTGGGCCCGGGCGAGGGGGAGTAGGAGCTCCAGGGTTGGGCGGCGCTGTCCGGACTCCAGCCGCGACAGGGTGCTGACCGAAATCCCCGTCGTCTCGGCCAGTTGAGCCAGCGTCGTGCCGCGCTTGCGGCGCAGGTCCCGCAGCCGCGGGCCCACCGCGTGGAGGACGTCGTCGAGGTCGGGCGCTTCATCGGTCACCCCACCATTTGCCACTCCGGCAAGGTTTCTTGTCAAGTTGGGCGGCGTGGGCGGAGAGTCGTCT
The DNA here is from genome assembly GCF_054779195.1 of Parasphingorhabdus pacifica. Classification (NCBI taxonomy): domain Bacteria; kingdom Pseudomonadati; phylum Pseudomonadota; class Alphaproteobacteria; order Sphingomonadales; family Sphingorhabdaceae; genus Parasphingorhabdus; species Parasphingorhabdus pacifica. Next base: position 351,852 of record NZ_BAAGYS010000008.1, read on the forward strand.
ACATGACCGACAACCACTTCGACGTCATCGTGATCGGCGGTGGGGCCGCAGGCCTCAGCGGCGCGCTGACCCTGGCAAGGGCACGCCGCCGGGTGCTGGTGCTGGACGGCGGACACCCACGCAACGCTCCCGCTGCCGCGGTGCACGGATTGCTGTCCCGTGACGGCATCGCACCCACTGACCTGGTGGCGCGAGGCGAGACCGAGGTCACCCGTTACGGCGGGGAGATCCTGCACGTCCAAGCCACCTCCGCACGGCGGGACGGGTCCGGCTTCGCGGTGAGCACCGATGAGGACCACGTGTTCACCGCGCGCCGGTTGCTGTTGACCACCGGACTGGTCGACGAACTGCCCGACATCTCCGGGCTGTCGCAGCGCTGGGGGCGTGACGTGCTGCACTGCCCCTACTGCCACGGGTGGGAAATTCGCGACGAACCGATCGGAGTGCTGGCCACCGGACCACGAGCTGTCGAACAGACGCTGCTGTTCCGCCAGTGGAGTTCCGACCTGACCCTCTTCTCCCACACCGCACCCGACCTCACCGACGAGCAGCGTGAACAGCTCGCCGCTCGCGACATCACCGTGACCGACGGTGAAGTCGTCGGGCTGGAAATCACCGACGACCAGCTCACCGGCGTCCGGCTGGCCTCCGGCCGCGTCGCCCCGAGCCGGGCGCTGGCGATCGCCCCCCGATTCGTGGCGCGCAGCGAGATCGCGACCGATCTCGGTCTCACCACCACCGAGCACGCCTTCGGAGAGCACTTCGCAACGGACGCGACCGGACTGACCGCTGTCCCCGGTGTGTGGGCGGCAGGCAACGTCACCGACCTCATGGCCCAGGTCGTCGGCGCCGCCGCCGGCGGTGTCAGCGCGGGTGCGGGCATCAACGCCGACCTCGTCACCGACGACACCCGCCGCGCCGTCGAACGCCGCCGAGGCCCCTTCTCGGCCGACTCCGAGGCACGGAACTGCGAGCGGGTCCTCGGCGATCGCCGCCACGGAATCACCCCCGCGAACCCCGCTGCGCAGGCATCCGGACAGTCCTGACCGGTCATTTTTCAACCTGTCACGGTATTCCGGCCGCCCAGACCAATTCGACCGACCACATAGAGGGATCAACGATGGACGAACGCTTCACCGCACAGTTCTGGGACGAGCGCTATGGCTCGACCGACCGGATCTGGAGCGGCAATCCGAATCCAGTGCTCGTCACCGAGATCGGCGACCTCGAACCCGGCACCGCCCTCGACGCGGGGTGTGGCGAGGGAGGCGATGCCCACTGGCTCGCTCGCCGCGGGTGGCACGTGACGGCCATGGACGTGTCCGAGGTCGCCCTCGAACGCGGCGCCGCCCATGCCGAGGCGGAGATCGCGGACCGGATCACCTGGCGCCACGCCGACTTCACCAATTGGGTTCCCGACCACCACACCTACGACCTGGTGAGCGCCCACTTCATGCAACTCCCGCGCGGATTGCGCGACGTGGTGTTCGAGCAGTTCGCGACCTCGGTTTCGCCCGGAGGAACGCTCCTCATCGTCGGCCACCACCCGTACGACATGCAGACCACGACTCACCGGACTCCCGACCCCGAGCTGTACTTCACGGGGGAGGAAATCGCGAACAACCTGGAGCCCGAACGGTGGGATGTCGTGGAAGCCGCCGCGAGACCACGTCCGAGCTGTGATGCGGAAGGCGGGGAGACCGTCATCCACGACGCCATCCTCCGCGCCCGCAAGCGCCCTTGACTTCAGAGAGCGGAGCCGGACCGTCCGTGGTCCGGCTCCGCTCTCTCGTTATCCCGGTCGTCCCCAACCGTCCTCGCAGTGTTGATCCGGGCCCACGGGCGAGTCCTGGATTCCTCGGTGTCGCGATCGGCCGGGAATTCTGCCGGTTTCCACCCCGGCCGCCCCGGTGAAGTGGCACGCTGGCGGAGGCGAAGATCAACCTAGGGGAAGCATGGATATCGGCGTATTCATCCCGATCGGGAACAACGGCTGGCTCATCTCCAAGACCTCTCCGCAGTACATGCCCAGCTTCGAGTTGAACAAGGCGATCGTGCAGAAGGCCGAGGAGTACGGCCTCGACTTCGCGCTCTCGATGATCAAGCTGAAGGGTTTCGGCGGGGACACGGAATTCTGGGACCACAACCTCGAGTCCTTCACCCTGATGTCGGGGCTTGCGGCCGTCACCGAGAAGATCAGGCTCTACGCCTCCACGCCGATCCTGGCTCTGCATCCGGCTATGGTCGCTCGCATGGCGTCGACGATCGACTCCATCGCCCCCGGCAGGTTCGGGATCAACATCGTCACTGGCTGGGCCCCCGCCGAGTACTCGCAGATGGGGCTGTGGCCCGGCGAAGAGCACTTCGAAAACCGCTACACGCGCGCATCCGAGTACGTCACAGTCATGAAGCAGCTCTGGGCCGACGGCGTCAGCAACTTCCGGGGCGACTTCTACCAGATGGACGACTGCGTGCTCTCGCCTAGACCGAAGGACGGCCACATCGACATCGTTGTCGCCGGTCAAAGCACCAGTGGAATGAAATTCGCCGCGGACTTCGCGGACTACAACTTCATCCTGGGCAGCGGGATCAACACACCGACCGCGATCTCCGACAACGTGGAGCGGCTCCACGGCGTCACCGAGGAGTCGGACCGGGAGGTCGGTGCTCTGCCGCTGTTCATGGTGATCGCGGACGAAACCGACGAAGCAGCCCAGTCGAAGTGGGCGGACTATCACGACAACGCCGATGCGAAGGCGCTGGCGTGGATGGCAGCCCAGTCCTCGTCCGACCAGACCTCCGCTGAAGGCTCCACCTCGAAGACGATTTCGCTGCCCGAAGGGGCGGTGAACCTGAACATGGGCACTCTCGTCGGTTCCTACGAGACGGTCGCGAGGATGCTCGATCAAGTCGCGGACATCGTCGGCACCAACGGGATCATGCTGGTGTTCGATGATTTCCTGGCAGGGATCGAGAACTTCGGCACCCGCATCCAGCCGCTCATGGAGTCCCGCAAGGTCGCTTCCGCCGAGGCCTGAGCACCTCGCGCAGTCCGGAACGCTGCTGGTCGGCACGCAGCCAGCCGGTGCTCGTGACGGGACGTGACGCGTGGACGGGTGCCCGCCTCGCGAATCGTGAACTTCGTTAGCGTAGGGCCCCGGAACAGTGAGCGGGAGGCGATCATGTCGGAGAACCAGGTCAGCGCAGTCGCGGCATTACGTGCGGCACTTCCGGACCATCTGATGATCACCGATCCCGATTCGCTGGGCCGGTACGCCCACGACGAGGCGGAATGGGCGCCCTACGGCAAGCCCGCCGCGGTCGTACGGGCGAGCTGCACCGCGGACGTTGCCGCGACGGTGCGGATCTGCGCCGAGTACGGTATTCCCGTCGTCGGTCGAGGTGCGGGCACCGGGCTTTCGGGTGGGGCGAACGCGGTGGACGGCTGCGTGCTCGTGTCGTTCGAGGCGATGGACGCCATCCTGGAGATCAACCCGCGCGAACAACTGGCCGCCGTGCAACCCGGCGTCATCAACGACGACCTACGCGCCGCTTGCCGCGAACAAGGCGCCTGGTACCCGCCCGACCCCGCCAGCTCGCCGTGGTCGACCATCGGCGGCAACGTTTCCACCAACGCTGGTGGACTGTGCTGCGTGAAGTACGGGGTCACCCGGGACTACGTGCTCGGCGTGGAAGCCGTGGTCGGTGATGGGGAAGTCGTCCGGCTCGGACGGCGTACCGCCAAAGGCGTGGCGGGCTACGACCTGTGCGGGCTGATGGTCGGTTCAGAGGGAACGCTCGGCCTGGTCACCGAGGTCACCGTGAAACTCCTGCCCGGAGAACGAGCACCGGAACGGACCGTCGTCGGCTACTTCGACTCGCTGGTGACGGCGGGCGAAGCGGTGGCCGCGGTGGGGTCCTCCGGGGTAATTCCCTCCGCGCTCGAACTGCTCGACCGGCATTGCCTGCGCGCGGTCGACGAATGGAAGAACATGGGGCTCAGCGACGACGCCGAAGTTCTGCTGCTCGGTCGTTCCGACGCCCGGGGCGAAGCGGGGGAGCGCGAAGTGGAAACCCTCATGCGCTGCTTCGACGAGGCCGGCGCCACCTGGAGCACCCACTCGACCGACGAGCACGAGGCCGATGCGCTGTTCGCGGCCCGCCGGTTGGCCTACCCGGCGCTGGAACGTCTCGGACCCCTGCTGACCGAAGACGTCTGCGTTCCCCGCGCTGTGGTGCCGGAAATGCTGGCGAAGGTCGAAGCGGCCGCGCAACGCCACGACACCCGCATCGCCAACATCGCGCACGCAGGTGATGGAAACCTGCATCCGCTGATCATCACACCGGCAGGCGACGAAGCCGCCAAGGAACGAGCCCAGCGGGCATTCGACGACATCGTCGAGGGTGCGCTCGAACTCGGTGGCACGGTCACCGGTGAACACGGCGTCGGACTGCTCAAGCGCAAGGGCCTGCACGCCGAGCTCGGTCCTGCCGTTGTCCGAATGCACGATTCCGTGAAGCAGGCGCTCGACCCGGCCGGAATCTTCAACCCGGGCAAGGTGTTCGGCACGCCGTAACCGCCCGCCGCGCACCTGCCCCGCTGATCAAGGCTTGGCCAGTCGCACCGCTGCATGCTCGATCGTCTCCTCGTCGAGCAGCACGTGCGTGGCCGCGGCGCCGAGCGGGATGAAGCTGTCCTCGCTGGTGACACGGGCGATCTGACCGTCGAAACCCCCGTCGATCAGTGCCGTGACCACCGATTCGGACACGCCGCCGGAGCGGCGGGTCTCGTCGACGATCAGAGCTCGGCCTGTCGCCGTCGCCGCGGCGAGCAGATCCTCCACCGGGAGTGGAGCAAGCCACCGAAGGTCGAGAACGCGGGCATCGATGCCGCGTTCCCGCAGGCGGCGGGCCACCCGCAGGCTCATCGGCAGCCCGTTGCCGAACGTGACCAGGGTCAGGTCCGTGCCTTCTCCGTGCACTCGCCCGCGGCCGACCGGCACGTGCGGTGCACCCGCTGCCGGGTAGTCCGCGAGCCAGCTGCCGTCACCGGATTCATACAGGTCGCGGGTGTGGTAAAGCGCGATCGGTTCGAGGAAGACGCATACCCGGCCGTCCACCTGCGCCGCCGCCACACAGGTGCGGAGCATCGCGGCGGCGTCGTCCGGACGCGACGGCGAAGCGACCACCACACCGGGAATGTCCCGCAACGCGGCCACACTGTCGTCGTTGTGGAAGTGTCCGCCGAAACCCTTCTGATACCCGTATCCTGCGATGCGCAGCACCATCGGATTCCGGTACCGGCCGTTCGAGAAGAAGCTCAACGTGGCGGCCTCACCACGAATTTGATCCGCGGCGTTGTGCAGGTACGCCAGGTACTGGATCTCCGGAATCGGCAACAGACCCGACAACCCGGCCCCCAGCGCCGTGCCGAGGATGCTCTGCTCGTCGAGCAGCGTGTCGAACACCCGGTTTCCGCCGAACCGTTTGCGCAGACCCCGCGTGACCCCGTAGACGCCGCCCTTGCGCGCCACGTCCTCACCGAAAACCAACACGCGCCGATCCCGGTCGAGCTGCTCGGACAGGCAACGGTTGATCGCCTGGGCCAGTGTGACCGGGCCACCGATGCCCGGCGTCCCCGAAGCGTCGTCGAGCGAGTGCTGTCCACCCTCCGGTGCTGCCGAGACGCGCCGCGCGACGGCGTCCGGATGATCCGCGGCGATGGAGGCCATCACCTCGGAAGCATCGGCGAGCTTGCGGCGTTCGAGCGCGTCTTCGGCCAGCCGCGCCACCTCCGCGCGCACGCCCTCGTAGCGGCGGATCACCTCTTGCGGGGCGAGAATCCCTCGCCGCACGACCTCCCGCGCCGTTGCCAGCAGCGGGTCGCGCTCGTAGTCGGCGAGGATCTCCGTACGTGCCCGATACCCGGATTCCACATCGGAGCCGGCGTGGCCCATCAGGCGGACCGTGCGCAGGCGCAGGAAGGCGGGACGCCGGTGCTCCCGAACCCAGTCCGCGGCTTCCCGGGCTACCACCAGGCAGCGGACGGGGTCGTCACCGTCGACGTCGAAGTACCGCAATCCGGGGTGCTGCCCGTAACACGACTCGATCCAGCCAGCCGGGGTACGCACGCTGATCCCGATTCCATTGTCCTCGCAGACCAGCAACAACGGCATCGGGATGCCCTGATGGGTGCAGTGCAGCGCCGCGTTGATCGCGCCCGTGGCGGTGGAGTGGTTGACCGAGGCGTCCCCGAAACTGCACGCCACGAGGGAATCCGGTGCCCACTCGTGCTCGATTCCCAGCCGCGCGGACCGGTCGAGGGCGAACGCCAGCCCGACCGCCCGAGGCAGGTGTGAAGCGATCGTCGAGGTCTGCGGGATGACTCCGCAGTCACCGTGACCGAATACCTTGTGCCGACCGGCCGAGATCGGCTCGTCGGCCGAAGCGACGATCCCCAGCAGCATGTCCCGGAGCGGGTCCTGCCGGGGAACCTGACGTGCCCGGCGCACGTAGAACCCGCCCGAACGGTAGTGCAGCAAGGCAGGATCGTTCGGACGCAGCGCGGCGGCCACCGCGGCGTTCGACTCGTGCCCGGACGAGCCGATGCTGTAGTAGCCGACCCCGCGCGAGCCGAGCAGGCGAGCCGTGAAGTCGACGTGCCTGCTGCCTGCCTGGGCATCGAACAGGTCGAGCAGCTCACGCGCCGGATACCGGTCCGCTGTCTGGGCCGCTCGGGCGGAGGTCGAAGCCGGGGTTGAGCCGAGCTTCCGGACCGTGGTGCGGAAGTGTTCGTCGATCGGCTCGGGTCGCGTGTTCGTGCTGTTCAAGTCTGCTCCGCCGTGTTTCGTCCGACGTGCTGCCCGATGTCGGTGTGCCAGCTCGCCGCGAGTGCAGCGCAGGATTTCGCCAGGCACTCCAAGGCGATCGGCAGCAGTGGATTCGTGTTCTGCTTCCGGTAGAGGGCTTTGACGCGCCGATGCGGTTGCCATCCGGCGATCCGGCTGGTGCGAACCCGAGCATCGTCGAGCGCCAGGCTCGGCAGGGCGGCCACTCCGAGCCCGCGGGCCACCAGATCACGCACCACGGAGTAGTCGTTGCTCCGGAAAATGATTCGGGGCACGAACCCTCCGGCGGCGGCCAGTCGCACCAATGACCGTGCTCCCGCCGTGTCCTGTCTCGTGCAGATCCAGGCGTCCGTCGCCAGGTCGTTGAGGTCGACCGCGTCCGCCCCCGCCAACCGGTGCGACTCCGGCAGAGCGACTCGTAAAGGCTCGGCCATCAGTTCCTCAACGCACAACTCGATCGGCCACTGACGCGGGTCGAGGTCGTACTCGAACACCACGGCCGCATCCACCACACCGTCGAGGACCCCGTCAATGACCTCGTCCGGTTCCCCCTCGTCGAGCTGGACCTCTGCCTGGGGGCGTTGGGCGACCACGGTTGCCAGCACTTCCGGAAGTACCTGCGCATTGGCGGTGGAGAAACTGGCCAACCGCAGGCTCCCTTCTTCACCGACCACCATCGACCGCACCTCCCGCTCCAGAGCGTCCAGCGCCCCCAACGCGTCGCGGCTGCGTTCGGCCAGCCGCAACGCCAACCCGGTGCTGCGGGCGCTGCGCGCTGCACGCTCGAAGAGCGGCGCCCCGACGGCGCGTTCGAGCAGGACCATCTGCTGGGAGACCGCCGAGGCGGTGTAGCCGAGCGTCCGGCCCGCCTCCGCGAACGAGCCGGTCCGCACGCACTCCTGCAGGGTCCGGAGGTGGATGGGGTTGAGCACTGTTTTCCTCCCGGCTCATCTCGCCGCAGCGGGCATCGCCGCTCCGGGGGCGTTGGGGGAGAGTTGGCCGCGCAACACCATGGCCGTGCGGACCCGGTCACGAGCGAGCTCCAGGGCTGCCTCGTGCGGGAGCACGCCCCTGTCCCTGGCTTCGTCCAGCACGAGCTCGGTGTTGTGGCGGGAGCGCCGTTCCACCTCGCGCAGGATCGAGGCGGGCTCCGGGCGGAACGCCGAGCGTCGGGCGTCCATCGAGAACCCGGCCGCGACAGCGCCGCCCGCGTTGGCGATGAAATCCGGAACCACAGTGATCCCGCGATCCGCCAGCACCGCCTTGGCTGCCGGGGTGGTCGGCAGGTTGGCGCCCTCCACGACGAGACCGGCGCGGATCTCGGCGGCCACCCGCTCGTCGATGACGTCCTGCCCTGCGGCGGGGACCAGAACGTCGCAGTCGACGACGAGTTCTTCGCCGCATGCCGACCGGTGGGCAAGGGATGCGGTGCGGACGCAGCCGTCGCCGAATTCGGCGCGGGCGGCGATCCACCGCCCCATGTCGAGCCCATCGGGATCGTGCACCGCGCCCGCCACCGTGGACAGCGCGACGATCCGGGCCCCGAGTTCGTCGAGGCGCCGCGCAGCGGCAGCCCCGACCGCGCCGAAGCCCTGCAGCGAAACCCTGGCGTTCTCGATCGACCGCCCTTGCCGCGACAACGCCGCGTGGACCGCCTCGGCGACCCCGTGACCGGTCACTCCGAGCTCGTCGTACGGCACACCACCCAGAGCTTCGGGTACACCCACGGCCGCACCCCGGTCCCCGAGCTCGTCCTGGATGATCGCCGCGTCCTTTTCGGTCATCCCCATGTCCAGCCCCGCCACGTAACTCGCAGGGATCTGGTCGGCGAGCTTGCGCGCGAACGCGCGGACGATCCGTTCCTTGCCCGGCGAGTTCGGATCCGCGTTGATGCCGGCCTTCGCCCCACCGTGGAACAGGTCGACGGCGGCCCACTTCCAGGTCATGACCCTGGCCAGCCGAGCGATCTCCTCGACGGTGACCGACGGGCTCATCCGCGTCCCGCCCTTTCCCGTGCCACGGGCGGTGTTGTCGATGACGAGCACGCCCCGCATGCCGGTGCGCGCGTCCGAGACGCAGACGACCTTCTCCGGTCCCCACTCGTCGATGTGCTGCAGCAGATCCGTCACGATGACCATCCTTCGCCGGTGCTGGAGGTGGAACGGCGGTGCGCGTTCAGATGCAGTTGCGCTCGGGCCGCGTCTGCGAACCGGCGAAGCGGGTCGCGTGCAGGCCGCTGATGTCGATCGCCGGGGTGTAACCGAGCACGAGGTCGCGCATCACCTCACCCACTGCCGGGGCTTGGAGAAAACCGTGCCCCGAGAAGCCGGTGGCGTAGAGGAACCGGTCCGGACCGTCGGCGGCGCCGACGAGCGCATTGTGGTCGGGCGTCACCTCGTAGAGCCCTGCCCAGCCGTGCGCGATGCCCACGTCGGAGAGTCGCGGTGCGCGGCGCTGTACGGCGTCGGAGAGCCTGCCGAGCCACTGGTCGTCGGTACCCAACCGGAACCCGTACTCCTCATCCGGATCGGACATGCCGATGAGCAGGCCGGGGTCTTCTTCGTGGAAATAGAAGCTCGTGGCGAAGTCGATGGTGAACGGCAGGTTGGGCGGAAGCTGGTCGATCGGCTCGGTCACCAGGATCTGCCTGCGCAACGGCCGCACCGGCAGATCCACGCCGAGCATGTCGCCGACCTCGGCCGACCACGCACCCGCCGCGCAGATCACGGTGGAGGCTTCGATCGTCCCCGCTTCGGTGTGCACGCCGGTGACACGGCCGCCGGTCGTCTCGACCCCGGTCACGGCGCAGTGCGTCCGCAGCACCGCGCCGTGTTGCCGGGCCCCGCTCGCGTAGCCCTGAACAACGGCTTCCGGAGTGCAGTGTCCGTCGGACGGGGAGTACGCCGCCGCCAACAGCCCGTCCGGGACGACGAACGGTGACATCGAGCAGGCTTCGTCCACCGTGAGCATCCGACTCGGAACCCCGAACCCGTTCTGAACGTCGACGCCACGCTCGAACGCGTCGACGTCGTCGGGCTCCGAGAGCAGGAACAGGTAACCGTTCTGGCTGAGGTCGATCTCGCCCCCGGGACGTTCCGAGAACTTCTCGAACGCCCGCAGGCTGCGGGCGCCCAGCTCGATGTTGACCGGATCGGAGAACTGGGCACGAACACCGCCCGCGGCCCTGCTGCTGCTTCCGGACCCGAGCTCAGCACGCTCCAGCAACATGACGGAGGTTCCGGCCTCGGCGAGGTGGAAGGCGATGCTCACGCCGATCACCCCGCCACCGATCACGACGACCTGGGCTCGTTGCCGGAGCAATCCGCTCATGCGTGACCCCCGAGTTCAGGGGGAAGCCGGTAGTCGAGTTCGGGTTCGACCGTGTCGACATCCATTTGCGCCTTCTGCAACTTGCCCGAGAAGTCCCAGTTCAACGACTGCCAGCGGGTGAACTGGTCGAGGACCCACATGCCCGACAACCTGCCGCCGTTGCCGGACTTGCCATTCCCGCCGAAGGGGAGGTGCGCCTCGGCGCCGGAGGTGGAGTTGTTCACACTGACCATTCCGGCGCTGATGCCCTCGCGGAAGCGGAACGCGGTGGCCGGATCACCGGTGTACACCGCGGCCGAGAGTCCGTAGGCGGGGCGGTTGCCCAGCTCGATCGCCTCGTCGAGCGTCTCGAAGGTGGTCACCCCCACGATGGGGCCGAAGGTCTCGTTGAGGAAGATGTCGTCGTCGGCGCGCATCCCGTCGAGCAGGACAGGGTGGTAGAACAGCCCGGCCTCCGGGTCGCCCTCGAACCCGGCACGGGGTGCCGACGCGGTGATCCTGCCGGTCGAATCCGACCCGAGCACGGTGTGGTGGTCGGCGATCTTGCCGAGGATGCCTTCGAAATTGTCGGCGAACTTCTGGTCCAACATGGGACCGAAGAGCACATCACCCGACGGAACGCCGACCTTCGCGGCGCGGAGGGCGACATCGAGGCGGGAGACGAACTCGTCGTGGATCTCGTGGTGCACGATCAGGTTGCCCAACGAGGTGCAGCGTTGCCCGGCCGTTCCCCAGCCGGAAAAGAGCGCACCTTCCACCGCGAGGTCCAGGTCCGCGTCCCGTTCGACAACCATCGGGTTCTTGCCGCCGAGCTCCAGGCACGGGTTCTGCAGGTATCGGCCGCACAACTCACCGACCCTGGACCCGACCGCGCTAGACCCGGTGAAACCGACCTTGTTCACGTTGCCTTCCTGGAGCGCGGTCTCCAGCCCCCGGAAGGTGGATTCGCCGTCGGTGTGCACGAGGTTGAGCACACCGCGCGGCACACCCGCGCGCCACGCGAGTTCCGCGACCGCACGACCCGCCGCGGAGGCGTACTCGGCAGGTTTCCACACCACTGCGTTGCCGCTCAGCAGCGCGGGTACCAGGTACCAGGACGGCACGGCGACCGGGAAGTTGCCCGCGGTGATCACCACGGCGACTCCGACCGGCTCCCTGAAGGTGAACAGCTGCTTGTCGGGCATCTCCGAGGGCACCGTTTGCCCGTAGAGCCTGCGCCCTTCGCCGACGAAGAAGTCGCAGGTGTCGATGATCTCCTGCACTTCGCCCAACGCCTCGGTGCGCGGCTTGCCGATCTCCCGGGTAACCAGCCGGGCGAGCGACTCCTTGTTCGCCTCGACGAGCCGGCCCAGTCCCGCGATGACCCGCCCGCGTACCGGGGCCGGGACCTGCGCCCACTCGCGTTGGGCGGCCTTGGCGCTCCGGGCGGCGTCCGGGATTGCCTGCGACCCCGCCATCCGTACCCGCGCGACCACGTCGTCGAGCCGGGACGGGTTGCGCGAGAGGTACTCGTGGCCGCCGGTGTCCGACGTCTCGGCCCTCGAGTTCGGGCCGATCACCGAGCTCAACGTCGTCGACTCCACCGACACTCACCTCTTCCTGTTCGTCCCTGCCATCGGTTCCGGCTCGGGCACGGCATGTGTGTTCCAGGCCACGACCGAGCGTCCGGGTTCACCGTAACCGGACACCTGCCCGCGAGCGGAGGATCAGAAGAGTGATTTCTGTTCGGCCTGAGGACCAGTACCGCTGTTGCTCCGATCGAGACCGTCCGGACGTGGGAATCCGCTGGCGGCTCACCGGCTGGTGCGGAGCTTTTTCGCTCCGGACCGTCCGAGTTTCCCGCCGTGCGCCGGAACCGGTGCGCGAATGGGGGTTTGCGGTACTGGGCGGTGTTGTTAGCGTGCGGGAAATTCGGCGTGAGAACGAGGTGTTCTGTTCAGTGGATCCTCAGCAGCAGATTCCGGGTGGGGTCGACGTCACCCGTCCTAGTGCGGCCCGGGTATACGATTACTACCTCGGTGGAGCGTGCAACTTCGCATCCGATCGCGAACTCGCCAAGCGGGTCACCGAAGCCGTCCCCTGGGTCAACGACCTGGCCCGGGAGAATCGGGACTTCCTCCGCCGCGCGGTGAAAGTGTGCGTCGACAACGGGATTCGCCAATTCATCGACGTCGGTTCCGGAACGCCGACGGTCGGCAACGTGCACGAGGTCGCCCAGCAGCTCGATCCACGATGCCGGGTCGCCTACGCGGACAACGAGAAGGTGGCGGTCGAGCACAGCCGCATGTTGCTCGAGGACAACGACCGCGCTCTGGTGGTCGAAGCGGACCTCCGCGATCCGGATGCCATCCTGGGTTCGCCGGAAGTCCGGGAACTCATCGATTTCGACGAACCGGTGGCCCTGCTGATGGTGGCGGTGCTGCACTTCGTACCGGACTCGGACGAACCGGGCGCGGTCATCGAGCGTTACCGGGAACTGCTCGCGCCGGGTAGCCACTTCGTCCTTTCCCACGTTACCGACGACGTGCACCCGGACCGGATCCGTCAGCTCGTGGACCTGTACCGGGGCAGCACGAACCCGGTCACCACACGTGAGTACGCCGAAGTGGAAAGGTTCTTCGCGGGGTTCGAGCTGCTCCAGCCCGGCGTGACCTGGACCGCGGCCTGGCGGACGGAGGCACGCGAGCACCCCGAGGACTGCGCCGTCTACGCGGGAGTCGGGCGGAAGCGCTGATCGGAGGATCATAGCGCGCAGACCTCCGGGTTTAGCATGCCGCAAGCGGGGCGCGTGGATGAACTACAACGAGCAGGCCGCCCAGCTTGCTGGCGCCAAGAGCGAGCACGCGTGGTTGAAGCAGGCCCCGTCGCACGTGCTGCAACAAACCCTTATGGAGCCTGTGGCGACCTCGGGGTTGCCCGGTCTGTGAAGCAGGAGCCAGCACCCCCGCAAAGGGGCCACGCACCAACCGGCTCTAGCGCTGGTTGGAACCCCCGCCGTTAGACGTGGGGAGGAAGTCAGCCGCAGTCCTGATCCGCGCGGGGCCGGGTTCGAGCCCGCGGGTCAGGTTCCGCGGGAGTGCACGATGCGACCGTCGACGAAGGTGAGATCGACGAGCGTGTCCCCGATTTCCTCCGGACGGAGCTCGAACGGGTCGCGGTCGAGGACGACGAGGTCGGCCCGCTTGCCGATCTCCAACGACCCGGTGTCCCGGTCGAGGTGGTTCACCCATGCGCTCCCGGCCGTGTAGGCTGCGAGGGCGTCGGTCAGCTGCAGTCCCTCTTCCGGCATGAACGGTTCACCGTTGTCGGCGGAATCGGTTCGGTTGACCGCGGCGTGGATCGCGCGCATCGGGTCCACGTCCGAAACCGGCCAATCACTGCCTGCGGCGAGCACGGCGCCCGCTCCGCGAAGCGAGCGGAACGGGTACTGCCACTCGGATCGCCGATGCCCTAGCCGGGGCACGGTCAGCTCGACCATCGGCGCGTCGTAAATCGCCCAGGCCGGCTGGATATTGGCCACCACGCCCAGAGTTCGGAATCTGGGGATGTCGCCGGGACGGACCACCTGCACGTGCGCGATCTGGTGTCGCAGCCCCCTGTGGCCGTTGCTCTCCGCGGCCTCGCCGAGGGCGTCGAGCGCATCCTTGATGGCGCGGTCCCCGATGGCGTGGAAGTGCACCTGGAAGTCTTCCGCATCGAGCAGTCGCACCGCCCTGGCAAGCGCCGAGGGGTCCACAAAGGAGAGTCCGCTGCCGTGTGCGCCGAGGTACGGCAACATGAGCGAAGCGGTGAAGTTCTCGCAGACGCCGTCCTGCATGATCTTCACCGTGTCGGCGTGGAAACGCTGTCCGCGTGCTCGGGCCCGGCGCTCGCGGAGATCCTCGATCTGTTCGACACCCCGGTCCCGATCCCACCACAGCGCGCCGCTCGCTCGGCCGGTTAGCAGTCCGCGTCGGTCGAGTTCGACGTAGGTGGGCAGCGCGTCGGCGAAACCGAGGTACTCGCCGACGATGGCGTCGTGCCAGCTCGTCACCCCGTGCGCGTGCAGGTGTCGTTGGCCCGCCAAGAGCGCGTCCTCGTACTCGCGGTCGTCCGCACGGGGCAGGCATCGGCTGACGAGGTCGACCGCTCCCTCGTGCAGGGTCCCCGCCGGTGATCCGTCGGGCTCCCGCTCGATCCAGCCATCCCCGGGCGATGGGGTGTGCCGGTCGATACCCGCGATTCGCAGCGCGGCGGTGTTGACCCATGCGCTGTGGTGGTCCTGGCTGAACAGGCAGGCGGGGCGTTGGCCGGTGACCGCGTCCAACCGCTCGCGGTCCGGGGCGCCGCCGGCGAAGTGCCCCATGTCCCATCCGCCCCCGAGCAGCCAGCCCCGTTCCCCGTGGGTGAATCGGTACTCCCCGATGTGTCGCAGGCAGTCGGCGGCATCTCGACTACCGGAGAGGTCGCACCGCAACGACTGGAGTCCACCGTAGACCGGATGCACGTGGGCGTCCTGAAAGCCGGGAAGCAGGTGTCTTCCACGGAGGTCGATCACTTCCGTTCGCGGACCGGTGACCTCGCGAACGCGTGCGCTGCCCAGAGCCTGGACACAACCCGCCCGGATGGCCACCGCGTCGGTGCACGAACGGGCCGAGTCCATCGTCGACACCGTGCCACCGACGAGAGCGAGGTCCGCGAGTGCGTCCACCATGCCACCTCCTGCCGCGCCGGAGCGCCCATTGTGCCGGTGTGGCCGGACGAGCTGTCACGGGGACCGGTGACGTGGTGGCCGGGTGCGGAACGGGTCAGGAGCGGAACTCGCCGGTAATAGAGGCGACAGCCTGGTCCCTGGTTCGCTCGTCAACGTCCGGGACCCGGAATCCGCTCGCACGGATGTGCGCGGTCAGCTCGGCTTCCGGTGAAACGTTGTGGTGGCGCAGGTAGTAGCCGACCGCCCCCGGCCAGATCCAGCTGCCGTCGGTGTGGAAGGTCAGCGGTACCGACAGCGGTTGATCCGGGGCGAGCTGGTCGGTGTCCCAGCTGCGGGCGGCCAGCACGATCGGTGCGCTTTCGAGGTACTGCACGAGTTGTTCGTGTTCCCCGGCGCCGATCCCGGGACGGTCGAAGGTAGGGCGACCGTCGTCTCCCTGGTCGAAGACCTCGGCGACCCGCAGCGCGGTTCCGGGCGCCCCGGCCCGCTCCGCGAGCCAGGACGGTGTGTTCGCCTCGGCGCGCGGATACCGGGTCAGCTCGTCCGCGTACGCCTCGACCGGTGGAGCGGCCCGCCACGAGGGCTCGTAGTCGCCGTTGAAGTCGACGCTGTAACTGCCGCCGTGCTGGAGACGGTAGAGCGCGCTGATCCAGGTCCCCCGGTCCGGCCGATACATGCCGTGCCGCAGCTGAAGGAAGAGGGTTTCCACCTCGGAGTGCATGCCCAGCGGGACGACCGTGCCGTTGGGGGCGACCAGTTCGGCGGCGAGTTCACCGTGGTCGCCGATCGCCCGGTACTCGATGTGCGCTTCTTGCCAGAGCGGGGGGAGGCTCCGTAGGACGATGCGGCCGATCTGCTGGATGATCTGCTGTTGGGTGGTCTCGTCCAGCGATCCCGGCTCACTGTGGGGTGGCCCCGGTTCGGTCATGCGTGCATCCTCCCAGTCGCCCCGACGCGGTCGGGGCGGTTTCGCTCATCTGCGGTCGGCGCTGTGCCCGTCGTCCGAAGCGGCCGACGCCCGCCGACCGAGAGCTTAAGGCCCGCCGGGCGGGCTCGAGCAGGGCCGGCCGCTGCTGTCGGCGCTACTGCGAACGGAGCCGTCACCGGTTCGCGCGGGATGTCTGCCGCCCCGTCGCTCGGGCCGCCCCGGCTGACTTCCGATGGCTCCTCGAATGTCGGATCCGACGATTGTTGACAATAAATCCGCGGCGGGTTTAGCTTCAATCCATCGTCAACCAGGCACGGAGGTGACCATGCGGGTACATGAGTACGGCCATCCGCGCCCCCTCCGTTGGTTGGCGTCTTCCACGCTCTGGCTACGACATTCATGACCTTCACCGCCGGCCCTCGCCGGCGGTGACGTCGATCGAGTAGCGCGTGTTGCCGACTGGTGTGAAACCGTCGGCGGAGACACGCCCCTTCTGTAGGTACACCGGTGGGTGCGGCGACCCGTGCCCATTTCATGCACTGCACTCGGGAGGAGGTACGGCCGGTGGCACTCGTCGATCGCGACCCGCTGATGAGGGTGACTTGGACAGACCCCGTTACGGGCAAGCGCGGATACCTGGTTGTCCATAGCCTGGTATCCGGGCTGGCGACGGGCGGAACCCGGATGCGTTCGGGATGCACGATGTCCGAAGTGGAGGACCTTGCCCGTGGCATGGCGCGCAAGACCGCGGTCTTCGGTCTGCCGGTGGGCGGAGCCAAGGGCGGGGTCGACTGCGACCCGAAGGATCCGGCGGCGAAGGGTGTGCTGAGTAGGTTCGTCGAGGCGATGCGCCCGTGGATCGACGCGCACTGGGTGACCGCCGAGGACCTGGGGGTGCCGCAGCACCTGATCGACGAGGTTTTCGAGGAGGTCGGTCTCCAGCAGACGTTCCACGCGGCCATCCGGCGTGCGCCGGACGTCGAGCACACGCTGCGCCGGGTGCGAGCGGGGCTCAACGCGCCGGTTCCAGGTGGCCTCCTGCTCGGCGACGTGGTGGGCGGATACGGTGTCGCGCAATGCTGCCTGGGCGTGGTCCAGGCTCGTGGCTGGGACGCGGAGAAGACCACGGTCGCGGTGCAGGGACTCGGCACGATGGGCGGTGGCGCTGCCTGGTACCTGCACGAAGCGGGCCTGAAGGTCGTGGCGGTGGCCGACGCGGCGGGTGCTTTGTTCGACCCTGAGGGTCTGGACATCCCGGCGCTGCTGGACCTGCGGGATCGCTTCGGCGAGGTGGACCGCTCGCAGTTGCCGGACGGGGTGCGTCAGCTGGCCCGTGATGCGGTGCTCACCGCCGAGGTCGACGTGTTGATCCCCGCTGCCGTCTCGTACGCGATCACTCCCGAGCTGGTGCCCGACGTGTCGGCCAAGGTACTCATCGAGGCGGCGAACACGCCGATCACGCCGGAGGCCGAGGAAATGTTGGCAGCCGGAGGTGTGCCGGTCATTCCGGATTTCGTCGCGAACTCCGGTGCGGTGGCGTGGGCCTGGTGGCTGCTGCTCGGTCGCGTCGACGCCGACCCGGTGCTGTCGTTCAGCGTTCTCCGGGAGGAGATGCTGGCCAAGATCCCGCCGCTGATCGGCGCGTGGGATGCCGACGGCACGACTCCGAGGACGGCTGCGCTCCGCCTGGCCGATCGGCAGACCGAGCAGAACAGGGTTGCCGAGGCCGAAGGCCGACTGCTGGTCAGCATTCCTTGATCGGCCGGGAGGGCGCGCCGCGAAGTCGATCGCTCGGCGCGCCCATGCCAGTTTTGCGCCCATTGCCAACCGCAATTGGTTGACGGTTCCAGAAAAATGTCGTATCCCGACTTCGAGTGACAACTGTGTGACAACCCGGTCCGGTAGTGCTAGCGTGTGCGCAGTTGCAGTTTTGGTTCCCATAAGTACTGGAAAGTGCCTGCGAGACTCGTTGTGGCGCAGGCACTTTGTTGTGCCGGAGGCCGTTCGGCCAAGGGTGATCATCTCGGCGACTTGGGGTCTACGAAGTGTTGGCCCTGGCCATCTGAAGTAGGAGTAAAAGAGAATGGCTACCGGTACCGTTAAGTGGTTCAACGCTGAAAAGGGTTTCGGCTTCATTACCCCGGACGGGGGAGGATCCGACGTGTTCGCCCACTACTCGGCGATTGACGCCACCGGTTTCCGTACGCTGGATGAGAACCAGCGCGTGGAGTTCGAGATCGCCCAGGGGCCGAAGGGCCCGCAGGCTGCTCAGATCCGCTCGGTCTGAGTTCGCGGCTAACGAGCGAGTGGCCCGCGCCGAGCCGGCGCGGGCCACTCGTCTTTCACTCGAACCGCTAGTTCTGGCGTTTTGACGCGTGGTTGGCACGCCGTCGGGGGTAGTCTCCCGGAGGCCGTTGCCAGTAACGACGCCATGCGAGGTCCTCGTGTCCCTGCGTGTTTTCGTGGTCGGCGCCACGGGTGTGGTGGGCCGTACGCTGCTGCCTCAGTTGAGTGCGCGTGGTCACCACGTGACCGCCCTGGTCAGGCGGGAAGGGCAGGAGGCGGATCTGGCGGGTGTGGACGAGGTCGCCACCGCCGATTTGCTCGAGCTCGAACCGTTGCGGTTGGTGCTCAAGCAGGCGGCCCCCGACGTGGTGATCCACCAAGCGTCCGCCTGGCGTGGCTCGGACGTCGAAAGCGCCATGCGGGCCACGGCTCGGTTGCGCGATGTGGGGACCCGCAACCTCGTGACCGCATCGGTCGATGCGGGGGTTCCGCGGATGATCGCGCAGAGCACGGTCGCGGCGTACTGCCCGAACGGTCACGACGTACTCGACGAGGAAGCTCCGTTGTGGACCGACGCTCCCGGTGTCTGGGGCGAGGCGGTCCGGGCGGTCGCTTCGCTGGAGGAGACGGTGCTGACCAACCCGGGGATCGAGGGCGTGGCTCTTCGCTACGGTGCCTTGTACGGGCCCGGAACCTGGTATGCCCCCGGCGGCCTCATCCACGAACAGGTCCGGGGCAGTGCGCTGCCGCTGGTCGAAGATCACGTCGGCTTGACCTCTTTCACGCATGTGGACGATGCGGCGAGCTCGGTACTCGAAGTACTTACGGGTGGTGATCCGGGGGCTTTCAACGTGGTGGACAACGAACCGGCGGAGTGCGCCGAGTGGTTGCCCGCTTACGCCAGGATGGTCGGTGGCCCCGCCCCCGTGTCGTTGACGTTGGAGCAGGCCAAGGCGCAGTTGGACTGGCTGACCGTGCATCAGCTGACCGAGCAGCGAGCTGCGACGAACTTTCGCCTGCGGGAGACGATGGGGTGGCGGCCGGGGTGGCCCAGTTGGCGGGAGGGTTTCGCCACGATGTTCGGGTTGTGGCCGGGTTAGTGTCGAAATGTCCGGCCGCCGGCTGGACGCGTCGGTTTTCGCGGTTCTGTGGAACTCGCGTGCCGGGAGATTGTTCCCGGCACCCGTTGGGTGGTATCGGTGAGCGCACCGATACCACCTTTTGTTTTCGGTGCAGATATCTTAGTTCCGCGATTATTCGCATCGGTGCGGGACACGTGCGGACACCGCTGCTGTATCCGTTGTGGTGGCTTTCCGTGATCGGTCGTGACACGAAAGGAGCAAGGTAGGTCTCGGGGCGGGTTTCAACTGTCACACATCGCACGTCTGGGCAGGCGGCGGAATCTGAAGTAATTTCTTCGGAGACCGGCAGTGTGGCCTTCGATCGGGTTTGGGGATCAGGATGACCGCCATGGAAACAGCGCATCCGTTGCGTGATTTACTCCCCGCGGAAAGCGTGATCGACGACCCCGACATCCTGCGAGCGCACCGTAAGGATCGGGCCAACTTCTGTCCTTCCGGCACCCCGGCCGTACTGGTCCGAGCTCGGTCCACTGCGGACGTCGCGACGGTGTTGCGGTGGGCGAACGAGCAAGGCGTCCCGGTCGTTCCGCAAGGTGCACGCAGCGGACTGTCCGGAGCGGCGAACGCGTCGGATGGGTGTGTCCTGCTGTCCACGGAGAAGATGGCCCGAGTGCTGGAGATCGATCGCGAAGAGCAGATCGCGGTGGTCGAACCCGGTGTGGTGAACGCGGACCTGGCAGATGCGGTGGCTCAAGAAGGCCTTTTCTACCCCCCGGACCCGGGTTCGCGGAACATCTCGACCATCGGCGGCAACGTCGCGACGAACGCGGGCGGGATGTGCTGCGTGAAGTACGGGGTCACCGGTGACTTCGTGCGAGGACTGCAAGCGGTGCTGGCCGACGGTCAGGTGCTGCGGACCGGAAGGCGCACGGCCAAGGGCGTGGCCGGATACGACTTGACCCACCTGCTGGTCGGTTCCGAGGGGACGCTGGGAGTGGTCACCGAGGTCACAGTCGCCTTGAGGCCTGCGACCGCGCGGCCGCTCACCGCCGTCGCCTTCTTCCCGACCATCGCCGACGCCTGCCGCACGGTGGCTGATTACCTGGGGGAGGGCCACCGCCCGTCCGTGCTGGAGTTCATGGACGCACCCACTGTGCGAGCGGTCGCTGGAATCGCCGACCTGGGATTTCCGGAAGACATGGCGGCAATGCTGATCGCGCGCTCCGATAGCGAAGGCACGGCGGGTGCCGAGCTGGCGGCGTTCGGGCGAATCGCAGGCGGATTCGCCGCCTCCGACGTCGTGGTGGCGGACGATCCGACCGAAGGCGATCTACTGATGCAGGCTCGGCGGTTGGTCGGCGACGCGGTGGAGCGCCTCGGATCGTTGCTTATCGACGACGTGTGCGTGCCGAGGCGGAACCTGGTTCATCTTGTCGACGGGATCCATCGGATTGCTGACGAACACGGGGTGCAGGTGTTGTGCGCGGGCCACGCGGGAGACGGCAACATGCATCCCACGGTGGTCTTCGACGGCGACGACCCCGGCGAAACGGAGCGCGCGCGCACCGCTTTCGACGCGATCATGGCGCTGGGTCTGGAGCTGGGAGGAACGATCACCGGTGAGCACGGGATCGGTCACCTCAAACGCCATTGGCTCGGCGCGGAACTCGATCCGACGGCGTTGTGGGCGCAGCGCGCGATCAAGCGGTCGCTGGACCCGAACGGCATCCTGAACCCGCACCGAGTACTGCCGGCCGAGTGACCGCGGCCGCCACCCACGGTCGTGTTCACAGACCGCGGGCGGCAGCCGGGCGACATCAGGTGCCGGTGTCCGACTCTCGGGTCGCTCGGGGAGTCGGTTGTGCTATCGAACGCCCCGCCCATTCGGGTGGTGATTCGAGCACGTTTTCGATCTGCTCGACGACCTGGCCCGAGAACTCGACGGCTCGCTCCACACCGACGTGCACGGCGAGGATTTCCTCGGTCGCGACGAGAGTGTCGGCCACCGTCATCTCGTGGCAGATCCGGAGCTTCTTCGGTCCGGACCCGACGAGCCGGGTCGTGACGATCAGTTCGGAATTCGGGGGCACCTCGGCGAGGTAGCGAACATGGGCCTCGACGGTGTAGAGCGAGCATCCGGTCTCGGCCCGGTACCGCTCGTCGATGCCGATTCGCTCCATCAGCGCGTCGGTGGCGAACCCGAAGACCAGCACGTAGTACGCCTCGCTGAGGTGACCGTTGTAGTCGATCCATTCCGGAAGGACACGGCGGTGCAACACGTTGGCGCTCAACGGGGATCTCCGTTTCGGACCTGCTCGACCGCGCGGATCACGGCAATCACCGCGCGGTCCCGATCGGAGACGAGATCAGCGACGCTGCGTCCGTCTGCCGCGTCCTCGCAACCATCGACCATCCGGTCACGTAGGTCGTCGGTGAGTTCGGGGGCTTCGAGCCGGGTCCAGGGCGATTTCAGCGACGGCCCGAAATGGTCGAGCATGTGGGCCATCCCGCCCTCGCCGCCTGCCAGATGGAAGGTCAGGCACGGGCCGAGCAGCGGCCAGCGGAGCCCGGGGCCTTCGGTGATGGAGGTGTCGATCTGTTCGACCGTGGCCTCCCCGTTGGCGATCATGTGCAGCGCTTCCCGCCAGATCGCCTCCTGGAGCCGGTTGGCGATGAAGCCGGGCACTTCTTGGTCCATGGTGATGACCGACTTGCCCGCGGCGGTGTAGAACTCCGATGCCCACCGCACGGCCCAGTCCTCGCTGAGTTCGCCGCCGACCACTTCGACGAGCGGGATGAGGTAGGGCGGGTTGAACGGGTGCCCGACCACCAAGCGTTGCGGGGTGGGGCAGTGTTGCTGCATGTCGGTCATCGGATATCCCGAGGTCGACGATGCGACGACGGTGCGGGACGGGGTGGCCGCGTCGATCCGAGCGAGCAGTTCCTGCTTGAGCCCGAGATCTTCGGGGGCGCTCTCCTGCACGAACTCGGCCTCGGCGACGGCTTCTTCCAGGGTGTCCGCCATGGTGAGGTTGTCCCTGGTGGCACCCTGGGCGAGGCCGAGTTCGACCAGGGCGGGCCAGGCGGCGTCAACCAGGCGGCGCAGCTTCTGCTCGTAGTCGGCGGCCGGGTCCCATACGGTGACCCGGTAGCCGCGTGCGAGGAAGTGCGCGACCCAGCCGCCGCCGATGACACCGGCACC
This sequence comes from Parasphingorhabdus pacifica, assembly GCF_054779195.1. Lineage (NCBI taxonomy): Bacteria > Pseudomonadati > Pseudomonadota > Alphaproteobacteria > Sphingomonadales > Sphingorhabdaceae > Parasphingorhabdus > Parasphingorhabdus pacifica. Next base: position 374,221 of record NZ_BAAGYS010000008.1, read on the forward strand.
GATGCAGGTGACCCGAGTCGCTTGGGTGGGCGAGGGGAGAGAGGTATTCACGCTGTCCTCCGATGGTTGGCGCGGGTCAGGAACGCGTTTCGAGTCCGAGCGTCCGGCGGGCTTGGTCCGGGGTGGCGACGTTCGAGCCCATGGTTTCGACGATCGTGGCCGCGCGTTCGACCAAGCGGGCGTTGTCCGCCTTGACGCCCTTGCTCAGGTAAAGGTTGTCCTCCAGGCCGACCCGGACGTGCCCGCCCAGCAGCGCAGACTGGGCAACCCAGGGAAGCTGGTTGCGGCCGATGGAGAAGCTGGTCCAGTTGGCCTCGGCGGGAAGCATGTTGACCATGGACTGGAGCACGCCGGGATCGGCGGGCGCGCCGTACGGGATTCCCATGCACAGCTGGTACAGGGGCGGGGCGTCGATGAGGCCTTCCGCGAACATCTTGTTCGCGAACCACAACTGGCCGGTGTCGAAGATCTCCAGCTCCGGCTTGACGCCGAGTTCCTGAATGCGCCTGGCTCCGGCGCGCAGCATGTCAGGCGTGCTGATGTAGAGCTGGCTGCCGTCTCCGAAGTTCAGCGAGCCGCAGTCCATCGTGCAGATGTCCGGTAGCAGCTCTTCCACGTGGGGAAGCCGCTCGATGCCGCTGACCAGGTCGGTCCCGTCGAGGGGCTGGAGCGGGTTCTCCGGGTCGATGAACAGGTCACCACCCATGCCCGCGGTCAGGTTGATCACGACGTCGATGTCGGCTTCGCGGATGCGCTGGAGGACCTCCCGGTAGAGCCCCGTCTCGCGGGAGCCCTGCCCGGTCTCGATGTTGCGGACATGGATGTGAACCACGGCCGCGCCGGCATTGGCGGCGGCCACGGCGTCGGCGGCGATCTGTTCCGGCGTGACCGGTACGTACTCGCTCTTGCCGACGGTGTCACCGGCACCTGTGAGTGCGGCGGTGATGATGACCTCGTTGTTCATCGGAAAAACTCCTCGTTGTGGGCGCGTTCGGCTACCGCCGGGGCGTTCGGGCGCCCGGGCGGTGATTCGGTGTTCTACGGTTTGGCGGCTGGTTCAGCCGCGGACGATCTCGCGTTCGACGTAGTCCCGAAGGATCTGGTGCATCCGCTGTGCCGACCTGCCGGGGCGACCGGTCATCACCTGGATGCCGAGACCGTCGATAAGGGCGGTCAGGCTGACCGCGAGTTCCTCGGCGTCGGTGTCGGTGAACACGCCTTGTTCCTGGCCCTGCCGGATCGTGCGGGCGATCGTTTCGTGCCAGCGCGTGTACGAATCGTTGTGCAGAACCTGGAGTTCGGGATTCAGCGCGGTCTCGTTCCAGATCTGCAACCAGATCGACCATTCGGACCGCAGCAGTCCGGGGGTCGGCAGTTGAAGATCGACCAGTCGCAACAGCCGCTCATGGGCGTCTTCGATGCTGTGCAGTTCGGCGACCTGCCGGTCGAAAGCCAGCCGCACGGAGTAGCGGAGGGTTTCGGTGAGCAGGTCGTCCCGGCCCGGGAAGTAGTAGTGGATCGCACCGGGGCTGGTCCCGCAAGCACGTGCGACATCCGAGATCCGGACCGAGTGGTAGCCCTGTTCGGCGACGAGCTGCCATGCGGCGTCCAGGATCTGCTGGTACCGACCGGCTTCTCGGGCGTTGTCGGGCTCGATCCCGGGAAGAGCCGTCCGCTTGGGAGCGGCCGCGACCGTCTCGACATCGTCCTTGCCGTTGATCAGCCAGTTCACCGTCACGTTGCCGACCTCGGCGATGCGGGTCAGTTCGGTGGGGGTGAACCGGCGGGTACCGGTCAGTGACTTCGACAACTTGGTCGCGTCCAAGCCGATCCGCTCGGCGACCGCCCGCTGGCTGTCCGGGTGGTCGCGAATGACGTCCCGTACCCGTCGACGCAACTCGACTGTCGTGTCCTGCACGACGATGACGCTAGCACCGCATTGCGACAATCGCAATTGTCGCCCCCTGTGTTGCGATGTGTCGCACCGGTGACGGGGTATTGAAGACAGATGAACGGCATTGTGACCTGGAACTTCAAGAAGAAGGCTTGACCCTGGCGGACGAGTGGAGGCACGCTCATCCGGTCTGACTGGCCCGTAAGCCAGTCGAATCGCAATACTGCGGGCGATCCATCGGTGATCGTTCCCGGCGCGGCTGTCGCCGAGGTGCGGACGGAGTTGCCCGGCGACAACACAACCTTGGAGGTGCTTCCGTTATCGGTGTCCCAGCCGAGAAGATTCGGATCGAAAAGCGGGTGTTCTGGCCCGCTCTGCTGCTCGTGGGAATCATCTGCGTGCCGGTCGCGCTTGTTCCGGAGCAGGGCAAGAACGCGCTCGACCTGATTCTGGGCGTGCTGACCGGAAAATTCGGGTGGCTCTACCTGTGGTTCGCCGTGGCGGTCGCGGGCTTTCTCGGCTGGCTGGTCTTCTCCCGCCACGGCCGGGTGAAGTTCGGCGATCCCGACGATGAACCGGAGTTCTCCACGCTGAGTTGGCTCGGCATGATCTTCACCTCCGCAATCGGCGGCGGGATCATGTACTGGGGGATCATCGAGTGGGCTTACTACTACGACGACCCGCCGATGGGGATGCAGCCCCGCAGTGTGGAAGCCGCGCATTGGGCAGCCACCTACCCGATGTTCCACTGGGGATTCACCGCGTGGGGACTATTCTGCCTACCCGCCCTGGCGCTGACCTACGTCTACCACGTGCGCAAGCAGAAGACGCTCCGGCTCAGCGACGCGTGCCGGGGTGTCATCGGTGATCGGGCCGACGGTTGGCTCGGGCGCGGCATCGACGTCCTGTTCATCTTCGGGCTCATCGGTGCGGCGGGTACCTCGCTGGGGCTGGAGGTACCGGTGGTGTCCGAGGGGCTCGCGACCCTGTTGCCGGTGGACAAGGGACTGGTGCTCGACGTCGCGATCATCCTGGTCTGGACGGGGCTCTTCGGTTGCAGCGTGTTCCTCGGACTGCAGAAGGGCCTCAAGCGGCTGGCCAACATCAACGTGTGGCTCGCGTTCGGTCTCGGTGCCTTCCTGCTCGTCGCCGGACCGACCGTGTTCATGATCGACACCTTCACCAACAGCGTGGGCATCCTGCTGCAGAACGTCGTCGAGATGAGCTTCTACAGCGACCCCGTCGGCGGTTCCGGCTTCGAAGAGGACTGGACGATCTTCTACTGGGGCTGGTGGATCTCCTACGCACCGTTCGTCGGGCTGTTCGTCGCCAAGATCTCCAAGGGACGCACGGTCCGCGGGATGATCGGCGCACTGTGCCTGGCCGGGAGCGCGGGGTGCTGGCTGGCGTTCGGTCTGTTGGGCAACACGGCGCTGTTCTACGAGATCAACAAAATCGTCCCGGTCGCCGACATCGTGCAACAGGACGGTGACACCGCGGCGATCATGACCACGCTGTCGGCGCTGCCGCTGGGTTCGGTCGCAGTCGTGATCTTCACTCTCCTGCTGGTGCTCTTCCTCGCCACCACCTTGGACTCCTCGGCTTACACGATGGCGGCCGTGTCGTCGGCCCATCTCCCGCGCGATGCGGATCCCGCGCGCTGGCACCGGGTGTTCTGGGCGGTCGTGCTGGCAGGTGTGTCGATCGTTCTGATGTACGCGGGCGGGCTCGAAGCCCTGCAGACCCTGTCGATCATCACGGCATTCCCGCTGATCTTCGTGCTGATCCTCGTCATGGTCTCGTTCCGCCGCTGGTTGGTGGATGACGCACGTCAACGAGAGTCGAACACGGCTTCGGACGACAGCGGCCGGGCCCCGAGTGCACCGGCGGACGAAAGCGTCCGTCCGCCGGTGCACTCGTAGACTCGGCAGGTTCTCCGGAGGAGGGGGGCCCGCACCGGAGCGCCGGGTGCGGCGAGGCGGCCAGCAGCTGTTCGCTGCCTCCCCGCCCGGTCAACTCCAGTCGTAGGAGTCGTCATCCGGAACGATCTGCTGCTGCTCGACGAAGTCGGCCGGATTGGCGTTCGCGGTCGTCACTCCCGGCCCCACCGCCGTGGCCTCTTCCTCGTCCACGTCGTCTTCCGCCTGACGTGCCTGCTCGGCAGCATCGGCCTCGGGTGTTTCCGGATCCATGACAGCTCCTCTCGGGCCTCGGCGTCACGGTAGCGATTCGGCGGCACGATCGCCGACCGAACCCCTCGTGCCACCCTGCCGCGCTCGACCCGGAGGTTTCAACCTGCCGGTTGCGGGGGTAAACCAGCTACTCAATCCGGTCGGTCGTTCGGGCTGCTCCGGCGGTGCAGGGCGAACATCATGCGTTCAGCAGCCTCTGCGGTGGCGACTTCGAGGCCGCTGTCCAGTCCGGTGTAGACCTGCTGCTTGATCTCGGCCATCGATTCAGGAGAACAATCGGTGGCCAGCGAGTGGGCGTAGCCCCAAGCGGCATCGAGTACTTGGTCCGCGGGTAGCGCGCGGTCGACGAGACCGAGTTGTTCGGCTTCGACGCCCGGCAACGTCCGAGCGGACAGGAGAAGGTCGAGCGCCGTGCTGACCCCGACCAGTTTGGGGAGCAACCAGGCGATCCCGTGTTCGGCGATCAGCCCGTTCCGGCTGAAGGCGGTGGTGAAGCTCGCTTCCTCGGCGGCGAACCGAACGTCGGTGAACAGGGCCGTGACCAAGCCGATCCCGGCGACCGGGCCGTTGATGGCACTGATGATCGGCTTGCGGAGCCCGATCGGCAGGGACAACGGCCGGTCGTCCGGGTCCGAGATCCCGCCCTCGGCGAGGGCCGCGAAATCCGTGCCCGCGCAGAAGCCGCGTCCGGAGCCGGTCACCACGATCGCCCGGACATCGGGATCCTGCTCGGCGGCTTCCAGCAGGTCGAAATAGCGCGCCTGCATGGTCCGCGTCCACGCGTTGAGCTGAGCGGGGCGATTGAATCGCAACAGCAGGACACCGTCGCCGTACTCGGTCAGGACTTCGTCCTCACCGGCTGCGGCCGGGTCGGAGTGGGGCATTCCGATCACCTCCGTGCTGGGCGAAGCTACCCAGACCCGAGGTGCGGCCTCAAGAGAATCGCCAACAGCCGACACCATTGGTCGAATCCTCGTGGTCACCGTGATCGGGCACGGGCTCTGCGGTACCCCGGGCGGCAGCAGGCGCGCCATACCGGAGACCCGAACGGGCGCCGCCACGGCCAGCCCGGAGGGGGGCGGACGCCGATCGCGGTCGGCGTCCGCCACGAGGCGGCGTTGGGCAGCTTCGGGAAGGCACGTCGATGCCGCTCCGCTCGAGTCCCGGTGCGGTCACACCGCACCGGGCGGCGAGCCGAACGGTCACGCCGGAATGGAATCCGTGTCGCGATCCCACACGCGATGTCCGGAGAGAGCCGCGGCGAACTCCTCGACGAAATTCGGGGGCAGCGAACCACCGGTCTGAGCGGCGGTGACCACTCCCAGGTCGGAAACCACGCCGTTTCTTCCGTCGGACTTGCGTATCTCGTTGATCCCCGCCCGCTGGAGCAGTGCGAGCCCCTCATCGCTCGCGGCGACGGGTTTGGCGTGCTTGTAGGCCTCCGCGACGAAGTGGATCGTGTAGCCGTCGCCGGACAGCGCGCGGATACTGTCGGCCCCACCAGGCACGATCACGGCATCGTAGAGGACAGAGGCGACGGTGTGGATCGCTCGATCGATCCGCACCTCGGTGGAATCGCTGCCTCGGACGGTTCCGTCCTGCAGACTCATGATCTCGGCGGTGGCGCCCCGCTCGGAAAGCCCGCGGCGAATCGTCTCGACATCGGCCGGGTCGACCCCGTCGGCCACCAGTACCGCGACCTTGCGGGTGGCGATGGTGCCGGTTACCGAGTTCGCCTGGCTCAGCGCGGGGGAACTCTGCCCGTGGTTCGTGACGACGGCTTCCGCGGGTGGTGTCACCCCGATGCCCTCCGCGACGGCGACCGCGAGCTCGTGGTCGATGTGATTGATCTGCTCGACCGCGTTCTCCCGGATGTGCTGGTGGTCGACTTTGCCGAGCTCGAAACGGAACGCGGCGATGATGTGCTTTCGTTCCCACGGCGCCATGCTGTTCCAGAACAGCGTCGCTTGCTTGTAGTGCTCCTGGAAGCTCTCGCTGCGCTTGCGGATCTTGGAGCCTTCCACCTTCTCCTGGTAGTGCGAGAATGCCCCCGCATCGGCGCCCGCGAGGACCGGACACCCGCCTGCGATGCTGTTCTTGCTGTAACTCGTGCGTCCTCTGTGGACTTTCTGCTGTCCGAATCCGTCCCGCTGGTTGTTGGAGACGTCGGCGATCGGCCGGTTGACCGGCAGCTGCGCGAAGTTGGGGCCGCCGAGACGGATGAGTTGGGTATCGAGGTAGGAGAAGTTGCGAGCTTGGAGCAACGGGTCGTTGGTGAAGTCGATCCCGGGGACGATGTTGGCCGTGTGGAACGCGATTTGCTCGGTCTCCGCGAAGAAGTTGTCCGGGTTGCGGTTGAGCACCATCTTGCCCACCGGCTGAACCGGTACCTGCTCCTCGGGGATGATCTTCGTCGCGTCGAGCAGATCGAAGTCGAAGTCGAACTCCTTCGACTCGTCGACCAGCTGTACACCCAGCTCCCATGCGGGGTACTGGCCGTTCTCGATTGCCTCCCACAGGTCGCGCCGGTTGAAATCGGCGTCCTTGCCCGCCGCCTTCTGGCACTCGTCCCAGACCAGCGAGTGGGTCCCCAGTGCGGGCTTCCAGTGGAACTTGACGAAGGTGCCCTTGCCCGCGGCGTTGACGAACCGGAACGTGTGCACGCCGAAGCCCTGCATCATGCGGTAGCTGCGGGGGAGGGCACGATCGGACATCAGCCACATGATCGTGTGCAGCGTCTCGGGCTGTAGCGACACGAAATCCCACAACGTGTCGTGCGCGGACGCGGCTTGGGGAATCTCGTTGTCCGGTTCCGGTTTGACGGCATGCACGAAGTCGGGAAACTTGATGCCGTCCTGGATGAAGAACACCGGGAAGTTGTTGCCGACGAGGTCGTAATTGCCCTCTCTGGTGTAGAACTTGGTCGCGAACCCGCGAACGTCCCGAACCGTGTCGGCCGATCCACGGGAACCGGCCACAGTGGAGAACCGGACGAACACCGGAGTCTGCTCCTGCGGATCGGTCAGGAACGCGGCCGCGGTGTAGTCGGAGAGCCAGGTGTCGTAGGGCTGGAAGTATCCGTAGGCACCCGCGCCGCGAGCGTGAACCACCCGCTCGGGAATGCGTTCGTGATCGAAGTGGGTGATCTTCTCTCGGGCGTGGAAGTCCTCGAGAAGGGTCGGGCCGCGTTCGCCGACGGTGACCGAATCATCCGTGTGATCGACTCGCGTGCCCTGCTGGGTCGTGAGGTATGTCCCTTGCGGGTCCTGACGAACGTGATCGAGCTGCTCCTGCTTGTCGCCGTGCTGCGAACGGTCAGGCATGCCGAGCCTCCGAGATGCGTGAGTGGTCTTTCACGCTCGGTTTCCCGCATGCGCTGACCGGTATGCACATCTCCCGGGTACAAGGCGCCCCTGAAGGCGTGATGTCGTCCGCCCCGGCTGCTCAGCCGCCCAGCGCGGACGGAAGGTAGTGGGCCAGGCCCGGAATCGCCGCGATCAGCAGGAAGTGGAGGATTCGGCCCGGGACGCTCACGGCGAGGAAGCCGGCCGTGGGTACGCCCGCCGCGCCTGCGAGGAAGCACAGCGCGGTGAACGGTGGAAAGCTCAGGACTGCACTGACGAACAGGGCGCTGAGGCCCCACCACGGTCGCTCCGCGGTTCGTGCGTGGAACTTCTCCAGCCACGCCGCCCAGCGACCACCGCTCTTCGACTCGGTCATTCGGGTGATTCGTCTTCCCAGTGTGAAACTCCCCTTGCCCGCGAGGTAGAAGAGCGTCTTACCGGTCATTTGCCCCACCGCGGCGGCCAACGCCAACGGCCACCAAGTCAGCCCGTCCACGGTGGAGAGCACCCCGAGCAGGTAGATCTCGATGTTGACCAGCGGAAAGACGCTGCCCAGCGCGGCGGTTCCGAAGGTGGCCCACAGCCAACCCATCATCGGACGAGCCCAGCTCGCACGCTACCGGGGGTTCGGTTCCCGTCGTCGGATCGGGCGCGGACAGAAATCAGGACGTACTCCGGACGAGTGGTGGGCTGATGATGTTCGCAGGATACCGGCCGTCAACCTGCTCCCACCGGCCGCGTGCGCCCACCCGCGAGCGGTCGCGTGCCGGCTACTCGGTGTCGTCGTCCGGGGTCCAAGTAAGCAGGCGAACGCGGCTCACCGTGCGGAGGTGCCTGCGCATCGCCGTGACCGCCGCGCGAGGTTCGCCTGCTCGGATGGCCGTGGCGATGCGCTCGTGCTGAGCGAGCGATTTGGGTGGCCGGTGCGGTTGGCGCAGCGACTCGTTGCGGCTCTCGGTGATCTCGTCGGCGATCGTGCGCATGAAGCCTGCGAGCGTCTGGTTGTGCGCGGCGGCGGTGACCGCCGCGTGGAAACGCCGATCGCCCTGGTTGCCGAGTCCACCCGCGTCGATGTCCGCGCGCATCTCCTCGAGCGCCGCGTCGAGCTCGGCGAGGTCGGAGTCGGTGCGCCGCTCGGCGGCGAGTTCGGCCAGTTTGGTCTCCATCGCCTCCCTGGCCTCGAGGATGTCGGGCAGGCGTCGCCTGCGGGCCACGAGTTCGTCGACCGGTTCCGGTTCCCATTGCTTGCTGAGCAGGTAGGTGCCGCCGCCGTGCCGGACCTCGACCAGGCCCTGGACCTCCAGTACGACGATCGCCTGCTTCACCGAAGCCCGGCTGACCCCGAGCCGATCGGCGAGTTCGCGTTCCGGCGGCAGTCGGTCACCGACCGCGAGTTCCGAAGCGGCGACGTGCTCCCGCAGGCGCTGCACAACCTGTTCGTAGAGGCGTGGGCGCGCCAGTGGGCGCAGGGCTTCGGGCACCGGAGGCCTCCGTGAACGATGCGGACCGGGTTTTCGCCAGGTTAGCACCGGACAAGTGGACGAGTGGCCGATCCACGCCAAGGTCACCTATTGACTCCAGGCGAACGACGGCCGCAAAGTGGTTCAGCCAGTAAACCACTGTGCCGCGCATCACCGAAGCCGTTTCGGGAGCCAGGCGAGGAGGCGGGCATGTCGCCCCAGCTCATATCCGTCGTTGCGCTGATCGGGTGTTTCATCGTGGCCACCACGATGCCCGTGAACATGGGAGTGCTGGCCTTCGTGGCCGCATTCCTCGTCGGAAGCCTCGCCGGTGGGCTCTCCGAGGACGAGGTCTTCGCCGGCTTTCCCGGGGACATCTTCGTGGTCCTGGTGGGCGTGACCTACCTGTTCGCCATCGCGCGGGCCAACGGCACCACGGACTGGTTGGTGTACTGGGCGGTCCGGTTGGTCCGTGGCCGGTTGGCGGTCATCCCGTGGGTCATGTTCGGCATCGGGGCGCTGCTGACCGCGATCGGTGCCGTCAGCCCGGCGGCTTGCGCCATCGTGGCGCCGATCGCGTTGAACCTGGCCGCACGGCACGGGATCAATCCGCTCCTGATGGGCGCGATGGTGGTCCACGGGACGCAGGCAGGCGGTTTCTCGCCGATCAGCGTCTACGGGACGATCGTGAACGGGGTGGTCGCCGAGAACGGTCTGCCGGGCAGTCCTGTCGTGCTTTTCGCGGGCGCCTTCCTGGCCAACCTCGCGATCGCGGGCGTGGTCTTCGTCCTCTTCGGCGGCATGCAGCTGATCCGCGCACCACGAGCCGAGCAGGTCGCCGTCGCGGTAGGCGGTGGGAGCCGCGAGACCCCGGATACCGGAACCCTTGCAACCGGAACTCCTCCCACCGGAACCCCGGCAACCGGCTCCCCGACAACCGGAGCATCGGGTGGTTCGGAACCGCTGGGGGAGGAGCTGGTGTTGAACCGCGACCGGATGCTCACGCTGCTCGGGTTGGGGATCCTCGTGGTGTGCACGCTGGTCTTCGGGCTGGACGCGGGATTCGTGGCGATGACCATCGCGCTGGCCCTCACGCTGATCTCGCCCAATACGGCGCGGAACGCGACCTCGGAGATCACGTGGCCGACCGTGTTGCTGATCTGCGGTGTGCTCACCTACGTCGGGGTGCTGCAAGAAATGGGCACGATCGATTACGCGGGGAATGCGGTGGCCGGTGTTGGAATCCCGCTGCTGGCCGCGCTGCTGCTGTGCTACATCGGCGGAATAGTGTCGGCATTCGCCTCGTCGGTCGGTCTGATGGGGGCGTTGATCCCACTGGCGGTCCCGTTCCTGATGCAGGGCAGCATCAGCGCTGTCGGGATGGTCACGGCTCTGGCGGTTTCCGCGACGGTGGTGGATGTGAGCCCGTTCTCCACGAACGGGGCGATCGTGCTGGCCAACGCCAAGGGTGTCGACCGCGACGTGTTCTTCCGGAAGCTTCTGGCCTACGGCACAGCCGTGGTGGTGGCCGCGCCGACTGTGGTCTGGCTCATTTTCGTGGTGCCCAATTTCGGGTGAGATGTTCGGTGAGCATGGAGGTTCGCATGGACGGGTTGTTTCCCAGGCTGCAAGAGGCCGGAGTGGGGGAGGCACTGCGCTTCGGTGATCGCGCGCTGACCTACGGCGAGTTGGCCGGAGTGGCTGCCGAAGTGGTCGAGCGAGTGGGAAGCGCACGACGTGTGGCTGTGTGGGCCACGTCCGGACCCGAGGCATGCGCGGCCGTGGTCGGCGGTCTGGTCGCCGGTGCGGCAGTAGTTCCGCTGAATCCGAAACTCGGCGAGCGGGAGCTGGCGCACATCGTGGAGGACAGCCGCCCGGAACTGCTGCTGGCGGCACCGGGTTTCGAAGCGCCGGCCGAGCTGGCCGGCATTCCCCTGCACGAGGTCGATCTCGCGGAATGGTCCAAGCCGCTGCCGCCGGAGCCGGTCGAGGACGGTCCCGCGCTGATCGTCTACACCTCGGGGACGACCGGTCCGCCAAAGGGCGTGGTACTCCCGCGTGAGGCCGTTCGCGCGAACCTGGACGCCTTGTTCGAGGCGTGGCAGTGGACGGCAGACGACGTCCTGGTGCATGCGCTGCCGCTGTTCCACGTGCACGGTTTGATCTTGGGGACGCTGGGTCCGTTGCGGATCGGTGGCAGCGTGCACCACCTCGGCAAGTTCACTTCGAAGGCCGCGGCCGACGAATTGGCCGGTCCGGCGACCATGATGTTCGGCGTTCCCACGATGTACCACCGCCTCGCCGAGGACGCCGAAGCAGACCCCGCGATCGGCGACGCCGTCGCCGAGGCGCGGCTGCTGGTTTCCGGATCCGCCCCGTTGCCCGCCGTCCAGCACGAGCGCATCGCCAGGTTGACCGGTCAGCAGGTCGTCGAGCGCTACGGAATGAGCGAGACGATCATGAACTGCGGCGTGCGCGCCGACGGTGACCGCAGGCCGGGGTACGTCGGGTTGCCGTTCGCAGGCGTGGAGCTCAGGCTCGTTGACGAGGCGGGTGTCGAAATCGAGGTCAGCGACGACGAGACCGTCGGCGAAATCCACGTGCGCGGGCCGAATCTGTTCACCGAGTACCTCAACCGGCCGGATGCGACCCAAGCCGCGTTCGTCGACGGTTGGTTCCGCACCGGGGATGTCGCGACTCGAGCCCCGGACGGGTACATCCGCATCGTCGGACGTACCGCGACCGACATCATCAAGAGTGGCGGTTACAAGATCGGGGCAGGAGAGATCGAGAACGCGCTGCTCGAACATCCGGCGGTAGCCGAGGTCGCGGTCGCCGGTGAGGACGACCCGGACCTGGGGGAGCGAATCGCCGCATGGATCGTGCCCGCTCCCGGTCGGTCCGCCGACGAGACCGAGCTGAGTGATCACGTGGCCAGGTTGCTCACCCCGCACAAGCGCCCGAGGGTGGTCCGCTTCGTCGAGGCGTTGCCGCGCAACGAGATGGGCAAGGTCATGAAGAAGGCGCTGCATGGGTGAGCACGTCGGAGCGCGTGAGCTGGTCGAAGCCGTCTGCGAGCGGTTCGAGGAGTTCACGGCCCGGCCGGCTCACGCGCCCGACGGCCCGTTGGGGTGGCCGGGTTACGAGGAGCAGCTCGAACGGGCCGCCGACCGCACGGGAGCGGGCGAAGCCGTGGTGTGCGGCCGAGGATGGGTGGCCGACCGGCCCGTCGTGGTCGTCGCGTTCGAGTTCGGCTTTCTCGGCGGGTCCGTGGGAGTGGAGACCGGTGAGCGGATCGTGGCCGCTTTCGAACGGGCCCGAGAACTGCGGTTGCCGGTCATCTCGCTGGTCGCCTCGGGCGGCAGCAGGATGCAGGAGGGGACGTGCGCGCTCGGGCAACTGCAGGCCATCGCCCGCGCGTGCCTGTTGACCAAGCAGGCGCGGATTCCGCATATCACAGTGCTGCGCAATCCGACCACGGGCGGGATGTGGGCATCGCTGTCGGCTTCGGCGGATCTGGTGCTGGCATTGCCGCACGCCGCGGTGGCTTTCGGCGGCAGTCGGGTTCGAGATTCGGCGGAGAACGGGGCTGCGTTCACGGCCGAAGGGAAGCTGGCGACCGGGCAGGCCGACGGCATCGTCGATGAATCCGAGCTGCCCGGAGTGCTGGAACGGTTGGTGGTGTTGCTGCACCCGCAGTGGTTGTGCCGCCCACCGGAGCCCGCCGACCTCCCGGGGGCGTTGGCGGGGCCGGACCTCCCGGAGAGCGGGTGGGAGGCGGTGTTGCGCGCGCGTGAGGCGCGGCGCCCGCGTGCGAGTGAGTACCTCGATCAGTACTTCACGACCCGCTTTGAGATCAGCGGCGATCGCGCCGGTGGTGTCGATCCCGGAATCATGTGCGGGTTCGGCTCCCACGACGGGCGGACGGTGGCGTTCGCCGCGCAGACCGGGAGCTCCAACACGCCCGCCGGATTCCGGACGGCCGCGAGGCTGATTCGGCTGGCCGACCGGATGGGGACCCCGATCCTGACGCTGGTCGACACCCCGGGAGCAGCGAACGACGCGGAGTCCGAGCAGCGTGGGGTCGGGCCGGCGCTTGCGGAGTTGTTCGCAGCGGTCGCGGAGGTTCGGGTCCCGATCACCACCCTGGTCATCGGGGAAGGCGGCTCTGGTGGGGCACTGGCGTTGGCGGCGCCGGGGCGGACCTGGATCTCGGCCGATGCTTACTTCGCGGTGATAGCTCCGGAGCTGGGAGCCGCGATCCTCAAACGAGATGTAGACGAGATCCCCGAGTTGGCGGACCGGTTGCACTTGCGGCCGCAGGACCTGCTGGAGTTGGGCTTGGTGCGGGGGATCGTTCCACCTCCTCGTGATGATCACTAAGGGTGTTGATTACGCCTCCGGAGTGAGAAGTCTGCCCCGTGTTGTCGGGGCCTGGAGGGCTTTGGAATGCTCTCAGTGATCGATACCACCTGAACCGGGTCCTGCGTAGGGCCATCCGTGCTCTAGACTCGGACCAAGTGGGTAAGGTTAGCCTTTCCTTTCTTTGGTGTCCCGGTGTGGAGCGATGAGGGGTACGGAACGGATGCGAATCAGCGGCAGGACAGCCGTGGTGACCGCCGAGGTCGACGGTTCGTCCCGGCAACGGTCGAAGCGACGGACCACGTCCCGGTGTCCACGAACCGGATCGAGCGCTATCCCGTTGACGCCGGCCCCGCAGGGCGGGCGACTCCACCGGTCCTTCCCGCCTGAGCTCGCGAGCACGGCGACCCCGCTGCACCGGAAGGTACACATTGACCACCGACAGTGAGATCCGGCCCGCCGGTAACACCGAGGAGTCCACGGCCGCGAGCGCGCTGGACGACTACCGCGCGGGTGACTCCTTCTTTTTCGCCTCGCCCCGGTCGGCCATGCTGGCCCGCGGCGTCGAGGGGACGGTTCCGAAGGTCGAGTGCGCGACTCGGCGAGGTCTGGCCGAGCGCGTTGACGAGTTCCTCGCCGGTGCAGCGGATTTCGGTCGAAGCTCCCCGATGGTCGTCGGCGCGGTGCCCTTCGCGGACGACCTGCCCGCACACCTCGTGCTGCCCGGCGAGGTCGTGCGTGAATCCCCGCTCGCGGCGGGCCGGGTCCCGACTCCGACCCCGGCACGCGCGCCGGACGGCGCGCTCCGGCAGGTGCCGAGCCCCGACGAGTATCAGCGCGGCGTGCGTCGAGCACTGCGGCGGATGGACGAGGACGAACTGAACAAGGTCGTGCTCGCCCGGATGCTGGAATTCTCGCTGACCGAGCCCATCGACACGAACGCCGTGCTGCGCAACCTCGCTGCCGGAGATCCGAACGGATACACCTTCGCAGTGGATCTGCCGGTTCGAGGTGAGGACGGTTCCCGCGACTCGTTCGGCCCGAAGCCCAGGCTGGATCGGACCCTGATGGGAGCGAGCCCCGAACTGCTCGTGTCCAAACACGGAAACCGGGTGCGTTCGAACCCGATGGCAGGCTCCCGGCCGCGCGACCGGAACCAGGCCGAAGACCGCCGTAGGGCCGACGAACTGCGCGGCTCGGACAAGGACCTGCGGGAACACGCGGCCGTCGTCGAAGCGGTCGCCGAGGGGCTCCGCCCGCTGTGCCGAAACCTGCGGGTCCCGCACGAGCCCTCGCTGACCAGCACTGCCGCCATGTGGCACCTGTCCACCGAAATCACCGGCGAACTGCGCGACCCGGACACCTCGTCGCTGGAACTCGCGACCGCGCTGCACCCGACCCCGGCGGTGTGTGGAACGCCCGTACCCGCCGCACGCCGGATCATCACCGGCACCGAGCCGTTCGAGCGAGGCTACTACGCGGGCATGGTCGGGTGGAGCGATTCATCCGGTGACGGCGAATGGGTGGTGGCCATCCGCTGTGCCGAAGCCGAGGACGAGATGCTGCGCCTCTTCGCAGGCGCCGGCGTCGTCCACGGCTCCGATCCGGTGGAGGAACTCGCCGAAACGTCGGCGAAGTTCCGAACCGCACTAGCCGCCATGGGACTGGAACGAATCCTCTGAACGAGCTCGCACCTGTGTTGCCTGCGTGGTTCGGTATCCGATCACCGTTCCGGCGGCCACGGAACCTGCGGTGATCGGTAGTAGTCGATGCCGAGGAGGTCCCACCGGGGGGCCTGTGCGGCCAGGCGCCGACGGAACCCCTCCCAATCGTGGGTCTCGGCCGCCGACCAACCCAGCTCGGCAACGGCCGGTAACCTCGGGAACGCCATGAACTCCAGGTCGTCCGATGTCTCCAGGGTCTCCGACCACAGGGGAGCTTCCACTCCCAGAACCGATTCCTCCGGAACGTCCCGCAGATGGCTGCCGGGGTTCCAGCCGTACGCGTCCGCGACGTCGGTGTAACCGGCCCAGTCCAGGCCGAGTTCGGTGCCCTCGTCGTACTTCATGTCGAGATAGGCCTTGTTGGCGGGCGAGAGCAGAATCTTGTTCCCGCGTGCGGCGGCCTCCGCGACCAGCGGATCGGAATCGGCCGTACCCCAGTACTGGACCACTGCCGACGGAGGTGGAGTGGCTTTGGCGTACTCGTGCCAGCCGATCTGGGTCTTGCCGTGTTTCTCGACGATCGGCAGGACGCGGTCCATGAACGTCCGGTATTCCTCGTCCGAAGTCGCATCGGCTTCGTCGCCGCCGATGTGGATGTAGCGCCCCGGGGTGAGGGCCGCCAACTCGCGGATCACGTCGTCGACGAATCGGTAGGTGACCTCCTTGTCCACGCACAGCGAGCTGAAACCGACCTCGATACCGGTGTAGAGCGGTGGTGCGACGCCATCGCAGTTCAGCTCGGCGTACGAGGACAGCGCGGCGTTGGTGTGCCCGGGCATGTCGATCTCGGGCACGACCGTGATGTTGCGGGAGGCAGCGTAGGCGACGATCTCGGAGTATTCCTGCTGCGTGTAATAGCCGCCCGGGCCACCGCCGACCTCGGTGCTGCCGCCGTGCTCGGTCAGTCGGGGCCAGCTGTTGATCTGGATCCGCCAGCCCTGGTCGTCGCTCAGGTGCAGGTGCAGGTAGTTCAGTTTGTATCGCGAGATCTGGTCGATGTAGCGCTTGACCTGTTCGACCTCGAAGAAGTGCCGTGCCACATCGAGCATCGCCGCTCGATGGGAGAACCGGGGCCGATCGACGAGCTCACCGCCGGGAACCGTCCACGGGCCGGGTTCGACGCGGTCTCCGTCGATCTCCGGCGGGAAGAGCTGACGAAGCGTCTGCACCGCGTTGAACAGCCCGCCCGGTGCGTTCGCGAGAACGGTCACCACCTCGTCGGTGATGCGGAGCCGGTATCCGGCAGGGCCGAGCTCGTCGTCCGCGGTCAATCGCAGCTCGACATCACCCCGCTTTGGTCTTCCGCGGTTGATCGGAAGCGGGTAACCGGTCGACGGCCGAAGAATCCCGGCGAGCTGGTCGGCTGCCGCGCGGGTCCCCGCGCCGGCCCGGAGTCCGCTCGTCTTGGTCAGCTCGAACGTCGCGGAAGGGTCGGCGTGCACGGACACCGGAGCGGGTACCACGTCGTGCAGGCGGGACGACTGGTCCGGAGCGCTGAAGGCCGCCGGCGTCGCCCCCGCGGTGGCGAGGAGGAGCGCCAACATCGCGCCGATACCGAGGTGTGTCTTGGAGCGTGGCCTAAGTCGTGTCATGGGCACCCACTTGGGTCGGAAATACCGGAGGCTCCAGAGGTATAGACCAGACTCGTGGGCGGCGTCAGCCGCCGAACGGAGGCTTTGCCGCTACCCGCCCCTGTAACCCGCCGCTCCCGGCGCGTGGATCCCGTACGACACCAGGTGTCCATCAGGAGTGCGCTCGCTCGGGTGACCCGCTACCCAGCCGGTCACCCGAGCGTCGTGCTCAGTCGGCGCGAAGTGCCGAGCGCAGGTTCTCCAGCACCGACGGGTCCTCGATCGTCGAGGGCACCGTCGCTTTGCCGGTATCGGCGATCTCCCGCATCGACTTGCGCAGGATCTTGCCCGAACGGGTCTTCGGAAGGCCGTCCACCACGTCGACCTCCCGGAACGCGGCGACCGGGCCGATCTGATCGCGGATCGCCGCCACGAGCTCGGCGCGGAGAATCTCCTCATCCACGTCCGCGCCCGACTTCAGTACCACGAAACCGCGTGGAACCTGCCCCTTGAGCGGGTCGTGCACGCCGATCACGGCGCACTCGGCCACTGCGGGATGCGCTGCAAGGACCGCCTCCATGGAACCCGTCGACAGCCGGTGACCGGCGACGTTGATCACGTCGTCGGTGCGACCCATCACGAACACGTAGCCGTCCTCGTCGATGTATCCGTTGTCGCCGGTGATGTAGTAGCCGGAGTACCGCGACAGGTACGACTGCCGGAACCGCTCGTCATCACCCCACAGGGTCGGCAGGTTTCCCGGCGGCAGCGGCAGTTTGACGCAGATGGCGCCGTCCGTTCCGGCCTCCACCGGCTCCCCGGCTTGGTTCAGGACGCGGACGTCGTAGCCCGGGACCGGGACCGTCGGTGAGCCAGGCTTGACGGGCATCGGTTCCAGACCCCGCGGGTTCGCGCAGATCGGCCAGCCGGTTTCGGTCTGCCACCAGTGGTCGATCACCGGCACCCCGAGCTTGTCCACCGCCCACTGGTAGGTCTCCGGGTCCAGCCGTTCACCGGCCAGGAACAGGGTTTTCAGGCTGGAGAGGTCGTAGTCGGCGAGCTTCGAGGCCTCCGGGTCGACCCGTTTGATCGCGCGGAACGCGGTGGGCGCGGTGAACAGTGCTTTCACCCCGTGATCGGAGATGACCCGCCAGAAGGCACCCGAGTCCGGAGTGCCGACGGGCTTCCCCTCATAGACCACGGTCGTGGCACCGACCAGCAGCGGGGCGTACACGATGTAGGAGTGGCCGACCACCCACCCGACGTCGGAGGCGGTCCAGAACACGTCGCCGGGTCCGATGTCGTAGATGTTGCTCATCGACCAGTGCAACGCCACCGCGTGGCCACCGTTGTCCCGGACCACTCCTTTCGGGCGCCCGGTCGTGCCGGAGGTGTAGAGCACGTACAGCGGGTCGGTGGCCCGGACCGGAACGCAGTCGACTCGTTCGGCGCCCTCCATCGCGGTGTTCCAGTCGACGTCCCGCTCCCCGAGTTCGGCAGTGGCTTGCTCGCGCTGGAGAACGACAACGGCACCGGATTCGTGCGTCGCCAGCTCCAGTGCCTCGTCGACGATCGGTTTGTACTCGATCACCCGTCCCGGTTCGAGACCGCAGGAGGCCGCGACGATCACGCTAGGTTGGGCATCATCGATGCGCGCGGCAAGCTCCTTCGGGGCGAAACCACCGAAAACCACCGAGTGGATCGCGCCGATTCGCGCGCAGGCGAGCATGGTCACCAGCGCTTCCGGGACCATCGGCATGTAGATGACCACCCGGTCACCCTTGTCGACGCCTTGGTTCCGCAGCACCCCCGCGAACCGGGCAACTTGGTCGAGCAGCTCCCGGTACGTCCATCGCAAGAGGGTTCCGGTCATCGCCGAGTCCCAGATCAACGCCACCTGCTCGCCACGGCCGTCCCGGACGTGGCGGTCGACCGCGTTGAAGCACGTGTTCATGACGCCGTCGGGGAACCACTCGTAAAAAGGCGCCCCCGAATCGTCCAGCGCTCGCGCCGGTGCGTTCTCCCATTCGATAGCGCCCGCTGCGTCGAGCCAGAACCCTTCCGGGTCGGACAAGCTCCGCCGATGAGCTTCGGCGTAAGCACCCATGAATGACCTCCCGCGGTCGCTGCCGTGTGTGTTCCACCCGTTCCCCAGCGTGGGACGGCCGGATGTGCCGACCCTCACACAGGGGGCGGGCGCGGACATCATGCCGGAGCGACGGCCGCACGGCCACGGACGGTGGGGTTGATCGCAGGATTCGGCGTGCGCCGGAGGGCAGTTCGGGGAGGTCTCGGTCGGATCGGCTCAATCCGTCCGGGCGGCTTCGAGTCGCCGGCGCGGCGTCCGGCCCGTGTGCTCGTGGAGCTCCGGGGGCCCTTGACTGCCGAACGGTCCGCCGCGGAATGTCGAACGACCTGCTGTGGGACGACGAACGGTCGATCTTGCTTCGGCCCGGCTGATGTCCCGGACCGGGGTGGTCCCGCAACTCGGCGCCCGGAGCGTGCCGTCCGGCGCTGCTCCCCGGATTCGACGAGACATGGAGTGATCGGGAACACACAATCGGTGGTGGTCGGCCCGGCGGAGTTAACGCGCCATGCGAGCGGACCGACATCCGAATTGGAGGTGGCAACGCTGATGAACACGGAACCGACGTCTGCGTCCGGAGATGTCGACGGCGACCGCTGGTCCGTCGAACTGCCCACGATGCCTTGCAGCGTGGTCTGGAGCAACGGACATTCCTTCGTGCTCGAAGGCGTCGGAACCCGGGCCAGATGGGCCGGTGTCGACGACCGCGGGCGAGCCAGGTTCCTCACCGACGCCGATCTTCAACGCCGTGGCTGGAGCCACAACCGAAGCTGAACGTGTGTCACGGGCGTGGCCGCCGCAGGTCGGAACCCCGGCGTGTGGCACCCTGATTCCCAAGCATTCTGCGCAACGCGCACAAGTGGCGTTCGTGCGAACAAGGGGAGGGGCTCGTGGTGCAGGAAGCCGATGGCACCACGGATGGAACACCCGCCGGGTTCGACGGCCGGAGTCGCGAGGAAGGTCGCGAACCGGAAGGTCGGCAGGAGTCGGAAGTCGGCCCGCCCGACCCGGGGATCGATCGGATCAAGGAAGTCGCGGCCGGCGTCTGGAGCGAGCCGTGGCTGACGTTTCCCAACCTGCTCAGCGTGCTGAGGCTCGCGGGCGTGCCACTGTTCCTGTGGTTGCTGTTGGGACCACAGTCGGACCTTCTCGCTCTTCTCGTGCTCGTCATCAGCGGTGCGACCGACTGGCTAGACGGGAAGCTGGCGCGTTGGCTCAACCAGTACAGCAGGTTGGGCGAACTGCTCGACCCCGGGGCGGACCGCCTCTACATCATCGCGACGTTGGTGGCCTTCGTGCTGCGCGACGTGATCCCGTGGTGGATCGCTGCCGCGCTGATCGGTCGCGACGTGCTCCTCACGCTGTGCCTCCCGATACTGCGCTTCCACGGTTTCGAGCCTCCCGAGGTGCACTATCTCGGGAAGGCTGCGACGTTCTGCCTGATGTACGCCTTCCCGCTGTTGCTCCTGGTGCAGGGCGACTTCGCGTTCTCCGAGGTCGTGCGTCCGATCGCCTACGCGTTCACCTGCTGGGGCGGGGCGTTGTACCTCTGGGCGGGAGTGCTCTACCTGAGCCAGGTGATCTCGGCGGTGCGCTTGTCCAGGGCTGCCGGGGACTGAGCTCCGGGTCCCTGTGGGTGCCCAGCCCGCCTGCCCAGCCCGGCTGCACAGGCCGTCTTGCGGCTGGACAACCGGGCAAATAGGCTCGCCGGACCTAGCGATCACCTCGTGCGAGGGGTTCGAGAAGTCGAGCAGGAAGGCGGACCCAGGTGACGGCCCCGGAAGGGATCAAGTACACCCATGATCACGAGTGGGTTCTGCGCACCGGTGCGGACACCGTGCGGATCGGCATCACCGAGTACGCCCAGCAGCAGCTCGGCGACGTGGTCTTCGTTCAGTTGCCCGACGTCGGCGACAGCGTCGATTCCGGCTCGGGCATTGGTGAGGTGGAGTCGACCAAGAGTGTTTCGGACATCTACGCTCCGGTTTCGGGTGAGATCGTCGCGAAGAACGAGCAGCTCGACTCGCAGCCGGAACTGATCAACTCACAGCCGTACGGCGAGGGCTGGATGGTGGAGATCAAGCTCGGCGATCCCTCCGCCCCGGATGAACTTCTCGATGAGGACGCCTACCGAAACCTGATCGACCAGGGCTGATCACCTACGGCTCACGTCGCGGCCAGCCGATGTTGGGAGTCGCGCGACTGCGGCCTGGGGAGACACGGTACGTTGGTGCGTACTTGGCATGACCCATCCGCGTAGAGGAGAGCTCAGGTGAGCACGAACGACGGGCCCGGCGACGTTCCGCCGGAGCAGTCACCGGAGACCACCTCGGTCTTCAGGCCCTTCCTCTCGGAGCAGGAAAGCACCGAGAGTGCCTCCTCGGAGCCTGCTGCCTCCGGGGTTGACGCGCTGCCCGCCGGGTCCGCCCTGTTGGTGGTCAAGCGAGGCCCGAACGCGGGCTCGCGATTCCTGCTTGACCGCGAGACCACCAGCGCCGGACGTCACCCGGACAGCGACATCTTCCTCGACGACGTCACCGTTTCCCGGCGCCACGCGGAGTTCCGCCGGGAGGGCAACGATTTCGTGGTCGTGGATGTCGGCAGCCTCAACGGCACCTACGTCAACAGGGAACCTGTGGACACCTCGGTGTTGGCGAACGGTGACGAGGTACAGATCGGCAAGTTCCGATTGGTCTTCCTGACCGGTCCGATCGACGGCGGGCAGAGCGGCCGCTGAGGCGGCATCGGACGAACATCGGGGCGGCGCCCGGAGGGGTGTCGCCCCGATGTACCGACGGGAGGAGCGAGCAGCACTCGTGCTCCCGTCGGTGAATGTGACGATGCGGCGAACTACCCGCGATGAACACGACTTTTCGACCGGACCAGGCCATCGGACCGGGTTTTGTCGCCTCCCGCACGGTGTATCGTGGCGTGTTGTTGCTTGATTCAAAGCGATCAGACTCCGGTATTCGATTCCGTCGAACCGGGTGGGCTGGGCGAACGGTCGGAAGCGATGGGCGTGTCCGCCGTATCGCGGGTAGCGTCGGAGGCGTCGGTGCGCGATCCTCGACGGGGAAGTCACGCTTCGGCGCGCTGGAGGAGGCGATGTGACGATGAGCAGCGAGATGCGCGTCGTCGGCGTGCGAGTGGAACTACCAGCCAACCAGCCGATCCTGTTGCTGCGTGAGAACGAAGGCGAGCGGTACCTGCCGATCTGGATCGGATCGGTCGAGGCGACCGCGATCGCGCTGGAGCAGCAGGGAGTGCGACCTGCCAGACCGTTGACCCATGACCTGCTCAAGGACGTCGTCGGCGCTTTGGGACGCGAGTTGGAGCAGGTGAGGATCACCGATTTGCAGGAAGGCACGTTCTACGCCGAACTGATCTTCGACGGGGATGTGCGAGTCTCGGCGCGACCGAGTGACTCGGTTGCGCTGGCACTGCGCATCGGAGTGCCGATCCACGCCGACGAGGGTGTCCTCGATGAAGCCGGGTTGATTATCCCGGACGAGCAGGAGGACGAGGTCGAGAAGTTCAAGGAGTTCCTCGATTCGGTGTCGCCGGAGGATTTTCGGGGAGCCGACACCTGAGGTCTCCTGAACCGCGAGTTTCGTAATCAGCCCCGGACACGATAGTCGTGTCCGGGGCTGAGCTTTGGCCGGTAGTTGGTAGCCGGTAGCCGGTGCCGGTGCCGGTGCCGGTGAGCCGTCCGATCGATCCGCCCGGGCGGAGTTCGAGCGTGGGTCGTCCGGCGGACTCGTCCGGGCCGAGTAGAGCCGTTCGGCGGGGCGAGCGGCGCAGGCTGATTCGCCCGAGTTGTCGGTTCGGGTGCGTTGCGGTACGGGCCCCCGCGCGTCGCGTTGACCTGTCCGCGGGCCGGGCTTACCGTCGAATCACGCGAATTGCCCTGGTGTGATTTTCCAGGTCCGTTGTTCGCGGCCCTGGATCGTGTCGGTTCGGGCCCTGGTGGGCTCCGGCAGTCATGCCGGACGAGGGGAGGCAGGCGTGGTCGAGGAAGCACCGAGGGTGGAAGCCACTGCAGAGCAGGGAGAACTGTTTCCGGACGCTTCGCAACCGGACGAGCTTGTCGGGTATCGGGGTCCTGCGGCCTGTCAGATCGCCGGGATCACCTACCGCCAGCTGGACTACTGGGCGCGTACGAAGCTGGTCGGCCCGTCCATAAAGGGTGCGGAGGGTTCCGGCTCGCAGCGGCTCTACTCGTTCAAGGACATTCTGGTGCTCAAGGTTGTCAAACGACTCCTCGACACCGGGGTTTCGTTGCACAACATCCGGGTAGCGGTGGAGCATTTGCGGTGTAGGGGTGTGCAGGACCTCGCCAGGATAACGCTGTTCAGCGACGGGACCACAGTTTACGAGTGCACCTCTGCGGAGGAGGTGGTCGATCTGCTCCAGGGTGGCCAGGGAGTGTTCGGGATCGCGGTCAGCGGTGCCATGCGAGAGATCAGTGGAACGATCCACGAGTTCCCGGCCGAGCGCGCCGACGGTGCCGCGCCGCTCGCGCCGGTTGACGATGAACTGTCCCGTCGCAGGCGTGACCGCCAGACAGGGTGACGGTCGAGAGCGGGTCGCATCCAGTTTTGTGGGATCAGCTCACATTTGCGGGATGAATTCGTAGCTCTATCGGGTAGGCTTCGCCGCATCGTCGACCCCGTGCGGGAGAGACCGTCCGCGATCGAGAGGTCGTGGGCGGCGCCGAAGGAGCAACTTCTCCCCGACAACCTCTCAGGCCAGCTGGACCGTACGGGCGAGATACCTCTGGAAAGAGGGTTCACCACAGCTGTGGTGGTCCCCGCCGACGGTGCAAGCCGGGTGATATGGCCGGCGAAGCTCTCAGGCGTTCGTTTCGCGGACACAGACAGAGGGGGAGACGCAACACTGAAGTGTGTTGCCGCCCCCTTTTTCAGCCGCGATGTTGGAGGTTCGGCGATGGCCGTTTCCCACGACCGTGTTCCCCTGGCCGAGCTGGAGCGCGGTACCCCGTTTGCGGACCGTCACATCGGCCCGTCACCCACCGAGCTCTCCCGGATGCTCGACGTCGTCGGCGTCGGTGACCTGGAGGAGCTGGGTGACCGCGCCGTGCCGGAGGGTATCCGCGAGGGTGACCTGAAGCTCGCGCTGCCCGAACCAGCCAGCGAAGCGCAGGCCCTGCGGGAGCTGCGCGAGTTGGCCGATCGGTGCAGCCCGCAAGCGGAGATGATCGGACTCGGGTACTACCCGACGGTCACTCCTCCCGTGATCCGTAGGAATGTTCTCGAAGACCCCGCCTGGTACACGGCGTACACGCCCTACCAGCCGGAGATCTCCCAAGGGCGACTGGAAGCGCTGTTGAACTTCCAGACCATGGTGGCCGACCTGACCGGCGTTCCGGTCGCCAACGCCTCGATGCTGGACGAGTCCACGGCCGCCGCCGAGGGAATGACCCTGATCCGGCGAGCGGGCCGTGCCAAGTCCGCCCGGTTCGTGGTCGATGCGGACATCATGCCGCAGACCATCTCGGTGATCGAGACGCGTGCCGAACCGCTGGGCATCGAGATCGTCATCGCGGACCTGTCCAACGGCGTCGCCGGACTTCCGGAAGGGGAGTTCTTCGGTGCGCTGCTGGCGTACCCCGGTGCGTCCGGTGCGGTGCGGGACCACGAGCAGGTCATCGAGGAGGTCCACAACCGAGGTGGCAAAGCTGTGGTCAGCGCCGACCTGCTGGCACTGACGCTGCTGCGGTCGCCGGGCGAGGTGGGTGCCGACGTGGTCGTCGGCACGACTCAACGCTTCGGCGTGCCGATGGGCTTCGGTGGTCCGCACGCCGGGTACATGGCCGTCCAGAAGGGCATCGAGCGCCAGCTGCCCGGGCGTCTGGTCGGCGTGAGCGTGGACGTCGACGGAAACCAGGCGTACCGACTGGCTCTGCAGACCCGTGAACAGCACATCCGGCGGGAGAAGGCCACGAGCAACATCTGCACGGCGCAGGTGCTGTTGGCGGTCATCGCCTCGATGTACGCCGTCTACCACGGGCCGGAGGGGCTGCGGGCTATCGCGACCCGCGTGCACCGGATGGCGACGCTGCTCGCCGAGCAGCTTCGCGGTGCCGGCTTGAACGTCGTGCACGGTGAGTTCTTCGACACCGTCGTCGTCCGGGTGCAGGGCAGGGCCGACGAGGTGCTGGCCGCTGCGCGCCGCGAAGGTGTGAACCTCCGCAGGGTCGATGCCGACCACGTGGGTGTGAGCTGTGACGAGACGACCGACCGGGCTCGCCTGGCCGCGGTCTGGAAGGCCTTCGGCGTCTCGGGCGACGCGGCGGTCGACGTCGACGAGCTCGACTCGGAGACCGCTGACGCGTTGCCGGAGCCGCTGCGGCGCACGTCCGAGTACATGACCCACCCGGTGTTCCACACCCACCACTCCGAGACCTCGCTGCTGCGGTACCTGCGTGCGTTGTCGGACAAGGACGTCGCCCTGGATCGCAGCATGATCCCGCTGGGTTCTTGCACGATGAAGCTCAACGCGACCGCGGAGATGGAGCCGATCACGTGGCCGCAATTCGGTGAGTTGCACCCGTTCGCGCCCGCGCAGGACGCCAAGGGGCTGCTCGAGCTCGTGAGCGACCTCGAGGGTTGGTTGGCGGAGATCACCGGGTACGACGCGGTGAGTCTGCAGCCGAACGCGGGCAGCCAGGGCGAGTTCGCCGGGCTGCTGGCGATCCGCGCTTACCACCACAGCCGTGGTGAAGCGGAGCGCGACGTGTGCGTGATCCCCGCGAGCGCGCACGGCACGAACGCGGCCAGTGCGGTGATGGCCGGCTTGCGGGTGGTCGTCGTGCGGTGCGATTCGGCGGGCAACATCGAACTCGACCACCTGCGTGAGGTCGTCGAAACGCATCAGGACGACCTCGCCGCGATCATGCTCACCTACCCGTCCACGCACGGTGTTTACGAGAACACGGTGCAAGAGGTGTGCGGGCTGGTGCACGATGCCGGCGGCCAGGTCTATGTCGACGGCGCCAACCTCAACGCGCTGATCGGGCTCGCCCGGATGGGTAAGTTCGGTTCCGACGTCTCGCACCTGAACCTGCACAAGACGTTCTGCATCCCGCACGGCGGCGGTGGGCCCGGAGTGGGACCGATCGGCGTCCGGGGGCATCTCGCGCCGTTCCTGCCCAACCATCCGCTGCAGCCCGCTGCGGGGCCGCAGACCGGCGTGGGGCCGATCAGCGCGGCTCCGTGGGGTAGTGCCTCGATCTTGCCGATTTCGTGGGCCTACGTGCGGATGATGGGCGGTGAGGGCCTGCGTCGGGCGTCCCTGACGGCGGTGGCTTCGGCGAACTACGTCGCCCGTCGCCTGGACTCGTACTTCCCGGTGCTCTACACCGGCAAGGACGGGCTGGTCGCCCACGAGTGCATCCTCGACCTCCGCGAGATCACCAAGATCAGCGGTATCACGGTCGACGACGTGGCCAAGCGGCTGGCCGACTACGGCCTGCACGCGCCGACTATGTCGTTCCCGGTGGCCGGAACGTTGATGGTGGAACCGACCGAGAGCGAGAACCTCGCAGAACTCGACCGGTTCTGCGAGGCGATGATCGCCATCCGCGTGGAGATCGACAAGGTCGTCGCCGGTCAGTGGCCCGCGGACGACAACCCGCTGTGCCAGTCGCCGCACACCGCGGTTTCGCTGACGGGGGAGTGGAAGCACTCCTACAGCCGGGAGGACGCCGCCTACCCGCTGGGCGCCGACCCGACGAAGGTGTGGCCGGCCACCCGGCGCATCGACGGTGCGCATGGTGACCGGAATCTGGTTTGCTCCTGCCCGCCGTTGTCCGCCTACGAGGACTGACGTTCGTTCGTCGAGTTTCATGCGAACGGCCCACCTCGTTGCTCGGGGTGGGCCGTCGCAGTTCAGGCAGGTGTCGGCTCGCGTCGTTCCCGGGTAAAGCGAGGGGGCGCTGCCGAGTCCCCGCCGATGGACTACGGTTGGCCACTTCATGTGACCGGCTCCGAGAGGAGTGGAGCAAATGCTCACTATCAGTGAGAACGCCGCTGAGGTCATCAAGGTGGTGCTCGCCGGTGGAGATTCCGGCGAGGGCTCCGGCCTGCGGATCGCCCCTGCGGGGGATGGCTTGGAGGCGGGTGGCCTGCAGGCCGCTATCGCCAGCGAACCGCAGAGCGACGACGAGGTGATCGAGGGGTCCGGCGTACGGGTCTTCCTCGAGCCACAGGCGTCGGCGTTGCTGGGTGACAAGGTGCTGGACGCCGAGCGGGACGACAACGGCGAGCTCAGCCTGGCCGTCCGCGACTGAAGCAGACTCGACAACACCGGCCCGACGAATCCGCTCGGGCCGGTGTTGTTGTGTTGGGCGTGCCCGGTGCGGCGTCCGGGCCTTCGCATCGCGGTTCGACAGCCTCCGGACCTCAGCGGGACGTTGCCGCGGGGGCGGTGGCCTCGTCCGATCAATTTGCCCAGGCCAGCAGGTCACGGCAGATCTCAATGAGCCGTTGGCGCAGCCCCGTGGCCTCGTCGGCGAAATCGCGCTGCTGCCGGACGTAGTCGGCTCGCCCTTCCGGGGTTTCGATTCGGACCGGCGAGTACCCCAGCTCGGTCAGGTCGTACGGGCTGGCCCGCATGTCGAGCGTGCGTACCCGTGCGGCGAGATCGAAGCAGTCGGCCACGAGCTCGGCGGGCACGAACGGGTCCAGTTTGTAGGCCCACTTGAACAGATCCATGTTGCCGTGAAGGCACCCTGGTTGCTCAAGTCGTACCTGATCGGCGCGCGCCGGCTGCAGCGCGTTGAGCGGGCGTGCCTGCGGGGTGAAGAACCGGAAGGCGTCGTGGTGCGTGCACTGGATCTGCATGGATTCCACGACGTCGTCGGTGCCCTCGTGGCCCAATCGCAGCGGCCAGTCGGTGTGCCGGACGTCGGCAGGATCCGTCTTGTACAGCATCGCCCATTCGTGCAAGCCGAAGCAGCCCAGGCGAGGCTGTCGGGACGCGGTGGCGCTGAGCAGCCCCAGGACGAACTCCGCCGTGGTCTTCCGCGCCGCGGTCAACGCTTCCGGAACCAGCGCGACGCCCTCGGGTGTCTCCACGAAACCGGTGCGGTGCAGGAACTCCGCCCCGCCCGCCAGAGCGACCCGGTGTCCGGGCTGCCACCGCTCCAACCGTGCCGGGCGGAACGAGTAGTAGGTGAACAGGAAGTCCAGCACCGGATGTTTCTCACCCTGCTGCCTGCGTTGCCGGTGCGGCCCTGTCCACTCGCGGACCCGCGCCCGATGCTCGTCCTGGCGAGCACGCCACTGCGATTCTGACAGCACCAACATCGCTGACCAGGGTAGGTCAGGAGCGGTGGAGCGAGTTCACGTGCGTGCCGTCGCGCACCGTCCCGACGTACTCCTCGACGAGATCCTCCAGCGCCACCACGCCGAGCGGGGTGCTCTTGCGGTCGATGGCGGTCGCCAGGTGGCTGCGCTGACGTCGCAGCGAGGCGAGCGCCTGGTCGAGCCGGGAGTCGGCGAGCACCGTCGGCAACCTGCGGATCCGGGACGGATCGACCGGTGTGGACGGGTCGCTGGCCGCCTCGTCCAGGATGTCCTTGACGTGCAGGTAGCCGAGCATGCGGCCGCTGTCCGAACAGATCGGGAAGCGGGAGAAACCGGTGGTCGACACTGCTCGTTCGACATCGCCCAGCGTGGGACGTTCGGGCAGCGTACGCAGCTCGCTCATCGGCACCAGGACGTCGCTGACGGTGTTCTCCATCGAGGACAACGTCTGCGCCAGCCTGCGGTGCTCGGAATGCTCCAGCAGGCCCTCCCGCCGCGATTCCACGAGCAGCTCGGCCAGTTCGGACGAGGTGTAAGCGGTCTCCAGTTCGTCCTTGGGTTCGATCTTGAACATCCGCAGGACCGAGTTCGCCATCATGTTGAACACCGCGATGAACGGTCGTGCCAACTTGACGAAGGCGACGAGTACCGGAACCAGCCACAACGCAACTCGTTCCGGATCGGCGATGGCGAGGTTCTTGGGGACCATCTCGCCGACCAGGACGTGCAGCACCACCACGAGCGCCAGCGCGATCGTGAAGGCCACGGCGTGCAGGATCGGGGACGGAACGTCCAACGGCCCGACGAGCCGTTCGAGCTGGTGCGCGACCGCGGGTTCGCCGAGACGACCGAGCCCCAGCGAGCACAGCGTGATGCCCAACTGGGCACTGGTCAGCATCAGCGAGCCCTCCTGGCTCGCCTTGATGACCGTGCGGGCGCGGGAGATGCCCTGATCGAGCAAGGCTTCCAGCCGGTCCCGACGTGACGAGAGCAAGGAGAACTCGGCTCCGACGAACAACGAGTTCAGCAGGAGCAGCCCGACGGCCAGAAAGATGGCGGCGGTGTCGTTCATCGGAGCGCTCCTCGTTCGTCCCCGGACACGGCCGGTGCGGGTACCCGCCCCAGGCGGAGCTCCGCGATCCGATGCCGGTCCATCCGGGTCACTGTCATTCGCCAGCCGTCGATGTCGACGCCGTCACCCGATTGCGGGATCCGGCCGAGCTCGGCCAGCACCAGTCCCGCGACCGTCTCGTAGTCGCCGTCGGGGATCTCGAAACCGGTCGCTTCCCGAAGTTCGTCGGCGCGGAGCAGGCCGGAGATGGCCCAGTTGTTCCCGCCCAGCGGCTGGACGGCCGCGGCTTCTCGCCGGTCGTGCTCGTCACGTACGTCGCCGATGATCTCCTCGACGACGTCTTCGAGGCTCACGATGCCCGCGGTACCGCCGTACTCGTCGACGACCAGTGCGAGCTGCAGTCCCGACCCGCGGAGGCGGTTCAGCAGCGAGTCACCGTCGAGTGTCTCGGGGACGGTCGGCACCGGGCGGGTGAGCGAACCGACCCGGGTGCTCCCACGCTCGTCGATGCGCACTCCGAACGCCTGTTTGACGTGCACGACTCCCTGGACGTCGTCCAGGTCACCGGCGTGTACCGGAAACCGCGAATATCCGGTTCGCCGTGCGAGGTCGAGGAGGTCGAGCACGCTGGCGCTGTTGGCCAGCGACTCGACCTTGACCCGGGGAGTCATGAGCTCGTCCGCGCTGCGGTCGCCGAACCGCAGCGATTTGTCCATCAGCACTGCGGTGGACTCGTCGAGGGTGCCGTGCTCGGCACTGGAACGAACGATCGAACCGAGTTCTTCCGGGGAGCGCGCCGACCGCAGTTCCTCTTGCGGTTCGATCCCCATGCGCCGCACGACCCAGTTGGCGCTGTTGTTCATCGCGTCGATGAGCCAGCGGAACACCTGCGAGAAGGTGGAGTGGTAACCGGAGACCGCCCGAGCGGTGGGCAGCGGCCGGGCGATGGCGAGGTTCTTCGGCACCATCTCGCCGAAGACCATGGACAGCGTGGTCGCCAGCAGGAGCGCCAGGGCGAGGGAGGCCGCGCGGGAGGCGGAGTCCGAAAGTCCGGTGAGCAGGAACGCGGGCCGCAGCAGATCGCCGATGAGCGGCTCCGCGACGTACCCGGTCACCAGCGTCGTCAGAGTGATCGCGACCTGAGCGCCGGAGAGTTGGAACGACAAGGTGCGATGGGCACGCTGCACCGCCTTCGACCGCCGGTCCCCGGTGTGGGTGGCATGCGCGTCGACTGTGCTGCGCTCGAGTGAGGTCAGCGAGAACTCAGCGGCTACCGCGAGGGCGGTGCCGAGCGTGAGGATGCCGACGAAGACGAGGCCTAAGACCGCCAGCAGTACTTCCATCAGATGCCCTCCCGCCCCGACGGGGTGGGCATGGTGTGCGGAAAGCCGGGACAATGAAGTCCCGGCCTCATACTGCCTTCAGGTGAAGGTGCCTGGGGCACTGCGGTTGTCACTCCTCAGAAGAAAAACGCCGATACCCGACATTGTATCCGGGTGAATGGGCCGATGGGGCGTGAACAATGTCCCAACGGTCGCTCACGGGCGGCGTCCGAGCAAGCTCAGCAGGCGGGTCTGAACATCGGCCTCCGCGCTGACCGGACGTGGTGGGTCGAAGATACCCAGTCCCTGCATGGATTCGACCTGTGGTTCGAACACGGTGTGTATCGCCTCGGCGAGTTCGGGGTCCAGCCGCTCGTCGGCACCGATACCTCGTGCCAGGTCCCAGGCGTGGACCGCCAGATCGAGCGTCATCTGCCAGCCGTAGTCCTCCGCGGGGATCACCCCACCCGTCACGTTGACCTCACCGGTCGCCGCGCCCGGTCGGTCCCACGCCTCCCGGGCGACGATGCTCGCACGCGCCCACGACTCGACGGGGTCGGACCCGAGCACATCGCCGTCGAAGCGGTCGCCGACCTCGTCGAGAGTGGATCCGTCGAGCAGCCACGGTGCCCACAACTGCTCGGAGGTGAGGTGGTTGACCAGATCGCGGACCGTCCACTGGGAACACGGGGTGGGGTTGTGCCACTGGTCGGCTTCGACAGCGTGGGCCCGGTCGTCGAATTCGGTCATCGCCCGGCGATGGGCGTGCAGCAGTCGCATGGTTCCTCCCTGGCTGGATGCGCGGGCCGCGCTGGGTACGGCACGGAGCGTCGCGGGACCAGTGTGATCGGTGCTCGCCGTACAGTGCGAGCCGGAACGGTGCCGCTCGGGGCGTATTTTCGACGCTGCATGTTCTTCGAAATGATGTAGGGCGTAGCCTCCCGCAGGTCGTTGCGCGGCTACCGCCGCGCTGTCATATGTACGAGAGGACGTGATCGTGAACACCGCGATTACGGACGCATCGCAGCGGCGGTTCTTCGGACATCCCCGCGGCCTGTCCACCCTTTTCTTTACCGAGATGTGGGAGCGCTTCTCCTACTACGGGATGCGCGCCATCCTGGCGTTGTACCTGTACACCGCGATTCGCGAAGGCGGTCTCGGGCTCCCCGAGGCGACCGCTACATCGCTGGTCGCCGCCTACGGCGCGAGCGTCTACCTGACCGGGATCGCAGGCGGCTGGCTCGCCGACCGACTGCTCGGAGCGCGGCGGTCGGTGCTCGCCGGCGGCGTGCTGATCATGTGCGGCCACATCAGCATGGCCATCCCGGGAGGGTTGGCCACGGTCGGTCTCGGCCTGGTGCTCATCATCGCGGGTACGGGGCTGCTCAAGCCGAACGTGTCCAAGATGGTCGGTGATCTCTACGCCGAGAACGACACCAGGCGGGACGCCGGGTTCTCGCTCTTCTACATGGGGATCAACGTCGGTGCGTTCACCGGCCAGATCATCACGGCGTTCCTGCAGAGCGAGATCGGCTTCCACTACGGTTTCGGAGCAGCCGCGATCGGTATGGCCTTCGGCCTCGTCCAGTACGTGCTGGGTGGTCGTTACCTCGGTGACGCGGGGCTCAAGCCTGCCAACCCGATCCCGGACGAGGACCGGGGGCGCGTGCTGGGCAGGGTCGTCGCGATCGCGGTCGGGTTCGTCGTGGTGCTGGGCGGACTCGTCGTGTCCGGCGTCATCGGGATCGCCGGCCTCGTGAACCTGGTGACCCTGATCTCCGCGGTGCTGCCGATCGTGTACTTCACGGTGATGCTCCGCAGCAGGCAGATCACCGGTGTCGAGCGAGACCGGCTGATCGCCTACATCCCGCTTTTCCTGGCCACGGCACTGTTCTTCCTGCTGTTCGAACAGCAGGCGACGTCGCTCGTGGTGGTCACCGACGCCCAGACCAGTCGAGAAGTGCTCGGGTGGGAATTCCCCGTCGGCTGGTTCCAGTCGGTGAACCCGCTGGCCATCATCGTGCTCGCACCGGCGTTCGCGCTGCTCTGGCTGAAGATGGGTCAGCGGCAGCCGAGCACGCCGATGAAGTTCGTCGGCGGACTGTTGTTCGTCGCGCTGAGCTTCCTGTGGATCGTGCTGTCCGGCCAGTTCCTCGGTGCGGACGGCAAGCACGGGGCGATGATGATCGCGCTGGTGTTCGTCATCATGACCATGGGTGAGCTGATGCTCTCCCCGGTGGGCTTGTCGGTGACGACGAAGCTCGCTCCGAAGGCGTTCGCGTCCCAGACGATGGGGTTGTACTTCCTGGCGCCTGCTCTGGGACAGGGCATCGGTGCGCAGGTGGTGAAGCTCTACTCGCAGGAGAACCAGAACATGTACTTCGGTGTCATCGGGTTGATCACCATCGGGTTCGCGGTGTTGCTGGCCGTCGGTAGCAAGCGGATCAAGCCACTGATGCACGACGTGCTCTGATCGAGCCGGTCGGGCCCGCACCGGTTGGTGTGCGGGCCCGGCGTGGTCGGCTCAGCGGAGTTCTTCCCGCTCGGTCGCGTCCACGATGGCTTCGACGATCCGGTCGACATCGGAGCCGGTGGTCCGCCAACTGCTGACAGCAGCCCGCACCGCGGGCGTTCCGTTGTGGATGGTGGGAGTCACGAAGGTCTCGCCACCATGGGCGATCGCTCGCACGAGCCGGTCCACCCGTTCCACGGTCGGATCTTCGGCGATGGTGAAGCACACGATGTTGAGCCGGACGGGAGCCAACAGCCGGAGCCCGGCCACGCCGGAGATCCGGTCACCCAGTGCGCGGGCCACCGAGATGGTGCGCTCGACGATCTCGCGGTGCCCGTCTGCACCGTAGGCGCTGATCGAGAACCACGCGGGCAGGGCTCGCAGGCGACGTGAGCTCTCCGGTGCCAGGTGGACGAAATCGGGGTCGGCGGCAGGCAGCCCGACGTACGAAGCGGCGTTCTGGAAAACCCGCACTTGCAGGTCCTGTCGTGAGTTGAACTGCACTGCGCTGTCGTACGGCACGTTCAACCACTTGTGCAGGTCGACGCACACCGAATCCGCCTCGGCCATGCCCTCGACGAGGGTGGCATTCTCGGGGGAGAGCGCGGTGAAAGCACCGAAAGCCCCGTCGACGTGCAGCCAGAACCCGAACCTCCGCCTGAGCTCGGCGATCGCGCGCACCTCGTCGAAGTCACCGGTGTTGACCGTGCCCGCGTTGGCGACCACGATCGTCGGTCGACCGGCGGTGCGCTCGAGCTCGGCGGCGAGCCGTTCGACGTCGATCGATTCACGGCCGTCCCGGGTGGCAATCCGGCGCACGCTGTCACGCCCCATGCCGAGCATCGACAACGCCTTGTGGATGCTGGAGTGCGGGCTGCCGGAGAGCACGGCGACGTCACCGAGCGCCCCCACTCCCGACTCGGCAACCGAGACACCGCGTCGCTCGCCGAGCCATTCCCGGCCGACTGCCAGACCGACCAGGTTCGACATGGTGGCGCCGGAGACGAAGTTGCCGGTGAACCGTTGGGGCAGGCCGAGCAGTTCCCGCAGCCAGCCGACCGTTTCGCGTTCGAGTTCCGGGGCAGCCGAGTCGGTCCGGGTGACGACGTTCTGGTCGAACGTGCTCGCCAACCAGTCACCGGCGACGGCGGCGGGCGTGGCACCACCGGTCACGAAACCGAGGTAGCGGGCCCCCGCGCTGCCGGAGAACCGGTCCGCCCAGCGTCGCTGGAACAGGTCGAGGGTCGCTTCTCCGCCGAGGCCCCTCTGCGGTAACGGTGCGGTGTCCACCGCCGCTGGGGGCACGGCGGCAGGACGCTCGTCGACCGCTTCGAGCGTTTCGACCGCGAACCGGTGGGCGTGTGCGAGCAGTTCCGAGAGCCTGGCGAGATCTTCTGAGAGGGCAGGATGCACGGCGGACGCTCCCACGGTCGGTCGGGTCGAGCATCACCGATCGTAGAGCTGTTCAGGTTTCCGGTCGCGGTCCAATTCCGCGCGGCTGGAATGGTCCGGGATCGCTCGCCGGGTCACAAGCCGCGATGGCGGCGAACGCTCTCCTCCACGACGTCCAGCACGGGATCGAGGTCGTCGGCGGGAAGTCCCATCGCCAGGTGCGAGACGAGTCCTTCGAGGACGAGTTCGAGGTACGAGGTCAGCACGCCGATGTCCACATCGTCGCGGAGATTGCCGGAATCGCGCTGCCACTCCAGCCGCGCCCTCGTGGCGGTCGTCAGTTGTTCGGAACGCTGTGCCCACCGTTCGCGGAAGTCGGTGTCGGTGCGCAGACGGCGCGAAACCTCCAACCGGGTGCCGAGCCAGTCGGCCCCGGCCGTGTGGTCGTGGTTGTCGGTCGGGTGGTGGAGCAGATCGCGCATCACCTGCACGAGCCCCTGCTGGGCGACGACGTCGGCCATCCTCTCGGCGTCGTCCTCGGCCAGCGCGAGGAAGAGCGATTCCTTGTCCTTGAAGTGGTGAAAGATCGCTCCTCGGGACAGTCCGGTGGCCTCTTCGAGCCTGCGAACCGTGGCGGCCTCGTACCCGTGCCGCGCGAAGCATGACCGGGAGCCGTCGAGGATCTGACGGCGCCTGGCGTGGAGGTGGTCCTGACTGACCCTTGGCATGGGCTGATCGTCGCAGCTCAGGTTGGCCGGTGGCAATCCGTACGTACGTTTTGCTGGCTTTCGCGGCTGCTGAGAAGTCGTCACGATACCGTTGATCTCCTGACCGATGCCGGAGGGCACCTCGACCCCGTGGCTCGGCGCTGGATGCCGCTCGGTGCGGTCACCGTGTGGTCCGGCACCATCCGGACCGCGATGAATCGGCTCGGTCCCGGAGCAGGTCGCCGCGATCGAAGCCGCATCCGGCGCGCTGCAGGCTCACGACGAGGCTCTGCGCGGCGAGTGGTCGAGCCCCTCCCGATCGGCCTCCTGCTACCGCGACGAGTCGGAAGGACGACACACCGAGGGAGGTGTTCGATAACAAATCGCCGCCCCCAGGACAAGGCTGTGCGATCCGCGTGCTCGGCCGGTAGCGTCGGTGAGCAACCCACTACAGGTGGTGATCACAGTGACCGCGTCTCTCGACCACAGATCCGCGGAGTTCCCGACATCCCGAATCCGTACCCGGGCCGAGGCCGAGACGTATGTGGCGTCGGTGTGCTTCAAACACGGGCCTCCGGAGCTGCTCGGCATCGAACTCGAATGGACCGTGCACCACGCAGACGACCCCCGAAGACCGCTCGCGACCGAGACGCTGAGCGATGCTCTCGGGGCCTACGCCCCCACCTCCCTGTCCCCGGCGAGCCCGCACCGACCATTGCCGAACGGATCGGTGCTCACCGTTGAACCCGGTGGCCAGGTCGAGATCTCCAGCCTTCCGGCGAAGTCGATGCGCACCCTGTTCGCGACGGTCGTCGCCGATGCCGAGTTTCTCCGCAGACTGCTCGGTCGCGCGGGACTGACGATGGGCGAGCAAGGCACGGACCCGTGGCGTCACCCGAACCGTATTCTGCGAATCCCACGCTACGCGGCGATGGAGAACGCGTTCGACCGCATCGGCATCGACGGTCGGCTGATGATGTGCAGCACCGCGGGTATACAGGTCTGCATCGACGTGGGCGAACCCCATCGCACGGCCGCGCGATGGGCGGCGCTGCACGCGCTCGGTCCGGTGATGATGGCGATGTTCGCCAATTCCCCGAGCCTGTTCGGTGAGTCGACCGGTTGGGCCTCGACACGCACCCGTGCGCTGCTGCGCACCGACCCGCCGCGCACCAGGCCGGGCCCGATCACCACGGACCCGGCCGCGAGCTGGGCCAAGCGGGTGCTGGACACCGCTCTGGTGTGCGTTCGCCGGGAAGGCGACGACTGGAATGCCCCGGTCGGAGTGACCTTCGCCCAGTGGATCCAGGGGGCGCTGGAAGCTCCACCGACACGCGACGACCTGGATTACCACCTGAGCACGCTGTTCACCCCGGTTCGCCCGCGCGGCTACTTCGAGGTCCGCTACCTGGACGCCCAGTTCGGTGACGACTGGATGTTGCCAGCCGCGGTGCTGATCGCGCTGTTCCGCGACGAGGCGACGGTGGACCGCGTGCTCGAGCTGGCTTCGCCCGCTGTCGGCCGGTGGGTACACGCCGCCCGGAGTGGTTTGCGGGATCCGGCGCTGGCCCGCAGCAGTCGAGACATCGTCCGGCTCGCCCGGCACAACATGGCCGACATGGATTGCCCGCACGGACTGGCCGGACGTCTCGACGAGGTCGCGGGTGAGCGACTTGCCGGAACCGACCGGCGAGGCTGAGAGGCACCCCGGTTCGTTGACGCTGAGAGGTGAGGAATCGGTGACGATCGGAAACACCAACCCGACCGACGAAGAACCGGCCGTTCGCTACGGCGACCTGCACGAGCTCGGCACCGAGCAACTGCGGGCCAGGGCTGCCGACGAGCTCTTCCGAACGCGCAGGCGTAGTGCCCACCTGACCGATGTCGTGGACGACGAGGACCTGGTCAAACAACACTCCCCACTGATGTCCCCGCTCGTGTGGGACCTCGCCCACGTCGGCAGCCAGGAGGAGCAATGGCTGGTCCGGGACGTGGGAGGCGCCGAAGCGATCCGACCGGACATCGACGACATCTACGACGCCTTCCAGCACGCGAGGTCGGACCGCCCGCGACTTCCCCTGCTCGGCCCGACGGAAGCGCGCGCGTACGTGCGAACGGTGCGGGACAAGGTGTGGGACCTGCTCGACCGGACGCCGTTGGAAGGCAGACCCTTGGTCGAACAGGCATTCGCCTTCGGCATGATCGTGCAGCACGAACAGCAGCACGACGAGACGATGCTGGCCACCCACCAACTGCGGCAGGGTGCTCCGGTACTGACCGCCGACCCGCCACCGGCCGCTCCCGAATCCGGGAAGCCGGGCCCGGAGGTGTTGGTTTCCGGCGGAGCCTTCGTGATGGGCACCTCGACCGAGCCGTGGGCGCTGGACAACGAACGGCCGGCTCACGAGGTGCACGTTCCGGGGTTCGCGATCGACACCACCCCGGTGACCAACCGGGCATTCCGGTGGTTCGTCGACGCGGGCGGTTACGACCAGCCGCAGTGGTGGAGCGATGCCGGATGGGCCTACCGGCAGCGCGCGGATCTGCACGCTCCCCGGTTCTGGGAGTTCGACGGACGTGACTGGCTGCGCCGCCGGTTCGGACACGTCGAGCCGGTGCCCGGCGACGAACCCGTGGTCCACGTGAGCTTCCACGAAGCCGAGGCCTACGCGAACTGGGCGGGCAAGCGGTTGCCGACCGAGCAGGAGTGGGAGAAGGCCGCCCGGTTCGATCCCTGGAGCGGGCGTTCCCTGCGCTATCCCTGGGGCGACGACGACCCTGGGCCGGAGCGGGCGAATCTCGGGCAGCGTCATCTGCAGCCTGCGCCTGCCGGCGCTTACCCGGCGGGCGCCGCGCCCTGCGGGGCCAGACAGATGATCGGCGACGTGTGGGAATGGACGGCCACGGACTTCTCCCCCTATCCGGGGTTCGTCGCGTTTCCCTACCGTGAGTACTCCGAGGTCTTCTTCGGGCCTGACTACAAGGTGCTGCGGGGAGGCTCGTTCGGCACCGACGCTGCTGCGTGCCGTGGAACGTTCCGCAACTGGGACCACCCGATCCGGCGACAGATCTTCGCGGGTTTCCGGTGCGCGCGGAGTCTGGACACCGACGAACTCGCCTAGCGTGCGGTACGGCGGTGAACGTCGCGGACCGTGAATCGGCGCGACGCGACGTTTCGCACCCCCACCGGAACCGCTGTCCTGGCAGATGGCTGATTGAGGGGACACGAATGTGCCGTCACGTGGGTTATGCGGGGCCACCGGTAGCCCTGGACGAACTACTCCTGGAACCCGCGCATTCCCTGCTCGAGCAGTCGTGGGCGCCTCGGGACATGCGGAGCGGTGGAACAGTGAACGCCGACGGCTTCGGGGCGGGTTGGTACCTGTCGGGTACCGCGGAACCCATCCGATATCGCGCCGCGGTTCCGATGTGGACCGACCGGGCCTTCGCCGCGTTCGCCTCCTCGATCCACGCACGTGCGGTGCTCGCGGCCGTGCGGTCGGCCACGGTCGGGATGTGCGTGACCGAAGGTGCATGCGCCCCGTTCAGCGACGGGAAGTGGTTGTTCAGCCACAACGGCAAGGTGCCGGGGTGGCCGAACTCGTTGGCCAAGGCCGCGGCCGGGCTGGACGTGGTGGATCTGATGACCCTGGACGCGCCGACCGACTCGGCGGTGTTGTGGGCGCTGCTGCGGCAACGCCTCGACACCGGCGAGGACCCCGCCACCGCTGTTACCCGCCTGGTCGAGGAGGTCGTCACGGCCGTCCCGTCCGCCCGGATGAACCTGTTGCTGACCGACGGCACGCTGCTGGTGGCGACGACCTGGGCCCACTCGTTGTGGCTGCGCCGGGACAGCGACTCCGTCACGATTGCCTCGGAGCCGTTCGGTACTGGGCCGGGGTGGCAGGAAATTCCGGATCGGCGACTGGTGGTCGCCGATGCTCGCCAAGTGCGGATCACCGCACTCGAAGAAGGGGACAAGTCGTGACCGGACCGGAGTTGACCGTTCACTTCACCGCAGCGGACGCAGCACGGCAGTTGCGCAACGACGCGCGGGAAGGACTCCGCGACGAGCCGAAGTGGTTGTCGCCGAAGTGGTTCTATGACGCCGCGGGCAGCGAGTTGTTCGAACGGATCACCGAATTGCCCGAGTACTATCCGACCCGGGCGGAGCGTGACGTTCTTCAGCAGAACGCGATGGAGATCGCGGAACTGACCGGCTCGGCCACGTTGGTCGAGCTCGGCTCCGGTTCGTCGGAGAAGACACGGCTGCTGCTCGACGCGTTCCGCAAGAACGGAACCTTGCGCGCGTTCGTTCCCCTGGACGTTTCGGAATCGGCGTTGCGCACCGCGATGAACCTTCTCGCGGCGGACTATCCCGAATTGGACATCAACGGGGTGGTCGGTGATTTCACCACCGAGCTGGCGGCGTTGCGCCACGGCTCCCAACGCCTGGTCGCGTTCCTCGGCGGCACCATCGGGAACCTCATCCCCGCGGAGCGTGCCGAATTCCTCGCCGGAATTCGTGCCGCGTTGCAGCCTGGGGAGTGGTTGTTGCTTGGCACGGACCTGGTGAAGGATCCCGACCGGTTGGTGCGCGCGTACGACGACGCGCAGGGAATCACCGCGGAATTCAACCGCAATGTCCTGCACGTGCTGAATCGCGAGTTGCTGGCGGACTTCGTCCCGGCCGATTTCGTTCACGTCGCGCGGTGGAATGCCGAACAGGAGTGGATCGAAATGCGGTTGCGTGCGACCCGCCCGATGCGGGTGAACGTCGCGGAACTGGCCCTGACCGTGGATTTCGCCGAAGGTGAGGAACTTCGTACCGAGGTGTCGTCCAAGTTCCGGCGCCAACGGGTCGCCGACGAACTGGCCACGGCCGGTTTCGACCTGCATCGTTGGTGGCTCGACGATGCGGGCGATTTCGCCCTGTCGTTGGCACGGGCGCGGTGAGAACCGCCTGTGCCGCGATCGGCGACTACCACTCGATGCCGAAACGTCGGGTGTTCGCCAACGGCGGATGGAAGAATGACTTGATCATGCCGCGTTGTTTCGAGTTTCGGGTGCTGAAAGAATGATCGTCCGTGAAGGCATTGAGCAGGTTCGCGCAGTCGCTGGGAAAGCAGGAATGGTTCGCCAAGGTCGGTATGAAGCTGGCTCCGGTGGATCTTGCGGTGCAGGAGCGGACCGGTGGCCGGGTCAGTCTGCTGCGCATGGCGGGTTTGCCCTACCTCGTGTTGACCACGACCGGACGTAGGAGCGGGCGGCCGCGTTCGGTGCCGTTGCTCTACGTGCCGCACGGTGCGGACTACCTCGTGGTCGGGTCGAATTGGGGGCAGCAGCACCATCCGTCGTGGTCGGCGAACCTGTTGGCCCATCCCGATGCGAGTGTTCGGGAACGAGAGCGCGAGGTGGCGGTCCGCGGCCGGTTGGTGACCGGTGAGGAACGTGAGCGCCTGTGGCGGGACGTGATCACCAAGACCTGGCCCGCGTACGACAACTACGCGGAGCGCGCGGGTGACCGGGAACTCCGCGTCTTCGCGTTGCGTCCGTCCGAGTGAGCGTCACCGCACCGAGTGCCCTCGACCCCCGGTCGGACGATCCGGAGTCGAGGGCACTCGGTGCGGATTCCGGTTTCGCCCGGCCCAGCCCGGAAACGGGAAACCACGTTGAGCCGCGATCGCGGCCGATCAAGGCCCGTCGAGCTCCTCCGGTGAGGATGAGGTCATAGCCGCCAGACAACGCACGCAGGGCATTCCGGCCGGTCGATCGGACACCTCCGCCAGCGTCGCCCGGATTTCGAGGCCGCAGAGGGTGGGCCACAGAGCTGGTGGTGAATCGCCGTCCGGTGCTTCGGCGAGGTGTGCCTGCCGTCGCGATTCGCCGACGACGCCCGCAGCGAAGCGGACAGCCACCATCCCGATCACCGGAGAACACCGGCAGTGGGCGGGAGGGACGCGCTCGGTCGTACGGATGCGTCCTGTGGCGCGAGTGTGCGTGTCGAGTGTGTGATCAAGTTGCCACCTCCGAAACGGAGACGCGGCCGGTGCAGGGGTGTGATGCCGGATGGGGTCGATCATTCACCAGTTCGCCTGAACGTACCAGCGCCGTTCAGCCCAATCGCCCCGGCAGCGTGCTGACCGCCGGGCCGCGGGTGCGGTGTTCCGGCCTGCCGGCGGCGGTGAGGTCAGCGGGAACCGGGGCGGGTGTGGCGTTCATCGCCCCCCATCTCGGTGACCGAACCTAGCCGAGCACGATCAGCATGATCGCGCTGCCTCCGGCGAGGGCGAGTACACACGGACGTGTCCACCCCGCGTCCAGGAACCGGCGCAGTGGCCCGGACACGGCGAATCCGGCTGCCATGAAGGGCAGCAGAACCGCGCTGGCCCACAGTTGCGTGCTGCCGATCTGCCCACCCACACCGAGTGCGCTCAGCGACAGCAAGCTGCCGACCGACATGTACGCGGCCAGGGTCGCCCGCACGGTAGGGCCGTCCTCGTGCTGGTAGAGCAGCGCCACAGGTGGTCCCCCGATGGACGAGGACGTTCCCATCACGCCGCCCGCGAATCCGGCGACCAGGAGGGACCGGGGAGCGGGACGCGGACGCCAGGAAAGCAAGGACAGCAGGATGCACCCGAGTACGAGAACGCCGACAGCCACCGTGAACTCCCGTGGTGGAAGCGCGGCCACGAGAAACACGCCGACCACCACACCCGGCACCCTGCCGATGACAGCGGGCAACGCCCCCTGCCAGTGCACGTGGGGAAGTTCGCGCCACACGGTCAGGGCCGAGAGGACGAGGGCGGCGAAAAGCAGCGGCACCGGGACGAAGGCGGGGGACAGCAACGCGAGCAGGGGAGCCGCGATGAGGTTCATGCCCAGCCCCACGGTGCCCTGGATCGCCGCGCCGAAGAAGAGCACGACTCCCGCGATGGTGAACAGGAGGGTTGTCGACACCGGTTGCCTTTCGTCGTGCTGTCGTGGTCCTCGATGCGAAGCGCAGGATCAGTGCGGGATCGGAGTGGACCCGTCGGCGCCAGGAGCCTACCCGCCGGTGTTCTGCGCCTCCTCGCGTCCGGCCGAGCTCGCCGAGCGCGGGTAACGTGACCTCCTGGTTTCCGCTGTGCGGCGATGTCCGTCGGTACGTGGTTCAAGGGGGCTTGGGGTGCGACCTCCAGCGAACGTCGATGGTGAATCGGGCCGCTCGTCCGCGACCGCGGTGCTCGCGCGAAGAAGTTCGAGGACGCTCGTCGCCGGGAGGTCTGTCGTCGCGCTGGTCTCGGTGGCCGTACTTCTGGTGTCCGGCTACGCGTGGGCGAACTTCCGCGATCTAGCGGAGGGGCTGAACCGGAGCGCCCTCACCGACGAGGCCGGGCCGGACGGCGCGGTCGACATCCTGTTGGCCGGGGTGGACAGTCGTACCGATGCGCGCGGCAACCCGCTGCCCGATGACGTGCTCGACCGCCTCCGGGCCGGCGACAACGAGGCGCACCTGACCGACACGCTCATGCTGGTGCACATCCCGGAGGACGGTTCTGGCGCGGTGGCCTACTCGTTCCCCCGCGATACCTACGTGCGGATCCCGGAAGGGCACGGCAAGCACAAGATCAACTCCGCGTTCGGGCGCGGCAAGGCGGAGGCCGCCGAGAGATTGCGCGCACGGG
Organism: Parasphingorhabdus pacifica; assembly: GCF_054779195.1. Taxonomy (NCBI): domain Bacteria; kingdom Pseudomonadati; phylum Pseudomonadota; class Alphaproteobacteria; order Sphingomonadales; family Sphingorhabdaceae; genus Parasphingorhabdus; species Parasphingorhabdus pacifica. Next base: position 416,855 of record NZ_BAAGYS010000008.1, read on the forward strand.
GGGTGAAAAGCAGCGCGGAGGTCGAACGCCGGTCGGCGAGCGCGGGCCGCAAGCTGATGTTGCGGACGGTCGAACAGCTGAGCGGAGTGTCGATCGACCACTACGCCGAGGTGAACCTGCTGGGCTTCTACGAGATCACCAAGGCGGTCGGAGGGGTGCCGGTCTGCTTGAAGGGACCGGTCGAGGACGAACTCTCCGGCGCGTCCTTCCGCGCGGGTCACCAGAAGATCTCGGGCTCGGACGCGCTCGCGTTCGTGCGCCAACGTCACGGCTTGCCGCGTGGTGACCTCGACCGGGTGGTGCGCCAGCAAGCGTTCCTCGCGGGACTGGTCCGCTCGATGCTCGACGCCGGTGTGCTGACCGACCCGACCAAGCTTCGGAGGGTGATCGAATCGGTGCAGGCCTCGCTGGTACTCGACGAGGAGTGGGATGTGATGAGCTTCGCCCGGCAGCTGGAAGGGCTGGCGGGTGGCGCTGTCCGTTTCGAAACGATTCCGGTCGAGAACACCGCGTACCGGACTCCTGATGGCACGGCGATCAAGATCGACCCGGCGGAGGTCCGGCACGAGATCCGCACCGCGAGCCACGGACGACCGCTGCCCGCGGTGGAACGAACCGAGGCAGCGAGTCCGATGGAAGAACGGTACGCGGCTGCCGGTGAATCCGTGGCCCGAGACACCGGGCGAACGGGCTCCGTGCCGAATCGAGAGGCGGCCGAGATCTCGGAAGAGGAGGCCACGGCGACGACCGGCAGCGAGGAGCCTACCGACGACGCCACGACCACGCCGACGCCTGCCCCGAAGATCACCGCCGACGGGATCCCGTGCGTGAACTGATCCGAAACGCTCACTCGCGTAGCGGCCGAGCGGCGTGCAGTTCACGGAGTGCGGAACGAATACGGGGGCCGGCACGCTTGTGGCGTGCCGGCCCCCGTATTTCGGTTGCCTGCCGGATCGGCAGGTGATCAGGAGCGGATCATGTTGCGCAGCACGTACTGCAGGATGCCGCCGTTGCGGTAGTAATCCGCCTCACCGGGAGTGTCGATGCGGACGTCCGCGTCGAACTCCACGATGGAGCCGTCGGCCTTGGTCGCCTTGACCTGGACCGTCCGCGGGGTCTCACCGTTGTTGAGCTTGGTGATGCCGGAGAGGTCGAAGGTCTCGGTGCCGTCCAGACCCAGGGATTGGGCCGTGCTGCCGTTCGGGAACTGCAGCGGGATGACGCCCATGCCGATCAGGTTCGAGCGGTGGATGCGCTCGAAGGATTCGGCGATCACGGCGCGGATACCGAGCAGGCTGGTGCCCTTGGCCGCCCAGTCGCGGGACGAACCGGAGCCGTACTCCTTGCCGCCGAGCACGACCAGCGGGGTGTTCTGGGCGGCGTAGTTCTGCGCGGCGTCGTAAATGAACGCCTGCGGTCCGCCTTCCTGCGTGAAGTCGCGGGTGTAGCCACCCTGGACATCGTCGAGCAGCAGGTTGCGCAGCCGGATGTTGGCGAACGTGCCGCGGATCATCACCTCGTGGTTGCCGCGACGGGAACCGTAGGAGTTGAAGTCCTTGCGGTCGATGCCGTGGTCGCTGAGGTACTTGCCCGCAGGCGAGTCCGGCTTGATCGCACCGGCCGGGGAGATGTGGTCGGTGGTGACCGAATCGCCCAGCAGCGCCAGCACGCGAGCACCCGAGATGTCGGTGACCGGCTCCGGTTCCGTGCCCATGCCGTCGAAGTACGGGGGCTTGCGCACGTAGGTGGACTCGGAGTCCCACTCGAAGGTCTCGCCCTCCGGCGTCGGCAGCGAGCGCCAACGCTCGTCGCCCTTGAACACGTCCGCGTAGTCCTTGGTGAACATCTCCTGGGTGATCGCCGAGTCGATGGTCGACTGGACTTCCTGCGGGCCGGGCCAGATGTCGCGGAGGAACACCGGCTGGCCTTCGGTGTCGGTGCCCAGCGGATCGTTCTCGAAGTCGAAGTCCATCGTCCCGGCCAGCGCGTAGGCGATCACCAGCGGCGGCGAGGCGAGGTAGTTCATCTTGACGTCGGGGTTGATCCGGCCCTCGAAGTTGCGGTTGCCCGACAGCACCGAGGTGACCGAAAGGTCGTTCTTCTGAACAGCGGCCGAAACGTCTTCCGGCAGCGGTCCGGAGTTGCCGATGCACGTGGTGCAGCCGTATCCGACCAGGTGGAAGCCGAGCTTCTCCAGGTACGGCCAGAGACCGGCCTTCTCGTAGTAGTCGGTCACGACCTGCGAGCCTGGTGCCATCGAGGTCTTGACCCACGGCTTGCGGGTCAGGCCCTTGTCGACGGCGTTACGGGCCAGCAGTGCGGCGCCCAGCATCACCGAGGGGTTCGACGTGTTGGTGCAGGAGGTGATCGAGGCGATCACGACCGCACCGTGATCCAGCTCGAAGTCGCCCAACTCGTCGGAGGAGACGCTGATCGGGTTCGACGGACGACCGTCGGCGTTCTCCGCGGCCGAGTGCACCTTCGGCTTGTCGGCGTCGTCCTGGTGGGTCACCGACGGTGCGTCACTGGCGGGGAACGATTCCTTGCCCGCCTCGTCGAGGGCCGCGTCGTCGGCGCCTTCGACCGAAACGTAGTCGGCCAGCGACTTGCGGAAGGACGACTTGGCGTTCGTGACCTCGATGCGGTCCTGCGGACGCTTCGGCCCGGCGATGGACGGCACGACGGTCGACAGGTCGAGTTCGAGGTACTCGGAGTACTCCGGCTCCGCATCCGGGTCGTGCCAGAGGCCCTGTTCCTTCGCGTAGGCCTCGACCAGGTCGACCTGCTCCTGCGCACGGCCGGTGAGCTTGAGGTAGCGGATCGTCTCGTCGTCGATCGGGAAGATCGCGGCGGTCGAGCCGAACTCGGGGCTCATGTTGCCGATGGTGGCGCGATTGGCCAGCGGCACCGCGGCCACACCCGAGCCGTAGAACTCGACGAACTTGCCGACGACGCCGTGCTTGCGCAACATCTCGGTGATCGTGAGCACGACGTCGGTGGCGGTGGCACCTGGGGGGACCTCGCCGGTGAGTTTGAAGCCGACCACGCGCGGAATCAACATCGAAACCGGCTGACCGAGCATCGCGGCCTCGGCCTCGATGCCACCGACGCCCCAGCCCAGCACGCCGAGTCCGTTGACCATCGTGGTGTGCGAGTCGGTGCCGACGCAGGTGTCCGGGTAGGCCTGGCCGTTGCGGGACATGATCGAACGGGCCAGGTGCTCGATGTTTACCTGGTGCACGATACCGGTGCCCGGGGGAACGACCTTGAATTCGTCGAAGGCGCCTTGGCCCCAACGCAGGAACTGGTAGCGCTCCTTGTTGCGGCCGTACTCGAATTCGACGTTGCGCTCGAACGCGTCCGAACGGCCGAACACGTCGATGACCACCGAGTGGTCGATGACCATCTCGGCTGGGGCCAACGGGTTGACCGAGGAGGCTTCGCCGCCGAGTTCGGTCACCGCTTCGCGCATGGTGGCCAGGTCGACCACGCAGGGCACTCCGGTGAAGTCCTGCATGATCACCCGAGCGGGGGTGAACTGAATCTCGGTGGACGGCTCGGAGCTGGGGTCCCAGCCGGCCAGAGCACTCACGTGCTCGGCCTTGATGTTGGCACCGTCTTCGGTGCGCAACAGGTTTTCCAACAGGATCTTGAGGCTGTAGGGCAGGCGCTGCGCGCCGTCGACCGCGTTGAGCCGGAACACCTCGTAGGAGGCGTCACCGACTTTCAGCGTGCCGCGGGCGCCGAAGCTGTCCTTGCTGGCAGGTGCAGTCACGTTCAACTCCATCTCGCGACGGGCGCAAGTTCGGGAACGACAGCGAGTCTCGCGCACGTCGGCCGAGCGTGCGCGAAGGCCCGCGTCCAGCGGCAACAGTACGCTTGTCCTATATGCGGCCTCAAGGCAGGGCCCCGAAAGATCGGAGCGGGTGTATCGGTACGTGCAAACGATCGGTTTTTTCACGAGCAGGTCGGCGGTTCGTTCGCCAGGGGAAATCGCGACGACTCCCGTGGACCCGCCGCGCAGGATTGCCCCTCGAGCCGGAACGCAATATATTGCATGGCGGCACGGACGGGGAGGAATGATCATGACGCGTCCGCAATTCACCGCATTGACCCGGCCGAGTGCGTCCGAACAGGTGTACCGAGTCCTGCGGGAGAAGATCGAGGACGGTTCCCTGCCGCCCGGGGAACAACTGGCCGATGCGGAACTCGCCGGCGAACTCGGTGTCAGCCGTACCCCCGTCCGCGAGGCGTTGCGCCGCCTCGTCGACCAGGGAGTGGTCGAGATGGTGCCGGGAAGGCACACCCGAGTGGCTCCCGTGGATGAGAACGACGCTTCGCGAGTCCTGCCGCTGCTGTCCGTGCTGCACGAGTTCGCGCTTCGCTCCGCGTTTGCCCGGATGACCAGCGGCGACCTTGTCGAGATGGGCGCGTGCAACGAGCGCATGCGCGAAGCGCTCGTTCGGGACGACGCCGTGGCCGCCCAGAACGCCGACGGTGCCTTCCACGCCGTGATCATGCGCCGGGCCGACAACCCGTACCTGTCCACCGCCGTGGACGTGATCGCGTTGCACGCCCGCAGGCTCGAATCGCTGTACTTCCGCGAGCACGATCCGGGCATGGAGTCCTGCGACCAGCACGAGCGGATCATCGAAGCCATCCGAGAGAGCCAGGAGGAGAGGGCGTGCGAACTGATCCGCGCGAACATGCGACGGGGTCCGGGACACCGGTAGGCACGGGGAGCCGACCGAGGTTCCGCGGTGGACTCAGGTCCACCGGCCTGTTCTTCGCGCTCGCTTCCGCGTTCTGTTTCGGCGGTTCGGGGCCCTTTGCGAAACCCCTCATCCTCGCCGGATTCACCCCGCTGCAGGTCGCGTGGATGCGCCTGATGGGGGGTGCCTTGTTGATGCTGCCGTTCGCGTTGCGGCACTTCCACGTGGTGCGCCGCGTACCGAAACTGCTGCTGGGGTACGGGCTGTTCGCGATCGCAGGTGTGCAGGCTTTTTACTTCGCGGCGATCGCCACCGTGCCGGTCGGGGTGGCGCTGTTGATCGAATTCCTCGGGCCCGTGATGGTGCTCGGTTGGATCCGGTTCGTGCTGCGCAGGCCGGTGACCCGGGCCGCTGCGCTGGGTGTTGCCGTCGCGATGGTGGGCCTGGCCTGCGTGGTCGAGATCTGGAACGGTCTGAGCTTCGACCCGTTGGGACTGCTCTTCGGGCTCGCGGCCGCCGGATGTCAGGCCGCTTACTTCCTGCTCTCGGACAGTTCCGACGACGTCGATCCCCGCGCGCTCACCGCTTACGGGCTGTTGATCGGTGCCGGAGTGGTCACCCTGCTCGCGCGTCCGTGGCGGATGGAATGGAGCCTGTTGGCCGGTCAGATCCAGCTCGCCGGCACGGACGTCCCGGCGATGCTCGCGGTGGGCTGGGTGGTGCTGGTCGGCACGGTGCTGGCGTACCTGACCGGCATCGTCGCGGTACGCAGGTTGTCCCCGCCGGTGGCGGGAGCGGTGGCCTTCCTCGAGCCGGTGGTGGCCACCCTGCTGGCCTGGATCATGCTCGGCGAGCATCTCGGACCTGTCCAGCTCATCGGGGGAGCGTTCGTGCTGACCGGGGCGTTCATCGCCCAGCGGTCGGCAGCTCCCGGACTTCCCGGCGACGGGGAACCACTCGGAACATGAACCCGCGTGCTCGGGTGGACGTCACCTTCGTTCCGGGCCGGGGCCGTGGGTGTCGAGCCGGGGAGTTCCGGTTCGATCGACGTCGCACGCGGTCCGGAACCGTCCAGGACGTCGGTCCCGTCGGGGGTGTCGGGGTGGGCTCAGGCCGGCCGGGTGATTCCGGCGAACGCGGTCTGAGCGAAGTGCACGACGACCTTCTCGATCAGGGCAACGGCAACGCCGACGAGGACGGTCGTGAGGATCTGCGGCATCGGGCTCGGCTTTCTGCGCGGTTGTCTCGCTCCTGCACTTCCACGATGGACGATGCGGGTGAGTGGATTGCGGTCATGAAGTGACAGCAGGGTGAACCGGAGCGAAAAATCGAGTGTTTCCGCAGGTGGGATGGCGACCGGCCAGTCAGGTCGTGGCTCGGCGGGCTACAGCGTTCCCACTGTTGTGCGGAGGTCCTCGGCAGGGCAGTCGGCGGACGCTGACCATCATCCCCGAACCGGGAGCGCTTCGAGCACGTGCGCCCCCTGAGATGTGACCCGCCCGCCGACCCCGCGCGCCGGGGCCGGGGAACCTTCAGCGGGTCGCGACCCCGGCCAGGCGTGCCAGACGGCCACCAGCACCGCCGCGGCGGTCGACGAACCGAGGGCGACGGCCCAGTGATGGGGAAGTAGGGGACTGCTGCCGAAGAAGTGGCTGATTCCCGGCACCTGGACGATCGCGGCCAGGAGCACCAGCGACGCACCACATGCCAGCAGCACCAGCGGGGAACGCCCGCGCATGGCGACGGTTTGCGCGAGCTGCGCGGACACGAGCGCGACCAAGCCCGTGGTGCGCGCTTGCCCGGCTGTGGACAGCGGGCGAACCAGTAGCCAGGCCAGCCCCGCAGCGCCGGCGGTGGCGCCCGCGCGCAAGTAGACGTCGTGGGTCAGTGCCTTCCCCAACGAGGCGTCCGGCCCCTCGGCGAGCAGGCTCTCCGGGGTCGCGCGGGAGGGTGGACGTACGGCGATCGCGGTCGCGGGCAACACGTCGGTGAGCATGTTGACCACCAGGAGCTGGCGGGCGTTGAGAGTGGCGTTCCGGCCGAGCAATCCAGCTCCCAGCGAAAAGCCGATCTCGCCGAGATTGCCGCCGAGCAGGATCGCCAGCGCGTCCCGCACCGAAGCCCACATGCCCCTTCCCTCGACGATGGCGTCGGTGAGGGTCTCGATGCGGTCGTCGGCGACCACCAGGTCCGCGGTCTCCCGGGCCGCCGGAGTCGCCCGCTCGCCGAGTGCGATCCCCACGTGCGCGAGCTTGATGGCCGGCACGTCGTTGACGCCGTCACCGGTCATGGCCACAACCCGCCCGGACGAGCGCAGGAGCCGGACGATGCGTGCCTTCTGTGCAGGAGTGACCCGGGCGAAGACCGAGACAGTTGGTAGTTCGGCGCACAATTCGTCGTCGTCGAGCCCCTCCAATTCGGCACCGTGCATCACCCGTTTGTCACCGAGCATGTTCAGCTCCGCGGCGATCGCCTCGGCAGTGCTCGGATGGTCTCCGGTGATCATGACGGCATCGATGCCGGACCCGTGCAGACGGGCGACGGCCTGCGCCGCCGTCGGGTGCACAGGATCGGCCAATCCGAGCAAACCGAGGAGGACCAAACCATCCACATCGGACTCGTCGAGCTCGGTGCCGGAGCGGTGCGTCCGCTCGGCCACCGCGAGAAGCCGGTACCCCTGCAGTGCCAACCGCTCCACCTGCTGCTCGACCCGAGCCCGAGCCTCCGCGTCGAAGGGAACGTCCTCACCTTGCCGCTGCCAGCGGACGCATCGGTCGAGTACGACCTCCGGTGCGCCCTTGACGTGCAATTCGGCGGCACCGTCCCCGGCGCGGAGCACCGCATGGAAACCCCGCGAAGGCTCGAACGGCAGCTCGGCGACGACGTCCTCCTCCGCGCCCGACCGAATGCCGACATCGTCGGCGCCCGCCAGCACCGCCCGGTCGGTCGGGTGCGGCAGCGGCCGGTTTCCGTTCTGTCGCGGGCTCGCTGCCAGCGCCGCCGTCACGATCCGCCGACACCAGGGATCCGGCGTCTCCAACGGAGCCTGGCGGAGCCCGTCGGAGACCTCCCGCAGCTGGATGCGCCCCTGCGTCAGGGTGCCGGTCTTGTCGAAGCACAGGGCGTCCACTCGGCCCAGCGCTTCGATCGTGGCCGGGCGGCGGACGAGAACGCCGCGACCGGACAGCCGGTGCGCGGCCGCGAGTTCGGCCAGGGTGGCCACGAACGGCAGGCCCTCGGGCACCGCTGCCACCGCCAGGCCCACCGATCTGCCGATCGTGCTCGCCAGGGGCACCCCGCGAAGCAGGTCGAGCACCAGCAGGCCGGCGCCGCCGCACACCGACAGCGGAAGCGCGCGCTTGGTCAGCTCGGCAAGACGGGCATCGACACCTCCAGCTCCATCGGGCGTGGTTCCGTTCTCCTGTGTGGTGCGTCCGAGCTCGGTGCTCCTGCCGGTGGCCACCACGACCCCTGTCGCGTTGCCGGTCGCCACGACCGTGCCCTGGTAGAGCATGCAGGTCCGATCGGCGACCGTGGCCGCAACGGTGGCGTCGACGGCCTTGCCCACCAGGTTCGATTCGCCGGTCAGACTCGACTCGTCGGCTTCCACCCCATCGGCCTCGACCAATCGGCAGTCGGCGGGCACGGCGTCACCGGCGTGCAGTTCGACGATGTCCCCGGGCACGAGTTGATCGGCGGGAACGTTGCGCGTCCGACCTTCGCGCAGCAACCGGGCGGGCACTTGGCTGGCATCCAGCAGACGCGCGAGTTCGCGATCGGTGGCGACGCGCTGGAGTCCCTCGATCAGTGCGCTGATCAACAGGACACCACCGATCAGAACGGCATCGACCGTGGAACCGACGGCGGCCGAGACGACCGCGCCGACCGCCAGTACCGGAGTGATCGGTGTGATCAACCCGTCCAGCGTCGCGCTCAGCCACCCCGTGCCGGTATCCGCGGCCGTCATCGGCGGCTCGCGCTTCGCGGCCGACCGTTCGCTGAGTCCGGTGCGGGTGGTGGACAACGCCCCCAGCACGGCGGTGATCGGCATCGTGTGCCACGGCGTCCGCTCCCGGGGAACCGGGGGAGGCGTGCTCGCGGCCAGCACGGCCGACCACGTGCCCATGGCGAGGGAGAGCAACGTCGCGGTGCTCATCGGAACGGACGCGCGCGTGGGAGCTCCGAGGGAAGGGCCGAGTGCGCCGAAGGCCGCTGCCAAGCACGAGGCTGCCGTGGAGATTCCCGCGGCATACCTGCTGACGGTCCGCGCGTTGTCCGTCGCGAGCAGCAGTGTGTGCACCACCGACTCGTCCGGGCAGATCAGGTCTGCGCCCCACGGCCTCGGCTGGTCCGCTCGCGCGAGTCCGATCCCGAGGTCGGCGGCCGACAACGCCTGGTGTTCCTGTGCAGAGACCACGGCGACCACTTGCCCGGCTTCCTGCAGCTGCCGAACCGACTCGGTCATCCGGCCACCGGCCACCGCATGGCCGGAGATCAGCCGATGCCCGATCCGCTCGCCCTCGCCGCTGATCACCACCTCGCCCACCGAATCCGCTGCTTCCAGCAGGGCTTCCGTGAACGGCTGCAGCTGGTCCACGATCGCCACCAGCGCCCGCAGCTGATCGCGGCGGTGGATGCCCACCACGTTCGCGCCCCGCCGTGATTCCGCGTCGAAAACCTCCCGCAGATTCTTGGGCAAGGAGTCGGGATCCGTCAGTGGTGCTGCGGTCCAGTCGCCACCGGCCCGGCGTCTCTCGGGGTGGTCCGGGTCGAGAAGTTCGTTCGCTCGCTCGAACATCTCCGCAGGATCTGCGTCCGGGTCGGCCGGGAACACGTTGTCGACCACTCGCTGGCCCGTGAGCAGAACCCGTGGGTCCAGCACGACGGTGTCGACGCGATCCAGCCGCCGCAGCGATTGTCGGTCGAAGATCAAACCGTCCCGACCGCAGAGCGACACGGCCAGTTGAGCGGCGAACGCCTCCCGGCCCGCCTTGGCAGGCCGGGGAACACCCGCCAACAATGCCGCGAGCGATCGTCGCGGATCACGGGTGGCGGCGAGCACCGTGCCATAGCCCGCCAGGGCCATCCCACCGGAAATGCTCGACACTCGCTCGACCGGTCCGTCCGGGAGCGGCCGAGGCCGAATGGGTGGTTCCCCCGGCGAATCGGTGTCGTGTACCGGCAGCTCGCTTTCCGCCTCCCAGCGGCGCCACGCCTGATTGCGCGCGAAGACCTCGCGCGTGGAGCAGAACCGGCCGCACGCGTCGGTGAGCACCGGAAGAGGATTGCCGCTCAGGCTCTGGGACACGGCACCGCCCAACGCGAGCGTGGTGTCGGTGGTGGCACTGCCGAGCCGGGTGACCGCCTCGCTGCGCAGCCACGGCACCGAGTCCACCAACGAGACCGTGGCGGGCACCAGCGGGGACACCCCGCGCACCGGCAGCAGCGATGCGACGGCCGCGTAGCCCACGCCGAGCAGGCTCACCCCCAGCGCTCCCACCTCGCGCAGCAGGGCGTCACCGTTGGCGGGGTGTTCCTCCCCGGTGGGCGCGCATTCTTCCCGATCGAGTCCGTGCTCCACCTCGAACTCGCTGATCACCCGGGCAAGTTCCGCGTCGCTCACGAGGTCGGCGGACCGCTCGACCACCGCACGCCCGAGCACTGAGTTGATCGTCGCGCGACGGACCCCTTCGATCTCGGCGAGACGTCGGATCAGTTCGGTGGCCGCATGCTCGGTGCCGGGCAGGTGGATCCCCTTGACTTCCACGTGGGCGCGCTCACGGCCCGCCCACGAACGCCGGTCACCTGGAGCTGCCGCCGCCGACCGCAGTGCCTCGCTCACCGGATCGGCCAGGCCCCGAAACGTCGACAGCAGCCAGCCCAGGCCGCTCATCCGGCGTCGTGCTGCCGGACGTTTCGCGTGACGAGAGCGTTCCCGATACCGATGGCTACCGCCACCGGCCATTCGATGAAGCTGAACGCCGCGCCTGCGGCGAGTCCACCGTAGAACAGCGCTTGGTCCCGAGACGGCAGCTGGGACCGAACAGTGTCGACCGCCGCGGTCACGTCCTGCTGACCGGGCAGGTGAAGATCAGGCCGGTGGAACTGCGCGGTGACGAACGGCAGTTCGACCGTGGGGCCTTCCCGCCCTTGTGCTTCCGCGCCGGCATGGCTGGTGGAGTCGGTCGTGGTCGACTTGCTCCGGCTGGTCTTCTGCCGCCCCCGGGAGCTTTGCGACGAGCTGGTTGCCGTGGCCATGAGAACCCCTCTCGCAGGCGATGCGGAACTACGAGGATACGCCGGATCCGTCCGTTCGCACCGCGTGCGACTCGGCGGCCATGCGAGGAAAACAGCGTCCAGCGAAGCTGCTCGGCGCCCGATCAGCGAGGCCCGCCTCGGCGCCGTGGCGGGTGTTCGCCTCCCGGTTCAAGCGGCAGGGGCGCACTCCCGGCGAACCTGCCGGTAGCGGTTGACGATCAACTCGACCACGAACGGATGTGCCCCGATGGGGTCGGCGACCCCGATCACGTCGAAGTCGGTGAGCCGCTGGTGGAACAGTCCGGGCGCGAGCAGGTACGGAGCGATGAAGACGTTCCGCTCATCGGTGCAGAGATCACCGGTGAGCGGATCGGCGGTGCTCACGAAACTCGGTGCCAGCCGCTGCTCGCACAGTTCGCCCAGCAGTTGTGCGGCGGTGCGCACATCGCCCAGCGCGCGCGGATCCGAGGATCCCGCGGCCGAGAACAACACCCGATCACCCGGCCGCCACCCGGCTTCGGTGAGACGTCCGAGCATCGCCTCGGCCAGCGGCCGGGACGGGCCGAGAGGAGGAACGACGAGCACCTCGGAATGACGCCCGGTCGCCGCGAGCTGCTCCGGGAGATCGGTCCGCACGTGGTAACCCGCGGCCAAGAAGGCGGGCAGGGCCACCACCGGCCCCTCGATCGAGGCTAGTGCTTCGGCCACGGTGGGGCCGATGACATCGACGTAGGCCGCACGCACCGGCACGTCGAGCCGGGACGAGACGGCAGCGCTGAGCGCCTCGATGACCTCGGGGCCCGCCGGGCAACGAGTGCCGTGTGCGACGAGCAGGAGGGTGCTGGAGGACGGGGTCACGGAACTGCGCATCGAGGTGAGTCCTTCATCGGTTCCAGGGGCAACCGGTAACCGCGCTTGATGACGGTCTGCACGAGTTCGGGAGCGCCCAAGGCCGCCCGTAACCGGGCGATCGCCTGTTCGACCGCGTGCTCGTCCACCGGTCGCCCGGGCTCGGAAGTGGAGTTGACGGCTGCGGCGAGTGCGCTCCGGGGCACCACGTGGCCGGGATGTTCGGCCAGCGCGCGCAGCAGTGCGCGCGCGTTCGGGGACAACGGCTTCGGAATGCCGTCGACCACGGCGGCGTTCCCGCGGAGCTGGAGTTCGTGACCTGCCACCGGCAGGCGAGGAGAACGCTGGGGCAGCACTTCGCACAGCGTGCGAACCAGCGCGCCGACCCGGAATCGGGCCGGAAAGATCACGGGCACGTCCAGTTCGGACAACGGACCGGCCGAGACCGGACCCACGCAGGCGGCGAGTACCGGACCGTTCAGTGCGGAGAGCAGATCGTCTCGCACTCCCAGCCGGGTCGCGACCGCGAGCATGCTCGCCGCTGCCGGAGCACTGGTGAAGGTCACGGCATCGACTTCTCGCGCGCACACCGACTGCAGCAGGTTCTCCAGAGGAACCGGATCGGCCGGGGTGGTCCAGCGGTAGACCGGAACCTCGATCACCTCGGCTCCCGCGCAGCGCAACGTCTCGACGAAGTCGGAAAGCGGTTGCCCGTGCAGCTGGACGGCGACCCGCACTCCCAGCAGCGACTCACCGAGCAGATGTTCCAGGAGTTCACCCGACGACTCGGAGTCCGGGGACCATGCGTCCGGCAGCCCCGCGGTTCGAACCGCGCCACGAGCCTTCGGCCCCCGCGCGAGCACGCGGGCCCCACGCAGCGATTCGAGCAGTTCCGCACCCATGCCCCAGCTCTCGGCCGCCTCCACCCAGCCGCGAAATCCGACCCCGGTGGTGGCCACGGCCACATCGGGTGGTCGATCGAGGCACGCTTCGGTGACGCGCCGCAGCTCGGTGTCGTCGGCCATCGGCAGGATCCGGAGCGCTGTGCCGTACACGACTCGGCCGCCGTTCCGTTCGAGAAGGGAACCGAGCTCGCCTGCCCGGCGCGCGGCGGTGACGCCGATGGTGCAACCGGTCAGTGGCGCGAGCTCCTGCTTCGGGCCACTGACCGCGGTGGAGGAGGACGAAGTCACGACTGTCCGATCTCCACGACGTCGTCGCGCAGCCGGACCGCGAACGTGGGCAGGCGTGCCTCCGGCGTGTCGAGGCAATGCCCGGTGCGCAACGAGAACACCTGCTTGAGCATGGGGGAGGTGACGGTCGGCTCACCCTCGCGATCCCCGACGATGCCCCTGCTCATCACCCCGGCCCCGCAGAACGGATCCACGTTGCCGACGGCGAAAAGCTCGTTGTCGAGCGTCCGGAACACGGCCACCGGTTGTTCCTCGAACAATGCGGGAATCCCGAGCTCGGGACGCAACTTGTCGAACTCGCACACCCGCTGCCAGCTCATGCCAGTACCTCCGGTTTCCTCGTCGACGGCATGGGAAGGGACACCCGGGCCGGGCGGATCTGCCCACGCTCCTCGGTGAAGCCGATCGTCGGGTCGGGCGCTTCAGGCGCGTTGACGAAGGACACGAACCTGCTGAGCTTCTCCTGATCGGTCAGCACGCCGGCCCACTCGTCCTGATAACCGTCGACGTGCTGCTCCATGGCTGTCTCGAGCTCCTCGGCGATGCCGAGGGAGTCGTCGACGACGACCTCTCGGAGGTGATCGAGTCCGCCTTCCAGCGACTCGATCCACGCCGAGGTGCGCTGCAACCGGTCGGCGGTACGCACGTAGAACATCAGGAACCGGTCGACGAGCCGGATCAGTTCCTCGTCGCCGAGATCGGCGGCGAGCAGTTCGGCGTGCCGCGGGGTGAAACCGCCGTTGCCGCCGACGTAGAGGTTCCACCCCTTGTCGGTCGCGATGATCCCGAAGTCCTTGGACCTGGCCTCGGCGCATTCCCGGGCGCAACCGGAAACACCCGACTTGAGCTTGTGCGGTGACCGCAACCCCCGGTAGCGCAGTTCCAGACGGATGGCCATCGACACCGAGTCCTGCACTCCGTACCGGCACCAGTCGTTTCCTACGCAGGACTTCACGGTGCGGAGAGCCTTGCCGTAGGCGTGTCCGGACTCGAACCCCGCTTCGACCAGCCGCCGCCAGATCTCGGGCAGCTGTTCGACCCGCGCGCCGAACATGTCGATGCGCTGACCGCCGGTGATCTTGGTGTATAGACCGAATTCCTTGGCGACCTCGCCGATCGTGATCAGCTTGTCGGGCGTGATCTCCCCACCGGGAACCCGGGGAACCACCGAGTAGGTGCCGTTGCGTTGCATGTTGGCCAGGAACCGGTCGTTGGTGTCCTGCAGGCCGGCTTGCTCACCTTCGAGGATGTGCCCGTTGCCGAGGCTGGCCAGGATCGAGGCCACCGCGGGCTTGCACAGATCGCAGCCGCGTCCCGCGCCGTGCTTGGCGATCAGTTCGGAGAACGACGTGATCCCGGTGGCCTGGATGATCTCGAACAGTTCCGCGCGGGACTGCGAGAAGTGCTCGCACAGCGCGTTCGACGTGCTCACGCCGCATTCGGCGAGCAGGTTCTTGAGCATGGGCACGCAGGACCCGCAGCTGGTACCGGCTTTGGTGCAGCCCTTGACCGCCGCGACGTCCTCCAGCTCCCGTTCGTCGATCGCCGTGGTGATGTCCTGCTTGGACACGTTGTTGCAGGAGCAGATGACGGCGTCCCCCGGCAGCGCCCCGGAATCGACTCCGCTGCCCGCCGGAAGCAGCAGTTGTTCGGGAGGCGCGGGAAGTTCGCGGTCGACCAGCGGTCGCAGCACGGAATAGGCACTCGCGTCGCCGACCAGCACGCCGCCCAGCAGTGTGCGCGCGTCGTCGCTGAGGACGAGCTTGGCGTAGGTGCCTGCGGCGTTGTTGGCGTAGACGACTTCCAACGCGCCGTCGGTGGCGCCGTGGGCGTCGCCGAAGCTGGCCACGTCCACGCCCAACAGCTTGAGCTTGGTGGACATGTCGGCACCGGGGAACGGTGCGTCGCCGAGTTCCAGGAGTTGCTCGACGACGAGCTCGGCCATGCTGTATCCGGGCGCGACGAGGCCGTAGCACCGGCCTCCCACCGCCGCGCATTCACCGATGGCCCAGATGTGGGGGTCGGTGGTGCGGCAGCGGTCGTCGACGAGGATCCCGCCGCGGTCGGCCCGTTCCAAACCGGTGGGTTCGGCCAGCTCGTCGCGGGGGCGGATCCCGGCGGAGAAGAGCACCAGGTCGCTGTCGAAACTGGTCCCGTCCGCCAGCGTGACCCCGCGCACCCTGCCCTGGTCGTCGGCATCGATGGACTGGGTCGCGGCGCCGCAGTGCAGATCCAGTCCGAGCTTCTCGACCAGGTCGGCCAGGACCTGCCCGCCGCCCTCGTCGACCTGCAGCGGCATCAACCGGGGTGCCATCTCGACCACGTGCGGTCGCATTCCCAGCAGGCGCAGCGCATTGGCCGCCTCCAGACCGAGCAGACCACCGCCGATCACCGTGCCGGGGCGTCCTTCGACCGCTGCCTCGCGGATCAGGTCGAGGTCGTCGAGCGTCCGGTAGACGAACGAACCTTCGAGGTCGTGGCCTGGAACCGGTGGTACGAACGGACGTGAGCCGGTGGCGAGCACGAGCGCGTCGTAACCGAGTTCGCCACCGCCGGTGGTGGTCACCACGCGGGCCTGCCGGTCGATGTGCGCGGCGCCGGTGTCGAGCCGGAGGTCGACCATCGGGTCTTCGAGGAAGTCGTGGTCCGCCAGGCTGAGGTCCTCGGCGCTCTTGCCGTCCAGATAGGACGAAAGGGCGACGCGGTCGTAGGCAGGCCGGGATTCCTCGGCCAGCACCACGATCCGCCAGGTGTCCGCGGCATCACGGGCGCGAAGGTCCTCGATGAGGCGGTGGCCGACCATTCCGTGGCCGACGACGACGAGCGTGCGGGTCATGCGGCGCCCTCCTGTTCGGTCAGTTCGGATCCGTTGGTCTTCAGCGAGCCGCACATGCGGCGAACGTCATCGGTGCACCCGCCGCACCCGGTGGTGGCGCGGGTGGCCTTGGCGAGGTCGGCGACCTCGCGTGCACCGTTGTCGAAAGCCCGGATCAGGGCCTTCTTGGTCACGTTGTTGCAGCGGCAGACGACCGAATCGGCGGGCACCTCGGTGGGGGCCGAACTTTCGGCGGTCGCGGTGCCCAGCAGTAGTCCGAGCCGGTCGAACGGCACCGGGAGATCCCGGTCGTGCAGCTGACTGATCGAGGCGATGGCCTGCGGGAAGCCGAGCAGCACCGCTCCGGTGACCCGCTCGTCCTGCAGCGCGAGTTTCGCGTAGCGGCCACGCGCTGGGTCCGACAGCGTCACGAGCTCGGCATCGGGGCTGTCCAGCGCCGCCACCGAGCCGATCGAGGCCAGATCGATCCCACGAGCCTTCAACCTGGTGACGGTGCTCGTACCGGAGTATCGGGCCTGAGCGCCGGTGAGCACTTGGGCGAGCACTTCGGCCTGGTCCCACGCCGGAGCGATCAATCCCGGAACATCGCCGCGGTGTTCCGCGCAGTCGCCGAGCGCGTGCACGTGCGGATCACTGGTGCCCAGCCGATCATCGACCACCACGCCGCGTCCCACCGCGAGACCGGCGGGCTCCGCGAGTTCGGTCTCCGGGACCACACCCGTGCAGAGGACGAGCACGTCGGCGGCCAGGACCTCCCCGTCGTCGAGGGTGAGCTTGCCGGGCTCGTAGGCGACCGCTTTGCGATCCAACCGCGTCCGAGCCCCCAAATCGTTCAGGCTCGAGGTGAGCATGCGGCCGCCGACCGGATCGAGCTGGCGGTCCATCGGATAGGGCTTGGGGTGCACCAGGGTGACCTCGACGCCCCTGCCCTGCAGCCCCCGGGCCACCTCGACCCCGAGAATCCCACCGCCCAGTACCACCGCGTTCGCGGCGGAGTCGTTGATCCGCTCGCAGTCGTCGAGGGTCCGCATGGTGACGACACCGTCGGCGTACTCGTCCGCGCCGGTGAGCACACCGGGGGTGTCCGGAATTCGCGCCCGCGCGCCGGTCGCCAGCACCAGCTCGTCGTAGTGGTGGGTTTGCCCGTCGTCGGTACGCGCGAGCTTCTCGGCGGTATCGATCTCGGTGACAGTCACGCCGAGCTCCACCCGAACCCCTTCGGGGAGTTCCGGAAGCGTCACCGCCGAGGCGGTGAGCGTGTGATCGAGAACCGAACCGAGCAGGATCCGGTTGTAGGCGGGACGCGGCTCGGCACCGAGGACCGTGATCGCGCCGCTGTGGCCGTGGTGGTGAAGACGTTCGGCGAGGCGATGTGCGGCGGGACCGTTCCCGATGATCAGCACGTCGCTCATGCGCGGACCTCCTCGTCGGTGCGCACGGAGCAGTCGGCCGATTCGTAGGGTTCGATCCGGGCCGAGCACACCTTGAACCCGGGCATTTTGCTGCGGGGATCGAGCGCGTCGCTGGTGATCAGGTTCGCGCGTCCTTCGCCGGGAAAGTGGAACGGCAGGAAGACGGTGTCCGTGCGCAGCGTGCCGACCAGCCGTACCCGAGCCACGACGCTCGACCGGGGCGAGCTGATCACGGCGAGTCGACCGCCGCGTATGCCCGCGCGCTCGGCGGTGTCCGGGTGGACCTCGACGAACGGTTCGGGTGCGGCCGAGTTGAGTTCGTCGACCCGGCGCGTCTGCGCCCCCGATTGGTACTGCGCGAGCACCCGCCCGGTCGTCGCGTACAGCGGAAAGTCCGCCGTGTTCGGTTCCGCGGAGTCGCGGTGCTCGACCTCGGCGAAGCGGGCCCGCCCGTCGGGGCGGGCGAAGTCGTCCAGGAACAACCGCGGTGTTCCCGGGTGGTCGATATCCGGGCACGGCCAGTGCAACGCCTCACCGGAGTCGAGGCGTTCGTAGCTGATCCCGGAGTAATCGGCCCGCCCTCCGCGGGAGGCACGCCGCAGCTCGTCGAACACCTCGCGTGGCGAGGTGGGGTAGCGGTGGCCCGGTTCGCCGAGGCGAGTGGCCAAGCCGTGCAGGACTTCCAGGTCCGAGCGGGCGTGCGAAGGCGGGGCCTGCAGTCGGCGGCGCCGCAACACCCGGCCTTCGAGGTTGGTCATGGTGCCTTCTTCCTCGGCCCATTGCGTGACCGGCAGGACCACGTCCGCCATCGCCGCTGTCTCGGACGGGACGAAGTCGGCGACGACCAGCAGGTCCAGTGCCCCGAGTCGTTCGGTGATGTGCCCGGCGTTCGGTGACGAGACAGCGGGATTCGACCCGAACACCAGGAGTCCGCGCGGGCCGGTTTCGGTGCCCAGCGAGTCCAACAGCTCGTAGGCGCTGCGGCCGGGCCCTGGGAGCGTGTCCGGTTCGACTCCCCAGACCTCGGCGATGTGCTCACGCGCGGCCGGATCGGTGATCATCCGGTAGCCGGGGAGTTGGTCGGCCTTCTGGCCGTGCTCACGTCCACCTTGGCCGTTTCCCTGTCCGGTCACGCACCCGTAACCGTTGCCGTCCCGACCGGGCAGCCCGAGCGCCAAGGCCAGGTTGATGAACCCGGCCACCGTGTCCGCGCCGTTGCTGTGCTGCTCGGCCCCCCGCCCGGTGAGGACGAAGGTCCGTTCGGCATCACCGAGCATGCGCACCGCCGCCCGCTGGTCGGTGACCGGCACTCCGGTGACGCGTTCGACGCGTTCCGGCCACCACGTCATCGCACGCTGCCACGCCTGGTCGAAGCCGCTGGTCCGCTCTCGGACGTAGTCGACGTCGGCGTGGCCATCGGCCACCGCGATGTGCAGCAGCCCCAGGGCGAGTGCGAGGTCGGTGCCGGGGGCGGGCTGTAAGTGCAGCGCGGCCCGCTCGGCGGTCGCGGTGCGGCGGGGATCGATGACGACCAAATCGGCCTGGTTCAGGTGCTGCATCAGCGGTGGCATCGTCTCGGCGACGTTTGCTCCCGCCAGCAGGATCGCGTCTGCTCCGCCCAGGTCGGTCACTGGGAACGGCAGGCCGCGGTCCACGCCGAACGCGGCGGTGCCCGCGGCGGCCGCCGCGGACATGCAGAACCGGCCGTTGTAGTCGATCTGGCTGGTACCCAGCGCCAACCGGGCGAACTTGCCCAACAGGTACGCCTTCTCGTTGGTCAGTCCGCCGCCGCCGAACACTCCCACCGAGTCGGGGCCGTGCTGCTGCTGGATACCGCGCAGTCCGGCCGCGATGGCCTCCAACGCGGTGTCCCAGTCGACGGGGACGAGCCTGCCGCCGCGCCGCACCTGCGGGTGCCGGAGCCGGTCGGGTGTCTCCAGCAGGCTCGGTGCCGTCCAACCCTTCTGGCACAGCCCGCCCTGGTTGACCGGGAAGTCCTGCAACGGGCGGACGTCCACGCCGTCGCGTTCCTTGGTCAACCGGGTACCGCACTGCAATGCGCAGTAGGGGCAGTGCGTCACCACCGTTCGCAGCTCAGGCACGGGTCGCCTCCGGACGGGTCGATGCGGGTTCGTGGCGCAGGTACATCCAGAAGGTGATCACAACGCACGCCGCGTAGAAGCAGAGGAACGCGGCGAACGCGAGGTCACCCGTGCCCTCCGGGCCGCTGTAGGAGCCGCGGAAGGTGAGGTTGATCAGCACGCCACCGAGGCCGCCGACCGCGCCCGAAATGCCCATCACCGCGCCGGACAGCCGTCGGGCCTGCGCGAACGCGGCCTGGACGCTGTGTCCTCCGGTCACTTCCGCCTCTGCTTGCCTGGCGAAGACGACCGGAATCATCTTGAAGACGGATCCGTTGCCGATCCCGCTGAGTACGAACAGCATCGTGAACGCCAGCAGGAACAGCGCGAACGAGTTCTGCATCGAGGCGGCCAGCAGCAGCGCGGTGCCTGCCGCCATGCCGATGAAGGTGCCGAAGGTCACTCTGGCGCCTCCCCAGCGGTCGGACATCCATCCGCCGGCGGGGCGGGTCAGCGATCCGAGCAGCGGGCCGAGGAACGTGCAGGACGCCGCCTGCAGCGGGGTGAAGTCGAACTGGCTCTGCAACACCAGGCCGAACGCGAAGCTGTAGCCGATGAACGAACCGAACGTTCCGACGTAGAGGAACGACAGCGACCAGGTGTGCTTGTTGCCCGCCGCTTGCTTCTGCATCCCGGGCTCGGCGCGCACGGCGTCGATGTTGTCCATGCGCAGCGCGGCCAGCAGCGTCGCCAGCACGATCAGCGGAAGGTAGACGGCGACCACGTAGGACGGGTGCGTGCCTCCGGCGGTGGCGATCACGAGCAGCCCGACGAGTTGGATCACCGCGACTCCGATGTTGCCGCCGCCCGCGTTGAGTCCGAGCGCCCAGCCCTGCTGCCGCTGCGGGTAGAAGTTGGTGATGTTGGTCATCGACGAGGCGAAGTTGCCGCCACCGACACCGGCCAGCGCGCCGATCACCATGAAGACCCACAGCGGTGTGCTCGGTTGCTGGATGAAGTAGAACGCCAGCAGTGCCGGTACCAGCAAGATCGCTGTGCTGAAGATCGTCCAGTTCCGGCCGCCGAACCGGGTCACCGCGTAGCTGTAGGGCAACCGCAGGAGGGAGCCGACGAGAGTGGGCGTGACCACGAGCAGGAACTTCTCACCGGCGGCGAATCCGAACCCGATTTCCGGTGACATGAACAGTACGAGTACCGACCACAGGCTCCACACCGAGAAACCGATGTGCTCGGAGAAGATGGACACGAAAAGGTTTCTGCGAGCGATGTGCTTTCCGGAACGTTCCCAGAAGTCGGCGTTCTCGGGATCCCAGCCGTCGACCCAACGGCCGGGTTTGCTCCGCGGAGCCAGTGTCGTAGTCAATTCGAAGCCTCCTCGAACAGTGCTGCGACCACGTTAGGAGCACGGTGTTTCGGGGGATCTCGGGTCGAGTTACCGAGTTGGAAACCCGTACTCACACGGGGTCGGCGCCACGCGTGAGGGCACCACCGGGGCCGATGACCCCACCGAAACCGGAAATGGCACCGTTGGAGGCGTGATGGAACGTGACACCGACCGGCGTGCGGTGCGGGATCGTGCTCGGGAACTGTTCGCCACGGCCCGTCGGATCACGGCGCTGACCGGTGCCGGTGTCTCCACCTCATCGGGAATCCCGGACTTCCGCGGCCCCGACGGTGTGTGGACCAAGAACCCGTCTGCGCAACGCCTCACCGACATCGACAGCTACCTAGCCGACCCGCAGGTACGGCAGCAGGCGTGGCGGCACAGGTCCGAGCACCCGGCGTGGAAGGCGGTGCCGAGCGCGGCCCACCGCGCGTTCACCGACCTGGAGAACGATGGTCGTCTCGGCTCGTTGATCACGCAGAACGTGGACGGCCTGCACCAGCGGGCCGGGCTCACCCGCGAGAAGGTACTCGAACTGCACGGCTCGCTGTTCGGCGCGGTGTGCTGGGACTGCGGTGCCACCGGAGCGATGCGCGCTGTTCTGGAACGCGTGGCAGCAGGGGAAGAGGATCCGGAGTGCCGGTCCTGCGGCGGCATCCTCAAGTCGACCACGGTCTCGTTCGGTGAATCCCTGAACGCGGAGGTGTTGCGCGCGGCGCGAGGCGCGGCGCTCGACTGCGACCTTTTCCTGGCAGCGGGAACGTCGCTGACCGTGTCGCCGGCATCCGGCCTGGCCGAACTGGCGAACAAGGCCGGAGCGGCCCTCGTGATCTGCAACGCCGAGCCCACTCCTTACGACGAGTTGGCCTCGGCGGTCCTGGACGAGCCGCTTGACGAGGTGCTTCCCGAACTCGTTTCCGTCCCTCGGGTGGACTACCAACGCCCGTTGAACACCTGGGCAGACCCCAGCACCTGGAGCTGATCCGGAAGTCCGCGCCCGCGGCGCCTTCTGCCGATTCGGCGTGCGCACACCGCCGGAGTCCACTCGGTGCGACCAGTCTTTCCGAACGGGGCAGGCCTGCCACACCCGCTCCCCGTGGCGTGTTTCGACGCTCATTTCGCACCCCGATTCGCACGGTGCCGTCGGCAGCACATGGCGCTCGTGTGGTTCAAGTGATTGAAGCGTCGGCATGTTTGCGCGGTGCTGATGCATGCGGCTGGGACAAAAGTGGCGAAGTCTCTGATCGTCCGTACGATCCATTCGGAGTAACTGACAGCTCCAAATGGAGGCTCCGGCGGCAGGAGGTGGCGGTCGTGATTCGACCCCTATCCGTGGTGCGTTGTTTGCTCTGTGCGTCGCTGGCAACAGCCATGACGGCCACGGTCGCTCCGGGAGGTGTCGCGGTACCGCCACGGCCACCCAACCCCAGCGACCGGGAGATCGAGGCCGGGCGCCTCGAATCGCAAACGGCGGCCGCCAGAGTGGGGGAGCTGACCAACCGGCTCGCACAGGCGGAGTCCAAACTCGCGGGATTGACCACGGAGGTCGAACTCGCGATGGAGGACGCGAACCGGGCCAGGGTCGACCTGCAGCGCGCCGAACGGGACGCGCGTGCGGCACGCGGGACCGCCGAGCGCGCGGCGGCCGAGGTCGAGGACGCGGGGAAGCGGGTCGAGCGCCAGCGCAAGCGTCTCGACGGATTCGCGGCGGGCAGTTATCGGCAGGGCAGTTCGGTCGGCTCGGCCACCGCGTACGTCGGATCGAACCACCCGGAGGAGCTGCTCGACCGGGCGGAAATGCTCGACGTCCTCAGCGTCTCCCAGCAGAAGCTCCTCGACGAGTTGCAGCGGGCAAGGGTGCAGCGGGCCAACCGCGATTCGCGGGCTCGGGACGCGGCCGAAGAGGCGGAGGCCAAACGCGCCACCGCGGCCCGTGCGCGACGTGCCGCCGAGCAGGCCCGTACCGCCGCAATCGAGGCCCAGCGAACGCAGCGGCAACGCGCACGCGGGTTCGAGGCCGAGCGTGCGCAGGTCGAGGCGGAGCTGGTCGCGGCACGGGAACAGGTCGACGGCCTCGAAGGTCAGCGCGAGGAGTTCCAGCGGTGGCTGAACGCGAAACGGGAAGAGGAACAAGCCGCGGCACAGCTGGCCGCGGAGCAGGCGGAACAGGCCGAGGCGGCGACAGAGACGTCGACGTCGCAGGAGGTGGCCTCCGGGAGTTCCGTCGAAGTCGTCGTGCAGCGAGCGCTCGCCCAAACTGGAACGATCTACGCGTGGGGCGGAGGCAACGCGCACGGGCCGACCCAGGGAATCCGCGACGGCGGGGTCGCCGATGCGCATGGTGACTACCTCAAGACCGGTTTCGACTGCTCCGGACTGATGCTCTACGCCTTCGCGGGAGTCGGTGTCAGCCTGGACCACTACAGCGGCTATCAGTACCAGTCGGGCACGCGTGTGCCGGTCTCGCAGAGGCGGCGTGGCGACATGCTGTTCTGGCGATCTGGAGGCAGCATCCACCACGTGGCGCTGTACCTCGGGAACGGGCGCATGGTGGAGGCGCCGTACTCCGGTGCGCGGGTACGGGTCACTTCGGTCCGGTACGGCGGGCTCGCTCCGTACGCGGTCCGGATGTTCTGACCGGCATCGACGCGCGCGTCGCTCCGCCCCGATTCCGCGAGTGAAATGCCTGCGGATCGAGATATCGATGGGCAGCGGAAGCGGGATGCTCGCTGCTGTCAGTATTTTGCTGTGGTGGTCGAATTCAGCGCGGTGATCCTGGCCGGAGGGCGAGGCCGTCGACTCGGCGGAGTGGACAAACCGGCTCTGCCGCTCGGTGGGCGGTCCTTGCTGGGGCGCACGCTCGACGTGGTCGCGTCGGCGCGCGAGATCGTTGTGGTGGGCCCCCGGCGGGAGGTGCCGACCGAGGTCCACTGGGCTTGTGAGGACCCGCCCGGCGGCGGGCCACTGGCAGGAATACAGGCCGGGCTGCAACGGGTGTCGACCGAAAGTGGGCTGGTCGTCGTTCTGGCGGCCGATCATCCGTGGCTGACCACCGACACGGTGTCGAGGCTGCTCGCTGCCGCAGTGGGCGAGAAGACCGCCGAGCGGGATCAGGCGAGTTTCGGCGCGGTGTTGGTCGACCGGGACGATCGCGCACAGTGGCTGGTGGGGGCCTGGCGGATCGAGGCGTTGCGCGACGTGATGCCTGCCGAAGCGACGAACCGGCCGGTTCGGCGGTTGCTCGCCGCGCTGGAGCCTGTGCGGGTACCCGCGGTGGATGCCGAAGCCGTGGATGTGGACACGCCGGAGGAGTTGCGGGCGGCCAGAGGCAAGCTCTGATCTGAGGATTCCGTTGAACGTCGTCGACGTTGCTGCCGCGATCACGCACGGCTTCATATATCGAATACCTCTGTGACTTCAGTGTCGAATGAAATTAAATCTCCGATGGCAGGAAATCAACCAAACGCAGGGAAACGGCACTTCACACCGGTCACACCGTCGATGGGGTTGAGTGCGGGTGGAGGTGTATGCCCCCACGCGCGGGTGGGTCTGCCGCGTGCCAGGATCTTGCGAGATTCCGCCGAGTACGGTCGGTGGCTGCGGGGGGTGGGATCGCACCCAGCAGACCGTTGGTGCAACAGGAGGTTCCAGAAGTGACCGAGGCCGGGTACGGCGAGGGCGACAACGCGGGCACGGACGCTCACTCGGTGGAGCAGGTGAACACGCCGGCCCGGGACGCGCAGCTGCTGGAGCGCACCGTCTTCGAGGTCAAGCGCGTGATCGTCGGGCAGGACCGGCTGATCGAACGGATTCTGGTCGGATTGCTGGCCAAGGGTCACATCCTGCTGGAAGGCGTCCCCGGTGTGGCCAAGACGCTCGCGGTGGAGACCTTCGCGCAGGTCGTCGGCGGATCGTTCTCCCGCTTGCAGTTCACTCCCGACCTGGTTCCGGCGGACATCCTCGGCACCCGCATCTACCGCCAGGGCGACGAGCGGTTCGACGTCGAACTCGGCCCCGTGCTGGCCAACTTCGTACTCGCGGACGAGATCAACCGCGCACCGGCGAAGGTCCAATCGGCGCTGCTGGAGGTCATGGCCGAGCGCCACGTCTCCATCGGTGGCGAGAGCTTTCCGATGCCGGATCCGTTTCTCGTCCTGGCAACCCAGAACCCGATCGAGAACGAGGGCGTCTACCCGCTTCCTGAAGCGCAGCGCGACCGCTTCCTGTTCAAGCTGCACGTCGGCTACCCCTCCGCCGAGGAGGAACGCGAGATCATCTACCGGATGGGTGTCAGCTCGCCCGCCCCGGACGCGGTGCTCGACCCGGGGGAGCTGACCAGGCTGCAAGGGGTCGCTTCGAAGGTGTTCGTCCACCACGCCCTGGTCGACTACGTGGTGCGGTTGGTGTTGGCCACGCGAGCTCCGAACGAGCACGGCATGTCCGACATCGCGGGCTGGATTTCCTACGGTGCTTCGCCGCGGGCGAGCTTGGGCGTGGTCGCCGCGTCTCGGGCGCTGGCCCTGGTCCGGGGACGTGACTACGTGCTACCGCAGGATGTCGTCGATGTGGTTCCCGATGTCCTGCGACACCGGTTGGTCCTTTCCTACGACGCGCTCGCAGACAACGTCCCGGTGGACCACATCGTCAACCGCGTGTTGCAGGCGGTTCCGCTGCCGCAGGTCTCGGCACGTCCGCAGAACGCCCCGCAGGCCATGGGGCAACCAGCCGGATCAGGGCAGGCTCCGATGGGGACGAACCCGCGCCAGTGAGGGACGAGTTGACTGTGTCAGCGGAAGACGAACCCGGCCCGAGCGAGGACGGCGAACGGCCGTCCTGGGCACCACCGTCCTTGGAGAGCGGTCGGATGCACGCCGCGCTGCGGTCGCTGGAGCTGACCGTGCGCGGTCGCCTGGACGGTCTGTTGCAGGGCAACCACCTGGGACTCGTTCCGGGGCCGGGAACGGAGCCGGGTGAGGCGAGGGTGTACCAGCCCGGTGACGACGTGCGGCGGATGGACTGGGCGGTCACGGCGCGCATGGCGGAACCGCACATCCGGCAGACCGTGGCCGACCGGGAATTGGAGACCTGGGTCGCGCTCGACCTGTCGCCGAGTCTGGACTTCGGCAGCGCGGCGTGCGACAAGCGCGAACTCGCGATCGCCGGGTTGGCGGCCGTCTCGTACCTGACCACCGGTGGTGGTAACCGGGTCGGTGCGGTGGTGGACAACGGATCCGAGCACGTGCGGTTCCCGGCTCGGGGAGGGGCGGCGCAGGCCAGGGCTCTGCTGCGGAAGATCGCCGAGGTGCCGCGCGCCGATGAGGGCACGCGGGGCGACTTGAGCAGGTTGCTGGAATCATTGCGGCGCCCGCAGCGCAGGCGCGGTCTGGCCGTGGTGATCTCGGACTTTTTGGGTCCGACTGATTGGCAGCGGGTGTTGCGCGGTCTGGGGGCGCGGCATTCGCTGCTGGCCATCGAGGTCGTCGATCCGCGCGACCTGGAACTGCCCGACGTGGGAACCGTCGTGCTGTCGGATCCGGAGACGGGAAAGCAGCGCGAAGTGCGAACCACGCCGGTTCTGCGCAGGGAATTCGCAGCGGCAGCAGCGGCGCATCGAGAGGATGTCGCGATGGCGCTGCGCCGCGCGGGGTGCGCGCACCTGGTGTTGCGAACGGATTCTGATTGGATCGCCGACGTGGTGCGCTTCGTGGTCGCGCGCAAACGGGGCTGGTCCGGGGGAGCGGCTTGATGTTGAGTTTCGGGGGGTTCGCGTCCCCGCTGTGGTTCCTGCTGCTTCTCGTCGTCGCGCTGTTGGTGGCGGGCTATGTATGGGCTCAGCGTCGTCGGCAGCGGGACGTTCTGCGGTTCAGCAACCTGCAGGTGCTGGATCGGGTTGCGCCGAAGCGGCAGGGTTGGCCGAAGCACGTCCCCGCGGCGTTGTTGGGGGTCTCGCTCATCTTGCTGACGGTGGCGCTGTCCGGACCGACCGCGGAGCAGCGGATCCCGCGTAATCGGGCGACGGTGATGCTGACGGTCGACGTGTCCTTGTCGATGATGTCCAAGGACGTGGCACCGAGCAGGCTGGAGGCCGCGAAGACCGCGGCGAAGGAGTTCGCGGACGAGCTCACGCCGGGGATCAACCTCGGTCTGGTGTCGTTCGCCGGGACGGCGACCGTGATGGTGATGCCGACCCCGGACCGCGCCAGTGTCAAGCAGGCGATCGATGGTTTGAAGCTGTCGGAGGCCACGGCTACCGGTGACGGGATCAACGCTTCGCTGTCGGCGATCGATTCGTTCGGCAAGATGGTCGGCAACGCCGGGGGCGGTGGGGGCGCTCCGCCTGCGCGGATCGTGCTGTTGGCCGACGGTGGTCAGACGATCCCGCGGGAGTTGGACGCGCCCAGGGGGGCTTTCACCAAGGCTCAGGAGTCGAAGGACGCGGGTGTGCCCATTTCGACGATCTCATTCGGTACCGAGCACGGCTACGTCGAGATCGAGGGTGAGCGGCAGCCGGTGGAGGTCGACGACGCGGCGATGAAGGACATCGCGCGGCTTTCCGGCGGTGAGTTCCACAAGGCGGCCAGTGCCGAGCAGCTGCGGTCGGTGTACGACACGTTGGGTGAGCAGATCGGCTACGAGATCAAGCGCGCGGATGCGAGTAGACCGTGGTTGGTGCTGGGTACGTTGGCGGCGATCGTTGCCGCCGGGGTGTCGCTGTTCTTCGGTCGCCGGCTGCCGTGAGGTCGTGGCGGGCCTACCGGAATCGCGGTGATCGCTCGATCTTGGTGACTGCCGGCTGATCACCGTAGTGGGCTGATCACCGGTCGTTCCGGTCGGATCCCCGAAGGTTGTTCCGCTGCCCGGGGTGGGTTTCGGCGTTACGTTGCCTGGGTGACGGACGCGGTTGTGATCGGATTGCGCGAGGTTCCCCTGCTGGTGGAGTTGGGGGTCGCGCTGGTCCTTTCCAGTCTGATCGGCCTGGAGCGGGAGTTCCGGGCGAAGAGCGCGGGCTTGCGTACGCACACGCTGGTGGGAGTGGGCGCGGCGCTGTTCATGCTGGTATCGAAGTACGCGTTCGGCGACATGCTCGCGTTCGAACGCGTGTCATTGGACCCGTCACGGGTGGCTTCCCAGATCGTGTCGGGGATCGGCTTCATCGGTGGTGGGTTGATCTTCGTGCGCCGGGACGCCGTGCGTGGATTGACCACGGCCGCAACGGTGTGGGTGGTCGCGGCCGTCGGTATGGCGTGCGGTGGTGGGCTCGTGGTGTTGGCGACCGCCACGACGTTCGTGCACTTTCTCGTGGTCGTCGGGTATCCGCGCGTGCTCCGGTGGGTGCGCGGCTCGGTTCGTGACCCGCAGCTGGTCCGCATCGGGTATTTGGATGGGTACGGTGTGCTGCGCGCGGTGCTGACCCTGTGTACCAGTCGGGGACTGAAGGTCTTGGGGCTGGAGATCGAGCGCGAGGACACCGATGGTGAGCGGCAGCGGACCGCGGTGGTGGCGCTGCGGTTGCAGGGCGGGGTGGCGGTGTCCTCCCTGATCGAGGAGATCAGTTCGATGCCGGGCGTGCTGCATGTGGCGATGGGGGACAGCACCGAGGCGAGTTTCTGAGTGGCGGTCCGACCGGTGGTGGCGCTCAACCCCAGAAAGCGTGGGCGAGTGCGATGCCGGTGAAGGCCGTACCGAGACCGGCGATGATGCTGCCCAGGGCGTTGATCACGGCGAAGAACCGAGCTCCCGATTCGAGCAGGCGCAGTGTTTCGTAGGACAACGTCGAGTATGTGGTCAACGCTCCGCACAGACCGGTACCGACCAGCAATAGCGCTTCGGAGGACGCCGCACCGGCAGCGGTCGCCCCCGTGATCAGGCCCAGAACGAGGCAGCCGACCATGTTCACGGTGAAGGTGCCCCATGGGAACACGGTGTCGTGGCGGGCCTGCACCACCCGGTCGGTCAGGTACCGCAGAGGCGCGCCGATCATCGCCCCGATCAGGACCAGCAGCCAGGTCACCGCGAGTCGTCCTTCTCGGAGTCCCAGCGGACCAATTCGACCTCATCCAGAGTCGCCGCACCTGCGGTGAGCAGTTCGTCCAGCTGCGGCACGAAAGCCCGCACCCGCTCTGCGGTGTCCACGATGATCACGACGACCGGTAGGTCCTCGTTCAGCGACAGCAAGCGCTGGGTGTGCACCAGAGAGGAGGTTCCGAAGCCCTCGATGCCGTGAAACACCGACGCGCCTGCCAGGCCGGCCGCGTGCGCCCGGTGCACGATCTCGCTGTAGAGCGGCTTGTGGTGCCACGAATCGTGCTCGCCGACGAAGACCATCAGCCGCATCGCCCGCCCGGTCTCGCTCGTCATCGCTGTCTACCGGCCCATCGCTGTCTACCTGCCAACAGGGCTCGAGTGGCCGCGGCGGCCGTCCCCACTGCCACGAGCGCCGCGATCAGCGTAACCGCCAGGTACAGCGTGCCCGTCACGACGTGGCCGGTCGCCACCAAGCGTTGGATGTCCACGGCATAGGTGGAAAAGGTCGTGAACCCACCCAGCACGCCGGTACCGATGAACGGGCGGACCAACCGGTGCGCGCTCCACACCTCGGTGATCAACACCATGAACACACCGATCGTCGCGCACCCGACGAGGTTGATCCCCAGCGTCGTGATCGGGAATCCGTTCGGGGCGGACGGCCACAACAGCCCCGCCCCGTATCTGCCGACAGCTCCGAGCCCGCCGCCGACGGCAACCACGATCAGCACCAGCCACTGCCCGTGCAGCAGCTTCGGGCGGCGCGCGGGCACCGTCATGTCAACACCAGGGCAGGTGGACTCCGCAGCACCCTCGGAGGAACTCGCTGCCATGTACACACCCCCACTCGCGCGGCGTCCACGGGGGCGCACACCTCTGCTGAGCAGGGACCGTCGGCGGCCGCCGTGCCGCGGTGGGAAGGCGGCGGGCCCCACCGCCGCACGGCGTCCCCCGCGGACACCGTGCGCCGATCGTAGCCGACACGCCGGCTCCTCTCACCAAGCGTGCGTGGGCGATGCTGTGGCCGCCGGGCTGGCACGATCCCGGCGGCCACAGCGCCCGAGCGGTTCGGTGCGGAGGGTCAGGGAGCTTCGTGGTCGGCCCAGACCTTGACGCTCTTGGCGGTGTCTTCGGGGAATTCCTCGCCTGCGCCGAGGGTCCACACGCTGGGGCCGCCGCAGTCGGCCTTCTCGTAGACCTCGACCTTGTGGTCGGTGTAGTTGACAAGGCGCGCAGCGGTGACGGGTTTGTCGTGCTCGTCCTTGAAGGTCGTGCAGGATCCGTTTTCCGGGTCGGTGATCGCGTGTGTCCGGCCGGAGGGCTCCTGCCAGAGGATGTCGCCTTCGGCTGCGTGTACGGACAGGGGACCTGCCAGCATCAGCAGGGCTGCTCCCGCGATCGTCGCGGCGGTGGAACCAGCGCGCATCACAACTCCTTCGTGCTCGGTGTTTCGGGCATTCCAGGAGTAACGGACTTGGACGTGATCGGCCAGGCGGATCACACCGCCGGGCCGTGGCGTGCACTCGAACAGGGATTCATCGCCGGTCGAGACCGAGTGCCCGAGCGATCAGGGTCGCCAGGTGCACGGGCTCGGCGTCGGTGGCCTGGCGAACCTGGGTTCGGCAGCTGAAGCCGTCGGCGACGACGTCGGTGTCGGCGCCGGCCTCGCGAACGGCGGGCAGGAGGGTTTGCTCCGCGCATGCCATGGACACGTCGTAATGCCCCTTCTCGAATCCGAAGTTTCCGGCGAGTCCGCAGCATTGCGGATCCAGGACACCGGCGTTGACCCCGGCGGCGTTCATGGCCGACCGGTCGGCTTGGAACCCGAGTTCGGAGTACTGGTGGCAGTGCATCTGCACCACGGCATCGGTGGTGGGAGCGGAGTCGGGGCGCTGCCACTGGTCCCGGGTGGGTTCGACCCATTCGGCGAAGGTCTTGGTGGCCTTGGCCAGGGCGGTGACGTCGGGGTCGCCCGGAGCGAGTTCGAGCGCGTCGTTGCGCAGGAACGCGGTGCAGCTGGGTTCGAGCCCGACCACCGGCATGCCCGCGTCGATCTGGGGGCGAAGGAGGCGTGCGGTCCGGCGGAGCACCTTCCGCGCCGTTCCGAGCTGGCCGGTGGAGTGCCACGTGAGTCCACAGCAGACCTGCCCGCGCGGGAACTCGACGGTGTGGCCCAGTTCTTCCATTACGGCAACGGCGTCCTGGCCGATGTGCGGATCGAAGTGGTTGGTGAAAGTGTCCGGGAAGAGCACGGCGCGCGTCGTCCCTCCCGAACCGGTGGTGCTTGCTCGCCCGGCCCACCAGGAGCGAAGAGTGCGTGGCGCGAGGGCAGGGATGCTCCGTTGCGGCGCGATGCCGCCCAGCCGTTTGATCAGCGGCGCGAGTGGACCGTTGAGCAATCCGTTGGTGATGCGGGGCAGGTGCTGGCCCACCGCGAGGGCCAGCGGCAGGAACCCCATCGAGTAGTGCGATGCCGGGCGTGGGCGGTGCCGGTAGTGCCGGTGCAGGAACTCGGCCTTGTAGGTGGCCATGTCCACGCCGACGGGGCAGTCGGTCTTGCAGCCCTTGCAGGACAGGCACAGGTCCAGCGCGTCGCGGACCTCCTCGGAGCGCCAACCGCCCTTGACGACCTTGCCCGCCAGCATCTCGAACAGTAGGTGGGCCCGGCCGCGGGTGGAGTGCTTCTCGTCCTTGGTCACCCGGTAGCTGGGGCACATGACGCCACCGGAGGGGTTGAGGCACTTGCCGATTCCGACGCACCGGCGTGTGGCGGTGGCGAGGTCGTTGCCGTCCTCGTGCAGCGCGAGCGTGGTCCGGCTCGGGATACGAGGTGGCGCCACCAGCAACCGCAGATCGGAGTCGAGCGAGCGCGGGCGCACGATCTGCCCGGGATTGTGCAGGTCTTCGGGGTCGAAGGCGTGCTTGAAGCGTTCGAACGCCTTGATCACTTCGGGCGGGTACATGGTGGACAGCAGCTCCGAACGGGCCTGGCCATCACCGTGCTCGCCGGAGACGGAGCCGCCGTGGGAGACCACGAGCTCCGCGGCGGCTTCCATGAACGACCGGTACTGGGCCGCGCCGGAGTCCGACAACAGGTCGAAGTCGATGCGTACGTGGATGCAGCCGTCGCCGTAGTGCCCGTAGGTGACACCGCGGCGTCCGAAGCGTTCGAGCAGCGCGTCGAAACGACGCAGGTACGCACCGAGGTTTTCCGGCGGGACGGCCGCGTCTTCCCAGCCGGACCAGCGTTCCGAACCATCCGACATGCGGGTGGAGTAACCGGACCCTTCCTCGCGGATCTTCCACAGCGCCGCGATGCGGGCAGGTGCGGTGTGGACCACCGACTCCGTCCGGTCGCCCATCGTCCGCACGATGCGCTGGGCGGCGGCTTCGGCCGCGCGCTGGTCCTCGCCGCCGGTCTCGACCAACAGCCAGCTGCGACCGCCGGGAAGCAGTCCGAGCGCCGGTGACTCCGGATTGCGCTGGCGGACGACGTCGACGAGTTCGGGGCTGAGTCCTTCGATGGCGAGCGCGCCCAGGCCGCGCAGGCGAGTGACCTCGTCTGCCGCTGCGTAGGTGTCGGCGAAACCGAGGACGGTCAGCGCACGCGCAGCGGGGGATTCGACGAGTCGGACAGTGGCCCCGAGCACGGTGGCGCAGCTGCCTTCGGTCCCGACGAGGGCGCGGGCGAGGTGAAAACCGTTCTCGGGAAGCAACTGGTCGAGGTTGTATCCGGAGACCCGGCGGGTGAGATCGGGAAAGGAGCTGCGCACGAGGTCGCCGGTGTCGTCGGCGAGCGAGCGCAGCTGTTGGTGGAGTCGTCCGATCCGGTCGCCGCGGGCGCAGAGCGCGTCGAGCTGTTCCGGGGGAGTGGGGCCCGCTCGCAGCCGCGTGCCGTCGCTGAGCAACAGGTCGAGGGAATGGACGTTGTCGACGGTCTTGCCCCATGCCACCGAGTGAGTGCCGCACGAGTTGTTGCCGATCATGCCGCCGAGGGTGCAACGGCTGTGGGTGGACGGATCGGGCCCGAACGTCAAACCGTGCGGTGCGGCGGCGGAGCGAAGCGTGTCGAGGACCACACCGGGCTGGACGGTGGCCGTGCGGGCCTCCGGGTCCACGTCGAGTATCCGATTCATGTGGCGGGCGAAGTCGATGACCAGCCCTGTTCCCACCGCGTTGCCCGCGATGCTCGTTCCGGCGCCGCGACTGGTGATGGGCAGGCCGTGCTCGCGCGCGAAGGCGATCGTCGCGGCGACGTCGGAGTCGTTTCGGGGAAACACGACTCCGGTCGGCAGCTGCCGGTAGTTCGAGGCGTCGGTGGCGTACAGCGCGCGCGTGCCGGGGTCGAACCGGGCGTGGCCGTCGAGTGCCGCGCGCAGGTCCGCGGCGAATTCCGGCACGTCGGCCGCAGTGGAAGGTGTGGCGGTCATTTCGGGGGCCCACTCCTCCAGGATCGGGATCGGTGCCAGTGTCTGCTGGCAGTTCGCTGCAGTCCATCATGTTGTGGGTGAGCCACGACACGGCGCGTCGATATCTGTACCTACGCGATGAGGGAGTACCCGCTGGTAGCCGATACTGTCTCGGCGGGTCGAAACGAATCTTGGACCGTGCCCGCGTACTGGTGTCCCGGCCGGATCGTTCGCCCTGGTTCTTCGAAGGGTGATCTGGAGGTAGATCGACAGTGGCACGGTCGGTACTGGTGACCGGCGGCAACCGCGGTATCGGGTTGGCGATCGCGAGGGCGTTCGAGGCAGCGGGGGACAAGGTCGCGGTGACTCACCGCGGCTCCGGTGCCCCTGAAGGCCTGTTGGGGGTGCGCTGCGATGTGACCGATGCCGGTCAGGTCGATGCGGCGTTCGACGAGGTCGAGGCGGAGCACGGCAAGGTCGAGGTGTTGATCGCCAACGCGGGCATCACCGACGACGGTCTGCTGTTGCGCATGGGGGAGGATCAGTTCGGTCGGGTTCTGGACGCGAACCTCGCCGGTTCGTACCGGGTGGCCAAGCGTGCCGCGAGCAGCATGCTGCGCAACCGGCGTGGACGGATGGTGTTCGTGTCGTCCGTGGTGGGCCTCTCCGGTGGTGCCGGGCAGGCGAACTATGCGGCGAGCAAGGCCGGTCTGGTGGGGTTGTCGCGGTCGATCGCGCGAGAGCTCGGTTCACGCAGCATCACGGCGAACGTGGTCGCGCCCGGATTCGTCACCACGGACATGACCGATGAGCTCTCGGAGGAGCGGAAGAAGGAGATCCTCGGCCAGATTCCGTTGGCCCGGTTCGCCGCGGCGGAAGAGGTCGCGTCGGCCGTGGCGTGGCTGGCTTCGGATCAGGCCGGTTACATCACCGGTGCGGTGCTCCCGGTTGACGGTGGCCTGGGAATGGGCCACTGAGGACGGTTCTTTTCGTGCGGACCGGACGTGCGGTCCGGTTGTTGCTCTTGTTGTCGCTTTTTGTTCGCTGTGGAGGATGTACGTGAGCGGGTTGCTCGAAGGCAAGCGGGTTTTGGTCACGGGCGTGATCACGGATGCGTCGATCGCATTCCATACGGCCAAGGTCGCCCAGGAACAGGGTGCGGAGGTAGTGCTCACCGGGTTCGGGCGGTTGCGCCTGATCGAGCGGATCGCGCAGCGGCTGCCCAAGCCGGCGCCGGTGATCGAGCTCGACGTTACCGACCAGGAGCACGTGGACGGGTTGGCCGAGAAGGTGCGGGAGCACGTGGACGGCCTCGACGGGGTTGTTCACTCGATCGGTTTCGCACCGGCGTCGTGCCTGGGCGGGGACTTCCTCGCGGCCCCGTGGGAGGACGTGTCGAAGGCTCTCGAGGTTTCGGCCTACTCGATGAAGTCGTTGTCCACGGCTGTGATGCCGCTGCTGGGGCAGGGTTCTTCGATCGTCGGAATGGATTTCGACGCACGAGTCGCGTGGCCCGCCTACGACTGGATGGGCGTGTCCAAGGCCGCGTTGGAGTCGACGTCCCGGTACCTCGCACGGGAGCTGGGTCCGCGAGGAGTGCGGGTGAACCTCGTCTCGGCGGGCCCTGTTCGGACGATGGCGGCCAAATCCATCCCCGGCTTCGAGGAGTTGGAGGCCAACTGGGGCGAGCGCGCGCCGTTGGGCTGGGACGTCGAGGACCCGACTCCGGTGGCGCAGTCGGTGTGCGCGGTGTTGTCGGACTGGTTGCCGAAGACGACGGGGTCGATGGTGATGGTCGACGGGGGAGTGCACGCGATGGGCGTGTGACAGACGTCGCGGCTTCACCCAGGCGGGCACCTCCGAACGCTCAACGGCATCATGGTCGGGTGAGCTTTGACGCGTTGCTGTTCTTGTCGTTCGGGGGCCCGGAGGGTCCGGAGGAAGTCCGTCCGTTTCTGGAGAACGTCACCCGTGGTCGCGGGGTGCCGCCGGAGCGGTTGGACGAGGTCGCTGAGCATTATCATCACTTCGGTGGCGTTTCACCGATCAATCGGCTCAACCGTGACATCATCTCCGCGTTGGAAGCCGAACTGCGCGAGCAGGGCAGGCAATTGCCCGTCTACTTCGGCAATCGCAACTGGCACCCCATGATCGAGGACGCGGTCGCGAGCATGGCCGACGACGGTGTGCGGCGGGCGCTGGTGTTCCCCACTTCGGCGTGGGGCGGGTATTCGGGTTGCAAGCAGTATCACGAGGACATCGCGCGAGCCCGCGAATCGGTCGGCCAGGAGGCGCCGGAGCTGGTCAAGCTGCGCCAGTTCTTCGACCATCCGCTGTTCGTGGAAGCCAACGCGGACGCGGTTCGGCGGGCTTTCGCCGAGCTCGGGGAGGCGGGTCGGCAGGCGCGCTTGGTGTTCACGGCGCACTCGATCCCGCTGAAGGCCGACGAGTTGGCGGGCCCCGACGGTGAACCGGGATGGTATTCGCGGCAAGTTGCGGAGACGGCCCGGCTGGTCGCCGATTCGGTGGGCGTGGACAGCTACGACGTGGTCTGGCAGTCGCGGTCCGGGCCACCGGCCGTGCCATGGCTGGAACCGGACATCGTCGATCACGTCGAGCAGTTGCACGATCGAGGCGTGGAGTCGGTCGTGGTCAGCCCGATCGGGTTCGTTTCAGATCACCTCGAGGTGGTCTGGGACCTCGACAACGAGGCCGCGGAGAAGGCCGCCGAGTTGGGCATGGGCTTCACCAGGGCCGGGACGGCGGGTACCGATCCTCGGTTCGTTCAGATGATCGCGGAGCTGGTCGCCGAACATGTCGACCAGGTGCAGCCGCGGAAGCTGTCGGTGCTGGCGGCTGCGGGGTGCACCGCCAACGGTGAGCCCTGCGCGCCGGGCTGCTGCTGAGGCTCGGACCGGCGCCTCGGGCACTCCTGGCGGAGATTCCGGGGAAACGGCGCGATGTGGTTGATGGCACGTGCCCGGCGACGTCGCGTCATTTCGCCGCGGTCTTCTCGGCACGGGCCAGGAACAACTCGGTGCAGCCGTCCACCAAGCCGTCCTCGCTGACCTGCAGCGTGCCGTCGAGCCATGCGGTGAGCGCGCGCGCCAGTCCGCCGACCAGGAACTGGGCGGTCAGGTCGACTTCGGTGCCGTCGGCGAGTTCGTAGAAGTCCCTGGCCTGTCCGCTGAGCAGGTCGCCGAACAGTCGGGTGGACCGCAACCGGCGCTCGGCGATGACGGGACTGGTCAGGGCCGCCGAGAACAGCAGCCTGCCGCGCGCCGGGGGTCTTCGATGATCTTCTGCACGATGTTGCCGAGGGCGGCCCTGGTCATGGCGGTCGCGTCCGTCGCGGCCGTCTTGAGCGCCTCGACCGTACTGGTGGCGATCTCGTCGATCACGTGGTCGTAGATGCAGCGCTTCCGCGAGGAGATGCGGCTGCACTGGAGCGAACGAGACCAACGGCGCTTCGACCGGTTGATGTCGACGATCGGAGCCGTACTGCGACGCACCCCCGGCCGTGCGCGCGTTCCCCTACAACTACTACCTGTGGGACCTGCGCCGACGGATCAGGAAGGGCAAGCCGCTCGTGTGAGAGCACGCCGAGCCGCCTTGCCGCATTCAGAGTCCGGCCACTCACCCGCATGCGGCGGACGAGCGGGCCGGGCCCGGTTCAGTGCTGGTCGGCGCGGTCGGTCAGCACGCGGACCATCTCGGCGATCGCGGCGCGCCGGGCAGCTCGGACCGAATCGAACAGCGGTTTGAGCGCGTCCATCCGAGCGCGGGTCGCCGATGCCGAGAGCGCGCCGCCGGGGGCGTCGTCAGTGGCCACCCAAAGGATCGCTTCGACCTCGGCGGCGCGCTGCAGTACCCGCAAGGGGCGCTGCGGAACGTCGTCCGGCCACGATGGTTTCGGGTGGGAGGAGACCGTTTCGGAGATCTCCTCACGCACACCGGGCCGGTGCTTGGCGATGTCGAGATCGATCAGCGTGCTGGCGGCTTCCCGCATCGCCGAGGACATCCCGTGTTCGGCTTCGCCGATGGGCAGGTTCTCGAACGGAGGAAGTTCACCCGTCGCGAAGATCGTCCAACGCAGGATTCCCTCGGCGACGCGCTGCGGGACGAGTCCCAGACCTACCTCGGGCAGCACCGCCGCTTCGGCATGCCGCAGGGCCGCGTTCGTGAACTCGGAGGCTCCGCCGAGTCCGCGCACATCACCGGCGACCGGGAGCACCAGCTCGCCGGTACTCGCGCCTGCCTTGCGCAGCGCGGCGAGCAACAGTGCCGGCCCAGCGGGTGTTTCCCCCGGGCCGGGAAGGTCCAAAGTGGTGGCGAGATTCTGGTCGGCGGCCTGCACTTCGTGCACCTCGGCCCACGTGCTGAGGGCATCGAGCACATCATCGGAAGCGGCTGCGCCGTGCAGCCATGCGGAGGTCCAGACGACCATCGTTGCGCTGGGACATGACACGTCCATCAAGCCTACGGATCCGGTGCGGTTGCCGAAATTCCGGGGGTGAGTATTCGCGGCGTGGGCACTCGCCGGTTCGACGGCGCTCCGATTACTGTCCCGAAGGTGCGTTCGTTCAACTACGGAAAAGATGTCCTGACAGGTCGGCGGCGTCGTTCGGTTCCCGAGATCGCGGCCGAACGCGGACTGGTGGTCGAGGATGCCGCGAGTGGCTTCTGCGGCGCGGTGGTGCGGGTGGAGAAGGGAAACGTGGTGCTCGAAGATCGCCACGGCAAGTACCGGTTGTTTCCGATGCGCCCGGCAGCTTTCCTCCACGAGGGCAAACCGGTGACGCTGGTGGAGCCGTCGCAGCAAGCCCCGGCAGCAGCACCGACCAGGTCCGCCTCCGGGTCGGTGCGGGTGTCGAACCTGCGTGCGCGCGAGGCTCGCGGCAGCCGGATCTGGGTGGAGGGCGTCCACGATGCCGAGCTCGTCGAGCGGGTGTGGGGGCATGATCTGCGGGTCGAAGGAGTGGTGGTCGAACCGTTGCACGGGGTGGACGATCTGCCCGGGATGCTCGACGAGTTCGGGCCCTCACCGGGACGCCGGATCGGGGTCCTGGTGGATCACCTGGTTCCGGGATCCAAGGAGTCGCGACTGGTGTCCGGCATCGACGATCCGAACGTGATGATCACCGGGCATCCATACGTCGACGTGTGGGAAGCGGTCAAACCTGCCGCGGTCGGTATCGCGGCGTGGCCGAGTGTGCCGCGAGGAGTGGAGTGGAAAGAAGGGGTGTGTGCCGAGCTCGGCTGGGGTGAGCCCGCGGAGGGGTGGCGGCGCGTACTCGCGGGTGTCACCAGCTTCCGCGATGTGCAGACCCCATTGCTCTCGGCGATGGAACAGCTGATCGACTTCGTCACGGAGTAGCGCCGTTCGCGGGAGTGCCGAACGGGTGAGCGCAGCGGGACTCCGTTCCTGCTCCGCTCACCCGTTCGGCTGAACGCCAATCGGGTATTTACCGTCACGCGTCAATCTTGCCGGATTTCGGCGGGCGCTGTGCGGCGTTCGGTCTGCCAGTATGAATGCATGGTCTCCGTACTGTGGTTGATCGCGGCCGTAGTGCTCATCACGGCAGAGACGGTCTCCGGGGATTTCGTGCTGGTCATGTTGGGGGCGGGTGCGCTCGCAGCTGCCGGCGCGTCGGCACTGGGAGTGCCGCTCGGATTGGATGCGGTGGTCTTCGGCGTTCTGTCCTTGGGATTGATCCTCCTCGCTCGACCTGCTCTCAAACGGCGGCTGCAGACCGGTCGCGACCTCAAGACCAACGTGGAGGCGTTGCCGGGCAAGAACGCCGTAGTGGAGGCCACGGTGGATGCGCATGGTGGGCGGATCCGCATCGAGGGCCAGGTGTGGTCGGCCCGAGCGCTTGACGAAACCCAGGTAATCGAGGCGGGGCAGACCGTGACGGTCGTGGAGATCTCTGGGGCCACTGCCGTCGTGTGGGCTGGCCCTTGAGGAGGCGAAGTGGAGCCGATCGGAACGATCGTGCTGGCGGTCATCGCGCTGCTGGTGATCGTGATCGCGGTCAAGGCGGTACTGGTCGTGCCGCAGGCGCAGGCGTCGGTGGTGGAACGACTCGGGAAGTTCCGAGGTGTGGCCGAGCCGGGGTTGAACTTCTTGGTGCCGTTCCTGGACAAGGTTCGGGCGCGGATCGATCTTCGGGAGCAGGTGGTCTCCTTCCCACCGCAGCCGGTCATCACCCAGGACAATCTCACGGTGTCGATCGACACCGTCGTATATTTCCAGGTCACCGATTCGCGTTCGGCGGTCTACGAGATCTCGAACTACATCGAGGGCGTCGAGCAGTTGACCACGACGACGTTGCGCAACGTCGTCGGCGGGATGAGCTTGGAAGAGACCCTCACGTCTCGCGACCAGATCAACACCCAGTTGCGCGGGGTGCTGGACACGGAGACGGGTCGTTGGGGCATCCGCGTCGCGCGGGTTGAGCTCAAGGCGATCGACCCACCGCCGTCGATCCAGGATTCGATGGAAAAGCAGATGCGCGCCGACCGAGAGAAGCGCGCGATGATCCTCAACGCCGAGGGCGAGCGGGAATCATCGATCAAGACCGCCGAGGGCCAGAAGCAGTCGCAGATCTTGGCCGCCGAGGGGGCCAAGCAGGCGGCGATCTTGTCCGCCGAGGCCGATCGGCAGTCGAGCATCTTGCGCGCTCAGGGTGAGCGGGCCAGCCGGTACCTGCAGGCTCAAGGGCAGGCCAAGGCCATCGAGAAGGTGTTCGCCGCGGTCAAGCGTGGAAAGCCGACTCCCGAGTTGCTCGCCTACCAGTACCTGCAGACCTTGCCGCAGATGGCGCAGGGCGATGCGAACAAGGTGTGGATGGTGCCCAGCGACTTCGGCAAGTCGTTGGAAGGTTTCGCCCGCATGCTCGGAGCACCGGGGGAGGACGGCGTGTTCCGCTACGAGCCCCCGGCAGAGGAAGCGCCCGAGGCGAAGCCGGAGGAGGACGACGAGTCGGTGGCGGCGTGGTTCGACACGTCGACGAATCCGGAGGTGGCCGAGGCGGTGCGGGCGGCTGAGGCAGTGGCCCGCAAGGAGGTGCCCAGCCCCACGAATCTGGTCGGTCGATCGGGAGCGCCGCAGGCCCTCGGTGGCGATGAGTCGACCGAGCCACCTACTGCCGGACCTGGTGGTGCGCTCGGCTGATTCCCGTGCGGCAGCGACTCGGGCGTCGCTGCCGCAGGGGAGCAGCACGTCCCCGAGTTTGCGAGTAGTCCACGAGGACGCTGACGAAGAGAACCGGAGGAATCGAGAACGTCGCGCCGTTGATGGGCAGGTTGCCGACCAGCATCGCGTCGGGCTGGCCTTCGCCCGTACCAACGGAGCGTTCGAGCGCGACGGTGGTTCAGTGTTGCCCTCCATCAATGGTCAGCGCAGTGCATAACTACTTAACAGCCACGATAATTTCAGTACTGACCGAAACTAACGCACCAAGTAACCACCTCACAAAACACCAGAAAGCGCAACGAGCTGCTCGCACTGCTGCTTGACCGAGAACTTGGGCTGTTTGCCGCAGCTTGCCCCTCGGCGAGCTGCGGTCATCCCTTCCTTCGTGCGCATCCGCAGCAGGTCGACCTCGAACTCGGGAAGGTCGCCAGGATGTTGAAGAACACTTTGCCCATTGGGTAGGCCGGATCATAGACGGGATCGTTGGCTCTGCTGGGTTGATTCCCAGCAGTGGCGCAGAGGCCGCCGCCGGCATTGTCTTGGCTCGATGAGTCGGGTTGGTGTGGTGTCTGTGGCTCGGGAATCATGTACTGGTGAGCATTCGGAGCGTTCTTGTGGTCGGTGCGGGGATCGCGGGCTCGACGCTGGCCTACTGGTTGGGGCGAGGTGGGATCGACACCACCGTTGTCGAGAAAGCGGCAGCTCAGCGTTCGAGCGGAAGCCCGGTGGACGTTCGTGGCCCCGCCCTGCCCGTGATCGAGCAGATGAACTTGCTGGGTTCGTTGCGTGAGGCGGCGACGCTCGCGCGCTCGCTCACCGTTGTGGACGGCAGCGGTGGCCGTATCGGCTGGATTCCCTCCCAGGCCAGCACTGCCGCGGTGGAGATCCCACGTAGTGCGCTGGCCGCGATCCTGAACCGTGCGGCAAGTGCGCACACCGAGGTCATCTACGACGACAGCGTGCTGAGCCTGCGCGACGACGGACAGGGCGTGGATGTGACCTTCGAACGGGGTGCGCCGCGCCGTTTCGATCTCGTGGTCGGCGCCGACGGGCTGCACTCGCGAGTGCGTCGACTCGCCTTCGGACCCGAACCGCGGTTCCTCACCCACCTTGGTCTCTACATCGCCACGACAACCCTGAAGTCGAGCACCGCGGATGGGGCCGTGCTCATGCACAATGCACCCGGCCGGGCGGTCGCGGTCCATCCCGCCACCGGTCGCGAGATGGCGGCATTCATCTTCCGCGGTCCTGCGCGGCCGACCATCCGTGACCAGGACATGGGTCACAATAGGCAGCTGGTGCTCGACGCCTACAGCGGCATGGCATGGCGGGTGCCCGAACTCCTCGACCGAGTCCGTGCCAGCGAGGACCTCTACTTCGACTCCGTCAGTCGAGTACGGCTCGATTCCTGGAAGCGGGGCCGTATCGTCCTCGTCGGCGACGCAGCGAGCTGCGTCTCGTTGCTCGGCGAGGGATCCAGCATGGCCATCGCCGGCGCGGCCACCCTCGCGCGCGAGCTCACCGCCCAGCCGGGCGAGCTCGCGACGGCATTGTGCCAATACGAACACACGCACCGGAAACGCGTGATGCGACGTCAGCGCGGCGTCGCGATCGCATCCCACCTCCTCGTGCCCGCGACCCGCACCGGAATCACCGTGCGCAACCTCCCCTTCCGGCTCTGGCCGGTGATGGCGGCAGCTCGCAAAACCCGACCGACCGCCTAGCACGGATCCCCCAACGGAGCTGGAGCGCTTCTTCTGCTTCGATGACGCCGACCGCGTCCCGGTTGGGCGGCACCGCGGCGAGCGCAACCGCCTGGGCTTCAGCCTTCAGCTCGCCACGGTGCGGTATTTGGGGCGTTCCTGGCGGATCCGCTGGAGGTGCCCACTGCGGTGGTGGACGCTAGAAGGCTGGAGAAGATCCGTGTCAGATCGAACGCTACGAGGGATCGTTGCTGTTCACGGCTTTGGCGATCAGTACTCAACGGGCGCTCGTTGAGTACTGATCGCCACGCGCACACCGTGGCCGTCCAGCGGCGACTCCATGCGGCCGGAGCCGCCGCTGGGCGAGGTGTATTTCGCATGGATACTTGAGGGGATCGCGCGTCGCGGTTACATCCCGCTGGTCCCGGCCATCACGGCAAATGTGAACCCGGCGCTCGTCGGACGGCGCAGCGGAATGTCGCACTTGATCCGGCGCAGCACCTCGTTCCTGCTGAGGCCGAGCCCTTGCGCGATGAGCCGCTCTGGGCGCACCGGCACCAGATCCTCGAAGACGACCTTTACTTGGACCGGCCACGCCTCGTCCAGCCGTGCTGACGGGGTGCCCAGCCGCCAGGCCCCCGTCCAGTCGAGGGTGAAACGGTTGCGCCGGGCGAGCAGCGGATCCAACAGCCTTGAGACCACCAGCTCCGGATCGTTGACGCGGTAGCCGTCGAGCTCGGCCGGATCGAAGGATCTGACCGGCACTCGCTCGTGCACGGTGAGCTTGCTCGTCCGATCGCAGGACACGCAGCGGACCAGTAGCCACACGTCCAGCAGCTTGCCGTTGGCGTTGACGCGGAACCTGCCCTCGCCGATGGTGGCCGACTCCGACCGACAGTCCACGCACCGCAACGACAGCAGAGGCAGCCTGGTCCGACGAACGACCCAGCGCAGAACGGTATGAGGTTGTGAAGACATGAGCTCTCCAGAGCTGACACGAGGCCGATTGCGCACGGCCTCAATCGCTGTATGACCGGGCGCGCATGGGCAGCCCGGCATAGCCGACGGGAGGGTCGGCTTAGAGGTGAGCGGAAGAAGGTGTCAGGTCTACAGAGCAGGCGGGGTCATGCGGTCTTGTCCTCTGTCCTCACTGCGACGGGGCCGCAGGCAACCTACGAGAAACCGGAAGGAATGCTCAAACGGTTTTCCGATCGGAACTTCGTCGGTGCTACCGGGACCCTCAGTGGCGCAGGCGATGGTGTCGTCGAGGCCCGGCTGGTAGCCGTCGCTGGTTTTCACGGTGAGGGTCGGCAAGGCTCCGCGTCAGAGCGGGGTGAGGAGGCAGAACTCGTTGCCTTCCGGGTCGGCGAG
The DNA here is from genome assembly GCF_054779195.1 of Parasphingorhabdus pacifica. NCBI lineage: Bacteria > Pseudomonadati > Pseudomonadota > Alphaproteobacteria > Sphingomonadales > Sphingorhabdaceae > Parasphingorhabdus > Parasphingorhabdus pacifica. The sequence goes on from NZ_BAAGYS010000008.1 coordinate 460,307, forward strand.
GACCGTCCACGGCACGTCGCGCTGGCCGAGGTCGATGTCGGTGGCGCCGAGATTCCGCAGCCGGGTCACTTCCGCCGCTTGATCGTCACCGGGGTACGGCCGGAGGTCGAGGTGGACGCGGTTCTTCACGGTCTTCACGTCGGGTGTGTGGTGGAACTCCAGGTACGGGCCGACCCCCTTGGCGGAGCGCAGTACCGCGTGATCGTCGGTGACCTCGTGCAGGGTCCAGTCCATCGCCTCGCCCCAGAACCGGGCCATGGCCCGCGGATCGGCGCAGTCGACCACCACTGCGGCGATCGGCCCGGTGTCCCGGTAGGTCGTCCGGGGCTCCCGCACGCAGAACTCGTTGCCTTCCGGGTCGGCGAGGACCGTCCACGGCACGTCGCCCTGGCCCACGTCGGCGGGGGTCGCGCCGAGGTTCTGGAGGCGCGCGACCAGGTCCGCGTGATGGGCCGCCGAGGTGGTGGCGAGGTCGACGTGCACGCGGTTCTTCACCGTCTTGGGTTCTGGGACGGTAATGACGTCGATGCAGACGGCGGTGGGGCCGGGATAGACGAAGCCCACGGGATTGATGTTGGTCACGATGCCGGGTTCCTCGACGGAAGTACTCCAGCCCAGCGCCTCCGCCCAGAACTGGCCGAGTGCGGAGTCGTCCCGGGCATTCATCGCAATCTGAACAAGCCGCGTTGTCATGCCGCTGATCGTATACCCGCGCGGATCTTGGAACCGTTCGTATTCGCCTGCCGCAGGCGGGTTCGTCCGCGAAAGTCGGAATCCCGTTCAGGCATCCCTGCATCAACTGACAAGCCGTGCCCGGCTGTGGGGCAGGATCGGGAATCGGTCCGCTACGAGTCACCGACCGGCGTCCACGACCCAACCAGCTCATCCCGCCGCCGATCACCTGTATTCAAGAACGCTTCCGCCGCGTGATCGGCACCGGCTCCGGCCCTGCTTTGTCCCTCGTGGCAGGGGGAGTCCAGAGCCAACGAGGAAATCAGCCTTCGTCTGTGGGGGCTTCGAGCATGGGGCCCCCGGAGACTCCCAGTGCGCGCACGGTGTCGAGGAGGTGCTCACGCAGTCGGGCTTTGGCGAGGGCGGCATCGCCGTGTCGGATGGCTGCCGCGAGCTTTTCGTGCTGGTCGGTGATGCGCGGGCGGCGGGTGTGGGTCCGGGCTGTGGCGGTGATGCGCATTTGCCGGTCGCGTAGCGCGCTGTAGAGGTCTTGGATCACGGGGTTGCCCGCGGAGGAGACGAGTCGGGCGTGGAAGTCGCGATCGGCCTCGTGCATGTCCGCGTCGCTGAGGTCTGCGACGTTGCAACCGGGGTGGCTGACGAGTTCCTCGCCGATCTCGGTCATCAGCTGAACCCCTTGGGCGGCGAGCGCGTCGATGGCGAAGCTCTCCAGGGCCAGTCGCGCCTCGACGAGGGAGCGGGCTTCGGTGGGTGTGACCGGGACGACGAGTGCTCCGCGTTTGGGGTAGAGCCGGAGGAATCCTTCGGTCTGCAGTCGCAGGAACGCTTCCCGGACCGGGGTGCGGGACATTTCCAGGGTGGTGGCGATCTCGCCTTCCGACAGCAGGTGTCCGTCTGGGTAGGTGCCGTCGAGGAGTCCGGTTTTGACGTGGCGGTAGGCGCGGTCGGCGGCTGGTGGCTCCGCGGTCTCGGATGGGGTGCGCCCCGGGGGTGTGGCCGGGGACACGGGTTCGGGTGGTGTTGCTCTCGACACGGGGACATCGTACTTGGAGCCATCTTGTATCTAAGGTGAATACAAGATGGGAGGGGTTATTCGTGCATGACACCGCAGTGAGGGACGAGCCGGCTGGGAGAACTGCCGCCCGGCAGCGGAGCGCCGAGGCCGGTCCTCCTCGGATGGCCTGGCTGGTGTGGGGCGTCGGAGCCGTCTGTTACTTCGTCTCGCTGTTCCACCGGGCCAGCCTCGGCGTGGCGGCTCCGGCGGCGTTGGAGCGCTTCTCGTCCGGGCCCGCGTTGCTCGCGATCTTCTCGGCGCTGCAGCTGGGTGTGTACTTGGCCCTGCAGGTGCCGTCGGGCGTGCTCGCTGACCGTCTCGGTCCGCGCAGGGTGATCGCCGCCGGAATGCTGGCGCTGGGAGTCGGTTCGGCGATCTTCGCCGTCAGCGGTTCGGCGGTCGGTGGTGTGGCCGGCCGGATGCTGATCGGTTTCGGCGATGCCTTCATGTTCACGAATGTGCTGCGACTGGCCGCGCAGTGGTTCCCAGCTGAGAGGTTCGGCAGGATCGCGGCGTTGACCGGTTTGATCGGCGGAACGGGACAGTTGGTGTCGACCATCCCGTTGACCGCGTCGCTGTCCGGGCTGGGTTGGGTCCCGACGTTCCTCGGTGCGGCCGGGGTGACGATGCTGCTCGCGGTGGCGGCTTGGATGCTGATCCGGGACCGTCCCGCCGCAGTCGGGCCGCAGGACGAGCGGGCTCCGGAGGAGCGCGTCGGGCAGACGTTGCGCGCGGTGGTGGGCAGGCGCGGAACTCGGCACTCCTTCTGGGTGCATTTCGTGCTGATGTCGCAGTTCCTGGCGATCACGGCGCTGTGGGGTGCGCCTTGGTTGACGCAGGCGCAGGGGTACGGCGAGAGCTCGGCGGGCATGTTGTTGATGTGCTGCGTGCTCGTGTTCATCGCCGGTTCTTGGTTCGCGGGGCAGTTCATCTCCGGGCGGACCGGGCGGCGTGAACGCTTCACCTTCGGGCTGTCGGTCGCGGTCGCCGTCTCCTGGCTGGTGCTGATCGGTTGGCCGGGTGCGCTGCCCATGCCGGTCCTGCTCGCGGTGCTGGCGGTGATCGGTGCCGGAGGTGGTGCCTCGATGCTGGCCTTCGACGGAGCGCGAGCGGCGAATGCGGCCCACCGGTCGGGGACGGCTACCGGAGTGGTGAACATGGGCGGGTTCACGGCGGCTGTGTTGATCCAATTGTCCGTCGGGCTGATGTTGAGGTGGACCGCGGATCTTCCGGTGGATGTGGCCTATCGGTGGGCTTTCGCCCCGGTAGTGGTGCTGCTGGCGGTGGGTACTGGCGTGCAGGTGGTGTTGCGGGAGTCGCGGGTCTCGCGGATCGGTTGATCCGTCGCCGGGGCGAGTTCGTCGTCAGGCGCCGGCCTCGGCGATAGGGTTTGCTGTTGACGCCGCCGAAGCGGTCTGTGCCGTGCGGGGCCGGGAGGTCGGTTCCGTCCTGAATGTCTCGCGTGGTTTCGCGCGGGCGGCGGGAGTACGACCTTGTCTGAGGCGATGGAGGCTTCGTGACCACGCTCGAACTGCGCAATTTCGTCGATGGCGGCCAGGTGGACACGGTCGCGGGTGAGACGTTGCCGCTGGTGGATCCGAGTACGGGTGAGCAGATCGGTACTGCTCCGTTGACGCGTTGGACCGACGTCGACGAGGTGATGCGGGTCGCGGCATTGGCGTACGAGGCGTGGTCGCAGACGACTCCGAGGGAACGGCAGATGCTTCTGTTGCGCATCGCCGATGCGGTTGAGGCTCGCGGTGCGGAGTTGATCGCGGCGGAGTGCCGGAACACGGGCAAGTTGTGGTCGGTGGTGCGGGATGAGGAGTTGCCCGCGGCCGTCGATCTGCTCCGGTTCTACGCGGCGGCGGCAAGGGTGCTCGAAAGTGGCGCCGCGGGGGAGTACGAGCGTTCTTACACCTCGTTGGCCCGCAGGGAGCCCATCGGTGTGTGCGCGCAGGTCACGTCGTGGACGCATCCGCTGTTGTTGGCGGTCTCGAAGTTCGCGCCGGCGTTGGCGGCGGGGAACACGGTGGTGCTCAAGCCGGCGGAGACGACGCCGGTGAGTACGGCTTTGTTGGTGGAGATCGCGGGGGAGTTGTTGCCGCCGGGGGTGCTGAACCTGGTGTGTGGCGATCGGGACAGTGGCCGGGCGATGGTGGCGCACGAGGTGCCGGGAATGTTTTCGATCACCGGTTCGGTGCGGTCCGGTATGGAGGTGGCGGGGTCGACGGCTGCCGATTTGAAGCGGGCTCATTTGCAGCTGGGGGGCAAGGCGCCTGCGGTGGTTTTCGACGATGCCGATTTGGGGCGTGCGGTCCCGGAGATCGCGCGGGCTGCGTTCGGCAACGCCGGGCAGAGCTGTACCTCTGCGAGTCGGGTGTTGGCGGGGCCTGCGGTCTATGACGAGTTGGTGGCGGGGTTGGCCGAGCGGGCTCGGGAAATGCGGCCGGGGGCTCCCCGGGATTCGGGTGCGTCGTTCGGGCCGTTGAACAGTCTGGGGCAGTTGGAGTTGGTGGAGGAGCATCTCGACCGCTTGCCCGAGCACGCGCGGCTGGTGGCTGGTGGCCGACGGGAGGGGACTGCGGGCTTCTTTCACGAAGCCACGGTGTTGGCGGGGATGGAACAGGATGACGAGCTGGTGCAGCACGAGGTGTTGGGGCCGGTGGTGACGGTGCAGCAGTTCTCACACGAGCAGGAGGCGGTGGAGCTCGCCAACGGGGTGCGGTACGGCTTGGTGGCCAGTGCGTGGACTCGGGATCACGCTCGTGCGATGCGGATGGCGAGGCGGTTGCAGGCGGGCACGGTGTGGCTCAACGCGCACCATCCGTTCGTGGCGGAGATGCCGCACAGCGGGTTCAAGCATTCGGCGTCGGCGCGGGATTTCGGCAGGCACGGTTTGGAGGAGTACAGCCGTCTCAAGCACGTGATGTCCTATGTGGATGATTGAGCTGGTGGGCGGGTGGCTGCCGGAGGTGCGTGCTGAGTTGCGTCTCGCGGGGTGTGCCCGCACGGGTCATGCGTTGCCGGTGGCGCGCATGAGTTCCTTGGCGTAGCGGATGCGGCGGGTTTGTTCGGCGGTACCGATGTACTTGTCGGGGAGCACCTTCATGCCTCGTCTGGTGATCCTGGCCAGTCCGGTTGAGGTCGTTTCGAGCGCGCGTGCTCGGCGACCGGTGGCGGGCAGTCCGAAGTGGGTCCGGGCCCAGCCGGGTAGGAGTGCGACGCCGAGTCCGGCAAGGTAGGGGTAGGCGATGCGCAGCGCGCTCAGGCGGATGGGTGCGGGGGTGTTGGCCCACATTTTCGAGCCGCTTCGGGCGCTTTCGGTCATGCGTAGTTCGGGGCGCATCCGTTCGAAGTAGTTCTCGAGTTCGGCGACCGAACCGGGGACGCGTTCGGGGTCGAGTCCCACGACGGCTGCCGATCGGCGTTGTTCGTTGACGTAGGTGTCGGCATCGGTGTTGGTGAGGGGGACGCCTGCGGCGCGGGCGACGAGCAGGTAGGGGTAGATCTCGGCGCAGTGGACCCAGCGGAGGTTTTCTTCCTCGTCGATGCGGAAGCTGCTTCCGTCGTCCTCGTCGGTGCCGGTCAGGACGCTGTGGATGCGGCGGACGCGGTGGCCGACCCTGTCGACTTCGTCGAGGCTGCCGAAGGTTCGGGTGGAGACGAAGTCGGCGGTGCGGAACAGACGGGCTAATGCTTCTTTCCGTTTGAGCAGTGCCGAGTTCTGGTAGGTGCCCCACATGGAGTGGGGGTGCAGGGACTGCAGTGCCAGGGCGCTGAATGCGCCGATCCACATGGAGGGGTCGATGTGGATGCGCCAGGTGATGGAGTCGGGGCCGTAGAGGCCGGTGTCGGTGGTGGAGGTGTGGTCGTCGGTGTGGGTCATGGGGTGCCTCCTACCCAAGTGGGGTTACAAAGAAACTAGATCTGTATCTTTGTTTCCACAAGACGCGATTCGCCAGCGGCGAGTCCGGTAGCGTGCGAGGCACCATGAGGGAGTCGTTGTTGCAGCGGGCGTTGCTGGCCGAGGACGCCGACGTGGACGAGCTGGCCGGCCGTGTCCTGGATGCGGGGTTGGCGTGTTTCAGCGAGCGGGGTTTGCGGCGCTCGACCGTCGAGGACATCGCGCGTCGCGCCAGGGTGTCCCGGGTGACGGTCTACCGCCGGTTCGAGAACAAGACAGTCCTGGTGGAGGCGGTGTTGTTGCGCGAATGCCGTCGATGTTTGGCGGCGCTCGACGAGGCGGTCACCGGCACGGAGCTGCTGGAGGAGCGCGTCGTCGAAGGTTTCGTGTTCGCCTTGCGGTATGCGCGGGAGCATCCGCTGGTGGGCGGCTTGCTGCGGAGCGAGGCCGAAGAGGTGCTGCCGTATTTGACCGTGCGGAGCGGTACGGCCCTGGGGGTGGTGCGCGAATACCTGGCCGAGCACCTGCGGGCGGTGGGGCGAGCGGAGTTCGATCCGGTGGGGGTCGCCGAACTCATGGTGCGCATCGTGGTCTCGTTCGTGCTCACGAGCGAGAGTGCGATCGAGCTCAACAGCGATGAGGACCTGCGGCGGTTCGCCCGCGGCTATCTGTTGCCGCTGGTGCGGTGAGTACGGTGCCGCCGGGTCGGTAGTGGGTGCCGGTGGTGTCTAGCGGTGGCGCTGCGGAAGCGTTGCGAGGCACGGTGGTGGTGTCCGCTCGGGGGGGCTCCGACGCGGACAATGGCTCCTCACGGTGTGGGGCGGCTCCACGGGCGTGCTTGTTCGAACGCGCGAGCGGCTCGCAGGAGCAGTGCGTCGGAGTGTCGCGGCCCCACGATCTGCAGCCCGATCGGAAGGCCGTCGGAGGTGAAACCGCACGGCACGCTCGCGGCGGGCTGCTGGGTCATATTGAACGGGTAGGTGAACGGGGTCCAGCTGGTCCACCGGGGCTGCTGGGATCCGGGCGGAACTTCGAGTCCGGCTTCGAACGGGCGGATTCCCACGGTCGGGGTGAGCAGCAGGTCGTAGGTTTCGTGGAAGGCGCCCATGCGCTGGCCGAGGAGCATGCGGGTGTTGGTCGCTTCGAGGTAGTCCTGCGCGGAGTAGGTCAGTCCTTGCTCGCAGATCTCGCGTAGTCCGGGGTCCAGCTGGGCGCGCTGCTGGTCGGAGAGGTGCTCGATGGATTTGGCGGCGCCGGCGAACCACAGCACGTGAAAATCTTCGACCGGGTCGGCGAATCCGGGGTCGGCGTTCTCGATCGAGGCGCCGAGCTGTTCGAACACTCGGACGGCGGCGGTGACCGAGTCGGCGATCTCGGGATCGACCGTGGCGAATCCGAGATCGGTGCTGAAAGCGATCCGCAGGCCGTGCACGCCGGTGTCGAGGCCGTCGAGGAACGACGTGGTGGGTGGTTCCAGCGCGGACCAGTCCCTGCTGTCCGGTTCGGACAGCACGTCCATCAGGAGGGCGGTTTCGGTGACGGTGGTGGTCATCGGTCCGGCGTGGGCCATCGTGCCGTACGGGCTGGCGGGGTAGTGCGGGATGCGCCCGTAGGTGGGTTTGAGGGTGCAGATGCCGCAGAAAGCGGCCGGGATCCGTACCGAGCCGCCACCGTCGGTGCCGATGGCCAGCGGAGCCATGCCGAGGGCGACGGCGGCCGCCGCGCCGCCGCTGGAACCGCCCGCGGTGCGGGAGGGGTCCCACGGGTTGCGGGTGATGCCGGTCAGAGGGTTGTCGGTGACGCCCTTCCAAGCCAGCTCGGGTGTGGTGGTCTTACCGACGAAGACCCCGTTGTGTTCGCGCATGCGGGCGACGGTGGGGGCGTCGACGGTCCATTTCTGGTTGGGGTCGACGTTGCGGGAGCCGCGTCGGGTGGGCCAGTCGCGGGTGAGGAAGATGTCCTTGATGGAGATCGGTACGCCGTCGAGCTTGCCCTGGGGGAGACCTTGTTGCCAGCGTTGCTCGCTGGCACGGGCTTGGCTGAGCGCGCGTTCGGCGTCGATCAGGCAGAAGGCGTTGACCTTGTCGTCGGCCTCGTCGATGCGTCGCAGGGTGGCTTCGGTCGCTTCGACCGGGGAGAGTTCACCGGTCGCGAAGCATTCGAGCATGCGAGTGGCGGTGAGGTCGGCGGCTGTGGTTGCGGTGTTTTCGGGGTTCGAGCCGTCCGGTCCCGGAGTGGTGGGGTTAGACGGGGGTTGGACGGCTTTCGCGGTCTCCACCATTACTTCTGCTCCGATCCGCTGACGTAACCACGTTCTTTGTCGACGACGTTGCGCAGAGGCCGTGCATCGAGGTAGCTGCGCAGGTTCGTGCAGAACAGTTCGACCAGTTCGTCGGTCCAGCCCACGGTGTCGCCGGACATGTGGGGTGAGACCAGCACGTTGGGCATCTCCCACAGTGGAGAGGCGTCGGGGAGGGGTTCGGTGTCGAACACGTCGAGCGCTGCCCCGGCCAGCCGCCCGGCGGTGAGTGCTTCGACCAGGTCCTCTTGTACGACGAGTTCGCCGCGGCCGACGTTGATCAGGCGGGTGGTCGGTGTGAACGCAGCGAGCGCCGTGGCGTTGATCAGTCCCTTGGTCTGCTCGGTCAGCGGTGCGGCGAGGACCACGTAGTCGAATTCGGCGAGTACGTCGGTCAACCGGTCGGAGCAGTACACGTCTCCGAAGTCGGGGTCACCGTCCCGTGCGACGCGGCCGGCGCCGTTCACGCGCATGCCGACTGCCGAGAGCTGGCGGGCGATCGCGCGGCCGATCGGGCCGGTGCCGACGACCAGGACCCGTTTGTCCTCGATTCGTTCGGTTTCCCGGTGGCGCCATTCCTTGCGGTCCTGAAGTCGCACGCTGCCGTGCAGGTCCTTGGCGAAGGAGAGGATCGTGCCGAGGACGTATTCGGCCATGGGCCGGTCGAACACTCCGCGTGAGTTGGTCAGCGCGACGTCGGAATGGATCAGTTCGTCGAACAGCAGTCGGTCCACGCCTGCGCTGGCCGCGTGTATCCAGCGCAGGGAGTCGGCGGCGGGCCACGCGGCGGCGACCGCGTCGGATCGGAAGTGCCAGACGAAAAGTACGTCGGCTCCGGGTACGGCCTCGGGTAGTTCCTCACCGGTGGCGTAGCGAACCTCGGCGTGCTTTTCGATGTCGGCCATCGCGCTGGGGTGGGTGCCGTCGTGAAGGACGACGACGCGGGGGGGATTCGAGGTCATGACCTGCCTTCGAACTCGCGGGCGTGCGGACTGCGGCGGAACCGCTCCGGCCGAGGCATTGACACGCTATGAACCCCTCGTAGGATTGTCAACAATCCGCAGGTGCTCCCGCAGCCTGGTGTCGCTCCATCGAGGGAAGGCTGCGGGACGGCGGGTCTCCGGCCCCTACTGTGGGGCACGGCGTGGCCTCATCAGGGCGACGAGCCGAGACCGGTGCGCGGAGACCGAACAACTCGACTCACCCCCCAAGCTGAAACGGACATGAAGAATGCCCAGGTACTTGTCGATCACGTTGGAGCAACGAGGTGTCTCCTGCGTGGCCGAGCTGCTGGACAAGGACGCACCGAGGACCTGCGAGGCGGTGTGGCAGGCGTTGCCGCAAGCCGGGCCGGTGCACCACGCCAAGTACGCGCGCAATGAGGTCTACACGATGGTGCCCAGGTTCGCACCAGAGGAGCCCGGTCAGGAGAACCCGACCGTGACGCCGATTCCCGGTGACCTCGTGTACTTCTCCTTCGATAGCGGCATGCTCGATCGTGAGTTCAAGGAGGAGAAGGACATCGACGAGCTCTCCGGCGTCATCGACCTGGCGGTCTTCTACGGCCGGAACAACCTGCTGCTCAACGGTGATGTCGGGTGGGTTCCCGGCAACGTCTTCGGCTCGATCATCGAGAACCTCGGCCAGTTCGCGGAGGCGTGCAACGACGTGTGGCGCTCCGGCAGCGTCGGTGAGCGCCTCCGCTACGAACGCCACTCGGGGTGACGGGAGAAGCGGATGCCGCCACCTGACGGACTCGGGGCGGTGTCGGGACCGGAGCCGCAGCGCGGTGTCGGGGTGATCGCCCCGTTCGATCTCGCGATGGACCGAGAGCTTTGGCGGTGGACGCCGGAGAACGTGACGTTGTACGTGACCCGGACGCCGTTCGTGCCGGTGCCGATGAATGTCGAGATGGCGGCGATGATCGCGGACGAGTCGGCTATCCACAGCGCCACCCGCGACCTGCTGTCGCCGGAGCCGGAAGTGGTCGCCTACGCGTGCACTTCCGGCAGCTTCATCCACGGGGTGACCGGTGAACGCGGGTTGCTCAGGGTGATGCGGGAGGCGGGTGCCCCGGAGGCGGTGACCTCCTCCGGGGGGTTGGTGCAGGCGCTGGAGGTACTCGGCGTCAGTCGCATCGCGGTGGCCACGCCGTACGTGGAAAGCGTGACCGAGCGGTTGCACGGCTTTCTCGACGAGAACGGCATCAAGGTGGTCACGAGCGTTGGTCTGGGGCTGCTGGGCCAGATTTGGAAGGTCAATTACCAGCAGGTGGTCGACATCGTGCGATCGGCGGACCGGCCCGAGGCCGAGGCGATGTTGATCAGCTGCACGAATCTGCCGACCTACGAGATCATCGGGCCGCTGGAGCGGGAGCTGGGCAAGCCGGTGATCACGGCCAACCAGGTGACGATCTGGGCGGCGCTGCGCGCCATGGGGCTGCAGGCGGTGGCTCCGGATCAACGCTTGATGCAAGCGGCGCCGCTGGCTGCCTGATCAGCGTGTCGATCGAATCACGAATGCATTTACACCATATGGCAGCCCGGAACGGTGCGGTAACATTGTCGACAATCGACCGTCCGTTCCGGGGCTGGCTCGTTTCGTAACACCGTCATCCGATGGTGCATCACTTGACGTCGACAAAGGATGGAGCCTCCCGGTGTCGCACACCGTTGGAATTCTCTACCCCGGATACAGCGCCGAAGACGACTACCCGACCCTGGAGACATTGCTCGGGTCCGGGTACCGGCTTCCGCTGGTGCACACGCTGATGCGTGAAGACGCCCACCGCGTCGACGCGCTGCTCGATGTCGGCTCGGCCGATGTGCTCGCGGAAGGGGCCGAGGAGTTGCTCGGGGCCGGCGTGCAGTCGGTGATCTGGGCGTGCACCAGTGGCAGCTTCGTCTTCGGTTGGGACGGTGCCCGAGAGCAGGTCGACAAGCTCGGCGCGGTGACCGGACTGCCCACCTCCAGCACCTCGTTCGCGTTCGTGCATGCCGCCCAGCGGTTGGGGCTGGGCACGGTGGCCGTGGCGGCGACCTACCCCGGTGATGTGGCCGATCGGTTCGTCGATTTCCTCGCGTCCGCCGGGATCGAGGTCCGCAAACTTTCCAGCCGGGGCATCGTCACCGCCGCCGAGGTGGGAACGCTTCCCCGCGAGGAGGTGCTGGACTTCGCTGCCGCCAACGATGAGGTGGGTGCCGACGCGCTGCTCATGCCGGACACTGCGCTGCACAGCGTGGGGTGGCTCGACGACCTCGAACAGCGAGTGGGCAAACCGGTGCTGACCGCCAACCAGGTCAGCGCGTGGGAAGGATTGCGTCTGGCCGGAGACCAGAACGCGCATGAAGGACTGGGAACCCTGTTCCGCCAGGCACCGTGCGTGGGTGCCGGGAACGGCGAGAGGGGCGTTGCCCCGAACTGAGGAGGTGGTGTGCCGTGCTCGGAGTGGACGAACAGAAGCCAGGCGAATTAGAACCGGTGCAGCGCAAATCGACCGCGGCGATCGTGGCCGATCAGCTTCGTGCCGCGATCATGTACGGCTCGTTGCAGCCGGGCAGTCAGATGGGTGAGGCCGAGTTGGCCGCGCGTCTCGGCGTCAGTCGTGGTCCGTTGCGAGAGGCGATGCAGCGTTTGGTGCAGGAAGGGCTGTTGGAGAGCGAACCGCACCGGGGCCTGTTCGTCACCACCCTCGACGCGGGTGACGTGCACGACATCTACCTCGCTCGGCTGGCGGTGGAACGGGCCGCGTGTGAGCAGATCGTCCGTGGTCACCGGGTGGAGGCGGTCGCCGAGCTCACCGCGGCTCAGGCCAGGATCATCTCGGCCGCGGGCAAGGGAGACCTGATCGAGCTCAGTGATGCCGACCAGGAGTTCCACGAGACGCTGGTGCGCGTGTCGGGAAGTCCCCGGTTGCAGCGGATGGCTCAGACCCTGCTGGTGGAGAAGCGCATGTGCCTGACTGCGCTGCAGGACAAGTATCCGGCCGATGTGCAGGCGCTCGTCGACGAGCACGGCGGGTTGGTGGACGCCATCGAGGCGGGGGACGAGGAGCTCCTGCTGGCCCGGCTGGAAGGGCACATGAACGATGCCCTGCAGCGGCTCAACGTTTCCGACCTGAACTGATCGTTCGGAGTATTGGGGTCGCGGTGCCGAGGGGCGCACGCACGTGGGGGCTCGGCCCGAACCCGGGCCGAGCCCCCACGTGCTGTGATCACAGGCCGCCGACGGCGACGTACTTCGTTTCGAGGAATTCCTCGATGCCGACCTTGCCGCCTTCACGCCCCAGGCCGGAGTGCTTCACTCCGCCGAACGGAGCCGCGGGGTTGGACACCATGCCCTGGTTGAGTCCGACCATTCCGCTGTCGAGCGCCTCCGACATGCGCAGTCCGCGTTGCAGATCGCGGGTGTAGAGGTAGCTGACCAGCCCGTATTCGGTGTTGTTCGCCTTGTCGATGACGGTTTGCTCATCGGTGAAGGTGGTGATCGGTGCGACCGGCCCGAAGATTTCCTCGGTGGCCATGCGGGCTTCGACGGGCACGTTGTTGAGCACGGTCGGCTGGTAGAAGTAGCCGTCGCCGTCGCCCTTCTCGGCACCGACGACGACTTCGGCTCCCCGTCCGACGGCGTCCCGCACCAGTTCGTCGACCTTGCCGAGCTGGGTGGAGTCGATCAGCGGACCGACTTCGACCTCGTCGGTGACACCTCGACCGACCCGCATGTTCTGCATGCGTTCGGCCAGTTTGCGGGAGAACTCGTCTGCGACGTCTGCGTGCACGTAGAAGCGGTTGGCCGCGGTGCACGCTTCCCCGCAGTTGCGCATCTTGGCGAGCATGGCGCCGTCGATGGCCGCGTCCATGTCGGCGTCGTCGAAGACGATGAACGGTGCGTTGCCCCCGAGTTCCAGCGACACCTTGAGCACTTGCTCGGCGGACTGCTCGATGAGCTTGCGGCCGACCTCGGTGGAGCCTGTGAACGAGAGTTTCCTGGCGCGGCCGTCTCGGATCATCGGTTCCATCAGCCGGCCCGCACCTCGGGCGGTGACGACGTTGAGCACTCCGTCGGGGAGCCCGGCCTCGATGAGGATGTCGGCGAGGGCCAGCATCGACAGCGGGGTTTGGTGTGCCGGTTTGATGATCGAGGTGCAGCCTGCCGCGATGGCCGGGCCGATCTTGCGGGTGCCCATGGCCATCGGGAAGTTCCACGGGGTGATCAGCAGGCTGGGGCCGACCGGCTGGCGCATCACCAGGAAGCGGCCCTTGCCGTTGGGGGCGACGGCGTAGTCACCGTCGATGCGGACGGCTTCTTCGGCGAACCAGCGGAAGAACTCCGCGGCGTAGGTGATCTCCGCGCGTGACTCGGTGAGAGGTTTGCCCATTTCCAGCGTCATGAGCAGGGACAGTTCTTCGTGGCGCCGGGTGATGATCTCGTAGGCGCGGCGGAGGATCTCGCCGCGCTCGCGGGGCGGGTACTGGGCCCATGCGTGTTGTGCCTCGTTCGCGGCGGCCAGGGCTGCCAATCCGTCTTCAGGGCTGGCGTCGGCCACCGAGCACAGCGCCTTGCCGGTCGAGGGGTCCTCGACCTCGTAGGTCTTGTCGCCGCTTGCCGGGCGCCACTTGCCGCCGATCAGCAGCTGTTTCGGGGCTGCTTCGACGACGGTGGCTTCCTTCGGGTGCTGCTCGGTGGTGTTGGTTCGAGTCATCGTAAGTGGCGGACCCTTCTGTCGGCTGTCGTCGGCGGTGGACAGGACGCAGCGGTGATGGTTGCATGTCAGTCGAGATTGTCAACAATCCTACAGTTCGCCCGGTTACTACAGCTTGGAGTCGATCATGGCTGAGCTCTCGCCGCTGTTGAAGCAGGCGACGCCAGTGCTCGCCGCTCGCGGGGAAGGCGTCCACCTCTACGACGAGGACGGTCGCCGATTCCTCGACTTCACGGCCGGAATCGGGGTGACCAGCACTGGCCATTGCCACCCTCGGGTTGTCGAGGCGGCGCAACGCCAAGTGGGCACCCTCATCCACGGCCAGTACACGACGGTCATGCACCGTCCGCTACTCGAGCTCACCGAACGTCTCGGCGATGTCCTGCCGACCGGTCTGGATCGGTTGTTCTACCTGAACTCCGGAAGCGAAGCCGTTGAAGCGTCGGTCCGGTTGGCCAGGCAGGCAACCGGCCGCCAGAACATCGTCGCGTTCCAGGGTGGCTTCCACGGGCGCACGATGGGCGCAGGCGCGCTGACAACATCGGGGGTGAAAGTGCGCGCGGGTATCGGCCCGATGATGCCGGGCGTGTCCCACACCCCCTTCCCGGAGGCCTACCGGCACGGGTGGTCCGAAGCCGAGGCGGTGCGGTTCGCGCTGGCCGAGCTCGACCAGCACCTGCTGACGGTCACTGCGCCGCAGGACACGGCCGCGATCATCGTCGAGCCCGTGCTCGGTGAAGGCGGTTACATTCCGGCGCCCGCGGAGTTCCTGGCCGGATTGCGTGAGCGGGCTGACCGGCACGGCATCCTGCTGATCGCCGACGAGGTCCAGACCGGGGTGGGCCGTACCGGCATGTTCTGGGGTCACGAGCACTCCGGTGTGCGGCCCGACATTCTGATCACTGCGAAGGGCTTGGCCAGTGGTTTTCCGCTGTCGGCGATCGCGGCCGGCGCCGAGCTGATGTCTCGCGCGTGGCCGGGTTCGCAGGGCGGCACGTACGGAGGGAACGCGGTGGCCGCGGCCGCGGCGCTGGCGACCCTGGACGTGGTGCGGGACGAGGGGCTCGTCGACAACGCCGCCGAGCAGGGTGTGCACTTGATGGAAGGGTTGCGGAAGGTCGCCGCCGAGTTTCCGGTCATCGGCGACGTACGCGGCCGCGGGCTGATGGTGGGCAACGAGTTCACCACTCCGGACGGGCTTCCGGACACGGCCACGGCCACCCGTGCGCACCAGGCCGCGGCCGAGCGGGGCCTGCTGTTGTTGACCTGTGGTCCGCAGGGCAACGTGGTGCGGATGATCCCGCCGCTGGTGGTCAACTCCGAGCAGGTCGACGAAGCGGTGGGGCTGTGGTCGGAGGCTGTCAAGGCCGCGGTGTCGGGCTGATCGTGTCGTAGTGGTGCCCGGCCGACCGACCCGGGCACCACTACGAGCTTGTCGCCGTGCGCATCAATGCAGTCACCCGGGGAGATGGCCCGGCGGGGGTCTCGGCAGGTTTTCCATCCCGTTCCGGTAGCGGTGTGTACCGATGAACTCGGCCTCTGGGATGCTTCACGCCGAAGGTCGACACGGAACGTGTCGGCGAGTCGACTCCGCAGGTGTGAAGGTCATGAGTGATTGGTCGGCGAATCCGCCACCTAGGGGCCGACGGCCGCAGGGTCGCGGCTATGACTACTACCAGCAGCGATCCGCGCCACCGACCTCGCAGGCGGGTGGCAGGCCGCCGCCTCCTCCTCCGGGAGGGCAGCGGCCGCCGGCGGGTGGACCGCCACCGCGCCCGCCGCGCAAACCGAAGCGGTGGGGACGTCGTATCGGTGTCGCGCTCGGTGTGGTGGTGCTGCTGTTGGGTGGCCTGGTCGTCTACGCCGACAGTTTGCTGCAGCGGACCGCGGCACTGGATTACGAGGGCCGCAGTGCGGACACGCCTGGTGCCAACTGGTTGGTGGTCGGTTCCGACAGCCGGGAGAACCTGGACGCGGGCCAGCGGGAGGAGCTGTCGGCAGGTGATGCGGCGGGCCGCCGCACCGACAGCATGATGCTCATTCACATTCCGGCTGGTGGTGGGGACCCGGCGATGATCAGCCTGCCACGGGATTCCTACGTGCCGATTCCGGGGCACGGCAAGGACAAGCTCAACGCGGCGTTCTCCTACGGCGGTCCCCAGCTGTTGTCGCAGACCGTGGAGACGGTCACGGGTGTGCACATCGACCACTACGCCGAGATCGGTCTTGGTGGTTTCGCCGGCCTCGTCGATGCCGTCGGTGGCGTGGACATGTGCCTGGACAAGCCGATGAACGACCCGAAGGCGGACGTCAACCTGCAGGCGGGGTGCCAGGAGCTGGACGGGCCGGCAGCGCTCGGGTTCGCCCGGGCCCGCTACTCGCTGGAGGGCGGTGATCTGGAACGTGCTGAGAACCAGCGGAAACTTCTCGGGGCGTTGGTCGATCGGGGCACCAGCCCGACCACACTGCTCAACCCGTTCCGCTTGTTCCCGCTCGCCCACGCCGCGGGTGAGACGTTCCTGGTCAACGACGGTGACCACGTGTGGCACCTGGCGTCGTTGGCCCGGACGATGGGGGACATCAGCAGCGGCGAAGGTGTGACGACCAACGTGCCCTTCGGCGGTTTCGGAACCAGTTCCAGCGGCCAATCGGTCGTTCTGTGGGACAGCGAGAACGCGCTGCGGCTGTTCGGGGCGATCGAGAAGGATCAGCCGATCCCGCCGGATCTCATCGAGCAGTAGTTCGTGTCGATGCGGGCCTCCACCGGGTGTTCCGGTGGAGGCCCGTGCTCATGAGTTGCGCGGATGCGGGCGGTGGACCGCGTCGCGCGGTCGCTGCTTCATCGGGTGAAGCGTAGTAGCTGTGGGTAGCCGCCGTTGAAGCTGTTCTGGTCGCCGGGGAAGATGCCGCTGTTGTCGAACTGCCAAATCGTGTGAAAGTTCCAGCCGGCCGGGAGTGCTCCTAGGAAGTCGTTGTAGCGCGCCACCCAGAGCGGGTTGTTCCGGCCGAAGTGCGGGTTGGCGCCGGTGCACTCGTTCCACCAGTTCGTGGTGGTGTATATGGCGGGAAAGCGTCCGGTCCGTTGGTGGTAGGTGTTGCTGAAGTCGGCGAGCCAACGGGACATCTGCCGGGGATCCAGGCCGTAACAGGCGGGGCCGTAGGGGTTGTGCTCGATGTCGAGTGCACCGGGCAGGGTGCGCCCGTCGGGTGACCAGCCACCGCCGTGATCGACGAAGTAGTGGGCTTGGGCGGCTCCCGTCGAACGATCCGGCAGCGCGTAGTGGTAGGCGCCACGGACCATGCCCACCGCGTAGGAGCCGTCGTACTGCTGTGCGAAGTGGCTGTTGCGGAAGCCGGTTCCTTCGGTGGCTTTGACGTAGGTGAACCGGGCTCCGTCGGCCCAAGCCCGCCGCCAGTCAACATCGCCCTGATGGCCGCTGACGTCCATGCCCGCGACCGTTCCGGCCGGGAGGGTTCGGCCGCGCTGGCCCGAGCCGGGGCGGGTGGTGTCTATGCTGTAGCCGGCCCACGCTCCGTGCGGATCGTGCCGGTCCAGTCTCGGAGGAGAGCCAGTCGCCGCGGGGGACGCGTTCCCGTCGGATTTCGGAGCGTCGGTCGCCTCGGCGGTCCGCGCGCTCAGCAAGCCTGCGGCCATGATGGTCAGCGCGAGCACCATGGCGGCGGCTTTCCGGGGTGGGGTCGAGTGAACGTTGTGCGGAAGTACCACTGCGGATCGCCTCCTTGCGGGATGCGTGCTGCGTTCGTCGGTGCGTGCGCAACTGTGGCGACGCAGCGACGTCCCATGGTCATTCGCAAGGCGAAGGGTAACGGGAGGCGCGGCTTTCTTCGGGCATTCCTGCGGCGTTTCGTCCGGTCTCGCCCATCGGTACCAGCGATGTGGCCGCGTCGTGTACGGAGCCCGCGGCGACCCACATCGTGTGATCCGGACCTCCCGATTGGATTCTCCTCCCGTACTCGGGTACGCCTCGGGGCATGGCACAGCGAACAGGTGGCCCGGGAGGCGCACGACGTGGTGATCGAGGAGGCCGGGGGGCGCGTCCGGCCGGTGGGCGACGAGACGCGAACGGTCTCCGCGACGAGCTGCGGGCTATGGACGGAAGCAGTTACGGGCGCTACAAGTCGTTGACCGGTACGTGGTCGTTCGGTGATTTCGAGCTGGAGGTCCAGCGCGTGCAGCCGGATCCGTACGCGCCGGCCAGCCGCTGCGAAGTGCGGGTACCGGCTCGGATCGCGGACTTCCCGGAGTCGTTGCGGTCCACTCCGGTGCGAGCGCGCGCGTTGGCGGACTTCGTGCTGCGGGCGATCGACCGCCGGTTGAAGGACAGCCGGTTGCGGGTCGATGCGGGCAAGCAGCAGGTGATCGAGCGCAGCGCTTGCCGCATCGTGGACGGCGACGTGCTGTTGCGGGTGGGGATCGACATGCCCGGACGCGGCCGCACGATCGACGGGAAGGCGGCTGAACGGGCGTTGTGCACGGACCTGCCGGAGGCGGTCGAGGGTGCGTTGCGGTATGCGACGGCCGACCAGCAGAAGCTGGGCGAGTTCGTGGACTCCGTGGAGGACACCGACGCGTTGCGGGAGCAACTGCGGGAGCGGGGACTGGTTGCCTTCGTCGCCGATGGCGCGCTGCTGCCGCGTCGCAGCGGCATCGACGACCGGCCGCTCGAGGGTGGCGTCACGTTCACCTCGCCGGAGTCGTTGCGGGTGCAGATGCGGGTGCCGCATCGGGGCACGATCAGCGGCATGGGCGTTCCGGAGGGCATCACCCTGATCGTGGGCGGTGGTTTTCACGGAAAGTCCACGCTGCTGCGGGCCCTGGAGAACGGCATCTACGATCACGTTCCCGGTGACGGCCGGGAGCTGGTGGTCTCTCGTGCCGACACCGTCAAGGTGCGTTCGGAGGATGGCAGGCGGGTGCATCGGGTCGATGTCAGCCCCTTTGTCAGTCACTTGCCTACCGGCGCCGACACCACGGACTTCTCCACCGAGAACGCATCCGGATCGACGTCGCAGGCGGCTTCGATCGCCGAGTCGATCGAGGCTGGGGCGGGTGTTCTGCTGGTCGACGAGGACACCGCCGCGACGAACCTGATGATCCGGGACGCCCGGATGCAGGCACTGGTCGCCAAGGAGTCCGAGCCCCTCACTCCGTTCGTGGACCTGATCCGCCCGTTGCACCGTGAGCTCGGCGTGTCGACGGTGCTGGTCATGGGCGGTTCGGGTGACTACATGGACGTGGCCGATCGGGTACTGATGATGGATTCCTACGAGGCGCACGAGGTCACCGAGCAGGCGCGAGCACTATCGGAGAAGTCGACCGGACGGCACTCCGAAGCCGACTGGTTCCCCCGCGTGCGCAACCGCGTGCCGGATCCGCGCGGGCTTGCGGGGGACAGGCCGAAGATTCGTTCGCGGGGGCGGGAGGCCCTGACCGTGGGCGAATCGACGGTGGACTTGCGGGCCGTGGAGCAGATCGTCGACCCCAGCCAGGTCACCGGGATCGGCCTGGCCTTGGTGACCTGCGCTCGGTCGGGGCTGCTGGATGGCAAGCGGACGGTCGCCGAGGTGCTCGATGCTTTCGACGCCGAGGTCGCCGCCGACGGGGTGTTGGCGGTCGATCCACGTCACGTGGGTGATTTCGCGGTACCGCGTCGCCACGAACTCGCCGCTGCGCTCAACCGGCTGCGGACCTTGGAGATTTCGGCTTTCCGCGACTGAAGCGACCTGGGTCGGTTTGCTGCCGGCGATCGCGGGGCATCACCGGGGAAAGCAGTGTTGATGTGTTGCCCCCGGGAGGTGGTCGCGATGGTCGGCTCTGCCGAGCGGGCCGATGAGAGCTATCGCGATCGGCGCCACGCGGGCCGGGTTCTCGCGCGGAGTGTGGCCGATCGGGAGCTGGTCGAACCGGTAGTGATGGGACTGGCTCGGGGCGGAGTGCCGGTGGCCGCCGAAGTGGCTGCCGCGCTGCAGGCCCCGTTGCGGGTGGCGGTCGCCCGCAAAATCGGGGCACCGGGACAGCCGGAGCTGGCGTTGGGGGCGGTAGCTGCGGAAGGTCCGCCGTATTACGACGAGCCGTTGCTGCGGGCTTTCCACCTGGATGAGGAGTCGCTGACCGGTTCGTGTGAGCGGGAGCGCGCTGAAGCCCGTCGCCGTGAGCGGGCTTATCAGCAGGGGACCGCGTTGCCGCTGGCCGGTCGCGACGTTGTGCTCGTCGACGATGGGTTGGCCACCGGGGCTACCGCCCGAGCTGCGGTGCGGATGCTGCGGACGGTGAACCCGCGCAGCATCATGTTGGCCGTGCCGGTCGGGGCGCCGGATGCGGTGACCGCGTTGCTGGAGGAGGCCGACCGGGTCATCTGTGTGCTGCAGCCGGTGGCTTTCAGCGCGGTGGGGCAGTGGTACCAGGACTTTCGGGCTACCACGGACGAGGAGATCCTGGACATCCTCCGCGAAGTCGCGGTGTGAGGCGAAACCTGCCGGTGGGTGGAGACGGGGCTTGAGTCTGGTGAGTTCTTGTGATCGAGCGACCCGTATTCGACGTGGCGGGCCAGCGCGCTGTCACTGATCGTGGTCGCCAGGGGCGTAGCGGTTCCAGTTGCCTCCGGCCTCGGTCAGGACGCGGGTGGTGTGCTTGTCATGGAAGCAGCATGAATTGGCGTAGCGCTGAATGCGCCCCCCGCCGAGATCAGGATTCGCGGATACGGAGTCCGGTAGGGGTGAAAAGGGTGTGGCACTCGGGACAAGTCAGGCCAGCTGCGGTCTCGTACACGCGCACGCTGCGGCAGTGCCCGCACACCCAAGCCCGGTAGGCAGCGCCCGGCACTTCGGGATGCGGCGGGACTGGATCCTCGGCCCACAGTTCCAGAGCGGTGACGATCTCCCGGTGGCGGACCTCGCCGATGCGCTTGCACTGCCACAAGGCGTACTCGTCGGCCTGCAGCGCGGATTGCAGGTCCTCTACACAGCGGTAGCCCTCACGCTGCAGCAGGTTGATCAGCCCCTCAGCCAACCAAGTCCGTAGCACCGTCACCGGGGTCTTGCCCGACTCATCGAGCGTGCGTGCACTGTCTCCCATGCACCTATGATCCCTGCCGAGATCGCATCATGACCGTGAAACCCGCAGATCGGACTGATGGCCTGCGGCAACACGGAACTGCCCCGGGCTTTCCTCCTAACCCGGCCGAGGCGCGATCGCCCCGGAGAATCCGTCTCAGCGCTTCATGATTTCGCGTCCTGGGGTGTTTACGAGGTAAACACCCCAGGACCACCGAGCGGTGGCTCACTTGTCGAAAACTACATGGTGCACTCGGTGTTCTACTGCGTCGCGAACATGCCCGGCGCCGTGGCCGACACGTCGACCAACGCCCTCACCAAATGTCACCCTTCCCTACGCGGTGGCGCTGGCCGACAAGGCTGGAAGCAGGCTCTTGCCGACGACAAGGTGCTGGCTCGGGCCTGAACACCCACACCGGTGCGCTCACCTGCGCGCCCGTCGCCCGGGCCAACGGCCTGGATTTCACCCCGGTGACAGACCTGCTCGCCTGAGCAACGGGATTCGCCGCTGCGCGTCGTCCAGTTTCTGCTCGAGGACGACGCGTAGCCGGCTTTCAGATGACCACGACCCGGCGCCCGCGCGTGTGACCGGCATGGCTGTCGATGTGCGCCGCCGCGGCATCGGCGAGCGTGTACGACTTCTCGACCGGGATGTGGAGCTTTCCCCGCGAGATGAGGTCAACGGCCTCGGCGAGCGCTTCCGGCACGCTCCCGGCCACGCCGGAGAATCGGACGCCGAGCTGCGGCGCACCGAGATCGGCGATGGAGATCACCTTCTGCGGATCACCGGTCAACTCGACGAGCTCGCTGATCACACCCGAACCGGCCAGATCGAGAGCTGCGTCGACACGGCCGAGCTGCCGCACCTGCTCGACCCATCCGTCGCCGTATGTCACGGCGACGGCACCCAGGCTACGCAGATAGTCCTGGTTCGCGGCCCCAGCCGTGCCGATCACCGTGATGCCGCGGTCGCGGGCGATCTGCAGCACCGCCGAACCGACTCCCCCGGACGCACCACTGGCCAGCAGCGTCTGCCCGGACTGCACATCGACCTCGCGGATGATGCGCAGCGCGGTCTCCACCACGGAGGGGTACCCGGCCGCCTCTTCGAACGCCAGCCCCTCGGGCATACGGGCCCAGGCCGACAGCACGGCGAACTCGGCATAGGTGCTCGAGCCTTCGCCGAACACGTGGTCGCCGACCTCGACCCCTTCAACGCCCTCGCCGACCTCGTCCACCACCCCGGAGGCGTCGAGCCCGACTCCGGCGGGCAACTCGATCGGATGGACCTCCTGGAACTGGCCTTCACGGACCCTCCAGTCGTGGGCGTTCACGCCCGCCGCCCGCACGGCGATGCGTACCTGTCCAGGGCCCGCGTGGGGCTCCTCGGCGTCTACGAGTTGCAGAACGTCCGGACCGCCGAACTTGGCGAAGCTCGCTCTCTTCATGTCGCCGACCGTAACGCTAACGGTTAGTGTTTAACAACTGATACGCCTTTGTACCTGATAGCTTTAAGGGATGACTGTGCCGTCCGGACGCCGTGAGCGTAAGAAGGCCGCGACCCGCCAGAAGATCGCTGACACCGCCCTGGGGCTCTTCCTGGAACGCGGGTACGACGCAGTGGGCATCCGTGACGTGGCCGCTGAGGCCGACGTGGCCGTCACCACGCTCTTCTCCCACTTCGCCTCGAAAGAGGCCCTGGTGTTCGAGCAGGACGAAGACTTCGAGCAACGCCTCACGCAGGCGGTCACCGGCCGGGTGGCGCACGAGCCGCTCATCCCTGCGCTGCGCCGCGAGATCCAAGCCCTGGTGCGACATTGCACGGCGGAGGGCGCCGCACCGATCTGGCGCATGGTCGACGAATCACCCGCCCTGCGGGAATACGAAGAGTCGATGAGGCTGCGTCATGCAGAGGCGCTGGCAACGGCCATCGCCGCCGATCTCGACCTGTCACAGACCACAACGGCCTGCCGGACGATCGCGAAGTTCGTGATCGACGCCCATTCGCTGGCCCGTGAGGCGGCCGATCCGGAGGCCGCGGTGGACGAGATCTTCCGGATGATCGAGGCGGCCTGGGCCGTCACCTGATGGGCGAACGACTGTTCCTCCAGGAAAGGCACCTGCCCATGCCAGCCGCTGATCCGCGAATCCTGGAGCCGATGCTCCCCTGCTCTGCGGCACGACTCCGACCCGCCTCGACGCGTAGACCTCTGTAGGCGATCCAGGCGGCTACGACTGCACCGATGAAGGCCGCTTGCAGCCGGCGTGGGTGAAGGGGCTTGAGGAACATTCGTTCCGAATCGTGCGCTAGAGGACTTGAGCGTCGGTAGTTATCGCGGATAAGCAGGCGGAGTCACCGACCATGCAGCCGGGTGTTCTCCCAGGGGCGGCGAGCGCACTACCGCAGATAATCACCAACTACCTGCGGAACTATCCCAATGGCGAAACCGCATCAGCCGTCATACGGCACCTACCAGCACGATCAACGCTTAGCGCACGATCCTGCATGGATGTTTCCTCAGGAGACGGCGGGCTCTACGCGGTGCTGCTGCTTCGTCGATGCCCCGCCCGCCGACAGGCCACCGTGCCAGAAACACCGGCCGTCAGCGTCTTCGAGTTGTCGAACCGGCCCGCGGTCTGGAGTCGGCTGACGTTTCGTTCCGTAGGTATGCCGGACCCCGGGCGGTCGCCGCACCTGCCCGGGGTCCGAGGGCTCATTCGGAGGCGTCGGGTTTGTCGCCGGGCTGTGGTGGCTCCGGGCGCAACACCTCGGGGTCGTCATCGGCGGGCGGCTCGGCGTCCAACGCCTCCTCGGCCCGCGTGGGGTGGCCTCCGCGCAGGAATCCCTCCATCTCCTTCTCGAGGGCGTCGTCGTGTGCCGGACCGTGCTTGTCGCTGCCGCGCTCCACGCCGGCCTCCTTTCGTCGACATTGCCTCACGCACGGCGTACCCACCTGTTGGGCGAGATATTCCCAAACTTTGAAGTTAGGGAAACTAAAGACCTAGACTCTTCCGGGTGACCTCCGATCTCACGCGTTCCCCAGCGGAAGTAGCAGTACAGGGGAGCGCGCGACATCGGCTCTCCCGCGGTCTCATCGCCGCGATCACCTTCGGCAGCGTCCTGCAGGCGCTCAACGCCTCGACGATGGCCGTGGCGCTGGTCGACATCCGCGAGCAGTTCCAGGCCGGCGCGGCCATTTCCTGGTTGATCTCGGGTCTCTACCTCGCGACCGCCGTCGGTTCTCCGGCTGCCGGCAGGCTGGCCGATCTTTACGGCCCGCGCCGCATCCTGCTGGTGTGCTTGGCCCTGACCCTGGTCTCCTCGGTCGCCGCACCGTGGTCACCGAGCCTCGGCTGGCTGATCGTGTTCCGCACGCTGCTCGGAGTCGGCACCTGCGCGGCCTTCCCCGCCGGACTGGCACTGCTGCGTTCGGAGTCCGACCGGCTGGGAATCACATTGCCCGCTGCGGCACTGAGCGCGCTGACCATCGGCGGGCAGGTGATGATCGCGCTGGGCCCGGTGCTCGGCGGGGTGCTGGTGCAGTACTGGGGTTGGCCGGGAATCTTCCTGGTGAACGTGCCGCTTGTCGGGGTGGCGACGGTGATGTCGCTGATCTGGTTGCCCCGGGACGCGGCCACGCGGTCCACGGCATCGCGCTCGGTGTTGCGCACGCTCGATCTCGTCGGCTCTGTGCTGTTCACCGGCGTCATCGCGGTCGTGATGCTGTTCCTGTTGTCGCTGTCAAGGCAGCCGCAGTGGTGGTGGCTTCCGATCCTGGTGGTGCTGATCGCGGTGTTCGTCCGGTGGGAGCGGCGCGCCGAACAGCCGTTCCTCGATGTCCGCTCGCTCGCGCGCAACCGGGCCTTGTCCACCACCTACGCGCGCACCTGCCTGACCTACGTCGCCTTCTACCTGGTGTTCTTCGGCTTCCCGATGTGGCTGCAGAGCGGCCGTGGGTTGCCACCCGGCCAGGTGGGGCTGGTGGTGTTGCCGATCGCGCTGGTGGCGATGGGGGCCGTGGGCGTCTCGGCCGCGGTGTTGCGTCGGGTCGGGTACCGGCCGGTGTTGATCGCGGGGTCGGTGCTGCTGCTGGTTGGTGGCGCGGGGGTGATGCTGCTCGACCACAGCAGCGCGGTGCTTTCCCTGGTGCTGGTGGCCGCACTGTTCGGGTTGCCGAACGGGTTCAACAACATCGGTAACCAGACCGCGCTCTACCAGCAGGCGGCGGCGGCCGATGCCGGAGTCGCCGCTGGTCTTT
The DNA here is from genome assembly GCF_054779195.1 of Parasphingorhabdus pacifica. Taxonomy (NCBI): domain Bacteria; kingdom Pseudomonadati; phylum Pseudomonadota; class Alphaproteobacteria; order Sphingomonadales; family Sphingorhabdaceae; genus Parasphingorhabdus; species Parasphingorhabdus pacifica. The sequence goes on from NZ_BAAGYS010000008.1 coordinate 485,294, forward strand.
ACCGCACCTCCCAACACGTGGCGGCGACCATCGCCGCGGCTGTCATCGAACTGTGCTTCGCGGGTGGCGTCGACGATGCCGGTGTCGGCAGGCTCGGCGCGGTGATCGTGCTCATCGGCGCGTTGCTGCTGGCGGGGATGGCCGCGGGGAGTGTGCGCGGTTGGTGGCGACGCACCCGGCCGACGTCTTCTCGTGACACCCCGTGACCATGCGGAGGCCCGTGGTCCCGTCTGCATGGTCACGTGCGGCACGATGCCGGGATCGATCGGGACGAACTCCACCGCTGTCATCGAGGAGCGAACGCATGAGCACCACCGACCGGTTCCGCACCGCTGTCGAAGAACGTGACCTGGATGCCGTGACCGATTTGTTCTCGGCTCAGATCCGGTTCTTCAGCCCCGTCAAGTTCACTCCGTTCGAGGGCCTGCCGATGGTGCGGGGGTTGTTCGGGGTGCTGCTGCGAACGTTCGAGGAGTTCCGTTACGTCGGCGAACTCGACGGCAGTGCGCAAACGAGCGCGGAGCAGGACCCGGAACCCGCGCACCTGCTGATGTTCCGGGCGAAGATCGCGGGCAAGGAGGTCCACGGCATCGATCTCCTCCAGTTCGACGACCGTGGGCTGATCGACGAGTTCACCGTGATGGTGCGGCCGATGTCGGGATTGGCCGCCCTCAGCGACGCGGTCCTGGCCGGGCTGCGGGCCGACGGCCTGGTCCCGGATGCCGCCGAACTCGGCTGAGGCCGGCCGGTCCGGTCGCGCCGGTCCGGGTCAGCGCCTGCGGAACTGCCGCCGCGATGCCGCACCGCACGGAAGGTCAAGATCGAGACGTGATACGACGTACCGGTGAACAGCAGTGTTGGTGATTCCTCGGCCGCCTTCGAGTCCTTGCTCAGTTCGTTGTTCGACGCGCACGCGTCGGATGAGCGGACGGGGTTGGGCTCGGCGCAGGTGGGAAGTGCCGGGGGGATCGGGATTGGCGAGCTGCTGGACGCCCAGGCGCACGACATCCTGTCCACGGCCATCCAGGCCACGGTGGAGTGGGGAAACCGGGAGCTCGACAGCACGCATTTGTTGTGGGCGGTGACGCAGGTGCGGTCCACCGCCGAGATGCTGGCCGATTCCGGTGTGCAGGTGGACGAGCTGGCCGCGCGGGTGCGCACGGTCGTCGGCACCTTCGACGGGACGCCACAGGCCGGGAAGTGGCGCAGGCCCGTCCTGTCGGCCACGGCGCGGCGCGCGTTGATGGGGGCGCATCAGCAGGCCGTCGGGGAGGGCGCGGAGGCGGTGGGGGCGCGGCACGTGCTGCTGGGGCTGGCCACCGATGCCGATTCGGTGGCCGGTCGGGCGTTGGCCCGGGCCATCGAGCGCGGTGAGCGCTCGCGGGGGGCGGGCCCCACCTCCGGCGCGTCGAACAGCACTCCCCGGTTGGACGAGTTCGGTCTGGACATGACCGAACTGGCCGGGTCGGGCAAGCTCGATCCGGTGGTCGGCCGGGCGGAGGAGATCGATCAGGCCATCGAGGTGCTGGGGCGGCGTTCGAAGAACAATCCGGTGTTCATCGGCGATCCCGGCGTGGGCAAGACGGCGATCGTGGAGGGATTGGCCCAGCGCATCGTCGACCGGGAGGTGCCGTGGCCGCTGGCGGGAAAACGGCTGGTGTCGCTGGATCTGGCCGGGATGGTCGCCGGTGCGAAGTACCGGGGCGAGTTCGAGGAGCGGTTCCGGGATGTGATGAACGAACTCCGCAAGCACCGCGACGAGGTGGTGGTGTTCATCGACGAGTTGCACAGCATCGTGGGTGCCGGTGCGGGGGAGGGCACCATGGACGCGGGCACGATGTTGAAGCCGGCGTTGGCACGGGGGGAACTGCACCTGATCGGTGCCACCACGGTTGAGGAATATCGCAAGCACATGGAGAAGGACCCGGCGTTGGAGCGGCGGTTCCAGCCGGTTCTGGTGCCCGAACCCACCGTGGAGGACACGGTGCAGGTGTTGCGGGGTTTGCGGGAGCGCTATCAGCGCCACCACCGGGTGCGCATCGATGACGAGGCGCTGCGGGCCGCGGCACGGCTGTCGCAGCGGTATCTGACCGACCGGTTCCTGCCGGACAAGGCCGTCGATCTGCTGGATCAGGCGTGTTCGCGGGTGCGGCTGCGTCGGGGCGGTTCGGTTCGAGAGGCGTTGGCGGAGGAACCGAGTGTCGAGCCCAACGACATCGCCGATGTGGTCTCCCGGCGCACGGGGATTCCGGTGTCGGACCTGACCGCGGCGGACAAGCAGCGGTTGTTGAATCTCGAACGGCATTTGCAGGACAAGGTCATCGGCCAGGATTCGGCGGTGCGGTCGGTCTCGGAAGCGGTACGGCGGGCACGCGCCGGACTCGGCGACCCGGAGCGTCCGATCGGGAGTTTTCTGTTCCTGGGTCCGACGGGGGTCGGCAAGACCGAGCTGGCGCGTGCGCTGGCACGGGCGCTGTTCGGCGACGCCGACCGGATGATCCGCTTCGACATGGGGGAGTTCCAGGAGAAGCACACCATTTCACGTCTCATCGGTGCGCCACCCGGCTACGTCGGCTATGGCGAGTCGGGCCAGCTGACCGACCGAGTGCGGCGCCAGCCCTACTCGGTGTTGTTGCTCGACGAGGTCGAGAAGGCGCATCCGGACGTGTTCAACACGTTGCTGCAGCTGCTCGACGCGGGCAGGCTGACCGATTCGCAGGGTCGGGCGGTCGACTTCCGCAACACGGTGGTGATCATGACCTCCAATATCGGTGCGGATCGGATTCTCGACGGAGCCACCGGCCCGGCCGCGTCGGAAACGCCTCCGGAAGCTCTGCTGGAAGACTTGCGGACGTTCTTCCGTCCCGAGTTCATCAACCGCATCGACGAGGTCATCGTCTTCGCCGCGCTAGGTGCTCCCGAGCTGCGGGAGATCGCCGCCTTGCTGTTGGAACGCACTTACGATCAGCTGCTGGCCCAGGGTGTGCGGCTCGAGGTGACCGAAGCCGCCGTGGAGTGGTTGGCCCAGCGGGGCTACGATCCGCAGTTCGGTGCGCGCCCGTTGCGTCGGACGATTCAGCGTGAGCTCGACAACCGGTTGGCCGAGCTCGTTCTCGAGGGGGCGTTGCCCACCGGCAGCAGGGTGCTGGTGGAGGTGCTGGCCGAGGAGCTGTCGCTGGAGGTGGGTCCGGCGTGGGAGCCGTTCGGCGGTGGCCGCCACGCCGCACCACGTGGGGAAGGTCAGCACGTGTTCGGTTGATTCCCGTACGTTCACTCCGGGATCCTGATGTTGTGGACAAAGATCACGCAGCGACCTTCGACCTGATCGGCGAGCGATACGAAAAGGAGTTCACCGAGCGTGCGCAGCAGTACCGCGCCGGTGAATGGGTGTTGGAACGATTGCCGCAGGGGGCGGCGGTACTGGATCTCGGTTGTGGCACGGGCGTTCCGACGGCCCGGCAGTTCGCCGATGCCGGGGTGGACATCGTCGGTGTCGACGAGTCGGAACGCATGCTGGATGTGGCGCGCAAACACGTCCCGCAAGCGCGGTTCGTCGCTGGGGATATGCGCAACGTCGATGTCGTCGACGGTGAGTTCGACGCGGTGGTGATGTTCTTCGCGTTGCTGATGCTCTCGCGCGCCGAGATCGGCGAGGTGTTGCGGGCGGTGCGGCAACGGTTGCGCGGCCCGAAGCTGGTGTCTCTGAGCATGGTCTACGGGGACTTCGACTCGTTCCCGATCAACTTCATGGGGGTCTCCATGGAGGCCACTGCCTACCCCACGGATGAGCTTCTCGACGTGGTGCGGGAAGCGGGGTTCCGGATCGAATCGATGTGGGAGGCCGACAGCGGCGTGGAGCGTGATCGCGTGGAGCACCACATCTTCGTGTGCGCTTCGGTGGACGAGGGTGCTGTGGACGACGCCTCGGCATGATCCCGATCCGGCACCGAACGGGTGCCGGACGTGCGTGGCGGGGTCGGAGTGATCGTTTCGCGGTGGTGACCGTGGGGTATGCCGGAGTCGGCACGTTCGCCCCGCCCACGAGCATCCGATGCGGAAGGAGGCCGCGCCGATGGCGCGCACTCTCGCCCACAAACTCATCGACTCGCATCTGGTCGACGGACAGATGACTCCGGGGGAGGAAGTGGCCATCGCCATCGACCAGACCCTCACCCAGGACGCGACGGGCACGCTGGTGATGCAGGAACTCGAAGCGTTGGGGTTGCGCCGGGCCCGGACCGAGGCCAGCGTCCAGTACGTCGACCACAACCTGCTGCAGACCGACGAGAAGAACGCCGAGGACCACGAGTTCCTGCGTTCGGCGTGCCTGCGCTACGGGCTCTGGTACTCGCAGCCCGGCAACGGTGTCTCGCACCCCACGCACATGCAGCGATTCGGGATCCCCGGCAAGACGATGGTCGGCTCGGATTCGCACACGTGCGCTGCCGGTTCGTTGGGGATGCTGGCCATCGGGGTGGGCGGCCTGGAGGTGGCGATGGCCATCGCCGGGCAGCCGCTGCGGGTGCGGATGCCCGAGATCTGGGGCGTGCGTCTGACCGGGCGGCTGCCCGAGTGGGTTTCGGCCAAGGACGTCATCTTGGAGATGCTGCGCAGGCACGGTGTGTCCGGCGGGGTGAACCGCATCATCGAATACCACGGCCCCGGGCTGGAGGGGCTGTCGGCGATGGATCGGCACGTCATCGCGAACATGGGTGCCGAGCTGGGAGCGACGACCACGGTGTTCCCCGCCGACGACGCCGTGCGTTCGTTCCTGCGTTCGGAGGGCCGTGAAGCCGACCACGTGGAGCTGGCGGCTGATCCCGGCGCGCGCTACGACGTCGAGGACCACATCGATCTGTCCGAACTGGAGCCGCTGATCGCCCGCCCCTCCGCCCCGGACAAGGTAGTGCCGGTGCGTGAGGTGGCGGGCACCGATGTGGGTCAGGTCGTCATCGGTTCCTCGGCCAATCCCGGGTTGCGGGACTTCGCGGTGGCCGCTGAAGTGGTGCGTGGTCGGCAGACCGACCGCAGTGTCAGTTTCGACATCAACCCGAGTTCGCGGGAGATCTTCGCCGATCTCACCCGCATGGGTGCGACCTTCGATCTCATCGCGGCCGGCGCGCGCATCCATCAGTCCGGGTGCATGGGCTGCATCGGGATGGGCCAGGCACCGGCGGTGGGCCAGAATTCCCTGCGTACCTTCCCTCGCAATTTCCCGGGGCGTTCGGGAACGCGGGAGGATTCGGTCTGGTTGTGCTCGCCGGAAACCGCGGTTGCCGCGGCGTTGCACGGGCGGATCGTCGATCCGCGCACGCTCGGCGAGGCTCCGGTGGTGTCGCTACCTGAGGTGGCGGCGGTCAACACGGACATGTTGGTGGCCCCCTTGCCGGAGGACGAGGCGGTGGGTGTCGATCTGATCAAGGGCCCCAACATCTCGGCGTTGCCGGAATTCTCCCGGCCTCCGCAGGACCTGCGGGGTCCGGTGCTGCTCAAGGCCGGTAATGATGTTTCCACCGACGAGATCTCACCTGCCGGTGCGGCGGCGTTGCCATTGCGGTCGAACGTTCCGAAATTGGCGGAGTTCACCTTCACCCGCATCGATCCGGACTATCCCCGGCGCGCCAGGCAGGCGGAGGGCGGACATCTGGTCGTCGGTGGCGAGAACTACGGGCAGGGGTCCTCGCGGGAGCATGCGGCGATCACACCGCGGTACCTCGGGTTGCAGGCGGTGGTGGCCAAGTCGTTCGCCCGCATCCATTGGCAGAACCTCGCCAACTTCGGGATCGTGCCATTGGAATTCGCCGATCCCGTCGATTACGACGGCATCGACACCGGGGACGAGCTGTTGGTCGAGGGACTACGGGATGCGCTGGTCGGCTCCGGGAAGACGACTGTGCGCAATACCACGAAGGGGGACTCCTTCGCGGTGGTTCACCGACTGTCACCGCGACAGGTCGAAGCTGTCCTTGCGGGGGGAGTGATTCCGCTACTCGCTTCCGGACGGTGACCGGAACGCGGGTTCTCGACGCTGGTATTGGGCACGACCACCGGCCCGGAACAAACGGAAAGAAACTTCAAAAGCGCAAGGTGTCACCCGAAAGTGCGGCCTCTTGTTGGCTGTCTCGGATGCTTCTACGGTGGAAGGTGCGGTTGAGCAGCCAGCCACGAAGACCAGCCCACCGCTGGTGGGAGCAACGAGTTCTTCTCGGAACCGTGGCCGCCGGCCGTAGAAGTCGACCGGAACCGAGGGGGTTCTACGCGGCCATCGGCCTGACCCGACAGGGAGGGAACATGATCCTTTCCAAACCGAGCACGACCTCCATTCCGCACCGCCGGGCGGGCACCGCACCTCCCGCCGAACTGCCAGCCGACGAGACAGCGGAGGTGGTGGCGCCCCGTCAACCCGGTGATCCGGTCACCGCGGAGCCGATATTCACCCGCGGCATGCACCTGACCGTGGAACGACCTCAACCTGGTGTGGTCGTAGTGCGCATCAGAGGTGAGATCGACCTCGCCTGCGTTCCGCGCTTGACCGAACTGATCCGTCAGCGCCTGACGGCCGCCGTGCTGCGGCGACTCGTGCTGGATCTGTCCGAAGTGACGTTCTGCAGCACAGCCGGTTTAGAACTCGTTCTGCACGCGCAGAACCGTTCCGAGCAGCGCGGCATCCCGATGTCGATCGTCTGTGGCCACGGTGCCGTGCGACGGCTGCTGGAATTGACCGCTCTCGAATCCCGGTTCGACTGCCAGGACAGTGTCGCCGAAGCCTTGGCCGAGCAGCCCGACTGATCCTCGACGCGTCAGGGCCCGCCGGTTCACGCGTCCGCTTCGGCGTGCGCATGCCGAGGCTCAACAGGACGACGGCAAGACGAGTTCGGCGAGTAGCTTCGACCATGTTTCGTCATCCTCGCCGTGAGCGGATGCCACGGGCACGCGACGTGGACCGCGACATCGTCGGCGGCCATGACCCGCCCGGCCGCTTCCAGAACCGAAGACGACGATGCGCCCTTTCCGCCCGGAATGCGCAGACCGCGCAGTTCACGGCCGTATGACATCGACATCTATGTGCAGCACGATCGGCCCCGGTGGCAACACACCGGGGCCGATGTCTGCCACCGGCAGTCGCCGAACCCCGGGGGTGGCCAGGTAGTCCATCCTCGCCGGGCCGGGATCACGGCCGATCGACCAACAGCGTCCGCCGCTCGTCGATCGGCCGCAGCCCGAGCGGTCGCGCAGCAAATCGGGGCCCGGGGCTCGGCTCGAACTCCACGGTGTGGCCCGCCCATCCGCCGGGCCGACGCGATCCCGGGGGACCGAGCGGGCTCGAACGGTCTCCGGTGGTGCACGGGCCCGATACGGTGCGCACGGTCCGGCCACGACGCACGCGAGCCCCCGGGGGGGGTGAGTCGAGAGTGGACGGGCACCAATGTGGCGCTCTGCGAGGTGAGGCCGCCACGACCGCGAAAATGGGAGGACACGTGACCGCACAGCAGCAGGCGTTCACCATGGCCATCGACGGCGTCGAACCCGACGTGGCACCGGAGGCGTGGGTGGCGCCCGGAGCTACGTTGATCGGCCGGGTATGGCTGCACGCCGGTGCGAGCGTCTGGTACGGAGCCGTGCTTCGCGGTGACACCGAGAACATCAGCATCGGAGCGGACAGCAACATCCAGGACGGGTGCGTGGTGCATGCCGACCCTGGCTTCGCCGCGACAGTGGGCGAGCGGGTCACGGTGGGGCACCGTGCGGTGCTGCACGGCTGCACCGTTGGCGACGATGCGCTGATCGGGATGGGCGCGGTCCTGCTCAACGGTTCGTCGGTCGGCGCCGGTTCGCTGGTGGCCGCCGGTGCCGTCGTGCTGGAAGGCACCGAGATCCCACCTGATTCGCTGGTGGCCGGAACCCCCGCCAAGGTGCGCAGGTCGTTGACCGACGAGGAGCGTTCCGGGCTGCGATTGTCGGCCGAGACTTACGTCGCCAATGCCGACCGGCACCGAAACGCGTTGGCCGAACAGTCGATCGAGGGCTGATGCACGTCATGCCTTGGTCGCACCCGCCGATGGGTGTGACCAAGGCATGTTCGCAGCAAAACCCGTTCTTGCCGGGGGCGAGCTTGGAGTGTCGGCCCCGGTCTCATCGGAGATGTCGGGGCCGGGATGTCCGGAGACGGAGATCTTCGGCTGGCCGCACGCATCGAGCGGTCAGCGCTGCGGCGGCTGCTGCCTCGAGAGGGTCGACTGCGGGTGGCGCATCACCGTGCGTGCCCGCTCCATTTCGCGGGCCATTCCTCCCAGCCAACGAACCATACCTGCCATGTCGCGCCCTCCAGGTCGCTTGATCTTCGTCGGATCAGGCATCCGCTCGCCGACAGCGCCGAGTGCTGTCACCCGGAACGTCGTTCCTGATGGGGGCGGTGTTTCACCCAAAAAGAAACGAAATGATAACGGACAGCTGGAGGTGTTGACTTCAGACCGTGATGACCCGACGTGTCCAGCCTGAAAGCCCCGGGTAATCGGGCAGAATGCGCTGGATTGGGACCCGCGAGCCTCCGAGGAGGACCTGCTCGAGTGAGTCAGCTCGGATGTGCTCCCACAGCGTCACGAAGCTCCTCGCCCATCGCCTGCCCCGACTCGCGGGCGCAATGCGCGCAGCAGAAGAATCGGCCATTGGCCTCCACGCCGTGGCCGAGGATGCGGCAGCTGCAGTGTTCGCACTGCGGAGCCAACCGCTGCGCCGCGCATTCGAACGAGTCGAACGTGTGCACGTTGCCGCCGACAGTGTGCACTTCGAAGCTCATCCAGTAGTCGTTGCCGCAGACCTCGCACCTAGCCATGATGTTCCTTTCGCAGAGGGCGTCGAAGATCCCAGGATGCGGCCACGTGCATGTGTCGGCAACCTGGATAATCGCCGCTCAGCCGCCTGCGTCACCCCCTGGGGCCTCCGATGCCGCCGCGGTTGTGCCTCCGCATCCACACGATTGAGCGGGACCCTGCTGGTCGCTACGGACGCCCCAGGGGCGGTGACGTCCAGAAGCAGGCCTAGAACTCGCTTCCGCGAGTGTCGAGGATGTCCCGCTGGCTCCGTCCCAGGAACACGAGTGGCCACGACCGGCCGCGCGACGAAGAGAAGGAGACCCATCATGAAATACCTGCTGCTGAAGCACTACCGAGGCGGCCCGGCCCCCGCTGCGGACCAGGCACCGATGGACCAGTGGACGCCGAAGGAGGTCGACGCGCACATGCAGTTCATGCACGACTTCGCAGCCCGCTTGGAAGAGACGGGCGAGTTCGTCGACGCCCAGGCACTGGCGTCCGAGGGCGCGTTCGTGCGATATGACGGCGAGGGGTGCCCACCGGTGACCGATGGTCCGTTCGCCGAGACCAAGGATCTCATCGCCGGCTGGATGGTCATCGACGTGGAATCCTGGGACCGCGCGGTCGCACTGGCCGGAGAGCTGTCCGCCGCTCCCGGGGCGGGCGGTGCGCCGATCCACGAGTGGCTCGAGGTGCGCCCGTTCCTGTCCGGGCAGCCCACGGGGACCGAGTGAACGAGTCACTGTTGCGGGAGCTGGTGCTTGCGGTGATCGGTGTCCTCGTCCGGCGCGGATGCCCTGCAGGAGGCCCTGATCCATGCACTGGAAATCTGGCCGAACGATCCACCGCGCGATCCGAAGGCGTGGCTGGTCACGGTCGCGTGGCGCAGGTTCCTCGACGCCGCCCGTGCCGAGGCATCGCGGCGGGGACGGTGCCGTGAAGGTCGAGCCCCGGCCGACCCGGGGGCCCGCCACGGACGACACGCTGCGGCTCTACTTCCTGTGCGCACACCCGATCCTTGCCCCAGAGCTCGGCCGTCGCCCTGACGCTGCGCGCGGTCGGTGGCCTGACGACGCGGCAGATCGCGACGGCATACCTCTGCTGCATCATGCGCGTCGCGCGTCTCGAACCGTCCCGGGAGGTCGCTTGGGTGCCGCTTGCCGAGCAGGACCGGTCGCGCTGGGACACCGCCCTGATCACCGGGGGCGTGGCGATGCTGCAGGCGGCACTGGCCCGTGATCGGCTGGGCGAATACCAGGAGCAGGCCGCGATCGCCGCCCTGCACGCGGACGCCCGGCGCACCTCCGAAACGGACTGGGTACAGATCGTGGAGTGGTATGACGAACTGCTGTCGCTCACCGGCGTTCCCTCGTACGGCTCAACCGCGCAGTGGCGGTCGGTGAGGTCGACGGGCCGCGGGCCGGCCTGGCGGCGCTGTCCGAGGTGGACGCCGGCCTGCCCAGATATGCCGCGGCGGTGGCATATCTGCACGAACGGGCCGGTGGCCTCGAACGCGCCGCCGCGTTGTATGCCGAGGCATCCCGCGCCGCGGCCAGCGTGCCGGAGCGTGACCGCCTCACCCGCGAAGCCGTACGGGTGCGGCAACTGCTGTGGCCGTGAGTTCGGAATGACAGACCTAAATGGGGCGAGGTGATGTGGAGGGTGGGCACACGAGGGGTTTCTGGTTCTGTCAGGGGTCAGTATTTCCACGGGCCGATGCGGTCCCGTCGGCGGCGCTGCTGACGTGCGGTGGGGGCGTCGAGGCGTTGGCCGCGTTCGGTGAGGGCTTCGGCGACGGCCGTGCGGTGTTGGACGGGTTTCTGGTCGTCGTATTTGAATTTGGCCACCACGTTGGTGACCTGCAGATGCAGACCGCGGATGCCGGAGAGCATCCGACCGTAGGGTGGCTGGTCGGCGGCGATGGGGGCGTGGTCGCCGTCGGGTTGGAAATGGGTCATCTGGCGGCGCAGCAGCTCTGCCTTGGACTCGGGGTCGTCGACGATGCTGGCGCAGCAGTTGAACTGGACCGCGGTGTAGTAGCTGGTGGGCACCCCGTCGGAGGGTGATGTGCTGGCTTTGGCCCGCCAGGAGCCAGGGATGAAGGCGTAGTCGCCGATGACGGTGAAGGTTACGTTCGGGTTGCGCTCGATCGACGCCCAGACCGGGTTGGGCCGGGCCAGATGGACGAGGAGGTGATCTCCGTGGCAGGTGAAGTGGGTCGGGACGACGACGGGCGGCTGGCCGTCCGCGCCGTTGACGGTCAGTTGTCCGAAGTCGTGCCCCTCGGCGATCCAGCTTTGCCATTCGGCCTCGTCCAGGGTGGCGTCCCAGGGGTGCACCAACATGCCGTTCTCCTTTGTTCGGGGTGGTCAGGTCACAGCCAGCAGGCTCACGGCCACGGCGGCGGTGCCCAGGCCCATGATCTGGCTGCGATGGATGCGTTCGGCGGTCACGCCACAGGCGAGTAGGACCGTGCCGGCGGGATAGAGGGCGACGATCACGGCGACGATGCTGAGGTTGCCGCTGCGGGCGGCGAGCAAGAACAGCAGGTTTGCCACGGAATCCAGTGCCCCCGCGGTTGCTGAGAGCGCGTACGCGGGCCGCTCGGAGCCGAGCTTGCGGTGCATCAGTCCCGCGGCGGCCAGGGTGATCGTCGAGGAGACCGCCCGGCCCACGATCAGCGGAGCGACTCCGCTGTCGGACGGAGCCTGGTGCAAAAAGATCAGCTGGCTGGCGATGGCGGTGCCCGCCCCGAGTGCCAGCAGCAGCGCGGCTTGTGAGGGCCGTGCCGCGCCCGCACCAGGTCCAGCGCTGACCAGGACCACCGCCACCAGGGCCAGCGGCAGGCCCACCAGTCCGGCGGCGGCCAACTGCTCGCCCTGCAACAGTCCCAGACCGACGGGTAGTGCGGCGGAGACCAGCGCGGTCACCGGTGAGAGCACGTTCATCGGACCGACCGCCAGGGTGCGGTAGAGCAGGGCGAACGCGGCGGCCGAGGCGACCCCCGACAGTGCGCCCCAGCCCACGGTCGCGGGGCTGAACGAGGCACCAAGCAGCGGCCACAGCAGCAGTTCGACCGCGAGGCTGGCCGGAGCCGCGATCACCACGGTCCGCAGCACATGCGCCCGACGGGCACCCAGGCCGCCGAGGAAATCGGCGCACCCGTACGCGAGCGAGCTTCCGAGGGCCAGCAGCAGAGCGATCACGGCACACCCCCGCACTAGTCAATGAAACGACCGGACAGTACGGTAAAGTGACCAGAGTGGTCAACCAAATGACCGTCTGGTCCATTGGAATGGCCCGCATGAGAGTGGTAATCACATGGTTGAGACGACGGCAGCGCTCCGGGCAATAGCCTCCAACGTCCGGGCGGCCCGCATCCGCGCGGGCCTGACCCTGGAGGAGCTCACCCGGCGTGCCCAAGTCAGCAAGGGGGCACTGGTGGCGCTGGAAAAGGCCGAGGGTAATCCCAATCTGGCCACCCTGGTCCGGCTGGCCGACACCCTCGGCATCTCGGTTGCCGCCCTGATGCAGGAAACACCCGAAAGTCGCGTCCGCGTCGTCGCCGCCGAGTCCGTGGCACCACTGTGGACCGGAGAGCGGGGCAGTCAGGCCCGACTCGTGGTCACCGCCTCGGGGGCAGCCCCCACCGAGGTCTGGCACTGGCAGCTGGAACCGGGCGAGGAATACCCCAGTCACCCCCACCAGGCCGGAGTCGTGGAAACCGTCAGTGTCACCTCCGGTCGGATGACCCTCGTCGTCGACGGCGCCGAATACGCTGTCGAGCCCGGGCAGACCGCCATGTTCGACGGCGACATCCCACACGCCTACCGCGGAGCGGGCACCGAAACGTGCCGCCTGATCATGACCGTCCATCTGCCACCGGGCCCCGCCGCGACCTGATGTGCGCAGGGCACGCGAGCTTCAACGGTGGGTGTCCCGGCATCCGCCCGCGCTGATGCCGCACGGCCACGACCACAGGCGGCCGGCCCTGCCGCGACGCGCACCTGTTGGTCAGGGCCGACAGGACTTCCCTCGACCCGAAACCTCCTCACATATTGGTTGACTGAGTGAGCACTCACTCATACACTTTGGGGGTGTCCGCGAAGCAGGGGCGACGTCGTGCGCCCGCGATGAGTCCTGATCACCGGCGGGACGCGATCATCCAAGCCGCCCTACCGCTGGTCTCCGAACAAGGAGCCGCCGTAGCCACCCGACGAATCGCCGAGGCCGCAGGCATCGCCGAAGGCACGATATTCCGGGTCTTCGCGACCAAGGAGGAACTGCTACACGCGTGCGTGTCCGAAGCCTTCCGTCTCGACCACGTCCAAACCGACCTACAACGCATCGGTGCGGACGACCAGACCGAAGCGAAACTCGAACAAGTGGCCACTCTGATCGGCGAGCACTTCACCCGGCTCGGCACGCTGATGCGTGCCCTGGCCACCACCGGCCACGACCCCCGGACCACCGGACACGCGACCGACGCCGAACCCCACGACGGCCCCTGCCAGTACGTGCGAGGACTGGCCGAACTCATCACGGACCTGCTCGAAACCGACCGGGACCGCTTCACGGTCCCCACCGGCGAAATCGCACACCTGCTGCTGGGAATGATCCTGAGCCTGCGGTTCGACCCACGCGCGCAGGAAGACCTGCCAGCCAGCATCGCCACCCGCATCCGGGTGCTGCTGCACGGCGCACTGCGCTGATCACACAGAGACCAACACAACTGGGGAGGCCAATTCATGGCTGGGCCGATCATCGAGGCCACCGGGATCACCAAGCGCTTCGGCAAGGTCACCGCACTCGAGGACGTCGACCTGCAGGTCCCGCAGGGCAGCGTCCTCAGCCTGCTCGGGCACAACGGCGCGGGCAAGACCACTCTGATCAACATCCTGAGCACGCTGCTGCCACCGAGCAGCGGCACCGCCACCGTCGCCGGACTGGACGTGGTCACCCAGAGCCACCAGGTGTGCTCCCGGATCGGCCTGACCGGACAGTTCGCCTCGGTCGACGAGCAACTGTCCGGCATGGACAACCTCGTGCTCATCGCTCGACTTCTCGGAGCGACACGACGCGAGGCAAAGCAACGCGCCGGGGAGCTGCTGGAGCTGTTCGACCTGACCGACGCCGCCAAACGCCCCGCCCGCACCTACTCCGGCGGGATGCGCCGCCGACTCGACCTGGCGGCAAGCCTGGTAGGACATCCCGACGTGATCTTCCTGGACGAACCCACCACCGGCCTCGACCCCGTCAGTCGACTCGACCTCTGGCAGGTGGTCGAAGACCTGGTCCACGACGGCACCACGGTCCTGCTCACCACCCAGTACCTGGACGAAGCCGACCGGCTGGCCGACTCGATCACCGTGCTCTCCGCCGGCAAGGTCATGGCCTCGGGGACGGCAGGAGAACTCAAGTCCCAGGTCGGGCAGCGCAGCGTCACGGCCACGCTCTCCGACCCCGCCGACGCCACCACCGGGATCGGGGCACTCACGGCCGCGGGCCTGCACCCCACCCACGACGGCCAGCGGCACACCTTGACCACCCCGGTCACCGCCTCCCGTGACCTGGCAGTGGTGGTACGCGCTCTGGACGAGGTCGGCGTCGAGGTCGGAGAACTGGCCCTCGGCGAGCCGACGCTGGACGACGTCTACCTCGCCCTGGCCCACCAAACGTCCGCGCCGGCCGCGTGACCCCCGAAGGGACAATCTGCGATGACCACCACGATGACCACCACGACCACCGGCCAGGACACCACCGCCGGCCCTGACCGCACACACTGGCGCGGCACCGGAGTCCTCACCCAGGTACGGGTCCTGACAGGACGGTCGCTGCGCGCCCTCGTCGCCGACCCGCGCCTGGTCATCTTCAGCCTCTTACAGCCGATGATCATGCTCGTGCTGTTCAGCCAGGTCTTCGGCAAGGCAATGGCAGGCAGCGTCGCCGAACAGAGCGGCAGCTACATCAACTACCTGATGCCGGCCATCCTCGTCACGACGGGCATCGGGTCTTCGCTGCAATCCGGCGTCGGACTGATCACCGACATGAAGAACGGGGTACTGGCGCGCTTCCGCTCGCTGCCGATCCGGCTGGGCTCGGTCCTGTTCGCCCGCAGCATCGCCGACCTCGTGCGCACCGCGTTCCAACTGGTGGTCCTGGCATTGGCGGCGACGTTACTGTTCGACTTCTCCCCGGCAGGTGGCGCTCTGGGCGTCGCCAGCGCGGTATTGCTGGCGCTGTTCGTGAGCTGGGCGCTGACGTGGGTCTTCCTCGCGATCGCCGCGTGGGTCCGCAAGGAAGAGGTGATGCAGAGTGTCGGCTTCCTCGCCATGTTCCCGCTGATGTTCGCCTCCAGCGCCTTCGTCCCACTGGAAACACTGCCCGGATGGCTCCGGGTCGTGGCTACGGTGAACCCGATGACCTACGCCGTCGACGCCTCCCGAGACCTCGCACTGGCCGCCCCCGCGGCCGGCGGCGTCATGGCCGCACTCGCCACCAGCGCCGTGCTGTTCGTGGTCGGCGCCGCCTTCGCCCTGCGCGGCTTCCGCCGCCCCTTCTGAACTGGGTAATACCGTGCACTTTCTGTTCGTCAGCCCCTCGGCCCACGGTCATGTCAACCCCACACTGCCGCTCGTGGCGGAACTGACCGGCCGTGGACACCGCGTCACCTACGCCACCCACGACATGTTCCGATCCGCGGTCGAGGCCACCGGGGCGACCCTGGCTTCCACTGGCGACGCGGCACCACCCGCCCCGCCGCATCGGGAGATCACCCCCGAAGCGTTCGCCACCCTCATCGAACACCTCCTCGACCGCGCCCGCGCCACCTACCCCTCCCTGGTCGCCCGCTTCGACCAGGACCCGCCGGATGCCGTGTGCTTCGACACGATGACGATCCTCGGCAGCATGCTGGCCGAGAAGTTCCAGGTCCCCGCGATCCCGTTGACCCCGAGCTTCGCCAGCAACGAACACTTCTCGATACGCGATCACGTACTACCCGCTGATTTCGACCTCGAACACCCGGCCCTGCTGGAAGCGTTCGGCAAGCTCGGCACGTTCGCCGAAGACAACGGCCTCAGCAGCCGACCTCAACCATTGGCGCCGCCCCCGCACGCGCTCAACATCGTGTTCGTCCCACGGCAATTCCAGATCGCCGGTGAGACCTTCGACGACCGCTTCCGCTTCGTGGGCCCGTCTCCCGGAACACGCGTGTCCACTCAGGACTGGCAACCTCCCGGCGAAGGTCGACTGCTGTTCATCTCCCTGGGAACCGTGTTCAACAACGATCCCGAATTCTTCCGAACCTGCCTCGATGCCTTCGGCGACGGATCCTGGCAGGTCGCGATGGCCACCGGCACGCACATCGACCACTCCGAATTGGGGCCGATCCCCGACAACGTCGAGATCCGGCCACACTTTCCACAGCTGGAAGTGCTCCGGCACGCGGACGCGTTCGTCTCCCACGCAGGCATGAACTCGACCATGGAAGCCCTCGACTACGGAGTACCGCTGATCACGGTTCCGCAGATGGGCGAGCAGGAGGCCAACGCCAACCGAGTCGAAGAGCTCGGCCTCGGACGCCGACTCGACGCCGGACAGAACACGGCTGACGAGCTACGCACCACCGTCGACGAAGTCGCCGACGACGCGGCCATCCGCGGCAACATCACGAACATGAGCGAGATCGTGCGCCATGCCGGGGGAGCGGTCGCCGCAGCCGAAGCCATCGAAGCCCACCTGGCGGAACTTCCCACACCGGTGACGTCGAGGTCGGACAGCGTGGCCTGAACACACCTTCTCGGAAATCGACACACAAGTCGGGGCCGCACCCAACCAGGGTGCGGCCCCGACTCGAGCGGTAGGTCAGACCAGGCCGAGACCGCGGACCGTCTCGCGCTCCTCGCTGAGCTCGGCGACCGACGCGTCGATGCGCTCACGAGAGAAGGCGTCGATCTCCAAGCCCTGCACGATCTTGTACTCGCCGTCCTGGCAGGTAACCGGGAAGGACGAGATCAGGCCCTCCGGAACCCCGTAGGAACCGTCCGACGGAATACCCATCGACGTCCAGTCGCCCTCGTCGGTGCCGTTGACCCACGTGTGCACGTGATCAATGGCCGCGTTGGCCGCCGACGCCGCCGACGAGGCGCCACGGGCCTCGATGATCGCCGCGCCACGCTTGGCCACGGTCGGGATGAACTCGTCGGCCAGCCACGACAGCTCGACCTGTTCGGCGGCGTTCTTTCCGCCGACCTCGGCGTGGAACAGGTCCGGGTACTGCGTGGCCGAGTGGTTGCCCCAGATCGTCAGCTTCTTGATCTCGGTGACCGACACGCCCAACTTCTGGGCCAACTGCGTCAACGCGCGGTTGTGGTCGAGCCGGGTCATGGCGGTGAACCGCTCGGCAGGCACATCGGGAGCGTGGGCCTGGGCGATCAGAGCGTTCGTGTTGGCGGGGTTGCCCACCACCAGCACGCGAACATCGTCAGCCGCAGCGGCGTTGATGGCCTCGCCTTGCGGCTTGAAGATGCCACCGTTGGCCTCGAGCAGGTCGCCGCGCTCCATTCCCTTGGCGCGCGGACGGGCACCGACCAGCAAACCGACATTGGTGCCGTCGAACGCGGTACGGGCATCGTCGGTCACATCAATGCTCTGCAGCAGCGGGAAGGCGCAGTCGTCGAGCTCCATCGCGGTGCCCTCGGCGGCCTTGAGACCTTGCGGAATCTCCAGCAAGCGGAGCTTGATCGGGGTATCGGGCCCGATGAGCTGCCCAGATGCGATCCGGAACAGCAGCGCGTAGCCAATCTGGCCAGCAGCACCAGTGACAGTGACGGTGACGGGCGCTTGGGTCATGGAAGTATCTCTCCTGCTTGCCGAGGGGTGTTCGAGCCGATGCTATCGGCCGGCCGCCGCTGGAAGCGCGACCCCGCCACGGATCACAGTACTCGTGTCGCCGGACCGATTCAGCACTCCTGACGGGGCCCGGCGCGTGATGGTGTAGTTCACCGACACCCCCGCTCAAGCCGTTCCTGGTGCACATCTACGACAAGCTCAACGTCGACAACCGCACCGCCGCGATCCCCACAGCACTCGAACGCGGCATCATCCGCACCCACTGACCACCCACCCTGGTCGGTCGTCAGAGAAAACCCCGCTCAACGCCCCTCGATGTAAGCCACACCCCGGGCGGTCAGACCGAAACCGCCACCGGAACTCTCCACCAACCCCAGCTCCCGCAACTTCCAGACGTCCGACTTCAACCGGGACACCGGCCGCGCCAGAACCGCCGCAAGCTCGGCCGCCCGCGCACCCGGACGATCCCGCACCAGCTCCAGCAACTCCACGGTCCACAGGCCACGCGACGACGACACGTCCCAGCGCGCCAACCACCGGTCGATCTCCGCACGCTGCCCGGACCCCAACACGGCCGGCTCCGGCGACGGCTGCCGATCCGCGCCCGCGAACGACAACCCGACCCGGTACACCCGACCCGCACCGTGCTTGTCCAACGACGACCGCAACCCCTGCAACGATCGGAACCCCGCCTGCTCGGCATCCGAAAAAGTCAACTCATCCGGATCGACCTCCCGAACCTCACCGACCCGCACGATCCCCACCGGCGTCGACACCCTCGTCCACGCCCGCACCTGCGGACTGCTCCAACGCCGAAACGCCACCGTCACTTCACCGGCCGCCACACCGCGCAGCACCCGTTGGCTGAACAACACACGTCCACGGTAGCGACCACGACCACCACGGACTCGCAGGCACCACCCACGCCGAGACACCCCACCGGAGCACCCTTCAACAGAGGGGAAGGGGACAGGTGACCGCGGCACAGCACCACCCGAACCACAACAGCGGCACGACGACACCCACCTCCGCGACACCCATTCCGCCAAAGCACCAGGCGAATCCACACATCCAGTTCCCACAACTCGCCTCACCCGGGCAGAATCGGCACATGCTGCAGGCATGCCTCAACGGCGCCCGATCGCCACGCGAGCACCACCACCTACCGGTGCGCCCCGAACACCTGGCACAAGCAGCCGCCACCAGCATCGAAGCCGGCGCCACCGCCCTGCACATCCACCCCAAATCCAACGATGGCGTCGACAGCCTCCACCCACACATCGTGGCCGCCGCGCTGCGTGCGGTCCGCGCCGCCGCGCCCGGCGTCCCCGTCGGCATCACCACTGACACATGGACAGCCCCGGACCCGCACGAACGCGTCGCGGCCATCCGCACCTGGACCATGCTGCCCGACCACGCCTCGGTCGACTGGCACGAACCAGGAGCCGAACACGTCGCCGAAACCCTCCTCGACCGCGGTATCGGCATCGAAGCCGGCATCCACTCCGGCACCGACGCCCCGGAACGCTTCCTGAAAAGCCCCCTTCGACCGAAAGTTCTGCGCCTGCTCGCCGAAACCGCCGACCTCACCGCCCGAGGTGCAACCACCACCGCCGAAGCCCTCCTGCAACGACTACAGCCGGCAACCACACCGATCCTGCTCCACGGGCGAGCCGCAGGCGCATGGCCAGTGCTGCGAATGGCACACCGGAACAGGCTCGACATCCGCATCGGCCTCGAAGACACCGTGTTACTTCCCGACGGGCAGATCGCCGCCGACAACGCCGAACTCGTCAGCGCTGCCCACGCCCTCATGGAGAACCGATGACCGCATTACCCACCACCGAGCTCACCCAGCTCCTCGAAACCATGCCCTTCGCCGAAGCAGTCGGCATCCGGCTCGACTCCGCTGCCGACGACGAAGTCCGCGGACACCTCCCGTGGAAAGCCGAACGCTGCACCGCGGGCGGGATGCTGCACGGAGGCGCACTGATGACCCTCGCCGACAGCACCGGGGCCATTTGCGCCTACCTCAACCTGCCCGAATGCACCACGACAACCACCATCGAGTCGAAGACGAACTTCTTCCGCGGGATGCCCTCCGGCGTGCTCCACGCGATCAGTCGCCCGCTGCACGTCGGACGCACCACCATCGCCATCCACACCGAACTGTTCGACGACCGGCAACACCGTATTGGACACACCAGCCAAACCCAGGCGATCGTCCCCACCCGTCCCTGACCACCGGGCCACCACCACGACGTCGTTCCCGCAGTGCACCCGGCCCAAAAAGGACCGAGACCATTCCACGACGGAGAAACGAGCGGTTCGAACCGTCCGAAGCGAGCCAGGCGAGGGGAGCGGTGCCCGCATCGGTGCGCTCGGAACCCGCGACGGCACACGGACCACCACCCGCTCCGGACGCGTTCCGCTCTGCGACCATCGCCCGGAGGAAGTGCGCCGAGAGACCTCGTCGGGCACCCAGGAAGGTGCGCTCATGTCAGCTTTCACCGACTCCACCGCAACCGAGATCACCACAACGTTGCGGAACGCGGGGTGCGTCTTCGCCGAAGACGAAACGCGGCTGCTCCTGGCCGCGGCACGCACACCGAACGAGCTCACCAACCTCGTCGACCAACGCGCCGCCGGCACCCCTCTCGAATACATCCTCGGCTGGGCCGACTTCTGCGGCCTGCGCATCGCCGTGGAACCCGCCGTGTTCGTCCCTCGCCGCCGGACCGAATTCCTCGTCCACCAGGCAGCCGCACTCGCACCCCGGAACAGCCTCGTGGTCGACCTGTGCTGCGGTACAGGCGCGGTGGGCTCCGCCTTGGCCACGCTTCTCGCCAACATCGAACTTCACGCCGCCGACATCGACCCCGCCGCGGTGCGGTGCGCCCGCCGCAACATCACCACCCAGGGACACGTCCACGAAGGTGATCTCTGCGCCGCGCTGCCGACCACGCTGCGAGGCCGCGTCGACGTCCTGGTCGTCAACGCTCCCTACGTGCCGACCGAAGCGATCGCAACGATGCCACCGGAGGCGCGTCTGCACGAGCCCAACCGAGCCCTCGACGGCGGCTCGGACGGGTTGGACGTGCACCGGAAAGTGAGCGAGATGGCCCCGCAGTGGCTCGCACCCGGCGGTCACCTTCTGGTCGAATCCAGCGAGCAGCAGGTCCCGCGGCTCATCGAAACTTTCACGCGGCACGGTCTGCACGCGCGTACGGTCACCTCCGACGAATTCGACGCCACACTGGTCATCGGCACCAGCCCGGCAGGATCGGGGAACCGCTCGCACTAGTCGCATGTGGTGGGGGATCCTCCCGAAGCGCACACGAGCAGGGGAGCGGACCCCGAGGAACTGGTGCTGCGGTGTCGAGCCTGCAGCCCCGGCACGTGAGAACATCGCTCCGGACACATCGATCATGCGCAGAACGGAGGGTCCATGCCTGAGCTGCTGGACGAAATCACCATCGAGAACCGGTTGGCCGAACTACCCGGCTGGCAACACTCGGAGGGGACCGTCCACAAGACCTGGGAGCTCAAGGGTTTCCTCTCGGCGATGACGTTCGCGAACGCGATCGCACATCTCGCGAACGAAGCGAATCACCATCCCGACCTGAGCGTGCACGGCTACAAGATGCTGTCGGTCCGCATCACCACCCATTCCGAAGGTGGAGTGACCGAGAACGACCTCGTACTCGCCGAACGCATCCAGAGCCTGCACCAGGACTGACGACCCGCTGAACGGGACAGTCCACACTGGAACGTGCGAGATCGGACCGGACGCGCGCCCGAACAAGCGGAAGCGGGCGGAACGGCAAATCCGTTCCGCCCGGCAAACTCTTCAACCGAGCCTCGTGGAGGGTCCGGGCCCCACCACACCAGTGGAGTGGGGGCGCGCCATGGCTCGGCGGGAGATCAGCCCGGCGGACCGAAGACGTAGCCGGGTGTGCGCCTCCGCCGACGGCACGGCGATGAACCACTGGGCTAATAGCCGATCCCCGGGCTGCGGGGGCCGATGTATTCGACCGGCGCCGTCCGCCATTCGAACCCACGTCGAGACCGACGTAGTCTGCTGCGTCCGGTAGGTGCATCGGGGAAGTGGTCGGGGCGAGCCGATAATCGTTTACTTAACATAATGTACATTATCGGCATTTTGGAGACCTGCGATAACCCGAGAAAGGGGTTGCTCTGTCGGCGGTTTCGCGGTGTGACGGGCCTGCGTGGCAGGTGCGTCGGTCGTCATGCCGCGCGCCGGGGCGACATCGATAATGTCTCGTGAAAGCGCAAAGCCGGCTGCTGATCGACCGGTTGACGGATGTCATCGTGCGGGTGTCCGGATGCTCTTCGTCTCATGGTCGTCGACATCTGCGCCGCTTGATTGCTTCGCGGTTCCTGACGGCCAGTTGTTTCCCGCATCGGGCCCACTCGCCGGTTCGCTGTTTAGCGTCACTGTGACGGATTGAGCCGGAAGGGTCAGGCCGAAGGGTTTCGCATGCTGAGGACGCCGACCAGTGAAGCTGATGATCATGGTCGGCTTGTCGCGACCGGAACGAATCGACGCTGGCGGCATCGTCGGCCATTCAATCGACGTCAGCGCGGTGCGGTCGACGGCCGGATCGTGAAGTGTCGGTGTGTGGCTCGCTGTGAGCGGGTTCCGACTCCGGGCAAGTGGCATCTCACCCGGACCCCTATCCGGTCTCGAACAGGACTCGCATCCATGTTTGGTGGATAATGAAGATTATCCACCAAACATGTTCATGTTGGGACTTTCGTGCTCGGCTACTCGCCTGCTCGATCGGTCGGCTGCTCCGGCCGAGGCTCCGTGAACGCCGCGGCCGGGCGTGTGCTTCGCCTCCGCGGTCGCGCGTGGCTGACGGCCGTGCCCTCCCCCGAGGCGACACAAACCAGACCTACGGTCGGGCACCGCTCCCCTGTGCGTTCGCGATGCAGCGTCGGTTCCCCGCGGGAATCGGGAACCAGCTTCTTGTCCTGAACCGGCAATTCGGACGAACACCGCGGTTCTCTCCCGATTCGGTGTGACCGGTGCGCAGGAAGAACTCGCACAAGAGGCGCCCGGGAAATGCGCGAGCCGTGCCGGGGATCAGTGCACGGAGTGGGTCCATCCAAGCAGTCGCCTGGCCTTGTCGCAGTCGTAGAAGCCGCTGTTCTCGTGAAATGGGCGGCGGACGGGAACATCCGGCCAGTGGCGTCGGGCGAGCTCGGCGGAATCGATCTCGACGACCGTGTCCGGGGCAACGAGGTTGACGACCTCGTGGCCACCGCCCGAGCGTTCGAGTGCCAGGCGCAAAGCGCGGGTGGCCGCGTCGTTTCGCACGTATCCCCAGAGGTGGTTGACGAGCAGGGCTTGGTCCATGTCCGGCGCCTGGGCGGCGGCGTTGGTGCGGTCCGGGGTGGCTCCGTGGAGCCGCAGGCTGGTGATGGTCATGTCGGGGTGTGCGCGGGCGAAGCTGTCCGCTTGTTGTTCGCTGATCCATTTGGACAAGCCGTAGGGATCTTCGTTGTAGGTGGGGTGCTGTTCGTCGACGGGAAAGTAGTCGTAGCGGGCGCGGTGGCTGAATGCTCCTCCGATGGCGTTGATGCTGGAGGCCAGGCAGACCGTGTTGATGTGGGACCGGACCGCGGCGGCCAGCATGTTGTAGCTGGCGGTGACGTTGGTGTTGTGCACGGTGTGATCGGGTTCGTGTAGTGGGTTCGGAATGCCGGCGAGGTGGATGATCGCGTCCGCTCCGTGGAGGGCGTCGTGGAGCTGGTGGAAGTCGCACGCGTCGGCTCGTCGAGGCTCGATGCCGGGTTGTGGTGCTGGCGCGGTGCGATCGATGGCTCGGACCTGGTGACCGGTGTCGGTGAGCTCGCCTACGAGGATGCGCCCGATGTTGCCGTTGGCGCCGGTGACTGCCACGAGCAAGTGGGCCTCCGTGATGGGTGAAGCACGTGCGTGCGCGCTGTTCGTAGTCGTTCGGTGGGCATCTGGTGCCAGGATCGAGCTGACCGTACTGGTGTTGCTCGCTGTACGGGCGTGGCGCGCCGTTTGCCTCCGCTGGACGTGGTTTGGTGCTCCCTTTCCCCACCCTGGTACTCATCGCCGGGAAGTGCTGTCGCACGAGGTCGCCGCGGCGGCTGGTTGGGGGGAACATGGGGTGATGGCTTCGTCGTCGCAGCATCCGTTGGAAGGCCTCTACCAGGCACGGGAGGCGCTCGACCAGAGTGCCACCGAGCAAACCCGTGTTGACTTGGAGCAATTGGACTGGCCCGCGTACGGCTCGGCGCTTCTGGGGGTGCTCGGGTCGCTGGATCACTTCACCCAGGTGCTGGTCGGTCGGATCGATGGCGCCGACCGTGATGAGCTGTACCGGCACGCTGTGCGCGATCACCCGCACATGGCGCTGGATCGTGCGGTCGAGCACTTGCGGTATCTGCGCCAGGTGTTGCAGACGGCCGTGTCCGAAACCGAGGGCTACTGGGAGGAGGCCCAGCACATTCGGGAGGACACGGCCGACCGTCCGCAACGCTCGGAGTGAGGCCCCGTACTCCTGAAGCTGTCCTGAGCCGCAAAGTAACGGGAAGCGGTGGCCATCGGGCCTTGGTGGAGCTCTGGTCCCGTTGCAGAGTGCGGTAGACCGTGGTGCGGGAGACGGTGAGGACCTCGGCGAGGTCGGCGATGGTGTACTCGCCAGTGCCGTACATCCGCACGAGCTCGCGCTGCTGCTTGGTCGAGAGCTTGGGCTGCTTGCCACGCAGCTTCCCCCTGGCCTTAGCCACGGCCATGCCTTCCTTCGTCCTAGCCCGCAGGAGGTCAACTTCGAACTCGGCGAAGGTGGCCAGGATGTTGAAGAACATCTTTCCCATCGGGTCGGCCGGGTCGTAGACCTGTCCGCCGAGGGAGAGCTTGATGCCGCGTTCGGCCAGCGAGTCGCCGATGGCGCGAGCGTCAGGGCACCGATCGGGCCGAGTCGGTCGAGCTTCGGGACCGCGAGCGGGTCGCCCTAGTGGACGGCGGCGAGTGCCTGATCGAGACCAGGGCTGGCTCGGGTGGTACCGGTCAGGCCGTGGTCGAGGTAGATCCGTTCGTCGGCGACGCCGAGCTCGGTCAGGCGTTGGCGTTGGGCGGTGAGGTCTTGCTTGTCGGTGGAGCAGCGCGCGTAGCCGATGATCGTGGCGCTCATGGCGCGCGAGCGTACGTCTTATCCCCCGACGACCGGAATTTTCACCGTACGGGGTATCTGCAACGTCGCTGGTCGAGGTCGCGGCGAGTCACACCACTGATCGCCGGGTGTACGTAAGGGGTTCGGTTTCGTACACGGTGCGGCGGTGACGTGGACCCGTCACCATGGCCACCTGCGAACACAAACGAATCGACGAGTGAGCAAGACCATGACTGATCATGAGAACACCACAGACTACGATGCGCCGGCGCTGCCAACCGTGGTCGACCGGGCCACTTTCCAGGCCGAACTGGATGCGCTGCGCGTGCGGGAGAAGGCGCACACCCGCGAGGGTGATGCGATCGCGGCGGCCCGACGGCGTCTGCCCATGGTCGAGGTAGACGCCAACCTCGAGCTGCTCGGGCCTCACGGGCCGCTGACCCTGCTCGACGCGTTCGAAGGTCGCCGGCAGCTCGTCGCCTATTACTTCATGTGGAACCCCGGCCGGCCCGCTGTCGAGCAGTGCGAGGGCTGCACGGTGTATACGAGCCAGGTCGGCGAGCTGTCCTACCTGCACTCCCGCGACGCCACCTACGCAGTCTTCTGCCAGGGCCGCAACGTCGCCGTCGGCGGGGCCGATCCCCGGGTGAGCTACGACGAGAGCCTCCGCTACCGCGACTTCATGGGCTGGGACATGCCGTGGTACTCAGCACAGCCCTCCCTCGATGCGCTCCTCGTCGGTCGCGAAATCGGCTTGTTCCACCTGGTGTGCTATCTAAGAGACGGCGATCGCGTCTTCGAGACCTACTGGACCAAGGGCCGCGGCGTGGAGGCGATGGACTACAGCTGGGCGTTGCTGGACATGACCATCTACGGGCGACAGGAGGCCTGGGAAGACTCGCCTGCGGGCTGGCCAATCGGGTGGGAGGTCAACGAAGACCAATACCGGACCAACGGACGTCCCACCGCCCAGTGGTCACGACTCGAAGCCGGACGCTCGGACGACCTCGGAACCGCTGGGGCGGGGACGGCACCTGGACCCCACTAGTCACTAACGGGGATCCCTCAGCGGGACGGGAGCGGAAGGTCGAGGCGTGTGTTCATGTCCAGGCGGAAGCGCCCGTAGGGGTTGATGTTGGACCAGAACAGCGGGCTCAGCGCCCGGCGTTCGTGAGGGCCGAGGAGTTCGTCCCAGCCGGGGCTGTCGAGGACGTTTTGCAGCAGCAGGGTTTGACGGCCACCAGCTTCTCCGAGGCGTCGGCGAACAACCCGTCCGGCAGCCTCAGCTGGCGCACCGCCGTCAACTTGTCGATCTCGGCCAGCACCGTCTCCAACCCGATCTGGCCGGGATCGGCGTTCAACTCCGCCAACAGGCCCCGCCCCGCGGAGTCGTCCTCGGCGACCAGGGTCTCCAGCGCAGCCACACTACGCTGATAGACGCTCGACAGTGCGCAGGCAAAACCGCTGCTCGAACGTCGAACGGGCCGAACCGATGAGGCGGTCCAACCGTCCGGGTGGCTCGATCCCCTCGGCGCGACACCGCACCAACACCGCCTGCCGCAGCCGGTCCTCACGCAGCTCACCGGGCAGACCTCCTCGGCCAACCACCCAGCCAGCTTGTCCTCATCACCGCGAGAGAACTCACGAAAGCCGAACGCGGTACGGATCTGGGCGCGGTGATACTCGATCGAGCGGGACCGCCACGAGTAGCGACCGAACTCCTCGGCATCCACACCGACCTGCTCAACGACGTAGCCGACCGCCTGCGGCGGGACCTCCTCGGCATGCCGCGGGAACCGCGCTTCGATCTCGAAGAACTTCAGCAGCAGGGCGAACCCGAGCCGGGTCGCTCCGGACTTGTTGCCCACCAAGCGCCAGTCGTCGCCAACCAGCGTCCACGACTCAACCAGCTCATCCGAAGCCCACTCACGTTGCACAGGCGCACGCTATCGATCATCGTTCACACCCACGCCCGAGCCTCCGTTACTTTGCGGCTCAGGACAGCTTCAGGAGTACAGGGCCAGTGAGCGGCGATCAGGTGCACTGATCTGGTGGGCGGCGTTCTCCCCCGCCAAGTGAGCGGGTGGCCCCGGTGCGCTACGACTCGTCGTGCTCGCAGCAGTCGTCGGGCGTGTGGGGGTGGCCGATCAGAGCTGTGGTCGGTGCGCAGCAGGCGTCGCCGCGCCAGGCCTCGCGTCCTTCCTTGAGCGCGACGGCCGCGATCACCAGCGCGACGATCGGGTCGGCCCAGGACCAGCCGAACAGGCTGTGGACCAGCAGTCCGACGAGCAGTACCCCGGACAGGTAGGTGCACAGCAGGGTCTGCTTGGAGTCGGCCACCGCACTGGCCGAACCCAGCGCGCGGCCGGTGAACCGCTGGGTCAGGGACAGGCCGGGCATGATCAGCAATGAGAGGGCGGCCAGCACGATGCCCACGGTCGATTCCTCGGCGCTGCTGCCACCTGCCAGGGAGCGGATCGACTCGGCGGTGACGTAGGCGGCGAGTGCGAAGAAGGACACTGCGATGATGCGCAGCGCTGTGCGCTCTCGGGTTTGGCGGAGTGTGGCGTCGCCGGCGGAGAACTGCCAGGCCACCGCCGCCGCGGAGGCGACCTCGATGACGGAGTCCAGTCCGAACCCGATCAACGCTGTCGAGGAGGCACCGATACCGGCCGTGATCGCCACGACCGCTTCGATGACGTTGTAGCCGATGGTGGCCGCTACCAGTAGCTGGATGCGCCGGGACAGTACCGCCTGCCGGGCCGCATCCGGTCCCGTCGTGGTGGTGTCCTCGGAAGCGGTGGGTTGTTCCGGTGTGCAGCAGCCGTCCGCACATGCGGTCTCGGCCATGGTGTCGGCGGCCGGATCGCGCCGGGAGGAGGCTTCGGTCATCGTGGCGCGACCTCCTCGGTCTCGGCGGTGGTGGGTGTGTCTTCCTCCGCGCAGGTTTCGCTCGGTTCGACCGCGAGCACGACCTGCACCATTTCGCTCAGCGCGTGGGCGAGGTGGGGGTCGGCGAGGGCGTAGTGCACTTGCCGACCCTGGTATGTGGCGACCACGAGCCCGCAGCCGCGTAGGCATGCCAGGTGGTTCGACACGTTCGAGCGGGACAGGCCCAGCTCGTCGGCCAGTCGGCCCGGGTAATGCGCCCCGTCCAGCAGGCGTACCAGGATCCGGCACCGGGTGGGGTCGGCCAGTGCCCGTCCCAGACGGGCCAGTACCGCCTCGCGAGTCTCACACGTCAACATACCCAAAACTGTACAGCGAATACTGAACTGAAGTCCAAGGCGACCGCCCGGCGGCGAACGTGGTCGACCTGGGTGCGCAACCGAGTAGTCTATGGCTTGGTGTGGATCGCGTATCCACAAGCAGCTCCTCCCCCACACCAAGATGGCTCCCGCCCGTGCTCTGCTATCCGGCCATGGGAGCCCAGGCGGCTATGTTGTTGTTCTTGCCCCAGCTCGCGTGCCCGGCGGGGTACGACCTCGGCCTGTCCCCCGCCGGGCACCTAGGGCGCGGGTTCGGCGACCGCCGTGGCGCCGCGTTGACCACGCCTGCGCGACCTGTTCAGCTCGCGGGTTCGGCAGGGTCCGCGCTCGTCGGTGCCGGTTCCGGTGGGCGCTCGCGGAGGGTGCGCAGTTCGGCCAGCGCGTCGTCGAGCTGCCGCTCGGCGCGTTCGGCGCGGGTGAGTGCCTGGGTACGGGCATCTTCCACCGCGGCCAACCGCTGCGCGGCGGATTCTTCGGCCTGCCGTAGCGATCTGCCTGCTTCCGCGCGCGCTTCGGCGAGCTCGTCGGCGTGGCTGCGGCGCATCCGGGCGAGTTCGTCGAGGTGCTGCTGGGCCTGCTCGCGTGCCTGCGCCAGCTCGGTCTTGACCTCGTCGAGCCGGGTGGTGGCCTGCTCGGAGGCTTCTTCGGCGCGAGTGGCCCGCTGCACGGCTTCATCTCGCTCGCGGGTGTGCGCGGTCAGCTGTTCTTGGGTCTCCTCGCGGGTCCGCTGGAGTTCCTCGTTCGCTTCGTGCTGAGTCTGCTCGGCCTCTTCGCGGACTCGTTTGATCTCGTCGTCGGTCTCACGTCGGATGGCGGCGATGGCGACGTCGGCTTCGTTGCGGGCGGCTTCGGCGTCGTCGATCGCCCGCTGGCGGGCCTCCTGGGCTTCGTCGATCGCGTTGTCCCGCTCTTCGCGGGCGGTCTCTGTTTCGGTCTTCGCCGCTTCGGCGGTCTCGGCCGCGTCGGTGGCCGCGGCTTCGGCGGCGGCGCGGGCTTGTTCGGCTTCGCGTCGTTGCTGCTGGGCATTGGCCAGGGCGTGTTCGGCCTGGGCGACCCGATGCGCGGCCTCGGCCTGTGCCGCCTGCACTTGAGCTTCGGCCGCACTGGGGTCGGCGATGCCGTTGAGTTCCTCGATCGCGTTGCGCAGATTGCGGGAGAGCTGCTCGGACAGGGAACGGTAGTGCCGGAGCAGTTCTTCGGCGCGCAGCCGAGGAGCCGGCGTCGAACTCGGATTCGTCACTGCGACCGCGGAAGTGGCGGAAGTGGCGGTGTCCGACTGCTCGGCATCCAGCCGTTGCCGTTCCTTCCACGCTCGCCACCGGGTGTGTTCGGGAAGATCGCAGTACTCCGACGGTCGACCTGGCCCGCCTGTGCGCACCACCGGCCGCGTGCAGCCGGGAAACTTGCACCCGCCTTCGCCGACCTGTCCGGACTCCTGCTGATCACTCATGTTCGGAAGTTACCAACAGCGCCGCATGCCCTGCCGACCACACGGGCCCCGGACACGAACCCCGGACCGGTCACTCGTCGGAACCGGTCGCGGCGGCCACCACGTGCGCCGGGTCCCGGGTCAACGACAACGCCACGTGGTCGTACAACTGCGTGACCGCCGCCGAGGAATGTCCCAACGCGTCGCGTCGATCCTCCAACGCCGCTCCCCGCTCTCGAGCGATCGTGTTGAACGCGTGTCGCATCGAGTGCGGTGTGATCCGATTCGGCATCGGCACACCGGCTTGCTCGGCCATGTTCTGCACCAGCCGATAGATCTGATGTCGGTTGACGCGCTTTCCGCTGCGGGTCACCAGCAACGCATCGCTACCGCGGGGACGCTCGGTCAGGTAGTCGTCGAGCAACGGTGCCAGCTGCGCGGGGATGGGGCGATTGCGCACCTTCCCGCCCTTCATCGACACCGTCAGGATCCGCACTCCGTCGCGCTGGCCCAGGTCGCCCAGGTTGGCGTTGCACAGCTCCGACACCCGCACGCCCAGGTCGATGAGCAACGCCATCGCCAGCGCAGCGCACCGGGCGCCCAACGTGCGGTGCTCGTGGCCGCGGCTGGCATCGAGAATCGCGGATGCCTGTGATTCCGACACGCTGGCCGTCGGTGAGTGCTGTCGGTCGTAGCGGGGCCTGGCGGCATCTCGTGCCGGGTTCGCATCGATCGCACCTGCGCGCACGAGGAACGTGTACCAGCTCGAGACCGAAGCGAGCTTGCGAGCACGGGTGGGGGCCGCTAACGGACGACCGGTGCGTGGGTTGGTCGCCGCGGCCAGTTCGGTGCCGTACATCTGCACCTCCGGAAGTCGCACTTCCAGCGGTTCCAGGTCGCGGCGCGTGCACCACTCCAGGTATTCCCGCAAGTCCCGCGCATAGGCGGCCCTGGTGGCTGCCGAGTCAGTGAACGACCCCAGCCATGCTGAGACAAGGCCGGACACCGTGTGGCCCGTTCTGGTTTCGGCCGCCAGCACCTTCGTCTGCTCGTTGTGAACCAACTCGGCGTGGTCGGCTGCCTGCTCCATCATCGCCCCGGTTCCCGTCCGACCTTCCGTCAACCCCGGTGATCATGACAGAACCACGGGCACGGCCGCAGTGGTCCCCACCGCACCAGCGAGGCGTCCGGCCACCGTGCTATCGGTCCCGCGTCCGGCCACATCCTTCTGTACTGTGGCCGGTCTCCTCGCATCCGAGTCCGCTATTGGACGGCGTTCCTGATCCCGGCGAGGGTGGTCTCGATCCCGGTGCGTACTTCGGCGATCCGGGTGGCCACGATCTTCCCTTCCTTCTCCGGCATCCGATCGATGGCCAGGCTCAAACCCGAACGCGCCGGCCCCAACCACGCCGAATGCCACAGTCGCGTGCCGCCCGGCACGGTTTCCAGCTCGAAGCGCCACGTGGCCATGGGGTCGATCTCGGCGTCGGTATCGGCCTTCGCCTCGGAGCCGGGGTCGTCACCGAATGCCGGGTCGGCACTGAGTACCGCCCACGCGAACACGCGGTGCGGATCGAGTTCGACCACTCGGGAGATCGTCGACCACGTCCCCAGTGCGGGATGTTCGTTGTGGCCGATGAATTCTGCGCCGACCGCAGGTTCGTTCGCGTCCCGCAGCCATTCCACGCGTTGCAGTTCCGGGCTGAGTCGAGCGGGTAGTTCGATGTCGGTCACCAGCTCCCACACCTTTTCGGGCGGGGCGGGGATGTGTTCCTCGCAGCGAACGCTCGGACCGTCGGCGTAGCGCACAGCACCTACCTGGAGCTGACGGCGGGCGTCCGTACGGATGCCCGGTGATCTCAGCGGCGCGAGCCTATCCAACGATCTCGGACGTTCGGTCCCCGGTTCGTCGGTCCGCGCCCGCGGGCAAGGTCATCGCGACCAGAGCCACGGCCAGCAGGATCACGGCGATGGCCAGGAAGGCTCGGCCGTATCCGGCAGCGCCCTGAACCGCACTCACATCCGGTCCGGCGAGCGCGACGAGCATGGCGAGTCCGAGCGCGCCTCCGATCTGCTTGGTGGTGTTCATCAGTCCGGATGCGGCCCCGGCATCGGCTTTGTCCACGCCCGAGGTCACCGTGGTGGTGATCGGCGTGTTCAACAATCCGCTGCCGGTGGAGAACACCACTGCCGGACCGAGAATGCCCAGCATGTACCCGCTGTTCGGGCCGATGCGGCTCTGCCAGGCGAATCCGGCCGCGGCTACCAGTGCCCCGACCACGATCAATACTCGGTTGTCGAGGCGGCCCATCAACCAGGGCGTCACCCGAGTACCCACGAGCATGGCCACGAGCGTGTGCGGCAGGAAAGCCAGACCGGTCTGCAGTGGCCCGTAGTGCAAGACCTGCTGCATGAACAACGTCAGGAAGAACCACATCGGATTCAGGCAGGCACCGGCCAACAGCATCACGATGTTGCCCCGCGAGATCGAGGGGCTCGCGAACAGCCGCAGCGGCATCAGCGGTGTTCGCGCGAATCGGGCTTCGACGAGGAGGAACGCGGTCAGGGACCCGGCCGCGATGAGCAGCGGCAGCGCTGTCGCCGGGGCGTGCACACCGTGCGCCCGGATTTGGGTGATGCCGTGGGTCAGCGCCACCAGGCCGGCAGTCGCCAGTACCGCCCCCGTGACGTCGAGTCGCGGTCCGCGCGCTTTCGGGCGCTCACCGGGCAGGTATCGGACTGCGAGTACGACGACGAGAACGCCGATGGGCACGTTCACCAGCAGAACCCACCGCCACGAGAGGTATTCGGTGAGTACCCCGCCGATGAGGTTGCCCGCCGTACCGCCGGCGATCCCGACGGCTGCCCAGGCCGCCAGTGCGCGCGTGCGGGCGGGTCCTTCCGCGAAGGTGGTGGTGAGGATCGTCAGGGTCGCCGGGGCCAGTATCGCCGCACCCAACCCCTGCATCGCGCGGGCAGCCACCAGCATGCCCGGGTCGACGGCCAGACCGCCCGCGAGACTGGCGGCCGAGAACAGCACGGTGCCCAGGCAGAAGACCGGTTTGCGACCGTAGAGGTCCGCGAGGCGCCCACCGAGGAGCAGCAGTCCGGCGAAGATCAGTGTGTAGGCGTTGACCACCCACTGCAGGTCCGGTGGGGCGAAGTCGAGGCTGCGTTCGATGGTCGGCAGCGCCACGTTGACCACCGATATGTCGAGCACGACCATGAACTGCGTTGCGCAAGCCAGTACCGGTATCACCAGCGACCCGGTCTTGGCCCGCCCGGAGTTCTCCGCATGAGGAGAAGCACCTGTGGCGCGCTGCGGCACCAACCTGTTCACCTCGTTTCCACCCCAGCTTTTGTGATACATACGTATCACAAAGGAGGTGGGCGTGCGATGCCACGAAGGGTTGATCACGATCGACGACGAGCCGACATCATCGACGGCGTGCTCCGGGTCGTGGCCCGCGAGGGCCTGCACGCGGTCACGATGCGCGCGGTGGCCACCGAGGCGGGCGTGTCCGTGCGACTCGTGCAGTACTACTTCCACACCAAGGCGCGCCTGATGCACGCCGCGCTGCGTTACCTCGAAGAACGCAGTGACCGACGTTGGAACGCCCGGCTCGACCAGCTCGACGATCCCCCGGCCGCGCGCGCCTACCTGGAGACTTTCCTGGCCGAGGCGCTGCCCACCGACGAGGCGAGCCGCACGTTCCACCTCGTGTGGACCTCCTACGCGGTGCTCGCCATGACAGACGCGGAACTGGCCGAGCACCCCTTCGTCGAAGGTCCCGACCACTTCGAGAGGGAGATCGCAGCGGTGTTGCGTCGAGCGCAGGAAGCCGGTGATCTCGACGGTGATCGCGACGTCGCGATCGAAGCCGCGAGGATGACGACTCTCAACCACGGCTTGGGAACAAGCGTCCTGATCGGTCAGCGCACCCCTGCCGAAGCCATGGAAGTGCTGGGCTACCACCTCGATCGCCTGTTCGTCGACGGGCCCAGTTCGCGTTCGCATGCGCCTGAGCCCCCGCCTGAGCTCCTGGCCGAGCGGCCACGGGTTGGCGACGAGTCCGCTGGTTCGTCGACGGGGAGCCCGTAGCGGTTGGCGGTCTCCGTGGTCGGTCCACCCCTTGTCGAGAACCGCAGCTGTCGCCACCTCGCTCGGCACGGGCGTGGTGGTAGCTCACTTCGGGGACCTCGCGCTGCCGATTCACGCCGGGGCGCGGATCTTCTCAGTCAGTTGCGGCCGGGGTCCATCGGTGTGGCGCGGGGCCAAGGGACGATCGGCGCGTGGCCCCGCGCACGGCCGGACTGATCCAGCAATCGACCCATACGTTTCGGCGTCCGCAGGTTCACGAGGGTGTCGCGCACTTCGAGGACCGGGTAGCTGCGCGCCAATGATAATTCGAGTCGCTGGACCGCATTGATCGAGCTCAGCCACACCGTGGCGAGCAGGTTGTGTTCGCCGGTGAGAGTTGCGCATAGCCGGACCTGCGGTAATCCCGCCAGCCCGGCAGCGACCTCGTCGACCCGGTCCGGCGCGACCCGTCCCCGCAGCGTCACCGTGACCGGGAGACCGACGAGTGGTGCGGCCACTTCACATCGCAGTGCCAACATCCGTGATCGCAGCATCGCGGTGAGGCGGCGGCGCGCGGTGGCCGGGCTGGTTCCGACGCCTTCGGCGAGTTCCGCGTAAGACGTGCGACCGTCGGCCGACAGCAGCCGGACCAGTCGTCGATCCAGCTTGTCGAGGTTGGTGGCGGCGTGGTCACGACCGGGCTGGAAACCCCGCGCCAGCTCGGCGTGCGCGGAAGCCCCCAGGGCGCGCAGCCTCCAATGCATCCCTTCGCTGTAGAGGCGGGTGACCAGCGAGGTCGACGTGGCGGTCAGCCCCGGCATCTGCTCGACGCGCCGCTGGAGGTAGTTGTTGAGCCCCTCGAGATCGTGCGTGACAACGGTGAGAACGATGTCCTGGGCACCCGCGGTGATCTCCACCGAGACGCAGCACAGGTCTTGCGTCAACGCATCGGCGACGTCTTCCTTGCATCCCGGCACGCACCCGAGCGTCACGATCGCGATGCAGTAGTCGCTGCTGAACTGGGCGCTGAAGTAGGCGGTGATCCATGTGTCACCTCGTGCGGCCAGTCGTCGCCACCGTCGCGCCACCGCATCCGGGGAATTGATGCCGAGCGATCGGGCCACTGTCGACCACGGCGCCCGCGGCCAGATCTGCAACGCGTTGATGAGCGCCAGGTCCGACTCCTCGAGCATGACCGATCCTTCTACCACAACCCGGGATCATGACGGATTCATCGGTATTCGACCAGGTTCGCGGCGCGCTGCCACATCATTCGCGCATCGGAGGAGAGGAGACGCGATGACCATCCGTACCGATGCCGAGCGGCTGTGGGGCGATCTGGTCGAGCTGCGACGCGCATTGCACCAGGAGCCGGAGATCGGCCTGCAGTTGCCGAAGACGCAAGCGAAAGTCCTCAACGCACTCGACGGGCTCGAGCTGGAGATCACGACCGGCGACGCCCTCACGTCGGTGACCGCGGTGCTACGAGGTGGTCGGCCAGGTCGAACGGTTCTGCTGAGGGCCGACATGGACGCGTTGGAGATGACCGAGAAACTGGACCTGCCGTACCGGTCGGTGAACCAGGGAGCGATGCACGCGTGCGGCCACGACCTGCACACCGCGATGCTCGTGGGGGCGGCTCGGCTGCTCGCCGCGCGCCGCGATCGATTGACCGGCGATGTCGTGTTCATGTTCCAGCCCGGCGAAGAAGGGTGCGACGGGGCCGGCCACATGATCGCTGAGGGGGTGTTGGACGTGTCCGGGCAGCAACCCAGTGCTGCCTTCGCCCTGCACGTACTGTCCGCCCACTGGGAGCGCGGCACCTTCGTGACCCGACCCGGGCCGCTGATGTCCGCCTCGGACGGCCTATACGTGACCGTTCGAGGTCGTGGCGGTCACGGCTCGGCACCACACCATGCGCGAGATCCCATCCCGGCGACCTGCGAGATGGTCACCGCCCTGCAGACGATGCTCACCCGGGAGATCGATCCGTTCGAATTCGCCGTCCTGACAGTGGGATCGCTGCACGCCGGAACCCGCCGCAACATCATCCCTGATCAGGCGAGCTTTGAGGCAACCATCCGAACCTTGGACCCGGACGTGCGCCGCCAAGTCGAGAAGCAGGCGATACGGCTGGTGGAAGCCGTGGCCGCCGGCCATGGTGTGGACGCCGAGATCCACTACGAACCCGAGTATCCCGTTGCGGTGAACGCCGAGGAACAGACCGCCTTCACCACGGACATCATTACCGAGTTGTTCGGTGCCGACCGTTTCCGAGAGGTGGCTCGCCCGTTCACCGGCTCGGAGGATTTCTCCCGAATCCTCGCCGAGGTGCCGGGCGCGATGGTCTTCCTGAGCGCGGCACCGACGGAGCAGGATCCCGCGACAGCGGCGCCGAACCACTCCCCGTTGGCGTCGTTCGACGACGCCGTCCTCGCCGATGGCGCGGTCGTCTACGCAGAGTTGGCCCTGCGCCAACTCGCGCAGCCCGCCGACGATGGTTCGAGGAGGCACCTGTGACCACATCGTCTCCACCTCCCACGGGCACCGAACTCCTCGCTCGTCTCGACCGCCTCCCCCTGACCAAGCCCCATCGCCGAGTCATGTTGCAGGGTGGGATGGGGTGGCTGTTCGAGGGCTACGACGGCGTGCTGCTCGGCTACGTGGCCTCGGCTGTTGTCGTCCTGTGGTCGATCGAGTCGGCTCTGGCCGGCTGGCTACTGTCCTCGGTGTTCATCGGTTACCTGGTCGGAGCCTTGATCGCCGGGGTGCTGGCGGACCGGATCGGCCGTCGCCGGGTGCTGATGTACGCACTGCTGGTCTACGTCGTGTTCACCCTGGCTGCGGCGACGGCTTCCGATCCCGGTGAGCTCATCGTCTGGCGGGTGCTGAGCGGCGTCGGGATCGGCGCGGAAGCCGCCACGCTCATACCCTACGTTTCGGAATTCCTGCCCGCCCGCAGCAGAGGTCGTAACGCCGGCAATACGATGATCTTCCTCGGCGTGGGGTACGTGCTCGCGGCGTTGACCTCAGTCGTCGTGATCAGTCCCCATCCGGAACCGGGCTGGCGCATTGCCTGTCTGCTCGGAGCTGCGCCGGTGCTGCTCCTGTTGTGGTGGCGGCGCAACCTCGCGGAATCTCCGCGCTTCCTCGTGGCTCGAGGACGGTTGGCCGAAGCCAACGAGATCGTGGAACGGTTCGAGCGGGAAGCAGCCAGCGCCGGGGTATCGGTCGAGCCCGTGCCCGCGAGCGAACGCGGTGAGCGCGGGCACGAGCCCGTGCCGGGCAGGCGCAACGCGTTGCGGCAGTTCGCCGGCCTGTGGGGATCGGGACTTGCCGGGCGCACGGCAGTGGTGTGCGTGCTGTGGTTCACCTACCAAGCGACGCACTACGGCTACTCAACCTGGCTGCCCACGCTCCTCGTGCTCAAGGGGTTCACGATCACCGAGAGCTTCTCCTTCGGCCTCGCGGGTGCTGTCGCTCAGATTCCTGGCTACTACGTGGCCGCCGCGGTCAGTGATCGATTGGATCGCAAGTGGACCATCGTGGTCTTCCTCGTGATCAGCGGCGGTTGTGCGGCCGGTCTGGGCGCCGCGGGCAGCAGCGTGGTGATCTTCTGTTTCACGGTGGCCTTGTCGTTCTTCATGAGCGGAGCTGGCGGCACCATCTACGTCTACACGGCCGAGGTTTACCCCACCGCCAGCCGGGCTACCGGCATGGGCCAGGCGAGCGCGACGGCTCGTGTCGGAGCGATTCTGGCGCCGGTGGCGATCGGCTACCTCTACGCTGACCTCGGTTTCGGCGGGGTCTTCACGATGCTGTGCGCAATCCTGCTGCTGGGCACCGTGCTCCTGGCGGGGTTCGGCCTACGCACCGCTGGGCGGAGTCTCGAAGATCTGCAGAGCGCCGAGCCGACAAGGGTCGCAGGCGACCGAACCACGCCGTGACACTCCGTACCTGGGTACTGGAACGGGCGCCCGGGAACACCGAAGCTCCCGCGAGCCGCAGAGTAGCGAGACTGCTTCGCTGATGGGTGATCAGTCAGCGCTGAGATGGCGATAGATGGTGGGGCGGGTGACGCCGAATTCCAGGGAATGTCGATCACCTATCGGTCCCCGATCAGCTTTGCGGACTGACTGTTTGTCCGCCCCCTTCAGATGTAGGATTACGGGGCTCTCGGACGGGCGGGGATTTCTGCGTCATCGTGTTCGTGTGCCCTGGAGTGATTCTCATGATCTATCTCGCTATCGGGTGCACGTCCGTGGATCATGGACTCGCGACGCACGCGTCGTTTGTCCTGGTGGAGGTCTGACCGTTCTGGCGACGTCTAGGGTCGGATATGACGGGTCAGCGATGGCGTTTCACGGCGGTCGGTATCGCCGTCGTGGTCGTTGCTGCCATTGCCTTGGTGGTATCCGGGCTCGTCGATACCGCGGTGAGCCGGCTGGTGGCTGACCTGACGGGTCTGCTGACTGCCGTCATGGCTACCGCGGCCTTCGCCTGGACCGGGTGGCGCCAGCCAGGTGACGAGCGGCGGTGGCGATGGATGATGGCCCTGGGCCTCGCCGGGGAGACAACGGGCCAAGCGTTTTGGACCTGGTACCGCACCGTCGAACACCACACGACGCCGTTCCCCAATACTCAAAACATGTTCTATCTGGCCCTGCCAATTTTCGCCTTCTTCGCTTTGCTGAGCGTCGCAAAAAATGAGAGGGCCACATTCAAACATCATGATACGGCGTCGCCGCGCATGGCACTCGTACTCGACGGGCTGATTATTGGCGGAAGCCTCCTGGCACTAACCTGGGAGATCACGTTCAGCGCAGTTCTGCGTGCCGGAAGCCCGACCGCGGGGAGATTGTTACTGGATGTGTCCTACACGATGGCCAACCTGGTGCTGATCGTCATCGCAATCTTGTTCGCCGTGACACTGCAGAGCATGTGGCGTATTCCGCTGGTCTGGCTCATGAGTGGTCTCATCGCCATCGGGTTTACGGAAGCAGCCTACGTTTATGCGATCAGCAACGGAACGCTCCCACCTCCCACGGCGGACATTGGCTTCATGGTTGGGCCGGTACTGCTGTTTGTGGCCGCCGTCACGCCTGAGCGCAGATTTTCGCGACGAGTTCCTCAGGTCCCACTCTTGCTCCTGCCCTACGTCCCGTTGACCGCCGTATGCGCGTTCACCATCCTGAGTTCCGCACGAACCGGACACGCCAATGTCGGCGAGATCTACTTCCTCGTCGGCGTGGTTGTTCTGGTCGTCCTCCGGCAACTCGTAACCTTGCGACAGTTGTATGCCGCCCACCGGCAACTGGCCCACCAGGCGACACATGACCCCCTCACCGGCGCAGCTAACCGGACTTTGCTGTTTTTCAACCTGGAGAGAGCACTGTCGCGCTCTCAGCGGAAACCACATGACCTCGGATTGATTTATGCTGACCTGGACCACTTCAAAGAATTCAACGACATGCTCGGCCACGAGGCCGGAGACACCGCTCTGCGCACTGTCGCGGCTCGCATCAAAGACTGCATCCGGCGAACGGATCTGCTCGCCCGCGTCGGTGGCGACGAATTCGTTATTCTCCTGGATCCCGCTCCCGATGACCCGCACAATCTAGGCCGGCGAATCCAGTCAACGCTGCAGGAGCCCGAACACCTCGGCGACCACTCATACGTAATCAGCGTTAGCCTCGGGTACGTGCCACTCATTGCCGGCGACACCCCGGACCAAGCGCTCACTCGAGCTGACACTGCCATGTACCGGGCGAAACGCACCGGACGGAAGGGTTTCAGCATCGATACCGGAACGTCCTAGCCATCGCTCCCGGTTCCGGCCGAGGAATGAGGGGAGAGTTTCGTGATGCGGGGAAGTCACAGCTGGCACCGGAGCCCCGACGAATGGCTTCCGCGTAGGAGGCGGGTCACGGCACACCACGCGAACATCATGACGCTCGCGCAGCCAGGAGACCCACGCTCTCAGCCAGGCGATCGGGCAGCACGTCGATGCGAGGATGGCTTGCCGCGTCCATGACCACGGTCGCATGCCGCTGTCGGCGTGCGAGCACGACATCATCAACACCGGGCCAACGCTTCACCGCAGGGCCGCGGCAACAACGCTGCGGCCCTGCCGAGGCTGGCCGACACCCGATTGACGCACCAGCGGGACACTGGTGCCGTACCGACCCGTGCAGCGAGTACCCAACGCATCGGCACTAAGGCCCTGCACCATCGGTCGCCGGCGGCCTCACCCTCGACTGGGCACGCTGACCTGCGCGACCGATCCTGACCAGCATTTGATCACTTGGACCGCCGAACCCGAGACCCCCAGCCACGACAGGCTGCGCATCCTCACCTCCCGGACCGCCGAACACCGCTCGCCCGCCGGTGAGAAGGCAGACGAGCCAGAGTCGTAGCCCGGTGGTTCGCGAGAATCACGGTGTCCGGGTGCGTACGCTCTCCAGCTCGAACTCACAGGTTCCCACGGGGCCAAGTACCGGGTGGCCGGTTCGCGGCTGCTGCAGCCGTGGCGGGTTCGCCCTCCGCTGCGGAACATCCGATGCTGCTGTGGCGTTAACTCGTCGGTGGTCGGATCGGCCAGGCCACGACGAGCTCACCTCGCGGAGGTACGGATGCCCACAGTTGATGATCAGCTTGCCGACCTGGGCCGGCAGATTGAGTGGCTGGTGCAACGCGGCATCCCCGCGTTGGCCGGGATGACCGAGGAAACCTTCCGTGAACACGCGACCGCGCTGGAACACCATCAACCCGAGCTGCCGTCCGTACTCGCAATCAACCGCCGGCTGGTCCCGGCACACCGGATGATCGACCTGATCGAGCTGCGTGGCAAATCCGGTTTCACCACCATGAGCTTCGAGGACATCGCGGCTTTCGCTCCGACGCCGGACCTCGACATCCCCGATTCACCGCTGTACCTGATCACTGGTATCGACACTGGTGGACAGACCCGCAATGTCCGCCCCGACGACGCATTGCCGCTGATTCGTTCGGCCGGGCGGACCCCGTTGACCTTGGAAGAAGGGCTCGCGCTCGCGCTGCAGTACCCGCAGTGGCTGCGGGAACGGAACTGCTTCGAGATGCTGGGCTCGCGTGCCGGGGACAAACGGGTCACCGGTATCTGGGTGAGCAAGGGCTCGCCCCGGCTGGGTTGGTGCTGGGGCGGCAATCCGCACACCTGGCTCGGTATGGCCTCTGCTTCCGGCCGGATCGGCCCGAGTTGAGAACCTTTACCGTCACCGTGACATGCCCCGTGTGCGTGTGCGTGGGTATCTCGTCCGCTCGGGGGTTGAGGAACATCGGAACGATGGACACCGCTAAACCGTGACCCGCGGACGCGGCCTATGGCGGTCCGAGACGCTGCCCCGGCGGAGCTGGAGCGATACTTCTTCCTCGATAATCCGGCGGCCAGTACGGCGCCACTGAAGATCTGAGCGGGAACGAGGTCGCCGAGGATCCATCGTTGGGCAGGGTGCAGTGCGGCCGCGATGGTCATCGACGTTCCCGGGAACCAGTGGTGGATCAGGCGGCGGTGACGGGAAAGCCGTCGCGGCGCCACTCGAGGATGCCATCCTCCAGCAACGCGGCCTCGCGTCCGCTGGCCTGCAGTAGCCGCACCGCGTCGTAGGACAGCACGCAGTAGCGTCCGCGGCAGTAAGCAACGACCTCGGTATCGGCCGGGATCTCGGCCAACCGGTCGGCCAGCTGGTCCACGGGAATGGAGACCGCGCCGGGCACGTGCCCGGCGGCGTACTCCTCGGCGGGGCGCACGTCCAGCACCAGTGCCCTGCCCTCGGTAGCGGCCCGCAGGAGTTCGTCGCGGCCGACCTGCCGGATGCCTGCGGTGTCGAGGTAGGCGCGGCGGACGGTTTCCACATCGGCGCGGTAAGTATCGGCGACCCGACACAGCACCGACAGCAACCCGGCCACATCATCGCCGGCTAGTCGATACAACACGCGCGTTCCCAGCTTGCGCGTGGTCACCAGCCCGGCTTCGTGCAGCACCTGCAGGTGGGCCGAGGCTGTGGTGAGCTTCAGCCCCACAGTCCGGGCCAGCTCCTGAACCGGGCGTTCGCCCTGGGCCAGCAGTTCCAGCAGTTCCAAACGTTTGCCGTGCGCCAAGGCCTTACCGGTGCCGGCGACGGCGTCATACAGATCAGTCTTGTCCATGACCACGCGCGCATTATTCCATAATTACGTGGAACAATGGAATACATGTCCAACCTGCACCACGACCAGCAGGACCACTGGCAATCGGTCTATACCGCACACCCGGACATGTACGGCTGGCGGCCCTCCGAGCCCGCGCAACACGCAGCGGAGGTCTTCCGTACTGCTGGGGCGCGCACGGTGCTGGAACTCGGTGCCGGGCACGGCCGGGATGCGCTGCACTTCGCCCGTTGCGGATTCACCGTGCCCGCCACCGACTTCAGCTCCACCGGGCTGGAGCAACTGCGCGTTCAGGCCGACCACGAGGGCTTGGGCGGTTACGTTGCCCCGACCGTCTGCGACGTCCGCGATCGGCTGCCGCTGGCCACCGACAGTGTGGATGCGGTGTTTGCACACATGCTGCTATGCATGGCTTTGTCCACCGCAGAAATCCACGTCCTGGTCACCGAGATCCACCGGGTGCTGCAAGCCGGCGGCACCCTGATCTACACCGTGCGCCACACCGGCGACGCGCACTACGGCACTGGCACGGCCCACGGCGACGACATCTTTGAGCACGGCGGCTTCGCCGTGCACTTCTTCTCCCGGAGTCTGGTCGACGCGCTCGCCGACGGCTGGCACCTGCACGACGTCCACCCCTTCGCCGAAGGCGAGCTGCCCCGCCGACTCTGGCGCATCACCCAAACCATCCCCACCGAGACCCCACATCCACGCGTTAACCGCGAAGTTCGGACTTGCGGGGGGCGCGCGGGAGGGAAACTGGGCCACGTCATCCGCAGGTGCGCGCGGCCGAGCTCACCGTCGCCAGGCGGCGGAGTCCCGGACCTGCTGCCACCGGGCCAGCGCACTACCTCTTTCCTGGTCGGGGCCAGCGACTGGGTCACGCTCATCGGACCGCCGATCATGCCCCACAGCCCTGCGTACGCGGGTCAGCGACGCGCGAGGTCTGCCAGCATGCGCCGCGCGGGCAGCCGGAGCCGGTAGACGCTGAGCAGTGCTGTCGTCAGTCCGATCCCCAACAGCAGGCCGGCCAGTACATCTGATGGTGAGTGCACTCCGAGCACCACCCGCGAACACATGGTGACGGCGATGAGCAGCATCACCACGAGCACCACACCGATGCGTTGCCAGCGCACCGACAAGACTTGCGTCAGCAGGCACGCGACCATGAGATACACCGCGGCCGAGTGCGCGGCATGCCCGGAGGGAAAGCCGAATCCGTCCTCCATCGCGACCATGGGCAGTGCGGGTGGACGGGGCCGGGCGACGGTCAACTTGATGAGCTCCACCGTCGCGGCGGTTCCGATCGAGGCCAGCAGCAGCAGAACCAGCGGCGCCCATGATCGGAATACCCGTACCAAGGCGATCCCGGCCACCAGAGCCACGGGTGTCACCACCAGGGAATCGCCCAACCACGTCACCACCGCGAAGACCTCCAGTCCGCCCGGTGATCGCAGTGGTCCGGCCATCTCGGCAAGGCGCCGATCCAGGCCCACCAGCGGTCCTTGTTCGAAAACCTGCTCGGCCAGTCCGGCGAAGCCGAAGGCGCACAGGGTGCTCAGCACCAGACCGAACACCGCGGGCAACCACGGCCACCGCTGCGAGACGACCCGCAGGTCCGCGCTCACGCTTGTGGACTCGGTACTTGCCTGCACGAGCTCGGTTCGAGCTCCCGCCGGCGGAGCCATACCGTCTTCCTGAATCTCATCGGTCTGTCGTTCTGTGCCCACCCCTACGAGGTTACTGAGTGCGCAGACCATCGCCATCACGTGATCACCGGATCGTGGAGACAACTGCCATTCTGTCGCCGACGGGAGTGTTCGGGCTTTGCGGGCGGGGTTTCGAACCGCTTTTGTCGCCACAGAGGCCCGGATTCGGCTCAGGCGGAAGCCTCACCGGGCGCCTCAATCCTGACCGTGCCCTCGTCCTGTTTTTGTCACGGTGACGACCCCCTAGTTTTGGTCCGCCCTGCATCCCTGCCGGGATTGCGTTGATTCCGTTGCGACAGCTCGCCATCGATGGGGCGCCGACGGCGAGCCAATCCGAACTGACCGCACATAAGCGCGATTATGCGCGCACGCTTTTGCGGACATTTCAGCCCCAGCAAGTTTTTTGTTTCGTTGACTGTAAAACGTAATCGAGCAAACGGTAATGAAAGTCTTGGCAGGCTGGGGAACGACGCATTTGCGGGTTGGAGTCCGACGTTCAGTCCGGCTTGCCTGCCGGAACCAGCGAGTTGGGCGACCGGACTGGGTGGTGCGTGCGTCCCCGGTCCGGTTTTTCACGTTGATTCCGACGGATGTGGCATTCGTCGATCCCGGCCGGGGTAGAAGGGTCGGCGGACCGGCTGGGGCTTGCCGTCGCCCTGTGTTCGTTGCCGTGGCTCGGGTTCGTTCCGCATGAGCTCGGCGCGCGGGCGGCGGTGGTGCGCCTGGCGAGTCGCTGGAGATGGAGCATGATTCGCCGACGTTGCTGTTTCGGCTGGCGTCGATTACCTGATTTCGGCGAAGGTGATCCGCGCGGGTCCGGTGACGGTGATGGAGCGGGTCGCGCATGCTCGCGAGATTGCACGGCAGGAAACATTTGACCGGCTGGCGCCGGAGTTCACCGACGAGCGTCGTGCCGCGCTGGACAGTCT
The DNA here is from genome assembly GCF_054779195.1 of Parasphingorhabdus pacifica. NCBI lineage: Bacteria > Pseudomonadati > Pseudomonadota > Alphaproteobacteria > Sphingomonadales > Sphingorhabdaceae > Parasphingorhabdus > Parasphingorhabdus pacifica. Next base: position 529,736 of record NZ_BAAGYS010000008.1, read on the forward strand.
GCTGGTGGACCCGACGATCGGTGAGGTCGGTGATCGTGTAGTCGCCTGTGTCGTGCATGCGCCGCAGCTCGGCTTGCTGCTTCGATGAGAGCTTGGGCTGTTGCCGCGCAGCTTGCCCTTGACGCAAGCGACGGCCATGCCTTCGCGGGTGCGCATCCGCAGGAGGTCGACTTCGAACTCGGCGAAGGTGGCCAGGAAGAACATCTTGCCCATGGGATCGCGTGGGTCGTACCTGCCCGCCGAGCGACAGCGCAACGCCGCGAGCCACGAGGTCATCGCGGATGGCGCGGGCGTCTGGCACAGAGCGGGCGAGGCGGTCGAGTTTCGGTACGACCAGGGTGTCGCCGTTTCGCACCGCCGCCGGTGCCTGGTCGTCCAAGCCGGGGCGTGCTCACTTGGTGCCGCTCAGGCGTGGTCGAGGTAGATCCGCTCGTCGGCGACGCCGAGTTCGGCCGGACGCCGGCATTGGGCGGTGAGGTCTTGCTCGCGATGAAGCAGCGGGCATAGCCGATCAGGCAGCCAGACGTGATCGACAGTGTAACGCTCAGCCACCCCTCACTGAGATTTTCACCGTACTAGGTATCTGAGACGCTCCTGGTCAGCGTTTCGCCTGATCGATGTCCGTCACCGGGTCCAGATCGAAATGTGCGTAAGGGTTTTTCTGCGGACGTCTAGTGAGTGGTGATTTGTCGCCCGCGTGTCACACCCGAGGCCTCGTCACGTGTCTGATGGGAAGTAGGCAAGCAACTCGGCAGGACTGGCTAGGACCGATGGCTGACTCGGAAGCAGACCGCACGACGCAGTTCGAACGTCATCGGGATCAGTGTTTCGCGACGGCCTACCGGATGCTGGGCAGTGTGGCCGATGCCGAGGACATCGTGCAGGAGAAGTGGCTGCGTTGGTCGACTCGGGACCGCTCGGAGGTCACCAACCCGGGGGCGTATCTGGTGCGCACCGCGACCCGCCTGGCGCTGAACCGGTTGCGCACGGTCCGAGCACGGCGCGAGTCGTACGTGGGCCCGTGGCTGCCGGAGCCGCTGATCACTGAGCCGGCCGAGGCGGATGCGGCCGAGCCGGTGATGGTGGCCGAGTCCGCCTCGGCAGCGATGTTGGTGGTGCTGGAGACGCTGGCGCCGATTGAGCGGGCGGTGTTCCTGCTGCGGGAGGTCTTCGGCTACCCATACGAGGACATCGCAACCACACTGGGCCGTTCGACGGCCAGCGTGCGTCAGCTTGCCCACCGGGCACGCGAGCACGTGCAAGCGCGCCACCCGCGATTTGGTGCTGACCGGGTTACCCAGCGCCGCGTGATCAAACGGTTCTGGCCGCCTGCCAAGGCGGCGATCTCGCAGCAATGCCGAGCTCGCCCCTGAGGCCACGCTCTACACCGACGGCGACGGCAAGGTGAAATCCGCGCGCAGCCCCATCATCGGAGCCGGAAAGGTGGCCCGCTTCCTGGCCGGGATCCACCCCGGCTCGCTTTCACCGGCGAGCATTCCAGCTCGCAGAACTCAACGGGCAGCCGGGGGCGATCACCTGGCTCGAGGACGCACTCGATGCCGCGATCACCGTCGATGTCGTCGACGGGCACATCCAGCGGGTCCACCTAGTGGTCAACCCGGACAAGCTGGCCGCCTTGAGCCACCATCTGACCAGCACGGCACAGCAACGACACGAAGGATGATCTCAGCATGCGCATCGCCATCGCCGGAGCCACCGGCCTCATCGGCCGCCGCCTCGTCCCGGCCGCCCGGCAAGCCGGCCACGACGTCGTCGAGCTGTCCCGAACTACCGGCGTGGACCTCAGCGACGCCTCGGGATTCGACCTCACCGGCGTCGACACCGTCATCGACGTCACCAACTCGCCGAGCCAGGAGCAGCACGAGGCGACGACGTTTTTCACCTCGGTCGCCGAGAACCTCGGGCGTGCCGCCACCGCCGGGGGCGTGCGACGCACGGTCGTGCTGTCGATCATCGGGGTCGATCAGACGCCCGAGGACGGCTACTTCGTCGCCAAACTCGCCCATGAGCACGCAGCACAGAAGTACGCGCCCGGCGTTCGGGTCCTGCGCGCCGCACAGTTTCACGACTTCGCCGGTCAGATGCTTGGCTGGATGCGCGACGGGGACACGGCCACCATTCCCGATTGGCCCACCCAGCCGGTCGCTCTCGACGAGGTCACCCGCGTCCTGCTGGAGCTTGTCACCCACGAGGACGGCGCCCCGCTGTGTGAGCTCGCGGGACCACAGCCCGAGCATCTGCCGGACATGGTGACCCGGCTGGATCCGTCGGTGACGGTCGCTGCAGGCCCAGCGAGCGACGCCGTCCGCGGCGGCGCCCTGCGCCCCGGGCCCGGTGCGATCATCGCGGGGGACGACTTCGCCAGCTGGCTTGCACGAGCCCGCTGATCCTCTCAGTGAGCCATCCGCTACCGAGACGTTGGCGCGACCGATTAATGCGGCGAGCGGCTGGGGGCGATCGCAGTAGGTCCCTGTAGGTGTCTCTGGAGGCGGCACGGTAGCCGATGCTGGTCATCGAGATGGAGCACCGGTGCGAGATCTACGGACGCTGAAACCGATCCGCCCGGGCCGAAAATCATGTGCGGGTCACCGAACCTGGTTGACAGGCTGGAGCGCACCGATCACGGGGTGCTGCCGCACCGGCTGCCGCTCGGGCCCGTGCCCAGTGCGCCGACGGGCAGTTGGCCATGGCGCCTGGCCACCAAGGCGGTCTACCAGGGTGTCCCGGCCCGGCCCGACGGTGTATACGAGCTGCTTGTCGACGGCAGCACGGCCGGCCAGGCCAGTGTGACCGGCGGCAACGTCCTGACCGTGGACACGACCACCGGGATGGCCGAAACCCGGCCCGGCCCGGTCGGCACCGTCCGGTCCCCGGTCTGCCCGACCGTGCGAAAGACATCGAGGTCTGGTTACGCCCAACGAGAGCACCCAACTGGTCACCTTGCGCACCGACGCCTCCTCGAGCCCGTCCCGAACAAGAGCCGCAGGGTGTGGCTGCACCACGGCAGTTCGATCAGTCATGGCTCCAACGCCGAGAACCCCACCGGGACCTGGACCGCGGTGGCCGCCCGCCCTCGAGGCGTGGAACTGATCAACCTGGGGCTGAGCGGCAGTGCCCTGCTCGATGCGTTCACCACCCGCGCCCTGCGCGCGACACCCCGCCGACCTGATCAGCGGCAAGATCGGAATCAAACTGGTCAACATCGACCTGATGCGGCTGCGTGCCTTCCGGCCCCGGCGCCTTCGACTTCAGCGCGCTCAGAGCCGGAGAACTGCGGTTCCGGGCCACCAGCGCCCCGGCGGAGCGCGCCGCCGGGAAGCTGACACTGAACGTCATCCGCGACGAACTGACCCGCATGGTGCAACAGCGGGACGGCCGACGACCCTCACCTGCACTACCTCGACGGGCGCGACCTCTACGGCAAGGCGGACTTTGCCGAGCTTCCGCTGCCCGACCAGCTCCCACCCCGACGCCGCCACCCACCACCTCATCGGCGAACGCTTCGCCGACCTAGCTTTCCGCGTCAGCGGGCCGTTCGCCGCTGAGCCAGGCTGATCGGCGGCAGTCCGCAACGGAGATCCGCTTACGTACGGGTGTCTTGGCGGTCTGGCGCTCAGAAGAGGGCGTCGCCAGGCACCCGTACGCAAACGGGTCCATCGGCTGACGGTCGTGATACACCGTCGGCGGGATGGACGGCGCGCTGCGCTGCGATGCCGCTCGCGAACGTCGTGATGGCAAACTCTACCTGTGGATAACGGGTCATCGTCCGAAGTGGTGGACACCGTCGGCCTAGAGAACGCTGCCGAACTGTCCCTGACGTCCTTCTGCTGGTGGCGCGCCGATCTCCCGCAGGACGTATGCGAGGCCTACTGGCGTGACGTGCACGGGATCATGTTCGCGCGCGTTCCGGGCCTGTGGCAGTACCGACAGCTGCGCCTGGAAGGCAACCAGCCCGATCTCTGGCCGACAGTCCAGGGACTCTCCTTTGATGCGCCAGGCGTGGGTCAGCCTCATGGCATGCCGCACGGGCTCTTCCTGTCCGAGGCTGACCTGGTCGCGTTCGGCAACAATCCGCTCCCGAAGGAGGCCATTCCCAACGACGCGCACAACTTCATCGGCCGCATCGGTGCGCTGCTGTCGCCTCCCCACAGTGGCCGCACGCTCATCGACCGGATCAACGATCCTGCCATGCAGGGCCCTCCCCCGGTGCCCACCTTCGTGCTCTGCTTCGTTCCACGAGAGGGAGCCGTGTCGCCCGAGGAGGTTCATCGCTACCTAACCGAGCATGTCGCACGTCCGTGGAGTGAACATCCGGATGTCCTGCGGTTACGCGTCGAGCCGCTTCCTCCCTACGAGCAATCCGCGATGAGCTCGCCCGGTGTCGCGCACCAATGGCCGAACGACGAGACCTATCTCGGCTGGATCGAGCTGGCGGTGCGCAACGAGGGCGTGCTGGGCGATCTCCTCGCGGGCGTGGCCGCCGACGAACTTGCCCAACGGGTCAGGGCCGTGCACACCTACCCGATCCGCGAGGTCTACACGATCATCTCCGCGGGACGGCCAACCGAGGTCGGCCTGCGCGGCTATCCGGCCGTGCAGACGATCACCGCCGCAGGCGCGGACAATCAGCACAGCGAGACCATCCTGAACCTCCTCTTTGGCGATGCTGTGCAAGGACGGGATCAACCCAGGCGGCGAATCTAACTGGGGTGTCGATACCGTTCCGGCACCCTGTCTGACGCTGTTGATGACCAAATCCGGGCACACCTCGATCCGTAGCCTGTCGCGCTATGCTCGGTACTTCGAGCACGATCCCGCCGCGCCAAAAAGCCAGCCCACGATGAGGCCATGGCAGTTTCTGAGGGGGGCTGATGCAGGAACAACCTGAGGCCGGCGCCGGCGGCCAGCACTCGGGGATCGCTCGGTTGCAGGCGGCAACCGAGGCCCGGCTGGGGGTGTTGGCCGCGGACCTGCGGGAGTACGCCACCCTCGTGCTCGATGCGACCGGTCACGTGCAGCGGTGGGATCAGGCGGCCGAACACATCCTGGGCTATCGCAGCGAGGAAATCATCGGCGAGCACCTCTCCGTGTTCTCCCCGCCCGAGCAGGCCGCTGCCGGGCGTGCGGACTGGCAGTTGGCTCAGGCCACCGAATTCGGCAACCATGTCGAGGAAGGCTGGTGCCGGCGTCGGGACGGCACCCACTTCTGGGCCCACGTGGTGATCACCGCACAACACACCGCGGACGGCGCCCCGGCGGGGTTCCTCCAGGTCCTCCGGGATGAGAGCGAAGCCGGTGCCCGCCAGCAGCGATCCAGCCGACGGTTCAGCGACCTGTTCGACCTCACCCCGGTCGGGATCGCGCTGTTCACCGAAGCCGGGCATGTGCTCGATGCCAACGAGGCGTTGTCCCACCTGTTGGGTTATCGAACACAGGACCTGAACGGCATGCCAGCCATAAGCCTGCTGCACCCAAACGACCGGGACGCGGGCCTCATCGCCGACGAAGCAGGGAGTTCCCGCCTGAACCAGCCACGGGTGCGCCAGCGGATGTTGCTTTCCTCAGAGGGATATCCGGTGCCCTGCGAGGTGCTCAGTACCCCGTCGGTGGCCGACGACGGAAGCCGGTTCTGGCTGGTGGTGTTCCAGGACATCACCGAGTGGCAACGCCTGACCGACAAGCTGCGGCACCAAAGCACCCACGACGAGCTGACCGGGCTGCTCAACCGCATCGGCCTCAACGAGCTGCTCGGCACCGTGCTGCAAGGAGGCGCCGAGCGAGTCGCCGTGCTCTTCTGCGATCTGGACAATTTCAAGCGCGTCAACGACGCGCTCGGCCACGAGGCCGGTGACGAACTACTCACCGCCGTGGCGCGGCGCCTGACCGACGGGTTGCCGTCCGGGTGCACCCCCGCCCGCCTGTCCGGCGACGAATACCTGATCATCTGTTCGGACGTCGAGGCCCTCGGCGGTCTGGAGGCCTTCACCACGTGGGTGGCCGAGCTGCTGCGCACGACCGTGCCGCTGCGCGGGCAGCTGGTCACCGTGTCGGCCTCGATCGGGGCGTCGATGCTCGACGCCGACACCGCCGGGACGAACCTGCTGCGCTATGCCGACACGGCCATGTTTCACGCCAAGAGCAAGGGCCCCGGACGAATATCGCTGGCCAACCGCGCCCTGATCGGCACGATGGAAGAGCAGCTGGGTCTCGAAGGCGAGCTCCGCGAGGCCCTCCACAATGACTCGCTGACCCTGCACTACCAGCCGATCCTGGACTGCGACGGTGCCGTGGTCATGGCCGAGGCGCTGGTGCGCTGGCCACACCCCGACCGCGGGCTGCTTTCCCCCGCACTCATCCTGCCTGTGGCCGAACAGGGTAACCTGCTGCGCGCACTGGACCGGTGGGTCCTGCGCACCGCACTGCGAGAGGCCGCCAGCTGGCCCGCCCCGAACGGCTCTCCGGTGCACGTCGCGGTCAATATGGTCGAACTGCTGCCGCACGATCCGGAGTTCGTCGACGAGATCACCACAGCCATCACCGAGACCGGCATCGAACCGCACCGCGTGGTCCTGGAGATGGTCGAAACGTCCCTGGTCGAGCTGCCCACACAACCGCGCCAGGCCATGGTCGAACTCGCCGAACGCGGCGTGCGCTTCGCCCTGGACGACTTCGGCACCGGCTACTCCTCCCTGGCCCGCCTCAAAGATCTCCCCACCCAGATCCTCAAACTGGACCGTCAGTTCGTCACCGGCGTGGAGACCGACCCCGCAGACGTCGCCATCGCCCAAGCCATGATCGGCATGGGCCACGCCATGGGACGAAGCTGCGTGGCCGAAGGCGTCGAAACCACCGGCCAATTCCACGCCCTCCACAACCTCGGCATCGACCTCTACCAAGGCTGGCTCTTCTCCCACGCGCTCCCGCTCCCGGAGTTCCACGCCTATCTCAACCCCCGGCAGGCGTAGCAACACACCAGACCCCCGACCCGCACACAACGATGACTCACCCCCGAGCCCAAGCACGAAGTCACCAGAACCAGGACCGTCGAGACCCACCTCGCGGCTACCGGGAGCTTCGGGAGAACTGGCCTTCTGGACGGCCGCAGGGCTGGGCCGGTGCTTCTCACCAACAGGCACTCTCGGGTAGAGCGTGACGATGGAGGATGTGACATGGCTGGCAACGGTGGCCGGGGCGGAAAATCGAGGGCGCGCCCGCGTCATCGCAATCGGGTGAGCTACTCGCTGCGTGAGTTCTTGCTGGTGCCTTTGGTGGTGGCCGGCCTGTTGATCGTGCTGGCGGTGATCGCCAGTGTGCTCGATCGTAGCGCGCAGCACTGGGCGTGGCCGATGTATCAGGCTGTGTCGACGGTGGTACCGGCGGAGGTGACGACCACGTTTCTGTCCACGGTGACGCCGGGCCTGCTCACGGTCATCTCGATCATTTTCTTTGTGCTGTTGATGGCGGTGCAGCACCAATCGGCGACCTACAGTCCGGTGGTGCTGGACCAGTTCCTGCGACGCAAGCTCAACCAGGTCTTCTTCGGTTTGTTCGTCGGCTTGACCGTGTATTGCCTGTTGGCTCTGGCCCTGGTCCCCTCGGGAGCGATCATGGCCGGGACACTGGCCCTGCTGCTGACGACGATCACGCTCGTGTGCCTGTTGGTGTTCGTCTACAGCACAGTCGATCAGATCCGTCCGAGTGCGACGGTGTGGATGCTGCAGCAACTGGCGGGGCAGGCCCGGGCAGGCCAGCAACCACTGCTCGCTCGCTGCCGCGCGCAGGCGCAGCTCACCGATGTGCCCACCACCGAGGTCACCGCGGGGCAGGCCGGTTATGTCGTGCACATCAACGGCGATCTGCTGGCCCACGCCCTGCACCCGGTCAGCGACACGGCCGAGATCGAACTCCAGGTGGCCATGGGCGAGCACGTGGTCTCCGGCGGCGTGCTCGCCAAGGTACGCGCCGATGACCAGGCCGAACGCAACCGCCTCGCCGAGGCCGTCCTCGATGCGCTGTGGCTTGGCCGGATGCGGGACCTGGGCCGCGATGCGGCCCACAGCGTGGACCACCTCTCCAACATGGCCTGGGCGGCCACGGCCACCTCCGCGGACCCGGAAGGCGCGCGGATCACGGTCGAAACGTTGCACAGCCTGCTCATCACGTTTCAGGAGCAGGAAAGCCAACATTCCGCCGGCTCGCACGGAGGCCCGTTGCCGCTGGTCTACAACGACCCCGTCATCGGCAAGGTCCTCGACGGGCTCACCAGCGTCATCGCCGCCTCCGGACAGTCCGGACAACACCAAACGTGCGGTGCTGTCATCACCGTCCTCTCCCGGGCACTGCCCCAGCTGGAGCCCGACAACCAGCACATCGCCTTCGACCGGCTGCAGCGGGTATTGCCGACCGCGCTCAACCACGTCTTCACCTTCGAGATGGAACACGCTTTCGACGCGATGCAACAGGCCATGTACGAAACCGAACTGCCCGATGGGGCCAAGCGCATTCGGCAGATCAAAGAGCAAATGCGGGAGAACCAGCTCCTAGCCGACCCTGCCGAAGAATGAGTCCGAGATCGCAAGGAACCCGGGCGGGAACCCCGCATCGCTCGGTGGACTCAACAAGCCGACCTCATCACGCCCCCGCCCCCGCCCGCGCCCGCTGGCGTCACGGCGGACTGCGCCGGAAGCTCACCGGGGGCCAGGCTGACTCGCCCCGCAGCTCTACGAGGCCCGCCAGAGAGGTGGAAGGCGAATCGGGCTTTGCCGACCCAGATCTCATCTCCGTCGGCGAGCTCGGACTGCTGCCTCAGTGGGCGGCGGTTGAGGTAGATACCGTTGAGTGAGCCGGTGTCCACAAGGGTGTAGCGACTGTGATCGTCGTGGTGGAGTTCGGCGTGGCGCCGGGAAATGGTGGCATCGTCCAGAACGATGTCGCAGTCGCGGGCCCGGCCCAGTGTGATGTGCCCGTTTGCGAGGGCGATGCCGGAGCCCGTTCGGGGCCCGCGGGTGGGTACCAGCGTCGCCCAGTGGGGACGGCTGCACGCGGTTCGGGGGTAGCCATAGCTCTTCTCTCCTGCACGGATGGATCACGTCGTGTCGGGTAGCCCGATGTGGGTGGGAGTCCTGCCTAGGCGTGCACCAGCCAAGGCCCTACCGGTTTTCATCAGTGCAGCCGGTGGGGGGGTTGCCTCAACGTGGCCGTGCTGGTGTCGCGGTAGGAGGTGTCCCGTTACCGATCCCACTGTTCGGCCCGCGGGGGCGGCAGCCGCGTGAGCTGGCCACTCACGTCTGATCCTGATGCTGACGATGCCGACCCGTGCACTGGAACTGTGCTCAGCCAGCGGCATGGACAGGGCTTTCGCGGAGACGGCCGGCGAGTTCGGCGATCGCGGCCTCGACGGTGACGTAGGTGGGCACGGTCTCGCTCCACCCGGCCGCGTGCAGGGCGCGGTCCACGCACACGGGTCTGTCCACGATGCAGATCGTCATCGCACGGCCGGCGGCGCGCCGGTGGGTGTGGGCTAGTAGTTCCAGGCCGGCCACGCCCAGGAAGCGCAGCCCGGACAAGTCAAGGATCACGCTCTCGGCTGTCGAGGACAACCGCGGTGCCAGTAGTTCATGCAGGCGTGGGGCGGTTCTGCCGTCGAGTTCACCGGCGATGTGCACCACGATCGAGGTGCTGGTCGGACGCGAGAGCCGCAGCGTGATGCCGGAAGTGGCACTAGCCGCGGAGTGTGGTCCCGCATCCGTGGGAACACGCTTTGGTGGCGTCGTAATAGTGGTCATGACTGCCTCTCCAGAGTGGGGCAGCCAACGAAGGGAACAGAACAGACGATCCCGTGACGAAATCCCTGGCCCCGCAATACGAGGGAGCAACAACCACGAAATAGGAACCGGCGCGAACACTTCGATCAGGCTGTCGCGTTCGGCTGGTGGGTCATTCAGGCTGCCGACTCAACCACCCACCACCATACCGGTCGAGTACAGCCCGGCTGACCTGCAGAACACCGGGCGGCCCACATCAGCGCCAGGACTCCGGCGACGAGGGACCGCGACGAGCGCCACGGCCTCACCAGCCGAGACCTCACACGGTGCTGTGAACAGGGTTTACCGGCGGTCGTGTCGTGGGCATCCCCGAAGGACTACGGCAAACGGTTGAGCAGTCAACCCGCACCACAATCCATCCGTGCCGGAGACGGTCTCGTGGATTCGGACAGGGAGATTGCGGTTTCTCCCGCGACCTGCGAGTGCCCTTCCAGCACAGGACTTCACGGCCTTTGGCGGTGGCGATGAGTGAGAACGACAGCGAACCAGAAATGCCCCAACCCTGCGACGAGTGGCACGAGCTGATCACCGCTGCTGCCTCCGCGGGCCGCTGCGCGGCCCGAGAACTGGCTCTGCGCTGTTCGGCCTGGCATCTTGACCGAGCAGGCAGCGTCGGCATCCACGTCGAGCCCCTCGACTCCCCCGCGGCGATCTGGCTGCAGAGCACCGGACAGGCCGTGGCTACCGGGTCATGCACCGGCGCCCTCGTCCCGGTCGCCCTCACCGCCGCCGACCTGCACCCTGCTGTCGACGCTCCGAGCAAGGCCCGCTCCCTGCGCGCCGCGCACGCCTACGCGGTTGCCTATGGCACCATGCTGGCCGACGAAGCCGGCGTCTCCACCGAGATCCGCCTTGTGCCCGACGGGGTCCCGATGCCGGCGCAGCCGTCCCCGGCCGCCCAAGATCGCCCTTCGGTCCAGTCGCCAAGCTCGGGCTCGATGTCGGAAATCTCCCGCCACTGACCCTTCTGAACGAATCTTCCGCACATGCTCGAACGGGGTCTTCTCACGTTCGCCCTAGGACTGCACACATGAAGTGTCGGCGGTCGCGAACTGCTCGGCGAGATACTCCACCAACTCAGGACCACCGAGATCAACGCTTAAGCGCCGATTCGGGAAGGCGTTCGTAGGTGGGTACGTGCGGGAGCGTGCCGTGCATGCACCATGAACCTTGCGAAGCAATACAGCGTTCTCGGAGAAAGCAGGCAGACGATGACGACGGACCGAACGGTGACACTTCCGTCCGGAGAAACCGTACCCGCACTGGGGCAGGGCACCTGGCACATGGGCGACAAGCCCACCAAACGCGAGGATGAAGTCGCCGCTCTGCGCCACGGGCTGGATCTGGGTCTGACGCTGATCGACACGGCGGAGATGTACGGCAACGGCGCCGCCGAGCAGCTCGTCGGTGAGGCGATCCGCGGGCGCCGCGACGACGCGTTCTTGGTGAGCAAGGTCTTGCCCTCACACGCGGATACCCGAGGAACGATGCAGGCCTGCCACGCCAGCTTGCGTCGCATGGGCACCGACCACATCGACCTGTATCTGCTGCACTGGAGGGGTGCCGTGCCATTGGCTGAGACCGTCGAGGCATTCGAGGCGCTGGTGGCCGAAGGAAGTATCGGATCGTGGGGCGTGAGCAACCTCGACGTCGACGACCTGGCGGACCTCCCCGCGCACGCTCGCCCGCAGACGGACCAGGTGCTTTACAACCTGAGTCGTCGCGGTCCCGAATACGACCTTTTGCCCCGTTGCCGGGAACTCGCTCTTCCTCTCATGGCCTACTCACCGGTCGAGCAAGGCCGCCTGCTCGACGACGACCAGCTGAACGAGGTGGCTTCCGCCCACGGGCGGACACCCGCACAGGTAGCGCTGGCGTGGGTATTGCGCCACGACGACGTCGTCGCCATTCCGAAGGCGTCCTCAGTGGCCCACGTCGAGGACAACCGCAACGCGTTGTCCCTCCACCTGACCGAGGACGACCTGCGCGTTCTCGACACCACTTTTCCGCCTCCGACACGGAAACAGCCACTGGAGATCCTCTGACACGGGCTGGGCTCCGGAAGCTGTCCCGAGCCGCAAAGTGGCTGGGTGCGCTGGGATTTCCTCTTGCGCACTGTGAGGTCGGCCCGTGCTCACATCTGTGTTCGTCCGAGTACGAGTCATTTTGCGGTCAGTCCGGAGATCTCCGGTCAGTCCGGGGCTGACGGATATCTTCTTCGCTCCGTGGAGCAGTTCGGGCGGAGGGTGCGAGATGTCGAATCGGTTGAGGTCATCTATGTCTTCGAGAGCAGTGTGAAACCACCCCGGAGCACATTCGTGCGGTCGCATTCATGTTCCTGTCGCGCTGCTCCTGTCCAGTGGTGGCGTCAGAGCGTCGCCCGTCGGAAGAATTCAGTCGCGCAGGGAATTGAGGCTCGCGACGAGCTGGTCGGTCAATGATTGCCCTCCGTGCCCGGCATCGTCGACCGCGATGAGTGTGCTGCCCGGCCATGCCCGGTGTAGCTGCCATGCGGTGTCCAGCGGTCCGGAGATGTCGCATTGGATGCGATCAGCCGCCCGCAGGCCGCTCCCGAGTCACTGTATTGACCTGCATGGACTGTTTAGCGCCGTCTGCCGTTCGGATGTTCATCACGCCCCGTGCTGTCACCGTTCGTGGTCGCTACGTACCCCCCACCGGCGTCGACTTCGTTTGTGGCTCCAGGATTCACCTCGAGTCGGATTCCTCTGGCAGCGCCCTACCGTCTGTCTAGCATCAGTGGTGTACCTGCGTATCCACAGGTGGAAAGGGGTTGACCATGTCCGAGGCCACCGACATCCAGCAGAAGATGTTCGACCTGGTGCGGCAACACGACTTGGACGGGCTGCGGCAGCTCTACCACGACGACTACGTCTACCTCGACGCTGAAGGGGAGCAGCCCGGAGCGGAGGCCGGCATCGCAGTCGCCGACAAGTACAAGACTGCATTTCCCGACCTGACGTTCGAGACCCGCAGCACTCTCGCGTGTGGGGACGACGTCGCGGTCCGGGAACTCACGGTACGGGGCACGCACGAGAACGAGCTTGACGGGATCGCGCCAACGGGGCGGAAGATCGAGGTCCTCTTGTGCAACATCGTCGAGATCCGGGACGGCAAGATTTACCGCGAACGTGAGTACTACGACAACTACAGCATCCTGCGGCAGCTGGGCGCGATTTCTAACACCTGAGTGACAACTCTGGTGGGTCGTCAGCGAGCACCGGTTCAACCGTCTCCATGACGGGGCGGCCGGGTACGGCCGCATCGCCAAAACCCTGCACATGCTGGCCTTCGTTGACGCCGATGCGACCTACCGGCGCCGCATCCACACCCAACTCAACACCCAGGAATCCCGCCACGCGCTGGCCCGCCGGATCTTTCACGGCAAACGCGGCCAGCTGTACCAGCCCTACCGCCAGGGCCAGGAAAACCAACTCGGCGCGCTCGGGTTGGTACTGAACATGGTCGTACTCTGGAACACCGTCTATCTCGACGCCACCATCAAACAGCTGCGCAGCCAGGGCTATCCCGCCCGCGACGAAGACCTCGCCCGCCTGTCACCGCTCGGATGGCGACACATCAACCTCCAGGGGCGCTACGCCTTCATCAGCAGCCCACCAGGCGAGCTGCGACCTCGACGCGACCCCAACGACGAGCTCTGAACTCTGTACGCAAGGGATTGGTCAGTGAGACGGATCATAGGACCAATACAGCGGGTCGGACGTCAAGCTTGGTCGCGGGCGATGTTCTGCAGGCGCACCTGGCCGTGGGCGAGCGCCTTGCCTTGCTCGTTGGTGATCGTCACGAGCCAGAGTTGCTGGGTGCTTCCCTGGTGGATTGCCTCAGCTCGGAGTTCGGCGCGCCCTCCGGTGCTGGCGCGGAGGAAGTCGGTGGCGTTGTGCAGGCCGACGGCGAATTGGCCGCGGTCGGCGACGGCGGCGGAGGCTCCAATACTCGCGGCGCTTTCAACGGCCGTGGTGTAGACACCGCCATGTACCACGCCCCAGGGCGTGTGATGGTCGGGGCCGAGCTCGAGGTGTCCGCGCACATGGGTGGAACTGGCTTCGTCAATGACAAGACCTGCGGTGGCCACGAAGCGACTTGCGCTGTCCGGGTCGACGGGCGGCAGGTCGGCGGTGTGCTCGGTCATGGTGGTGCTCTCCCTTGGGTACGTCGATCGGAAGCTCGACTGTTTCGCTGGCTCGGTGTCTCTAGGACTTGGTGAGGACGACCTTGCCTTTCGCCCGGCCTGTCTCTTGGTAGGCGAGCGCGTCGGCGGTGGATTCGAGGGGGAAGGTTCGATCAATGACGGGCCGGATCGCTTCGGAGTCGATCAGATTGGTGATCTTGGTGAGCTGGGCACCGTCTGCGCGCATGAAAAGGAACGAGTAGCGCACGTCGTAGCGTCGGGCGGAGCGCCTGGTTGGCAGGCTGAGTGCGGTCATCGCTAACCGCAGGGGCCAGCCGAGTCCGAGTTGGTCAGCGAACTCGGGGTCAGGTGGGCCGGTGACACCGATGGCGATGCCGCCAGGCTTGAGCACGCGTAGCGACTTGGACAGAACCTTGCCGCCTTGGGTGTCGAGGACGACGTCGTAGTCGCGGGCGATGGTCTCGAAGTCCTGCGTTGTGTAGTCGATGACGACGTCGGCTCCGAGGTCGGCGACCCAGTCGAGGTTTCTGGTGCTGGTGGTGGTGGCGACGGTGGCATCGAGGTGTTTGGCGACTTGGACGGCGTGGGTGCCGAGACCGCCGGAGCCTGCGTGGATGAGCACTTTCTGCCCGCGCTGCACGTCGGCGCGTTCCACGAGCGCTTGCCAGGCGGTCAAGCCGACGAGCGGGACTGCAGCCGCCTCGGGCATGGTGAGCGTGGTCGGTTTCGGCGCGAGGTCCCGCTCGTTGACGGCGATCCGTTCGGCGAACGTTCCGATACGGTTTTTGTCGACTCGTCCGTAGACCTTGTCGCCTGCGGCGAAGCGCGTAACCTTCGACCCGCCGCGGAGCACCACTCCGGCCAGGTCGTTGCCCAAGATCAGTGGCATGGCATAAGGCAAGAAGAGTTTGAAGTCTCCGTTGCGGATCCGGGAATCCAAGGGGTTGATGCTGGCCGCGTGGATGTCGACGAGCACGTCGTGGTCACCAAGGTCGGGCTCGGGGACGTCTGCGGCTCGGATCGGGCCTTTGTAACGATCGATGACGTGGGCCTTCATCGTCGGTTTCCGTTCTGTCGACGGTGTGGTGGTCGCTGACGGCTGGTGGGAACCGCAGCTCGTAATGGACGACGGGGTGGGTCACGATGTCTCTGCCCGGTCGAGGAACTCGACGAGAGCAGGGGCGAATGCCTCGTGATGCTGGAAAACGCCGCCGTGCCCGGCGTCGCGGTAGATGACCAGCTCCGAGCCGGGGATGCGGCGGTGCATCTCGTAGGAGAGTGCCGAGGGCACCGTGCGGTCGTTGTCGCCGTTGGCGATCAGTGTCGGCTGGGTGATCTTCGAAAGATCGGACGGAGTGCCGATGCCCCAGCGCACGATCGCGACGAGCTGAGTCAGGAACCCAGACACCGTCATCGGTGCGTCTAGGTCGGCGGTCCGTTCCTCAAGGCGTTGGATGAACGCCGCGCCCGCTCGTTTGCCCTCCGGGTTGCGGTTGAAGAACAGGAACTCCTTGGGGTCGCGGCGGGCGATCGCGGCGCGGGTGATCCCGGAGAAGGTGACCACGGGGACGTTCACGATGCCTCGACCACCACGGGGACCCGTGCCGGCCAGGACCAGGCGACGCACGAGGTCGGGGTGGCGCTCGACGAGGATTTGGGCGACGAAGCCGCCGAGGGAGAAGCCGACGACGTCCACCGTCACGTACCCGAGGGCGGCGATGAAGGCGTAGGCGTCGTCGGCCATCGCCTCGACAGTGTCGGGGACGGAGCCGGTGGACGCGCCGACACCGCGGTTGTCCACCGCGATGACGTGGTGTCCGGCTGCGACAGCGTCGATGACCCGCGGGTCCCAGTTGTCGAGAGTGGCGGCGAGGTGGACCAGGAACACAACCGGGACGCCGCCACTCGGACCGAGCTCGCGGTAGGCGAACGTGATTCCGCCAGCCGCGACCGTGCGGGTCGGCGCCTTCGCGTACGAGGTGACGACCTGATCGTTGCTGTTCACGTACGACTCCCCACAACGTTCGATGCGCTGGTCCCGCGGTGCCCGGTCAGCGTCGCCGACACTGATTCCTCGCTCACGCACGTCCTCCTCGATCAAGCTTCAGGTAACTATGTATGATGACCGACATAGTATTTGGAGATCGAGACGCAGGCAAAGGGATGGTAATGACACGGCGCGCCGATCCACGACCGCGGGCCGCCATGGTGGCTAGCACCGTTGCGTTGATGCAGGAACGCGGGGTGGAGGCGACCTCGTTAGCCGACGTGCTCGCCCACAGCGGGACTCCGAGGGGGTCGATCTATCATCACTTCCCCGGCGGCAAGTCACAGCTCGTCCAGGAGGCAACCCGTTCGGCCTCGACCGACATCACGACCTTCCTAACCCGCCTGCTCGACGCGGGTGACACAGTGACAGCGCTGCGAGGCTTAGTGGACTGGTGGCGCCGCGGACTCGCCGAACACGACCACGCGTTCGGGTGCCCGATCGTCGCGGCAGCACTGGGAACCGATGAGGAAGCGCGCGAGCTCGCCAGTCGGGCCTTCGCGGACTGGGCCGAACTGATCACCGAATCCCTGGCCGCGGACGGCATGCCCCCCGAACGCGCGCGATCCGTGAGCACCCTGTTTCTCAGCGCACTGGAAGGCGCCCTCGTCATAGCGCAGGCAAAGCACGACGCGGCCCCGCTCGACGACGTCATAGCCGAGCTCGAAGCACTGGTGCACGCGGACCACGTTCGAAAGCCCTAAACTTTCCACGCACAGGGGTACCGGTAGCACACGCCGAAAATCAACGGTTAGCTCGTGGGCTTGAGGTGGCGGTAGATGGTGGGGCGGGTGACGCCGAACTCGGCAGCGATCTGGTTCACGGTGTAGCGGTGTTTGCCGTCGCCACCGGTTTCCTCGTACATCTCTCGTGCCAGCTTGGCCTGCCGGGGACTGAGCTTGGGTTTCTACCTATCGGTGCGGTACACGGGCGGCCCGGGGTCGTGGACCTCCGGCCGCGTGAGAGTGCGATGCCGCGTTTTTCACTGGGGTAGCTGCTGGCTTCTCGTGCCGATGCCGTTCAGGAGGGTGGTGACGACGCGATCGGCGAGTTCGTCGGTGTTGGTGGCGTGTTCGGTGTGTTCGTGGATGGCTATGTCGAGTAGCGCATAGTAGGTGCGTTGCGGCCAGCTCAGGTCTGCCTCGGCCGGCAGGAGGCCTGCTTGTTAGGCGCGGTTGAGCAGCTGCAGGCACCGGTGGGTGATCTGCTCCTGCAGCGTTGTGACTGCCTCACTCCACGGATGCACGCCAGCGGCGACTACACGATCATCGACCTCACCGAGCTGTTCTCCGTCTCCCGGCCGACCGTCTACCGCACCCTGCAGCGCGACCCGAACGGGCAAGCACGCTGACCTGCGATCAGGGGCTTAGCGTTCAATCTGTCCCGGTTCTTCCTCAGACCCCTTCAAGCGTCATAATGTGACGCTTGAAGGCGAGCCAGGATCGAACATCGCCGCAGCGCACAGCCTTACGAAGACTGAAACGTCGCTGAGTTGTCCTGTGTGACGCGGAGAGCGTCCTCCGGCCTATCGCCGCCGATACCGCACTCGCGCCCCGGTTACTGCTCACTCGCGCCGACCGCCGACGAGTTCGCGGTCGGCTCGGACCTGCGTGGCTGGGTTGCCAGGCTGCCGAGGATCAGTGCGAGTACCGACAGCGGTAGCGCGACGAGCACGCTGTTCCAATCGTGTGGCTTGTCGAGGGCGAACTCCCATACCAGCGTCGCGACGATTCCGGTGATCATGGACGTGATGCACCCTGCCGAGGTCGCCCGTTTCCACAGGACCGTCGCGAGTAGCGACGGAGTGACAACGGCGCCGTACATCGTGTACGAGAACACCTGGATCGCCAGCACACCGGGAAAGAGCTCGCCGACGGCGAACGCGCCGGCGCCCAGCACGACGATCGCGATCCTGGTGAGCAGTAGCTCTCTGCGGGAGCTGTGTTCCTTGCGCGTTAGCGAACGGTAGATGTCGTGTACCAGGTTGCCTGCTGAGGACAGCAGGTACGAGTTGCCCGTGGTGATGATGAACGCGGTGGCGGACATGAGCATCAGTCCGCCCAGGACCCCCGGTAGTGAGTCGGTGGCCAGTCGTAGGATGGCCGTGTCGGGCTGGATCGCTGGCAGCAGCACGACCGCGCCCATGGACAGCACGATGACCGATCCGTAGAAGAGCACGTCCCCAGCGAGGAATCCGAGCGTGGAACGCTTCGCGACTTCCGGGCTGCTCGCCGCGGCGATCCGCTGGTACAGGTTCTGGTCGCCGAGGATCAGCAGCAGCGTCGGCAAAATGTAGCCGATTAGCTGAATTGTACTGAGCCCGCCGCTCCAGGTGAGGTGGTCAGCGGGCAGCGCCTCGGTCAGCCCGCCGAAACCGCCGAGGCCCACCAGCACGAAGATAACCCCGCCGATCAATCCCACGGTGATGAGCAGCGCGCTGATCGCGTCGGTGTAGGCCACTGAGATCAGCCCGCCGCTGAACGCGAGGAACACGATTACGATCAGGCCAGCGACCTTCGCGACGCCCTCAGGGAAGCCTGTCGTCAGGTGCAGGATGTAGCCCAGTCCCCGCACTTGCTCCGACATGATCGCCGTGTAGGCCAGCAGGATGGCAACCGCGGTGATGATCCGCACCGAGGGGCCGTAGTGGCTCTGCATGATCTCGGGAACCGTGTACTTGCTGTACCGGCGGATCCGCTTGGCCAGGAACAGGTAGATAATCAGGATGCCCAGCGGGGCGCCCAGGCTGTAGAAGATGCTCGCGAGCGGGCCGTATTGGTAGGTGAAGGCTGCCCGGCCCATGAGCGTGCCCGCGCCGGTCCAGGTCGCCAGCAGTGTGCCGATCAGTACGAGTCTCCCGAGGCGCTGCCCGGCGAGCATGAAGTCGTGGTTGTTCTTGATCTTGCGCGTGGCCCAGGTCCCGATGCCGATCATCACCAGGACGTAGCAGCAGATCGTGATCAGGGTGCCGGTGTCTGTCATCGCCCGCTCCTAACTACGGCACCGGCCTGCACGACCGTGCGGATGTTGGCGGGATCGGCCAGCATCGTGACGTCGTCGAGCGGGTCGCCCTCCACAATGATTAGATCCGCGTGCGCCCCCGGTGCGAGCGTGCCGATTTCGCCGTCCATGCCCACCAGCCGCGCCGCGGTGGTTGTCGCTGCCCGGATGACCTCCAGCGGGCTCTGCACCTCAGCGCGGATGCGGAACTCCTCGTTCTGCTTGCGTTGCATCCCACCGAGCAGGTCCGAGCCGTAGGCGATGCGCACGCCGGCACGGGCGGCGCGTTCGAGAGCACCGAGCCCGCCGTCGAGCACCTCGGCGACCTTCTCCCAACTGGCCTGCGGCAGGCCGTACTCGCGGCCTTCTGCGTGCAGCGCGTGGTACGTGACTAGCGTCGGCACGAGGAAGGCTTCCCGTTCCAGCAGCAGTTCGATCGTGCGCTCGTCGAGCAGGTTGCCGTGCTCGACGCAGCGCACACCGGCTTCGAGTGCTCGATTGATGGCATGCGGCGGGTAGGCGTGCACGGTGACGTAGCGCCCGGCGGCCTCGACCTCCTCCACCGCGGCGCGCAGCTCGCCCACAGAGTATTGAGTGGAACCGATGCGGTCGCCCAGGGACGAGACGCCACCGGAGGCGTGCAGCTTGATGTGGTGGGCGCCGCGGCGGAGCTCTTCCCGGACTGCCTTGCGCATCTCGTCCGCGCCGTCCACGACCCTGCCTGTTCCGGAGCAGCACGGGTGGTCGTCGACGTGGTTCTCCTCGACAGACCGCTTGTCCCCGTGCCCGCCCGTCTGGCTCAGAGCCTTGCCGCCGTAGATCAGGCGCGGCCCGCGGATCATGCCGCGCTCGCGCGCCTGGGCCAGGCCGACGTCGGCGCCGCCGGTGTCCCGGACGGTCGTGAAGCCGCGGTCGAGCATCGCGCCCATGTTGCGGATGGCACCCGCCGTGGCGTAGGTAGGCGGCGCGTCGGCGACCTCGCCGAGATCCGCGCTGAAGGCGAGCACGTGCACGTGGCAGTCGATGAGACCGGGCAGGACGGCCGCGCCACGGGCGTCGAGCACGGGTACGTCCGCGGACGTGGTGATCCGATCGTCGACC
Source organism: Parasphingorhabdus pacifica (assembly GCF_054779195.1). NCBI lineage: Bacteria > Pseudomonadati > Pseudomonadota > Alphaproteobacteria > Sphingomonadales > Sphingorhabdaceae > Parasphingorhabdus > Parasphingorhabdus pacifica. The sequence continues at coordinate 549,897 of NZ_BAAGYS010000008.1, forward strand.
TCGGCCACGCGGCCATCGCGACACAGCAGGTCGGCTTGCCGATAGTCACCCGTTTCCACGTCGAGCACGTGCGCGTTGCGGACAAGCAGGGATGGGGCCATCAGGCACGCTCCAATCTCCGGCAGTGGACTATGACCAAAAACACTCTCGATATAAAGCGAACCTGTCAACAGTGGAGGGCCTTATGGCATTCATCATTCACATGGGCGTACGTGGTAGAAACAAGCCATGTCCGCTGACGCCCTCGAGGGCGGCGACCTGGATCTGGTGGCCGCGCTGCAGATCGCCCCGCGCGCGAGCATGCAGGTACTCGCCACGGCGCTCGGGGTTTCCACGGGAACGGTCAGCAGACGCATGGCACGGCTGCGCGAACAGCATGGGGTCCGGATCGTCGGGCAGGTGCCGTGGTGGCTCGACGGTGCAACGCCGCACCATGTCTGGATCTCAACCACACCGGGCAGCACGAACCAGGTGGCCGCCGCAGTCGCGGAGCTCGACGAGGCGCAGTTCGTCGCCACCACCACGGGACGCGCCGACGTGTTCTGCATCCTGCACCCGGCCCGCCGCGCCGACGCAGCCGACCTGCTGACCAAGACGCTGCCATCGATCCCCGACATCGTCGGCACGCACTCGGAGCCCGGGCTGCACCGGTACGCCTCCGGATCGTCCTGGCGAATCAAACGGCTCGGTGCCGAGCAGGAACGGCAGCTGTTCGAGCACCGCCACGGCCCGCTGCCGTCCGCTCCGAACCCGTTCGGCGACGAGGAACGGGAGGTCGCCGGCGTGCTGCAGCGCGACGGCCGGGCGAGCGCGGCCGATGTCGCCCGAGAGCTGGGTAAGAGCGCGTCCACTGCCTACCGGCTGACGCAGTCGCTCCTGGACCGCGGGCTGGTGCAACCGCGAGTCGAGATCGAACCAGCGTTGCTCGGCTACCCGCTCGAGGCGGTGGTCTCGCTCGCCACGTCGGCGAGCACGATGCGCGAAACCGCAACCGCGCTTGCGATGCATCCCTCCGCTCGCTACGTAACCACGGTTGCAGGCACGTCCTCGGTGATCCACCAGGGATTGTTCCGGCATGATGACGACCTCGCCACATTCCTCACCGACGACCTCGGTGAACATCCCGGAATCACCGCGTTCGAGGTGTCCGTGGTGCTGCGCGTACTAACCCGCTACTGGACGCCCCACCGCGGCGGCTGAGCCTGACCGGGGTTTGACGAAGAACCGGAAATGGTGGGGGCAGCGAGGGAGCCGGATCTCGATACCGGAGGTCTCTCGGCGTGCGCACTGCTCCGGCCCAATCACCCCGGACGGGGTATTCCACCAGCGCACAGCACCACTCATGAGGCGGTGAGAGGCTCTATGCGGCGCACTGTCCACACCCGTGCACGCGGGCGTAGTGCTGGCTCTCGGCCACAGGGGCATTGGAAGTGGACGAGTAGGCCAGCGTCAGCGCCGCCTTCCGTCGTGGCCTGAGCCTCAAAGTAGTGGGGACCACTGCCCGTGAGGCCTACTCGGCCGGCACCGTGTTCGGGTCGCCATAGAGCGGTTTTCGCGACACCGCCCGTATGATCGCCCCGGCGCGAATACGGCGCGACACAGGACAACTCAGCGCCTTTAGGCTCGGGACCAGCGTCGATGACCCTGCTTACAGAGCCAGGGCGACGCGCAGCGCGTCGTCGACGCGGCGCATCGTCTCCGGGGGCAGGGCGCCGTAGTCGCGGGTGACTTCGTCGGGATAGACCTTGTCGATGTCATCAGCCGAGACCGCTCCGGTCCACGGGGCGTCCGCGGGGTACTCGGGGGTGGCGGTCCTCGGCTCGTCCGTTTCGAGGGGGGATCGAGCAACTGGAACAGTATCCAGCCGCCACCGGTACGGGGCCGAAGTCGCGACGGTGGCCAGAAGGGTCGACATCATGACGCAGCGGAAGCAGCAGCCGCGGGAACACAGCTCCGACCCGGCTGAAGGAATCCGGCAACCCGAGGGCGCGGAAACGACGACCACGCACGACACACGGCCGCGAGGACCGACCACCGAGGCGGACCGGCGGCCGCACGCCGACGACGCGGCGGAAGGTGAGTGAGCTGACTGTTCAGCAAACTGGACGCTGTAGCGTTCCGCGCCGTTCAGTTGCTACCGATAACCCACGCTGCGCCAGCTGACCGACGGGGAGATCAGTCTCAACTGACCATGGACGTGTGTATCCGGTTCCCGCCCCTTACAGGACCAGGCGCCGGCGGCCGAGCAGGAACCGACCAGCACGAGCTCACCGCGGCGCCGGTCTCCCGTCAGCACGAAACCGCCGGCGAAATTCAGCCGCAAACAGCGAGGCCGTACTCGCTACAGCCGAGCCGAGCTGGACATGATCCTAAGGCTCGAAGAACACCTCCAGGATGGCGCACGAGAAGACACCCCGTGGGAGTTCGAGACCCTTCTCGGGCTCGGACGTGACCGGCTCGACGAAATGGCGCGCCGGGGCCACCCCACCCGGGAGTACGTCGTGTTCGGCACCGAGTGGTGGCTCTACGTCTGCAACCGGCTCGCCGAAGACCCTCAACGTCTCTTCCGAGCCATAGCCGACGCCAACGCCTAGCTGGAGGGCTGCTGTCATAGTCAGTCGGTCCCGCATCCACGTGGTGGGTGCGGGGCCGACCATGTGCCTACAGACGTGCGCGAGCAGGTCTCGGTCGAGCGCCTGCTACCGAAACGCCCAGGTGCTTCCGCAACCGCTCCACATCTTCGGCGAGATGCGCTGTCGTGTTGACGGACAAGTCGGCACCCGCATCACTGGCGAGTGGGCGACTGCGGCCGGCGCCGCGCTGGTCGAACAGCACGCCCCAGAAGGCCTGTGGGTCGAAGTACTGGCGCGCCCCGACCGTGCAACCACTTCCCGGACCGCCGTGCAGGAATACCGCCGGGATGCCTGCTGGGTTGCCGATGGTTTCCCAATACAGCTGTTGCCCGTCGCCAACGTCGAGCATGCCGTGTTCGCACGGATCCACTACCGGGTAACGCTCACCCACCGGCACATTCTCACACCGAACAGCCCGTCACTGCGAACGCGGTCGTGAACCTCGGCCAGCTTGGTCATCACCAGCACCTCGCCTACATCCTGTTCCGGCCGGTCGGTGATTCGACGGTAAACTCCTACCTAGGGAGCAGATGCAACCTTGATTCGGCCGGTGGGGCTCAGGCAGCGGATGTCGGCTCACTGCGCCGTGGTCAGGGACCCGAGCAGCGCGGTGATCTCGGAGCGCGCCAGCCGTATACCGAACCGGCCACCCAGCGCCTCCTCTATCTCGGTGTCGCTGAGTTCGCGCTCGGTCGTGGAGCCGTCGGGCAGCATCCGACTGAGGCTGCGGCCGTGCAGCCGCAGATGCGCGTCGCCCTCCTTGCGGATGACCACCAGCTGTTTCACGAAGGGCGAGGAGGGGTGGGTGGCGGTGAAGTGGTTGGCCACCAGCACGTCGGAGGCGTGCTGGGGTGCGTCGTCAAAGCTGTAAAGGGTCTTCCACTCGTCCCCGCGGCGCTCGAGGACCTGCCAGTCACGTTCGCCGTGGGGCATCAGCTGGTAGCTCCAGTCGCCTTGGGCTTGCGGCCCGGCGTCTCCCCAGGGAAGGGCGTCGATCAGGCCGGCGCCGAATCCGACGTCGGCCAGCCACTGCTGATCGTCGGCGTGGACGTGCAGCATCATGTGCGATCGTGCTGGTGGACGCCCTTGGTGGTCGCCGACACGGGCGAGGAGGCGGTTGACCGAGTAGCCGAGCCGGTCGAGCACAGCGGCGAACAGCACTCCGTGCTCGTAGCAATATCCGCCGCGACCTGCGTGGACCAGCTTGGTTTGCACGTCGTCCAGCTCGACCGAAATCGTCCTGCCGAGCGGAATATCGAGGTTCTCGAACGGGATCGCCGCCACGTGGGCGCGGTGCAGTCGTCGTAGTGTCTGCTCGGTCGGTGCCAGGTCGCCGGTGTGGCCGACGCGCGCAAGATAGGCGTCGAGGTCGAGTTGGTCGCTGGCCCACTCGTCGGTCACGGTCATTGCTCCTCCGGTCGCCAGTGGACGACCTTGGTCGGGGTGATGCGGTTGATCATCTCGTGGAGTGTCCCGGAGGGCCAGTTCGCAGCTTCCCGTGCCGCCGCCCTGCACGGCTCTGCCTGCTGGGTGGCGGGGCGGTTGTCGGCGTGGATGCTCGGGATCGCGGCCCCGAGAAACACGTTGTCCAGCCCTTCGGGCCAGATTAGCGTCCTCACACCTGCGTGCCACCTTGCGTCAGGACCTGACCGCAGCGCTCAAAGGCAAAGACCCCATCGCCATCGCCGCGCTCCGCTCGGGGCTCGCAGCCATCGACAACGCCGCAGCACCCGTCGTCGAGAACTCGGCTGTCGAGAGCGAACACGTCGCAGGAGCGATCGTCGGCCACGGTGCCGCGGAGGTCGAACGTCTGCCCCTGACCGAACCGGAGCTGCGCGGAACCATCGAAGCGCAAGTGCAGCAGCGGTCGGTCGTCGCGGACGAGTACGACCGACTCGGCCGCGACGACCTCGCCCAGCGCATGCGAGCAGAAGCCGACGTGCCCGGCCGGTACGTGGCCGGTAGCCGATCGGTCTGTGGCGGGCTCCGACCCGAACACCCGCACGTGGTCCCTCGAATCCGAACGGACAGCACCCATTGCTGGGCGCAACCGCAATGGCCGCGCGGTCGGCTGACGCCGGTTCACCGGCACATGTCGGTTCCGGACCGTATGGTCAGGCCATGACCGTCGGTGCGGGCGCGCAGCTGCATGATCAGCTTGATTGGCATTGGCGCGAGCAGCTGCGCCCACGATTGGACGGACTGGTCGACGCCGAGTACTTCTGGGAGCCGGTCGACGGGTGCTGGAACGTGCGCCCCCGGAAGACCAGCACTCCTGGTGCTGCGGACGGAGGGGGTGAGTTCACCGCTGACTTCGTATGATCAGTCTTTCCCGTACGCGGGCACTGCCACGCTGGCACTGCGCCAACTCGATGAGGCCTACCACAACTGGAGCACCGGTGTGCTCGGCCTGACCGTCGAGGAGCTTGCCGCCCCGTGCGGACCGGCGGAGGGCCCGTGGGCAGACGCTTCGATGGCTGAACTGGTGCTGCACATCAATCGCGAGGTCATCCACCACGGTGCCGAGATCGCACTGCTGCGCGACCTTTACCGCCACCGGACCGGGTAACGCCGAGGCCCCGAGAGGTCGGGGCGATCGCCGGTCTTCGCTCCCCTCAGCACTTCAGCGCCCCAGTGCTGTGGCCGGTGGTCAGCCGTGCAGGACGAGGTAGGGAGCCAGGGCGAACAGCGTGACCACGAGAGCGTATTTCAGGTTTCGGGTGGGCAAAGCGTGCGCGATTTTCCAGCCCAGCAGGACACCGGCCAGTTCGGGAATACCGACCAGGGCAGCCAACGACCAGTTGATGCTGCCGTGGACCAGATACCCGAGACTGCCCACACCGGCGATGACGATCGACTGGACTTGGGCCGAAGCCAGCGATTCCAGCACGGGAACGCCGAGGGCGATCAGCAGTGGAACGGTGAGCATCGGTCCGCCCACACCGACGATGCCGCTGGCGGCGGACACGCCGAACCCGAGCCCGACCACCAGCGGTGCCGACGGGTGAGCCAGAGTGGCGGCCGGCTGGTGCTTCTCGCGATACCACACCAGCGCGGCCACCACGGCCACGAGCACCCCGAGGATCAGTCCGAACAGGCGCTGCGACACCACGGTGTTGACCAGCACCCCGAGCGGGGTGCCGAGCACTGCGCTTCCGGCCAGGATCAGGGCCGTGCGGCGGGTTTCGGGGTCGCGCAACTGTCCGGATCGGGTGAAGGCGGCCGTGGCCAGCGCGCCCGTCGCGATGTGCGTGACGATGGCGGTGCCGGCCACCTCGGCAGGAGACAGATCGGTCAGGGCGAACAAGCCGATCGTGGGCAGCACCCCACCCGGGCCGAGAGCGGTGATACCGATGCCGCCGACGAGCCCGAACATTCCCAGCAGAACCAGAACCGGAACCGACATACCTGCCGTCACCGACCTGCCGCCGCATGGACGTGCGGCATGTCGTGGCAGTTGGCAGGCACAGCACCCTCCGCGGAAGAAGACGGATACGCCGACGTGGTTCCGCCGGTGGTCAGCCAGTCTCGCTGCGAGTGCGGTGGCAAGTCGCCAACGCGCGGCGACCGGGTCCCCGGCCGACCTCGACGATCTCGTTCACGGCCACATGATATCCATCCCGGCAGCGCGTCGGGTCACGCGATGCGGCTGTTGTCACCGATGCACGCGGGCCGGGCGGGTTGCCACATGCCCGCAGCGGGATCACTTATGCGATGGGGCGCTGCGAGGAGATGCACGCTCAACTGCGGTGGCTGCGGCCAAGCACCCATGCGGTCATTACGGGCGAAGCGGCCACAGTGGAACGTTTACTGCGCTTGGTGGATTCGCGCGGCACACCACCGAAAGGATTGCCGCAGCTCGACGACGTGCACGGCACGACGTTTCTCGGCCTGAGGTTGCGCGCGCTCGATGTGCTGGTCCGCGCGGTTCACCGCAGTTCCACAATGGACTATGGCTTGCTGCGACCGGGGCGGCGCGATGTGCGCGCGGCCCGGGGATGTGCGCGCGGCCGCCGGGGCCTCGAGGCGGTGCGCGCTTCAGGATCGTCCAGCCGCCCGAATGCCGGTCACCGGTCTGGACTGGACTGGAGGGAGTTTCAGTCGACCTCAGGACGGGTCGAACGGTGTACGCAAGTCGCGCATCCTCGCTTCGCTGTGATCAGCGGTGGGGCTGAGGTGCTCCGGTTCCCGCACGTGTTCCGGTTGGACGAACTGCACGGGAGTCACCGTGTCCGTCGCTTCGGTGTGCTCACGAGGGGTCGGGGTGCGGCGGGAGTTCCGGCCGGTGGCCGACATACCGCTGTACTGCTGCCGCGGGGGGCGTACTGCTGTGTTCGTGCTGATGGAAATCCTTCCTCGCCGCGCTGTTACCGAGCGCGGGTCAATCTGCGAGGCGGCCGCTGAAATATAGGCCGCTGAAATGGGCGGTGGCTCCCCCGCAGCGCGAGGGAGCCACCGGAAAAGCAGAGAGCAGTCCTCAGACCGCCCGCACCACGTCGGCCTGCGGGCCCTTCGGGCCCTGGCTGACGTCGTAGGTGACCTGCTGGTTCTCTTCAAGCGTCCGGAAGCCGGAGGCGTCGATCGCCGAGTAGTGGACGAACACGTCCGGGCCGCCCTCGTCCGGGGCGATGAAGCCGAAGCCCTTTTCGGAGTTAAACCACTTCACAGTTCCGTTAATCATGTCTTTCTCCTCCTGGGAGCTGGGGTGTATGACGGGCAACCACACCGCGTGGCCACCCGGGCCGGTGATCTCAGACGGCACCTACTCCAGCTACAACCAAAGAAAGAAGCTCGCCCGCATCAACATCCTGCGAGCATGCGCAAACACGAACCCAGAACCAACGGCCAACACAAACCCTACACGTCCCCGGCCGGAAAAGCACAACCCCACGACACAGACGCGCCACTTTCGTGTCGACACTGGATTGCTCTGCTCCGAGCAGGTGGATACCGTCGCGGCATTCCCGATGATCGGCTCCCGCCGTAGGAGGAATCGTGCCCCCTGGTCTGCGCGCTGTGAGCTTCGACGTTCTCGAAACCCTGCTCGACCTGAAGCCGATGGGCGCACGGCTCGAGGAGATCGGGCAACCCGCGACCCTGTTGTATCCGTGGTTCCTGCGCTGCCAGCGAGATGCCCTCTGCCTGGCGGTCAGCGAAACTCCGACCTCGTTCCCCTCCGTCGCGCGCCAAGCGCTGCGCACCGCCACGGAACACACCGCCGACGAATCCGCCATCGATCACGTGCTCGCGGGCTTCGGAACACTGCCGGCCCATCCCGACGCCGAACCGGCGTTGCGCAAGCTCGCTGGGGCCGGGATTCCGGTGGGATGCCTGACCGTCGGCTCCCGGCAGGTCACCGAGCAGTTCCTCCAGCAAGCCGGACTCGCCCCGTACGTGCGAACCATCACCACCGCCGAACAGGCCGGTATCTGGAAACCCGCAGCCGGGCTGTACCAAACCGCGGCCGCCGATCTCGGCGTTATGCCGGAGGAGATGGCACTGGTCGCGGTACACGCTTGGGACTGCCACGGCGCCAAACACGCCCGTTGTCCCACTGGTTGGTGCGCGCGGCTGGAAGGCCACTACGGCGACGTGTTCACTCCACCGGACGTGACGGGGCGAGACCTCGTGGAGGTCGTCGACGGCCTACTGGAGCTGCCCGGCACCGGTTGAACCACGGCGACGATCGGTTCGGCCACGCCGTGCACCAGGGAGGCCAGTGATCATCTCGGCCCGTGCGGGCGGTCACTGATCAGTGTGCTTGCTCGTGGCCGTCCCGGTGTCGATCGCCTTCCACCGGAGTGACCACGCACCGCGCCGGGGTGGCTGGGACGGAGACGGCGGTAGACGGTCGAGTGTTCTCTCGTTCAGTTCGGTTTACCCGCCGGATTCATTCGATACCCGTTCCGATGGGCCACGATGGTTCCAGCAGTCGGCGGGGCGAAATGCGTCCCCAGCACGAGCGTCCCCGTTCCCGCGAGCGAAGCGAGCAGGTGACGTCGTGTCACCTCAGCTTGGGAAGGGTCGATGTCGACACAGCTGGTGATGGCGGGGTCGGCGAACTGGACGGGGTGGTGGGCGCAATCCCCCGTGATGACAGCGGTTTCGCCGCCACTGCGCACTTCGACGGCGAGGTGACCCGGGGTGTGGCCTGGTGTCGACAGCAGACGCACGCCCGGGGCGATCTCGACGGGAGCGTCGACGAGGTCGAGCAGGCCCGCGTCTTCGACGGGACGCACCGAGTCGCGGAACATCCGGGCCCGGGATTCGTCCATGTCGTAGCCGGACCAGAATTCGCGTTCGGCGTGCGAGGTGACGTAGCGGGCATTCGGGAAGGTGGGCACCCACTCCCCGCCGCGAAAGACGGTGTTCCAGCCGACGTGGTCGGCGTGCAGGTGGGTCAGTACGACCAGGTCCACCGACTCCGGCGGGAATCCGGCGGCGGTGAGCCGCTCGAGGTAACCGGTGCGCAGATCGTGCCAGGCCGGGTTTGCCCGGGTTTTGCCGTTTCCGATGCCGGTGTCGACGATCACGCGCGTGCCGCCCGCCGTGAACGCGAAGCTGTGGCTGTCGATGCGAAGGAGACCGTCGGCCGAAGCGAAGTCCGGACGCAGCCATTCCTGCTGTGCGACCACGTCGGCAGTGGCTTCGGGCAGCAACCAGGCGCCGGTCGCGAGCGGTAGGGATGTCTCGTCGATCCGGTGAACGACGACTTCGCCCACGGTCCAGGGCGGGTTTTCGTTGGACATGCTCACCACTCCCCCTTAAGGCAATATCTTTGCTTTTGTTGACGGTACGTCGTAGGGTCCTCTAAAGCAAATAATCAGCCTTTGCGGCCAGAGGAGTGCCACATGCCATCCGACCCCCTCATCCCCTCCGAGGCCGCCCGCTGGGCCGCCCGCGCCGGACTACCACCGGACACCGCACGACTCAGCGGCCTCGCGGCCACCGCCGACCACGTCCACTCGGTCGTCTCGACGCTGCGCGAACTGGACTTCGCCGAAACCCCGCCCGCCTTCGCGTACCGCTCCGGAGAGGAACAGACCTTTGCATCCCTATGAACTGACGGTGGCCGCCGCCGTGAACGAGATCCGGCAGCAGCGCCTGTCCCCGCTCGAACTGGTCGAGTCGGTGCTCGCCCGCATCGACGAGGTCCAACCACGCCTGGGCGCCTACGTCACGGTCACCGCGGAAACGGCTCGCCGCGCGGCGAGCCAAGCACGCCCCGACAGCTCCCTGCCCGGGATCCCAGTGGCCCTCAAGGACTTGATCGACGTCGCGGGTGTGGCGACTTCGGCGAGCTCCCGCGTCCGCGACGGGCACCGCGCCGAGGCCGACAGCACGGTCACCGCACAACTCGCGAAAGCCGGGGCAGCTGTGGTCGGCAAGACCCACACCCACGAATTCGCCTACGGGCTCATCACTCCCCAAGTACACAACGCCTGGGACAGCGGCCGCGTCGCCGGAGGTTCCAGCGGCGGTTCGGCCGTCGCTGTGGCGACGGGCGCCGCGACCTTCGCGCTGGGCACCGACACCGGTGGCTCAATCCGGGTGCCCGCCGCCCTCAACGGAGTCGTCGGGCTCAAACCGACCTACGGACTCGTACCCCGCCACGGCGTGACGAGCCTTTCCTGGTCGTTGGACCACGTCGGCCCAATCACCCGCACCGTCGAGGACGCTGCGTTGGTCCTGCCCGCTCTCGCCGGACATGATCCGCGCGACCCGGCCTCGTTGCCCGCCCCGGCGGGCAACTACCGGATCACCGCGGACTCGGACCTGACCGGCTTGCGCGTCGGTGTGCCGCGCAACCACTTCTTTGACCACGTCGATGCCGAAGTCGACCGGGCCGTCCGCGCGGCGATCGACCGGCTGGAATCCCTCGGCGCGCGGCTCACCGAGGTCGAGATCCCCATGGCCCGCTACCTCCAGGCGACCCAGTGGGGACTGATGGCTGCCGAGGCCTCGGCCTACCACGAGCGGACGTTGCGCCAAACGCCCGAAGACTACGGAGAAGAGATCCGGACCCTGCTCGAAGCCGGTGAGCTGATGACGGCCGGGGACTACCTGCGCGCCCAGCGCGCCCGCACCCTGATGCGCCAGCAGTGGGCCGGACTACTGGAAGAGATCGACGTGATCGCCGCGCCGACAGTTCCGGTGACCGCGGTGCGCGAGGACCAGGAATCCCTCACCTGGCCGGACGGCACGGCCGAGTCCGTCACGGATGCCTACGTGCGGCTCTCGGCACCGGCCGACATCACCGGCGTTCCCGCGCTGTCCTTCCCGGTCGGGCGGGACAGCGCAGGGCTGCCGATCGGGATGCAACTGCTGGGCCGCCCGCTCGACGAAGCCACCCTCCTGCGCGCCGCGCACGCGTACGAGCGAAACCGAACTCCCGAGGAGGAACGCGGCATGAGGCCCGTCTCGACGCAGACCGTTGCCGCTCCGCCGCCACCCAGCCAGTAGCAAAGAGTTTGCTTTAAGGTGGGGGAATGAGCCGGAAACCGTTGGTGCGCCCCGGCGGACGCAGTGTCCGGGTCCAGGAATCGGTGCACGCTGCCGTGCGAGACCTCACTGCCGAGGTGGGACGTGCAGCATTGACCGTACCGCGGGTCGCCACACGCGCCGGGGTCACGCCCTCGACGATCTACCGCCGTTGGGGAGACCTTCACGAACTTCTGTCGGACGTGGCGGTGGAACGGCTGCGCCCCGAAGCGCCGCCGGAAGACCACGGCTCGCTCGCGGACGACCTCACCGCGTGGACCGAGCAGTTCCTGGACGAAATGAGCTCGCCGGCCGGGCGCGCGTACATCCGCGACGCACTCCTCGGCGACCCCGATGGCGACAACGCCGGGCAGTGCTCGGCCTACGCAGCCGATCAGGTCGAGGTCATCCTCGCCCGCGCACACGGCCGAAACGAGCGGGTTCCCGGCGTGGAAACCGTGCTGGACCGGGTGGTCGCGCCGGTCATGTACCGCATCCTGTTCCGGCCCTCCGGGCTCGACGCCGACTACGCGCGCATGCTCGTGACCGATCTGCTCGGCACGCAGATCCAGGGGGCTGTGCCCTAAGGTTTCGCCAAGCTCGGGTACCGGTTCGGACAGCACGGTGCCGTCGACACCCGGCGGACGCCCATGTTCGGTTCGCGCCCGGCGGCGATCGCCCGTGTCAGCTGCCGGCGTCGATCACGTCGAGAATGTTCTGGGCCCTGGTTCGGGCGCCGTCGGCGACATCACCGCAGGGCAGGGAATGCAGCACGTCGTTCTCGACAGCGGTCAGGACGCGCCGTGCGGCCTCGGCCGGTTCGAGCATGTCCTTCATCGTCTCGTTGATCGACTCGAGGATGGTCTCGGCGTCGGTTCCCAGCTTGTCGAGCCATTCCTGCTGCTGCGTCATGTCCCAGGTCCCTTCCACCATGGGTGTGCGCACGAATCCCGGGCACACCACGGTGACCCCGATCGGTAGCCCGGTCATGTCGAGTTCAGCGCGCAGTGCCTCCGAGGTCGCCACCACCGCATGCTTGGAGGCGCCGTAAGAGGCGCTGAAGGGTGTTCCGGCGAGCCCCGCGATGGAGGCGGTGTTGATGACGTGACCGCGGCCCGCGGCGACGAGGTGCGGCACGAAAGCGCGGATGCCATGCAGTACTCCGAACAGGTTGACGTCCACGACTCGTCGCCACTGGTCCGGGTCGGCCTCCCACAGCGGCTTTCCTTCATGGGGGGCGATTCCCGCGTTGTTGAACACCAGGTCGATTCGCCCGAAGTGTTCCATGACTCGTTGAGCCAGTGCGGCCATCGCTTCCGCGTCGGTGACGTCCACGGCAGCGGGTAGGAACTCACCGTCACCTCCGGATGCGACAAGTTCGTCGACCGCTGACCGCACCTCGTCCTCGCGCACGTCGACCGCCACCACGGAGACACCGCGGCCTGCCAGCTCGGTGGCGATGGCACATCCGATTCCTCCGGCGGCCCCGGTCACGACGGCCACCTGCCCCGCTTCGATCCGCACCCCAGTTGCTCCTACCAATCGGATGAACTTCAAACTACCGCCGGGGCGACGGTTTCGGCAGCGGATTTCGGGAATCGTGCCGCCGGGCCGGCTCGGGTCCACTCCGCATACGACATCAGGCTCGCACTGCTGACGTACCGCTGATCCGCATCACCGACGGGCGCTTCCGCCTGGACATGGACACCCAGCTCGACATCGCCACTGTCACCAGCTGAACCGCCACGTAGATCATCTCAGTAGGGATCGGGGTCTAGGGAAGAGCCGTGAGAAATTGAACGCTAGGCTCTTGATCGCAGGTCAGCGCGTGGTGTGGGATGCGGGGCCGTGTCGCTGGAGTTCTTGAGTGCTGAGCAGGTAGAGGCTTTCGGGCGGTTCACGGGTGCGCCGTCGCAGTCGGAGTTGGACCGGTTTTGCGTGCTCAGCGATACGGACGTGGAACGGGTGTGGCAGCGGCGGCGTCCGCAGAACCGACTCGGCTTCGCTGTGCAGCTGGTGAACTCTGTACCGAAGGGGGTCCCTCAGCGAGGCAGGTTGAGTGTGTGGAAGGAGTCCAAGGCGGCGATGAGTTCGCTTGTGAAGCTGCCGCCCCCGTGGCCGGCATCGTCGACAACGACGAGTTGGCTGCCCGGCCAGGCTCGGTGGAGCTGCCAGACGGTGTCCAGCGGCCCGGAGACGTCGAAGCGTCCGTGGATCAGCACCGCGGGAATGCCGCTCAGTCGGTCCATCGCGTTGAGGACCTGATCGTCGGCCAGGAAGCAACCGTGGCTCCAGTAGTGGGTCACGAGCCGAGCGAATGTCATGCGAAACGTCGGGTCCTCGTACCTTGGGTTCGGTGTCCAGCCTGGCATCAACGACACGTGCGTGTCCTCCCAAGCGCACCACTGCCGTGCCGCCTCTTCCCGGGTGTGGAGATCGGGGCTGGCCAACAGCCGGGCGTAGGCGGCACAGAGGTCCTTGTTGCGTTCGTTTGCGGGTAACGTCGCAACAAAGCGCTCCCACTCGCGCGGAAAGACCCGTCCCATATCCCGAGTGATCCAGTCGATCTCCCGCCTGGTGCCCGCTGTCACCGCACCGAGCACCATCGCCAGTACCCGCTCCGGATGATGTTGGGCATAGACCAGGCCGAGCGTCACGCCCCAGGAGATCCCGACGACAATCCACCGGTCGATGCCCAAGTGCTCGCGCAACCGCTCAATGTCGGCCACCAGGTGCGCGGTGGTGTTCGTGGACAGGTCCGCATCCGGCTCGCTGGCCAACGGACGGCTCCGTCCGCAGCCGCGCTGATCGAACAGAACCGCACGAAAACCGCCCGGGTCAAAGTGATGGCGAGCATCATGAGTGCTACCCGATCCTGGGCCGCCGTGCAGGTACACCGCTGGTGTACCAGCAGGGTCTCCGACGGTCTCCCAGTACAAGACGTGCCCGTCTGTGACCTCCAACAGGCCAGACTCATAGGGCTCAATGTCAGGGTATCGATCTTCCATGTACCCAAGCATCACCCTTGCGCTCAGCGCACCGCCAACCCCTCCCTGACCAACGACTCGCGCGACGCCGTCGCGTCCGCAAGGGACCCCCCACTGAGACAACACCGCCCGGCCGATACGGACACGAGATGAAGCCACGAGCTGGCGTTCCTCTGACCAGGGTTGTCTCAGTAACCTAGTACGGTGAAAATCTCACTGAAGGGTGGTTAACCGTTACACTCCGGATCATGTCCGACATCCTGGTTGGCTACTAGCGCTGCTCCACCGACAAGCAGACCTCACCGCTCAACGCGAACGACTGGCCGAGCTCGGCGTGGACGCCGACCGGATGTATCTCGATCATGGGCTCACCGGCACCAAGAGAACGCGGCCCGGGCTCGATCAGGCGCTGGCCGCCGTCCGAACTGGCGACACCCTCGTGGTGCCCAAGCTCGATCGGTTGGCCCGGTCGGTGCCGGACGCTCGGGCCATCGGCGATGACCTGGTCGAGCGCGGCGTCGCGCTGTCGTTGGGCGGACAGGTCTACGATCCGGCCGACCCTATGGGCAAGATGTTTTTCAACATCCTGGCCACCTTCGCCGAGTTCGAGGTCGATCTCCTGCGGATGCGCACCCGCGAGGGCATGGCCTTCGCCAAGGCGAAGGGCAAGCTGCGCGGCAAACAGCCCAAGCTCAGCCCCAAGCAGCAGGCCGAGCTAAGGCGGATGCACACCAGCGGCGACTACACGATCACCGACCTCACCGAGCTGTTCCCCGTCTCCCGGCCGACCGTGTACCGCACCCTCCAGCGCGGCCCGGACGGGTAAGCACGCTGACCTGCGATCAAGTGCTTAGCGTTCAATTTCTCACGACTCTTCCCCAGACCCCTGATCGCATGGGCAGCCAGCGTGGGACCGTCGACATAGAGGTCGGCAGGGCTGCGACGCTTGACCTCCTCGACCTCAGCAGCTTCGAAACGTCGCTCGAGCCGGGTTCGGCGCGTGCTGATGGCGGACAACGTAGTGGAGTAGACGATCTTCTCGGCGGCCTGCCAGATCTCAGCGAACTCGGCGGACTCCGGCGATTGGGTGGCGACTGACGGGTCGGTCTCCCAGCCGATCATCATCTCGTACATTCGGCGATGCTTAGCGGGTCACGGTTCGCCGTCGTCGTCGATGATGACTCGGCCGCCGCCGAGGGCGGCGACTTGGTGGTGAGCCCGGTCAAGGGCAGCCTGGCGGCTGGCCACGATCGGGGCGGTGTGTTGACCTTCGAGGTTGGTGATCTGCCAGCCGGTGAAGAGGCCGGGGACGATATGTCGGGTGGGCACTGAGTGCTCTCTTCCTGGTGTTGGCCGCGTTCGCGGCCTCGCGAAGCGGCGTGTTCGTCGGCGGACCTCGGTCGGCGAGGTCAGGCCACCTGCATCACGCGAGATGCGTTCGATTCTTCGACGTCCGACATGTCGGAGGCGGTGCGGGCGGCGGCGACGCCGGTAAAGCACGGCAGGGCTGTATCGGCGCCGCCCGCTTTCAATGCGCGTTCGACGGCGCGGCTGGTGTTGATCACACTCAGCGCGATTCCGCGCTGGTGGGCGTAGGCGTGCGCGCAGGCGAGCAGTTCGAGCCCCGCCACACCGAGAAAGGTGAGTTCGCGGAGGTCGACCGCGATCGCGGAGGCGTCGGTCAGCAACCGTGACCACAGCAGCTCGGCCAGTCGTGGCGTGCTGAGCGCGTCCAGTTCTCCGGAGGCGGCCAGCACCGTCAGCCGGGGTTCGGTGATGCTCGTGCGTGCTCGGAATCGAGAGCGTGGTTCGGCCGCACGGGATACCTCCCCGGAACGGGTCCGGGGTGCTGGCGCGGTCGCGGTCAGGTTGTGAAAGCAAGTAGCGGTGTACAGGGAGAAGGCTCCTAACAAGCCCCATTCGGCAACTGCACGAATGAGGGCCGGCCGCACGGGGCCGGGCAGAGATAGACCGCTTGGCGGTCCCTATTCGTCGACGGATGGCGAGTGTGGAGTCGCGGCGACCATCATGGTTCGGTCTGCCAGCTGTCTGTCGCACTCAGCCAATCCGCGTATGATTCTACTGATCTGTCCCGCTCACTCTCGCCCGGGGGCGAGACCCGGCCAGCGAACACTCGTTTTTCCAGGTCAACGTGCTGCGAATTGTGGCCTTCGACAGAGCAAGGAGAGCTCGCCGGTAGGATCGACGTCGCGGTCGGCGGTCGGAGGTGCGGTGTCGACAAATCGGCCGAACTCCCAGGAACTCGACGCTGCCGCGGGGGCCTCGATTCCGGACGTGATCGCTCCGGGACTGCGGGTGCTGTTCTGCGGCATCAATCCGGGTTTGTGGTCCGGGGCCACCGGGCTGCACTTCGCTCGTCCGGGCAATCGCTTCTGGCCCGCCCTGCACGCTTCGGGGTTCACCGACCGTCTGCTGCGACCACACGAGCAAGAGAAGCTGCTCGAATACGGGCTGGGCATCACCAATCTCGTCGGGCGCGCGAGTGCGCGGGCACAGGAGCTCGCCGACCGGGAACTCCGCGAAGGCGGCCGGGTACTGGAGCAGACCGTGCACGACTACCGGCCGGAGTGGGTGGCGATCGTGGGGATCACCGCCTACCGAAAAGCTTTCGGCGAGCGCGGTGCGGTGGTGGGCCCGCAAGGACGCGGGATCGCCGGCGCGCACGTGTGGGCGTTGCCCAATCCCCGCTGGCCGACGAGTTCGCCCGGCTGCGACGCACCACGGAGTGAGCGGCGGTGTCTCCGCTGCCGGGAGGCGATGATCCGGTCGTCGGGCCGACTACGCGTTCCCGGCGTCCTCCGGGTCCCGGGAGACCGGTGATGGCGCGGTGAGCTTCGGTGTGGCCAGTGGCTCGTGCGGGTCGAGTGCGGCGCCGCCTGCTTGGAGGGTGTCGTCGAGGAGTCGCCATACCCAGCGGGTCAGCAGGTCGGCGAGCGCCTCGCGCTCCATGTCGTGGGGGTTTTCCAGCCACTGGGTGGTGCTGGACTCGACGAGTCCGACCACCGCGAAGGCGACCGGTTCGGCCACGCGAGTGTCCAGCTCGTATGTGCGCAGGTAGTGGGCGAACAGGTGGGTGAGGTGTCGCCCGATCGCCGTTTTCACATCGGTGATCGCGTCCTGCTGGCCGAGGTGGGCCGATAGCGAGTGCATGGTCAGATAGCGGTAGAGGTGGACGTGGTCGGCGAGCCAGCCGATGTGCGCGCCGATCCCGGATCGGATCATCTGCATGGGCGTGCCCTGCGGGTTCCACACCGGTGCCAGCTCGGCGGCGATCAGTTCCGCGGCCCGGTCGGCGATGGCGCTGTGCAGGTCGGAGGCGTCGGCGAAGTACTTGTACAGCCCGGTGCGTGCGACGTGGGCCTCTTCGGCGATCCGTTCGACGGACGCATCGGGACCGTGCTCGGCGATGGCGCGCAGGGCGGCCTCGACGAACTCCCGTCGGCGGCGTTCGCGCTGGCCCGCCCAGCGCGCTGTCCGCCCGTCGGTGCGGCCGGGCGCGGATGAAGAGGTCATGCCCAGGATGTTATCCGGCGCTGATCGGTTCTGTACCTCACACCAAGTATCAAGTACGCTCTGTTCCTGTTACTTGGAGTACGGTCTAGTACGGGAGGGTGGGCCATGACCATCAGTACTGCGCACGGTCAGCAGGGCAACCGCGAACACGACGTATCCGAACGTCTGCTGGACTCGGCCGCGACGTTGTCCTACGACCCGAACACCGAGATCGACTGGTCCGCACCGCTACCCGACGGGCAGTACGGACTCAACCCGGAGTGGAGCACCCTCTACAGCACGCCGCTCTGGGACGAGATGACCGAAACGCAGCGAGTCACGCTGACCCGGTACGAGGTGTGCTCGATCATGAGCACCGGCATCTGGTTCGAACTGATCCTGCAGCAGCTGATCCTCCGCGACCAGTACATGAAGAACCCGGCCAACGCGGAGTTCCAGTTCGCGCTCACCGAGATCGCCGACGAATGCCGACACTCGATCATGTTCGCGCGGATCTGCGACAAGCTCGGGGCACCCGCCTTCACACCGAACCGGGCTGTCGTCGAACTCGCCCGACTGCTCAAGTCCACCGCCAGCGGTGAGGTGGCCTACGGGGGCACGTTGGTCGCCGAGGAGGTCCTCGACGTGATGCAGCGCGACTGGATGCGCGGCGAGAACGTGCTCGACATCGTCCGCACCAGCTCCAAGATCCACGTTGTGGAAGAGTCGCGGCACATGAAGTTCGCCCGCCAGGAGGTCCGCGAACACATGGACGGCATCGGTTCGGTGCGCCGCAACACCAGCGCGACGATGATCGCCGGCATCGCCTACGTGATCGTCAGCAACCTGGTCAACGCAGGCGTTTACCGGGCCGCCGGACTCGACACCCAACGTGCGGTGGCCGCCGCGGCAGGCAACGAGCACCGCAAGTCGATGATGCGCAACGCCTGCTCCGGGTTGATGGAGTTCCTCTCCGAGGCACGGCTGCTCAATCGACCCGCGGTGTCCCTGTACCAGCGCGTGCACATGATCTGACCCGGACCATGGCTTACGCGATCACCCAAACCTGCTGCACCGACGCCTCGTGCGTAGCCGCATGCCCGGTCAACTGCATCCACCCCACCCCCGGCGAACCCGACTTCGGCAGCACCGACATGCTCTTCATCGATCCGCAGACCTGCATCGACTGCGGCGCCTGCGCGGACGCGTGCCCGGTGGACGCGGTAATCCCGGTCGACCGGCTCTTCGGTGCCGACACCGTCTACGCCGAACTCAACCGGCAGTACTTCGACACCGCCGAAACGGACAACTCCTGGAACGAGCCAGAGTTCCCGCGATCCCTGCCGAATCATCTCAACGCTCCCCGGATCGCCGTCGTGGGAACCGGCCCGGCTGCCGGCTACACCGTGCAGAACCTGCTGCGCACCACCGATGCCGACATCACCGTGATCGACCGGGTGCCGGTTCCCGGAGGTCTGATCAGATTCGGCGTCGCACCGGATCACCACACGACCAAACAGATCGGCGACACCTTCGCCACCGCCTACCGGCACCCGCGGGTGCACATGCACCTCAACGTCGAGATCGGCCGCGACATCACCCACGCCGAACTCGCCGCACACCACCACGCGGTGATCTACGCCGTGGGTGCCGCCGGCCACCGAGAACTGGACATCCCCGGTGAACACCTCGCGGGCAGCATTCCCGCGACGACGTTCGTCGGATGGTGCAACGCGCAACCGGACATCCCCGCCGGCGCCGTCGACCTCTCCGCCGAGCGGGCCGTCATCGTCGGTACCGGCAACGTCGCACTCGATGCCGCACGCCTCCTGCTCACCGACCCCGACGAACTCGCCCAGACCGACATCGCCGAGCACGCGCTGGACGCGCTGCGCGCCAGCAAAGTGCGCGAGGTCGTACTACTCGCACGCAGAGGACCGGAACACGCCGCCTACACCCGCCCCGAATTCCTCGCCGTGCGCCACCGTCTCGAGGCCGACATCGTCGTGGACGCACACGCGGGACTGGCCGAGGACCTCGCAGCCGCCCCGGAGACATCCACCGCCGGACTGCTGCACGAGCTGCCAGTGCGACAGGTGGACTGGCAACTCCCGCCGCCCGAGCACAAACGACTGGTCCTGCGGTTCCACTCGTCACCGACCGCCGTGCTCGGCGACGAACACGTACGGGCCGTGCGCACCGAAAACGGCGATGGCGTACTCGATATCCCGGCAGAGCTGCTGGTGCGCTCGATCGGCTCCCGCGGCGTACCGGTACCGGGCGTGCCGTACGACCCGGGCACCGGAGTCGTCCCGAACACCGCAGGGCGGGTCGACGAGTCCGGTACCTACGTCGTCGGATGGGCCAAACGCGGGGCCAGCGGCGGTATCGGGGCCAACCGCGCGTGCGCGGCCGAGACCGTCGACGCGTTGCTCGACGATGTCGAGGCCGGACGGCTGACCGAACCCGCGAACAGTACGGAGGACTTCACGCGCCTGATCCGCAGGCGCAACCCAGAAGCCCTCGGTCGTCGCAACGCCGAAACCATCGACCGCGCCGAGCAACGTCGGGGGCGGAACGCCGGCAGGCCCCGGATCAAGTTCGCGACCGTGCCGGAACTCCTGCGGGCCAGCAGGCGATTCCGCCGCACCGCGCGCACCCACGCTGGTGAGATCCAGGAGGCCGAGGGCTGACGGGACTTTTCCGAGGTCACCAGCCAGCTGAGTGAGTGGCTCGACGCCCGCGCCTGGACCACCGGCGACGGGCCGAAAGCACTCTTCGACGCCGCGGTGGGCTGGCTGCGCGAGCGAGAGGTGCTGCTGCCCGGGGCGACCAGGCCTGGCGCGGCTGGTCGGTTCGTGCCGGGAAGCGGTGACGCAGCGGTTGTGAGAGACGCTGCACGATCTGCTCGACGATGACCAGCGCGCCGCGCTCGACGGTCTGCTGGGGGTGCCAGAAGGGCACCGGCATTCCCGGCTGGACCGGCCCGACACCCGCGACGGCGGTGTCGGGCCCGGCGATGGTCGACACGCTCCAGCGGGCCGCGGAGATCCTGGAGTGGGGTTCGCGTCGCCGAGGCCGACACCGAAGTCGTGCCACCTCGTCGATGACCTGGCGCAGCAGGCCGCCGACGACGGGGATCGAGTCGACCTGGCGGCGCTCCCGGCGCCATCGCGCACTACGGGCGGATCGAGAAGACCCTGCATGTGCTGCGGATGGTCGACGCACCGGCTACCGCCGCGATATCAAAGCTCAGTGCCAACCTGCAGGAAGTCCGCCACGCGCTGGCGCGGCGGATCTTCCACGGCCAGCGCGGCGAGCTGCGGCAGCGCTACTACGAAGGCATGGAAGACCAACTCGGCACCCTGGGGCTGGTGCTCAACGCGATCGTGCTGTTCAACACCCGCTACCTCGGTGCCGCGACCGCCGAACTGCGAGCCGGTGGCTACGAGGTGCGTGACGAAGACGCGGCTCGGCTCTCGCCCTTCGTGCGCGGCCACATCAACATGCTCGGCCGCTATTCCTTACTGGTCCCGGGACTGGCGGGCGTGCTGCGCCCGCTGTGCGACCCATCCGAACCCGACGAGGAAGAGAGCAACTGATCACGGGCGGGCGCCCTCGACGATTTCCTGGAGGCGCCCGCCCGGTTGGGCCTCTCGGACGCTGGTCCGGCGGGACTGCCGGTGGAAGGTCGATTTTCAGCGTCTTCGCAGGACTGGTCAGGAGGCGTTGAGCGCAGGCACGAATTCGGTCTTGATGAATGTCTCCAGTGATGTCGGGGTGGTTGTTTCCGGGGTTCGTGACCGGTCCATGCGCAGGTGACCCGTGTTCACGGCGTGCGGGACTTCCGTCATCATCGCGGCGACGTTGTCCGACACACCGGCTTCGCGCAGCTGCTCGTGGAAAGCCGCCACGGTGCAGCGTTCGTAGGTCACGGGTGCGTCGATTGCTGTTGCGATCGCCTGTGCGACCTCGTTCATGGTCACGTCTCGTTCCCCTTGTAGTTCCCGGATTCGTGTCCCGGTCTGTGGTCGTGTCAGTTCCTCGGCCGCGGCGATGCCGACGTCGGTCGTCGTGATCAGCGGCAGTGGTACGTCAGGGTCGAACGGTGCGATGAGCCGGCGGTGGGTGCGCACGGAGTCGAGGTGGTCGAGGAGGTTTTCCATGTAGTAACCCGCGCGCAGCCACGTGATGTCGGCTCCGGGAACGGTCGAGAGACGGTTCTCGAAGCGGTGCAGGCCTGCAACGGGGCCGGTTCCGGTGGCATGTTGTGCTCCCCAGCTACTGAGCGCTACGACACGGGGCACCCCGGACTGGGTGACAGTGTCGGTGAGCGCGGCTGCCGCCTGGTCTTGGAAGGCGGCGAAGTCGGGGTGGTCGGGGATGTAGTTGGGTTGGATGACCACGTAGGCGGCATCGGCCCCGCGCAGAGCGGTGGCCATCGCGGTCGGGTCGGATTGGTCGGCCTGATGGATCTCGGCTCCGTGGTCGGCAAGGTGCGCGAGGTTGCGCGGGTCGCGGCCGACTGCTCGCACGTTGTGGCCGTGTTCCAGCAGGTGTGATGCTGCCGCGCGGCCGGTGCGGCCGCTGGCTCCGGTGATGACGTACATGATTCTTCCTGTGTCAGTATCGGTTTCCGGCTACAGGTGCGGCGATGGCGGAGATCTCGGCGAGCTCGCCGGGCACAGACTGATTCCGGTGGCTACGAGGTCCTCTTCCAGGTAGGAGTGCAAGCTGCGCAGGCCTCGCTCCGTTACGTGCGGCAAGCTCGGTGAGTTGCTGCGATCCGTTGGTTGTGCGCGAAGTTCCGCTCGGAGAAGCGGGCGAAGCTGCGGCGCAGATCTTGCGGTGGCAAGGAGTCCTGCGAATTGATCGTGCCTGTCAGCAGACCGCGGCCGAGTGGTGCGTAGGCGACGACGCCGATGCCGAGTCGGCGACACGTCGGCACGACCTCGTCCTCGATGTCCCGAGACCACAGCGACCATTCGGTCTGCACTGCCGCGATGGGTGTACTCGGTGGGCTCGCGTGATCTCCTCGGCGCTGGCTTCCGACAGTCCGAGGTGACGGACCCCGCCGCCACGAGCTCGGCCATCGCACCGACGGTCTCCTCGACCGGCACGTGCGGGTCCACGCGGTGCAGGTAGTACAGGTCCACATACTCGACGTTGAGTCGTTGCAGCGAGCGGTCGATGGCCTGGTGCACGTAGGCCGGATCGGCTCGGACGGTGGCATCGGTGTAGTCGGCGTCGCGCACGATGCCGAACTTGGTGGCCAGAACCGCTCGGTTCCGGCGATCGGCAAGTGCTCGCCCGACCAGGCGTTCGTTTGCCCCGCGCCCGTACATGTCCGAGGTGTCGAAGAGCGTCACGCCCTCATCCAGAGCGCGGTGGATCGTCGCGATCGACCCCACCCCGTTGTCGCCGTGCCGTAGAAGTCGCTCATTCCCATACAGCCCAGGCCCCGTTCCGATACCTGCAGCGATCCCAGGTGCCGTGTTCCCAGGGCGGTTCGGGGAGGCGTCATGATGTGCTCTCCTCTCGAGTGCTGAACGTGGAAGCCGACAACGTGGCAAGCGATCCGAGACGCACCAGTGCTTTTTCCGTGGCGTCGTCGGCGGGGTGGTAGGCCCAAATCTGGTGACCGTCGCTGTCGGGGAGTTCCAGCACGTGCTGGTGGAACACCAGCGCGCCAACCAGCGGGTGCCGGAACCGCTTGCGATCGACGGCCTTCTGATACACCTCGTGCTGCGCCCAGGCGGTGCTGAACACCTCGCTGGCCACGGTGAGCTCACCCACCAGCCGCTCCAACCGGCCCGAACCTGCCTCGGAACCGGCGCTGGCGCGTAACGCCGCCACCATGCAGCGGGCCAGCTCGGACCAGTCGACGAAGAACTCCTGCGCCCCCGACGACAGAAACACCATCCGGGCGTAGTTCTCCCGATGTTCCAACCCCTCGTGTAGCGTTTCGCCCAACGCATTGGCAGCCACGATGTTGAGCCAGCGGTCCACCAGGATCGCCGGGACGGTCAACGAGCCAAGCAACGGCCGCACCGCATCCAGCCGCCCTGGTTCAAGAACGCCACCTACTTCGGCCTCGTCGTCGGCCGTGGCGAGCTCACGCAGATACCGCGACGAGGCACTGTCCAGCAACAAAGCTGCCGACAGCCCGTCGGTCACCATGCGCGAAGGATGCCGCTCCCGGCCCTGCTCCAGTCGCACGTAATAGTCCGTACTGATCCCCGCCAGCATCGCGACCTCATCGCGCCGCAGCCCCGCCACCTGCCGAGCCCCGCCCGGCGCGAGGTCCTGCTGCTTCGGACGCACCTGCTGACGCCGCGCCCGCAGAAACGCACCCAGCGGGCTGTCCAGTGCCTTTGCCTCCCGTGAGTCCATAAACCCACCGTAGACAGCGCACCCGGACCCCGGGGTAGGAGCACAACACCCACCCCACCGCCCCCCACACAACCCACGGGTGAGCTGCGCCGCTCAGCGGTCTCTACGGCGGCGGGTGACGCGTCGCCACCATCGGGGTCGTGGCGACGCGGCCGGCTGGGGTGCGGGTCGGGCAGGAGTGCCGGTGCTTCGCGACTGGGCTCGGTACCGACGCCACTGTTCGACGATGTCCTCGGCGTCGACGGGGCCGATCGGGACCTGCGGGCCGGTCGGGGTGCGCAGCCAATCGACGATGCGGCGGTTGAGCTCGTCGACGGTTTCCCGCACGGCCTGCTCGGAGCGCAGGTCGCGGGTCGTTTCCGGTAGCCGTCCGATCTCCTTCCGCAGCTGCACCGGGGTGGGGAGCAGTGCTTCGGTGGACAGTTCTTCCCGGTGCAGGTAGTTCTTGAGCCACCACAGTTCGTCGTGCGGTTTGTCGAGTCCGGGCAGTGGCCTTCCCGCGCCGGGCAGGTCATCGAATTCGCCGCGCTGCTGTGCCGTCCGGATCTGGCGATCGACCCAGGTCTCGAAGCTGATGTCCGGTGGCTTGCGCTCGGTCATGGCGCCATTGTGCCCTGGGTCGGGGCTTCGGACTCGTCCTCACCGGTGGGCTCGGCCAGCGAGGTGTCCTGGTCGAGGTAGCGCAGGACGAGCGTGCCGGAAACGTCTTCGTGCGGAGCCGAGTACAGGTGGTCGAGCCCGCCGTCGAAGCGAAGGTAGTCCCCCGGGCCGAGCGTGGTGGGGTCGGATTGCGGCCCCACCAGCAGCGTGCCGGAGTGCACCAACAGCTGTTCGATCACGCGGGGTCGGTGTCCTGGAGACAGGTAGCGGCTACCCGCACGTACGTGGATCCGATAGATCTCGAGTCGGCGGCCCGCGGTGATGGTGCGGTCCAGCAGCTGCACGTCTACCGACTCGCCGGACAGCTGTGGCATCTCGACGCGGCGCACGACCACAGGTGAGTCCGTGGGCGTGTCGGTGCCGGTCACCAGGAGGTCGCCGAGGGGCACGTCGAGCACGGTGGCCAGCGCGTAGAGGGTTTCCAACGTCGGGTTGCGCCGCCCGGATTCGAGCTCGGAAAGCGTTCCCTTTCCGAGCTCGGCGCGGCGCGCGGTTTCCGAGAGCGACAGGCAGCGGCGTTCGCGGGTGGTGCGCAGGTTCTCCCCCACCGCCTTGACCAGTTCCACGTTCGCTCCCTACGATCCGTTCGTTCTGTAAACAGAACGCTCCCGCGTGAATGGATCTCCTGTGTCCGCATTACAGCGCCTTGCGCACCAGCTGCCCACCTCCACCGTGACGGCCGGGGCCATCACGACACTGGTCGGGGTGACGAGTTCGGCGGCCATCGTCGTCCAGGCCGCCCGCACTCTCGGCGCCGACCACGCGACGATCTCCTCCTGGATTCTCGCACTGGGCACAGGAATCGGTATCACCTCGATCGCGCTGTCACTACGCTACCGAGCCCCCGTGATCACCGCGTGGTCCACACCCGGAGCGGCACTGCTGGCCACCAGCGCACACGGCACACCGATAGCCGAAGCCATCGGCGCCTTCCTCATCGCCGCGGCCCTGACCGTGCTCGTCGGCCTCACCGGCTGGTTCGAACGCGCCATGAACCTCGTGCCACCCGCGATCGCCTCGGCACTGCTGGCCGGAATCCTGCTGCAGTTCGGAACGCGGATGTTCACCACACTGCCCACCGAATTCTGGCTGGTCACCAGCATGCTGGCCGCCTACCTGCTCGGCAAGAGACTCCTCCCCCGCTACGCCGTCGTCGCCGCACTCGCCGCCGGTACCGCCGTAGCCGCCGCGCTGGGTCAACTCCACCTCGGGAGGCTTCAGCTGGAGTTGGCCACACCGGTGATCACGTGGCCGTCGTGGTCGCTGCACACCACGATCAGCCTCGCCCTGCCACTGTTCGTCATCACCATGACCTCCCAGAACCTGCCAGGGGTGGTGACGCTGCGGGCGCACGGCTACACCACCCCGGTCTCCCCGGTCCTGTCCTGGACCGGGGCGGTCAACTTCGCGTTGGCACCGCTGGGCTGCTTCGGCATCAACCTCGCGGCGATCACCGCCGCGCTGTGCATGGGACCGGATGCCCACGAGGACCCGCGCCAGCGCTATCGGGCCGGCATCGTCTCGGGCGCCTGCTATCTGGTGTTGGGTGTGTTCGGCGCGACGCTGGGCGGCCTCATCGCCTCGTTCCCCGCGGCACTGGTGACCGCCATCGCCGGAATCGGCCTGCTGGAGACCATCGGCGGTTCCCTGGCCGCAGCCACCGCCGATCCGAGCACAAGGAACGCGGCCTTGATCGCCTTCCTGGTCACCGCCTCGGGGATCACCACCTTCGGAATCGCCTCCGTGTTCTGGGGGCTCGTCGCCGGCATCACCGCCCACCTCGTCCTCGGCCGCCCGGCGCCCCGACCGGCCGAGGACATCTAAGCGTTGAGGGTCGGTTGAAGCCTGCCTGTGCCGGTGGAGTTCTTCGCCGATGAGCAGGTGGCCCGGTTCGGGCGGTTCGCGGACCAGTTGCCTCGCAGGCGGAGTTGGAGAGCTGCAGCCGCACGTGCGTCATAGAACCGCCGCCGCACGTCGCTGGTTCGCGACGTGCACCACGAGGACAGCGGCCGCGTGAACCACGCGGGACCTGTCCAAACTTCGTGATGCGGTTGGGTGGTTCGTAGTTGTGATCAACCAGCCGACGAGATGGATCCGCTTGCGGTTCCACTCCTGCTGTCAGCGCACCGACGACCCCACCAGTGACTTCATCTCCGGCCAGCGCATCCAGGCGATCCACGCGTTGACCACGATCAGCACGATCGGCAGCACCGGACTTCCACCGATGAACAAGCCCTGCACGATCAGCGCACCGATCATGACGCAGATCAGCCCGGCTGCGGCCAAACCCGCCAACCGGGGAATCAACAGTCCGACCGCACCGGCGAGCTCGACCACACCGGTGAAGTACCGGAACCACTGACCCGCGCCGATGACCTCGAACATGGCGACCGCCTCGACAGCACCGGCGAGCTTGACGGCACCGGCCATGACGAACAGCAACGCCACCAGCACCTGGCACACCCAGAGCACGACGGTAGTTCCCGACCTCCTGCCACGGCGCGAATTCGGGGCCGTGTCGGTGTTTTCCGGCATGATGTTCTCCTCCCGAGAGCAGCCGTGGAATCCGCACCGGCGGGTGTGGACCCGACGAATCGTTCGACTACTCCGGGATTGACCGCTACCGGCGAAAAAACTCATCGCCACCCGTATTCCGGTGTGCTCGGCACCGCCGGCCCCTCCCGGTAAATGCGGCCACTCGGCTCCTACCGCCGCCCGCAACCGCTCTGGCTACGCATCCTTCTTCTGCCGCGCCCGACGCACCCGGTACTCGGAATCGGCGGGCCGGAAAAGGCGATCGCGCAACAGAGTCTCCAAGGACTCGACGAAGAGCTCCCGCTGCCCGGGATCCAGGGCAGCCAGCGTGTCGGCGTGCACCCGGTCGACGATCTGCTGCCCCGCCGCGGCGATGCGCTCGCCCGCTTCGGTGACGGCGATCACGCGCGCCCGGCGATCAGCGGTGGACTGCCTGCGCTCGGCGTATCCGGCTTGCTCAAGTGCGTCGATGGTCAGCACCATGGTGGTTTTGTCGAGGTCGGTTGCCTCGGCCAACTGGATCTGAGTGCGTTCCTGTTCCAGCGCGTGCGTCAGCACGCTCTGCATGCGGGGAGTCAACTCGATCTCGGCGAGCGCCTCGGCCACGTGGGTGGTGAGCACATGCCCGGCACGCGTCAGCATTCCGGTCAGCGTCGGGGAGTTTCCCGCCGATGTACTCACCATCATGTGTTGCACGATAACAACCGTTCACAACTGGATTATCTTCAGGTGGATCTCAGTATCGGTCGTCACAGCACCCCCAGTGCTCGGTGGCCCCCTTTTTCGCTGGACATGCCCCGGACGCGATTCCGCTACGCGGTACTTCGCACGCCGGCGGCGCGAGGTGCGCTGGCGGACCAGCTGTTGCCGCTTCCGACCTGGACGTGACGTGGGTCGCAGCGAGCTGCTCCGAGTGGGTCCGCGGGCATGGCTACAGCGAGGCCAGTTCGATCACCTTGCGCGATGTGACATGGAACGCTTCCTACTCTTGGTGGCGTGGGGTCACAGCAATGACGCAGTTGACGCCCGGTTTACTTACACTGAGTGAGCAGGAAGATCGAATGGGTTGAGATCAGCTGGGCACGCGGGTGGTGCTTTACCGGTCCGTTACCGGTATGGTCTGACGCGCCGGAAGGGCAATCCGCTCCGGCGAACATGGCCGTTGCTCCCCGCAGAGTCGATACGGATGACACTTCAAGACGACCTAACTCGACCCTGGTTTCAGCCCATGGTCCCGACGGAAGCGCAGAACGCTCAGGCGCGATCCGAAGCGGGCCCGGTTGCCACTCGCTTCACGGGGGACCTGTCCCTCGACGAACCGCAACCGCCGCAGCCCGCAGACCGGATGCCTGGCCCCGACCGGATTGAGGTGACCCAGCCCTACATTCCAGCGATTCGGGACGAGCAGCCCGAATTCGCCAAGCGTTTGAACCCCGGAACGGCCAACGCCGCCCCCCCGACGACGGGCATTGCCACCGTGGCGTCCCCGACCGCCCCGACGCAGCCCGTGGCCGAACCGAAGAATCCTTCTCCCGCCGCCCCGCCCGCCGCCCCCAAGCGGCGCAGCCTGGCGCGACGGGCGGTCCGTCGAATCCTCGGCCCGGACCTGCTACGCAAGGACCCGCCGAAGAAGCGGAGCTGACCAACTCCGCCACGCGCAAGTACTCGCTCCGACCCCCGCCTCGGTTCTCCCCGAACCGGCGGGGGTTTTTCAACGGATACGACGTGCGGCAGGACACTCGCAACGTCTTGAGTCACTGTGACGGTAGAAGTCGGCGCGGTCACCACCCGTGCCCCAGCCGAACCGATCCCACCCCGCCCACGACCGGCCCGCACCACACCGGCGATACCCTCCGGCCGTACCCGCACCACCCGAGGACACCATGTCGAATACCGAATCGGTCCCCACCCCGTTGCTGGCCGACAGCGTACGTCTGGCCGACGACGGCGTACACATCCTCGACCGCCGGGTGTTCCCCTTCGAAAAGCGCTGGGTGCACGCTCGCGACGCCGACGAGGTCGCCACCGCGATCGAAGACATGGTCACCCAGTCCTCCGGTCCCTACTTCGCCACCCTCTGGGCGATGGTGCTGGCCGCGCGGAACACCGCGGGCCTCGACGACACCGCCGCCCGCGAACACATCCACAGCGCGGGAAAGCGCCTCATCGCCACCCGGCCGACCAACGACCAACCACGCAAAGCCGTCGACCACGTCCTGGCAGCCGTGACCGCAGCCGCCCCCGGAAACCTCGAACAAGCAGCACTCGACGGTGCCCGCACAGGCGACGCCGACTACCGCCACCGCAGCCGCAGGATGGGCGAAGCCGCCGCAGCCCTCCTCCCCGACCAGGGCAACATCCTCACCCACTGCTGGGGCGATCTGTACCTGGTGGAAACCGTCGCCGCCGCACAACGCCGGGGAAAACAGCTCGGGTTCTTCTGCACCGAAACCCGCCCCTACCTGCAGGGCGCACGGTTGACCGCCGAAACCCTCGCCGAGATGGGCGTATCGACCACACTGATCACCGACGGCATGGGGGCCTCGCTGTTCAGCGAAGGCAAAGTGGACGCACTGGTCACCGCCAGCGACCGCGTGAGCATGGACGGCCACGTCATCAACAAGGTCGGGACGCTGCAGCTGGCCACCGCAGCCCACGTGTTCAACGTGCCCTTCCACGCCCTGTGCCACGCCCCCGACCGGAACTCCCCCAGCGGTGCCGACGTCCCCATCGAATACCGCGACGGCACCGAGGTGCTGCACACCCTCGGCCACCCCACCGCCAGCTCCCGAGTCCACGGTCTCTACCCGGCATTCGACGTCACACCCCCGCAATGGGTCACCACCGTGGTCACCGACCGAGGCGCGTTCTCCCCGAACGACCTGGGCGGCTACTACACCTAGAGGACTTCCGAGCACCGGTCGACGCCCACCCAGCGGTTCCGGCGGCCGCCCCCACGCCCGTGCCGTGCACAAGGCTGCCCACCACCGTTCAAACAGCTCCCGACTTCAGCCGCAGACACACCCGCGGCCGATCCCTAGAATCAGCAGTACCTCCACGTGACCGCGAGCCCGGCCACACCACGAACACCGAGGAAGACGGTCGGTGGGGAAAGGAAGGGAGCCTTACATGCAGCCTGCCCTCCACACCGAGCGGTTGATCGTGCGGGACTGGACCACCAATGACAGCGACGTACATGCCGCCCTCGACCTCTACGGCACCGCCGAAGTGACCGACTGGCTCACTCCCGAACCAGCCACCGTCAGCGGATTCGAAGCCATGCACGCGGTCGTGCACGCCTGGACCGAAGCACAACCACACGTCGTCCCGCCCGCCGGGCGCTGGGCCGTGCAGGACCGCTCGGAGGGCACCGTGGTCGGCGCGCTGGTGCTGCGACTGCTGCCGCCCTACGACCACGACCTCGAACTCACCTGGCAACTGCGACCGGGCGAATGGGGCGTCGGCTACGCCACCGAATCCGCGCGCGCACTGCTGGGCTGGGCCTTCACCCACGACATCGACGACATCTACGCCCTGGTCCGACCCGACAACAAACGCGCCGCGTCGACCGCCGTCCGCATCGGAATGACCTGGGTCGGCGAAACCGACAAATACTACGACACGAACCTGCACGTCTACCGCATCCGCAACGCCGACCTGTGATCAGCATCGGACTACCCGTCGAGCTCGGACGGGCAGCCCGGTCACGGCAGAGTCAACACGCGAGGACCGTCGTCGGTGATGGCCACGGTGTGCTCCACATGGGCGGCCCGGCCGCCATCGGCGGTGAAGACGCCCCACCCGTCCTGCCCGACGAACAGCCCCTCGTGACCACCGGCCAGGAACATCGGCTCAATCGCCAACACCATGCCCGGCCGCAGCGGTGCCCCCGAACCTGCCGGCCCGTCGTTGGGCACGAACGGCTCCTCGTGCATGTCCCGGCCGATCCCATGCCCGCCCAACGGCACCGGAATCCCATACCCGGCGCTGCGGCCCACGACGCCGACCGCGCGGGAGATGTCACCAACCCGACCACCGGGCCTGGCGGCGTGAATCCCGTCCGCCAAAGCCTGCTCGACGGTCGACATCAGCGCACCGTCACCATCCCGCTCGGTGCCGACCGCGAACGTGACAGCCGCGTCGCCGCACCAACCGTCGACCCGCGCACCGCAGTCGATGCTGACCAGATCACCGTCAGCCAACTCGTGCGCGCCGGGGATGCCGTGGACGATCGCATCGTTGACCGACGCGCAGATGACCCCAGGAAACGGCGTCGGTGCCCAGCTCGGCCGATAGTGCAGGAACAACGGCTTCGCTCCCGCATCGTCGATGACGGCGCGCGCCAGATCGTCGAGTTCGGACAGGGACACCCCGACCGCGGCGTGTTCCCGCACAGCCCTCAAAGCACGGGCCACGACTTGCCCAGCCGCACGCATCGCATCGAGTTCCGACCCGCTCTTGAGCTCGACCACACCCGCTCCCTGCAACACCGCGACGAACAACTATACCGGTATTACTATCACGGTCATGGTGCGTGAACCACTGAACCAGAACGCGCGAGAACGCGGCCGCCAACTCGGCAACCTCCTACGCCTGGCCCGCGAGCCACGCAGCATGGTCGACGTCGCAGCCACAGCCGGAATCTCCGTCGAAACGCTCCGCAAGATCGAAACCGGCCGCATCCCCACCCCGGCCTTCTTCACCGTCGCCGCAGTCGCGGAAACCGTCGGCCTCTCCCTCGACACCCTGCACACCCGAACCAGTCAACACCCGCCCGACAACCTGCCCGCGTGAGAACCGCACCACCTAGCCCTTCACGCACACCACCTGCTCGAGGTGGGCAACCACCTCGACGAGATCCGACTGCGCCTCCATCACCGAATTGATGTCCTTGTAAGCCGCCGGAATCTCATCCACGACCGCACGGTCCTTGCGACACTCCACACCCTCGGTCTGCGAAGCCAAATCCGCGGCAGTGAACATCTTCCGGGCCTTCGTCCGAGACATCCGCCGACCCGCCCCGTGCGCAGCCGACGTGAACGACTCCGCATTCCCCAGACCTCGCACGATGAACGACCGCGTGCCCATGCTGCCCGGAATGATGCCCAACTCACCCGATCCCGCCCGAATCGCGCCCTTACGCGTCACCATCACCTCGACACCGTCGTGGCACTCCTCGGCGACGTAGTTGTGATGACACGAAACCGGCTCGTCGAACCGCACGCCCGGCACCGTCTCCTCCACAGCCCGCTGCACCAATGCGAGCATCACCGCACGATTGCGCCGCGCGTACTCCTGCGCCCAGAACAAATCCCGCCGGTAAGCCCGCATCTCCGACGTACCGGACACGAACACCGCAAGATCCCGATCCGGCAAACCGGCGTTGTGCGGCAACGACCGAGCAACGTCCATGTGCCGCTCGGCGAGCTCCTTACCGATGTAGCGCGACCCGGAGTGCAACATCAACCACACCCGCCCGGCATCCGCGCCGCCCTGCTCGACACACACCTCGATGAAGTGGTTACCACCACCGAGACTGCCCATCTGCTCCAAAGCCCGCTGCCGCGCCTGCTGCACACCGGAATGCAAACCGCCGAAACGAGCCCAGAACTCGTCCCAGCCGCTCTCCACGCCCAGACGAGACGGATTCACCGGCGTCTCGTGCTTGTTGAAACCCACCGGCACAGCCGCCTCGATCCGGCGCCTCAGCACCCCCAACTCATCAGGCAAGTCCACCGAGCGCAGCGAAGTCCGCACCGCGTTCATGCCGCACCCGATGTCGACCCCCACCGCAACCGGACACACCGCATCCCGCATGGCGATCACACTGCCCACGGTCGCGCCCTTGCCCAAATGCACATCAGGCATCGCCGCCACCCCGTGCACCCACGGTAAATCGGCGATGTTGCGCAGCTGACCCAACGCAGCCGACTCCACCCCATCCGGATCAGCCCACATCCGGATGGGAACCCCGCCGCCCCGCAACGCCGTGAACATGCCACCCCTCCCGGATCGCCGAACCCGACCCACGCCGGGCGGGCCGGTCGCCACGGTTCTCACCCACCGGGTCGCCCGGACACCGCCAGATCATGCGGGAACCCACCCAGCGACCACGAACGATTTTGCCGCCGATTCCATCCCCGCACCGGACGCGCCTCTCGCCTGCCACCGAACCGCACGACGCGCACCATGAACGGCGTGAACGCCTACGAAGCCGACGGCTGGAGCGACTTCGGAGTCGCCGTCGCGGGAGCCGGAGCCGCACTGGCCGGACTGCTGTTCGTCGTCCTGTCGATCAACCTGACCAACATACTGGCCGGCAAGCATCTCACCGCACGCTCCGCCCACACCATGATCCTGTTGGCGGTACCACTGGTCATCTCGCTGCTGATACTGGTCCCCGGACAGGACCGGCGAGCGCTGGGCACCGAACTCATAGCCGCCGGCCTGATCACAAGCGTCTGGCTGGCCACCCTCAACCGCCCCTCGGAACGCTCCACCGAGCAAAGGTTTACCGGGTGGCTCATCACCGGCGCCGTCCCCGCCGCCGTCCTGTCCACGTCCACACTCCTCGCCGGTGTCGGAACGATCACCGAAACCATCGGAGGCCTGTACTGGATTCCACTCGGAGTGATCACCGCGTTCGTCGGTGCCCTGCTCAACATCTGGGTACTGCTCGTGGAAATCCTCCGCTGACCCCCCACGCCAGGCCGCTAGGCCTCGCCGAGATCCACATCTTCCCGACGGAAGTCGGTGACCAGCACGTGATTCTTCGTCGGACCGGCGACCACCCACCGCTGCCACCAACGGTCGGGCCCCAGCACCCGGTACTCCCCCTCGTAGAGATCGTCACGGCACGGATGCTTCGTCGCCCACCAACCCTCGCGAAGATCCA
Organism: Parasphingorhabdus pacifica; assembly: GCF_054779195.1. NCBI lineage: Bacteria > Pseudomonadati > Pseudomonadota > Alphaproteobacteria > Sphingomonadales > Sphingorhabdaceae > Parasphingorhabdus > Parasphingorhabdus pacifica. The sequence goes on from NZ_BAAGYS010000008.1 coordinate 583,994, forward strand.
CCTCGTGAAAGAAATCGCCGTAGTCGAAGTGCACCACCGCCTGCCCCGGCCCGGTCACCGTGTAGTGCAACGTGCGCGACGCAGTTCCCCGGTGCCCACCCAGCTCCAGCACACCCTGCTCGCGATACACCAACCTGCCCTGCTCGACGGCGAACACCAACGAACCGTTGAACGCCCCCATGCGGACACCAGCAGGATCGAAGATCTCCCGCTCCAACGACCAACGTCCCGCGAAGAACGATTCGAGATCATCCACCGGACGCACATCCCCCGGCGGCACCATCTAGCTCCCCGCTCCGGTGGAACCACCCACCACGGCATCGGAGTCGCGTTCACCCTCCTCCGGAGCAGGAACCAGCCCCGACAAGTTCGAACCGGTGTCATTGATCTTGAGCACGAACGGCCGCGTCTCGGTGTACCGAACCACGCTCGCCGAACACGGATCGACCACGATGCGCTGGAATCCGTCCAAGTGCAGCCCCAGTGCATCGGCCAGCAAGGACTTGATCACATCACCGTGGCTGCACAGCAACCACACCGCATCCGGGCCGTACTCGGCTGTGATTCGCCGGTCCCATTCCCGCACCGCTTCGACCGACCGGGCCTGCACCGCGGCCAATCCCTCACCGCCGGGGAACACAGCCGCGGAAGGATGCTGCTGGACCACCTTCCACATCGGCTCCTCGACCAGCTCCTTCACCTTGCGACCGGTCCACTCCCCGTAGTCGACCTCGGCGAGGCGTTCTTCCACCACCGGCTCGACCGACCACGACGAAGCCAACTCCGCCACGGTCTGCTGACAACGCAGCAACGGTGAGACCACCACCGATGCCAACGGAACCTTCGCGAACCTGTCCGGCAGACCCGCCACCTGGTCGGTACCGGCGGAATCCAAACCGATCCCGGCACTGCGCCCCGCCAATGTTCCGGAGCCATTCGCCGCCGACCGTGCATGTCTGAGCAGAACGAGAGTCGCCACAGCGCCGAGGGTAAGCGCAGCCGAGCCAGCGCCGACACCTGCCACCCGTTCAGAGCGTGTGCAAAAGCGTGCGCGGCTTCCGGAGTCAGTAGTGCTACGCGACGTTGGCCACGCTGGCGTGGTCTTCCCGTGGCAAGACCCAGCGCCCCGCACACGCGTGAGTGTGGCGCTCTTACGGGGGTCACGGTGGCACCCAGCCCTGTCCCACGCCGAGAAGCTCCCGAGCTACCCGTACAACTGCCCGATCCAGCTCGGCGCGCTGGTCCGCGCCGGACACACCGCCACGCGCCACCACACCGGTTCCGGGAGGGACTCGACCAGGATCACGTCACCCCCAACACAAAATCCGGGTGCCGCCACCTGGCGACACCCGGAAAAAGGGAGAAACGAACTCAGCTGATCATGCCTGCATGACACCAAAACCGAGCAAGGCATAGACCAACAGGCCCAACGCGATCCGATACCACACGAACACATAAATGCTGTGCTTCTCTACATAACGCAGCAACCACGCGATACACGCGTAACCGACAAGACCGGCAACCACAGTAGCCACCAGCATCTGCAATCCCGAAGGCTGCAATCCGGGGCCACCGGACTCGAACACGTGCGGAAGTTCGGACAACCCCGCCGCGAACACCGCCGGGATCGCCAACAAGAACGAGAACCGCACCGCTGTCGGGCGGTCCAATCCCAGCGTCAAACCAGCCGTGATCGTCCCACCCGAACGAGAAACACCCGGAACCAGGGCCATCGACTGCGCGAATCCCATCGTCACACCATCACTCAACCGCAAACGGCCCATCGGGCGTCGCTGCGAGCCGAAACGCTCCGCCAACGCCATCAGAACACCGAACACGATCAGCATCGTGGCCGTGATCCACAAGCTTCGCAGCGCACCGCGAATGTAATCCTGGAACAGCAAACCCAAAATCCCGATCGGGATGCTTCCCACAATCACATACCACGCCAACCGGTAATCCTGGGTCTGGCGAACCTCCGCACTGACCAACCCGCGAAACCAGGTCGCCGCCAGCCGAATGATGTCCCCGGCGAAATAAATCACCACGGCCAGCTCCGTGCCGATCTGCGTCACCGCAGTGAACGACGCGCCCGCATCCTCGCCGAAAAACAACTCCGAAACGACCCTCAAATGCCCCGATGAGGAGATCGGAAGGAACTCGGTAAGCCCCTGCACCACAGCCAGCACCAGGGCCTGCAACCACGACAACGTCAATCCACTCCAGCACGATCGAGAGTTCTTCGAACACCGGCCACGCCCCGGTGCCACAACTCCCCCGACCGAGATCTTGCAGCATGCCCACCCAACGCGCGGAGGGCACCCCCGAATACCGCAACCACCCCAGTCGATAATGTGACTCAAAACACCATCGACACCCCAGTGTCGAACAGCCCGGAAACACCGCCCGCCACCCGCACACCGAATAGGCTCACCGACCGTGGAACACCGACAGCTCGGCCGTAGCGGCCTCCGCGTCTCCCGGCTCGCGCTCGGCACCATGACCTGGGGTCTCGACACCGACGCGCACGAAGCCGCCGACCAGCTCACCGCCTTCCGCGACGCGGGCGGCACCCTCATCGACACCGCGGACGTCTACCAGAACGGCCACAGCGAAGAGATCCTCGGCGACCTCATCGACCACACCGCGGACCGCGACGAACTCGTCATCGCCACCAAAGCCGTCGCCCGCCGCACCGAAGGTCCTTCCGGCGGAGGAGCCTCACGCACCGCACTCCTCCACGCCCTCGACAACTCACTCCGCCGCCTCCGCGCCGACCACATCGACCTCTGGCAACTCCACGCCTGGGACCCCAACGTCCCCCTCGACGAAACCCTCGCCGCCCTCGACACCGCCGTCAGCAGCGGAAAAGTCCGCTACACCGGAATCTCCAACTACACCGGCTGGCAGACGGCCACCGCAGCCGCCCTCCAAACCGGTAAACCCCACCACACTCCCCTCATCTCCACCCAGGTCGAATACTCACTCGTCGAACGCGGCATCGAACGCGAAGTCATCCCCGCAGCCCGCCACCACGGACTCGGCGTCCTGCCCTGGGCCCCCCTCGGCCGCGGCGTACTCACCGGCAAATACCGAAGCAACACCCCCGCCGACTCCCGCGCCGCCACCCCGCACCTCGCCAACTACGTCGAACACCACCGCACCGAACGCGCCGCACGCATCGTCCAAGCCGCCTTCACCGCCGCCGAAGGACTCGGAACCTCACCCCTGACCGTGGCCCTCGCCTGGGTCCGCGACCGCCCCGGAGTCACCGCCCCCATCGTCGGCGCACGCACCACCCAGCAACTCCACACGTCGCTGACCTCCGAAGACATCATCCTCCCCCCAGCCATCCAATTCGCCCTCGACGACGTCAGCGAACCCCGCCAGGGCTACCCCGAGCGCCACCCCGCTCACCTGAACAGCCCGCACCACGACGGATAACCCCACCCGCCGCACGACCGGGCCCCAACACACCACGCAACCACCATCAGGGATCCTGAAAGTGCACCGCTCCACCCCAGCGAGCGGCCGGCACCGAGGAGGACCCGTTGCGCCGTCTGGCAGCCGCCTGCTTCATCGGAATCACCCTGCTCGCAGGATGCGCCGAAACCAACGGCTCCGACCCCCTGCAGGTCACCGACAAACTCGTGGCAGCAGCCCCCGCCACCTCACCGCCCACCACCCGCACCCCCGCAGGCACCGTCCTGCCCACACCCCCCACCCAACTCACCGCCTACGAACCCACCAACCACACCCTGGCCACCACCCACGGCAAAACCCTCAACCTCCACGACACGCGCACCTCCGAAAAACCACCCCGCCAGATCGAACTACCCAGCGCACCGGCCGAAATCCGCCCCACCGACAACGGCCAACTCCTCGCAGCGCTCCCCGACAGCGACCTCATCATCCGCATCGACCCGCGCACCGGGCACACCACTCGCACTCCGGTCACCGGACGCCCCGTCGACGCCACCACCATCAACGGCCAACTCGCCGTCGCCCTCGAAGCCACCAAACAAGTCGCCTTCGTCGACGACCAAGGCCACCGAATCCGCACGACCGAACCCAACGAGTTCGAAGGCCCCGCCCAGCTCTTCGCGGTCAACGACCAGATCCACGTCCTCGACCGGCTGACAACCTCGATCACCACCGTCGACCCGGCCACCGCCGATGAAGGCGCCGCACTCCGCGCAGGCCAAGGAGCCACCAACGCCGTCACCGACCAATACGGCCGCCTTCTCGTCGTCGACACCCGCGGAAACGAGCTCCTGGCCTTCTCCACCGACCCGTTCCTGATGAAGCAGCGCTACCCCGTTCCCAGCGCGCCATTCGACATCGCCTATGACTCCCGCCGCGACCTCGCCTGGATTACCCTCACCGAAAGCAACGAAGTCGTCGCCTACGACATCGCGGGCGGCCAACCGGAAGAGCGCCACCGGCTGCCCACCGTCGCTCAACCCAACTCCATATCCCTCGACCCGGACACGGGCGAGGTCTACATCACCTCGGCAACCGGGGAAGGACTACAGGTGGTGAAGGTGTGACAAGCAACGAAACGGTCAGCAGCGACCAAGACTGGGAGTACCAGCCGCTGCGGTTACCGCCCGGAATTACCCGGCCCACCGCAGCGATGCGTCTGAGCATCCACGCCGAATTCTCCGGATGGGAACTCTCCCGAGTACTTCTCTACTCGGACGGATCCCGACGAATCTGGCTCCGCCGTCGACGCAACCAGATCGGACGCGCACTCCCCACCTGAACGAACCACCTCGTCACGGAACCCGATCCTTCCAGGCCGGGTCCGAGAATTTGGACGCGACCAGCTCGCGGGCCGACGCGTGCTCGCCCGCCGACACACCGCGTGGCACCAGCCCGTAGCGTCGACCGAAGCCGTCGACCAACCGATCGATGACGTGCTCCCGAGCGAGTCCCGTCTGCCGCCGCAACGGATCCACCCGCCTACTGGCGCTGGCCACCCCCTTGTCGGACAACTTCTCCTTGCCGACGCGCAGCACCTCGCCCAACTTCGCCGCATCGATGTCGTACGACATCGTCACGTGATGCAGCACGGCCCCCGATACCCTCTTCTGCGCGGCTCCACCGATCTTGCCGCCATCCGAGGTGATGTCGTTCAACGGCTGGTACCAGACGTTCAGCCCCAACTCACCCAGAACACCCAGCACCCAATCGTCCAAGAACGCGTACGAATCCGCGAACGACATCCCCGCCACCAGAGACGCGGGCGCGTAGAGCGAATACGTCACCGTGTTCCCCGGTTCCACGAACATCGCCCCACCACCGGTGACACGACGCACCACCTCGACCCCGTGCCGTCGCGCACCCGCTAGGTCAACCTCGTTGCGAACCGATTGAAAGCTCCCGATCACGACCGCGGGCGACGACCACTCCCAGAAACGCAGCGTCGGCGCCCTGCGCCCGGCCGCGACCTCCTGCGCCAGCACCTCGTCCAGCGCCATGTGCATCAACGGTTCCTGCGGGCCGTCCCGAACGAGCGCCCACTCGTGATCGAGCCAATCGCTCGCGCGCATCACCGCACGGCGGACCGCGACAGCGACCGACTCGGCACCGAAACCCACCATTCGAACGTCAGCACCGACACCGGCACGCACCAGCCGTGCCAACTCCTCGGTGTCCGCGCCGGCAGGGGCTCCTTCCAGCGCGCGGTTGATGTCTTCCAGCGCCTCGTCCGGCTCCAGGAAGAAATCCCCGCTCAACCGCACTCGAGCCAACCGCTCGTCGTCGTCGATGTCGACATCGACGACGACGAGCTTCCCACCCGGAACCTTGTACTCGCCGTGCACCGCACACCTCGCAAATCCACCGAATTCGACGCTCTTGGCCTCGGGAACACCGTACGACCAGCCGAGACCAAGCAGCCTTGATGGTTTCGTCGTTGTTGCTGTTCGGTTGATTCTGGGTGTATGGTATTAGTATCAGTTAACACTGAAAGAATAGATTCAAATTAATATATAACCCACGAGAAGCCGGGTCGATGACCCGACGACCCTCGCAAGGCGTCAGGTCATCGAAGAACAGGGCCTGCAACGTCCTCGGGTCGGCGCGGGACCGTGCACACTCCAACTCGCGTATTCATCCGTCGACCAACGCGGAGGAAGACAATGGACAGTGCGAAGGTCTCCGTCCTGTGGTCGGCGCCGCCGACCACACCCGGGACCGACACAAGCCGGCGAGCGGCATTGCGCCTGGCGGTCATGATGGCCGTCGCCGGGACGCTGCATTTCGTGACACCGACATTCTTCGACCGGATTATTCCGCCGGTGCTGCCAGGCAGCGCACGGAGTTACACCCGAGCCTCCGGCCTCGCCGCCTACGCCACCGCCGCCACGCTCACGCTCCCCCAAACACAACGCCTGGGCGGGACGCTGGCAGCGCTCTTCTTCGTCGCTGTGATGCCCGCTAAAGTACAGTTGACGATCAATTGGTTCAGGGACGAGAACACCACGAGTGCACTGAAGGTCGCCGCGATCGTGCAACTGCCGTGGCAGATTCCCTTGATCACCGAAGCGCTCAAGGCACGGCGCAACGCGCCGCGCGCCTCTCTATGACGGGCGGTCAGCGCGGCGCCATGCCCGATCACCGGTCACGTACCACGTGTCCGTCCGATCCTCGGCCAGCACAAACAGTTCCACCCGAAGGGCGACATCGACATACCGGGCGGCAGAAGTGCGATCTAGTCGCCGATTGCGCACCATCGGCGGACCCCGGCAAGAATGGAGTGGGTCGTGGATCCTTCCGACACCAGCGTCACCCCGCCACAGCAACAGCTCACCCCGGCTACGCCCCCGCTCCCGGTTCAAGACCGGAAGACTCGCGCACCCCAACCGGTCGAGCTCGAAGATCCAGAGGAAAGCCACTTGGTTCGCGGCTACGACTGATCGAACCGGGCCGCGCTCCACGGTCCGCTACCGGCCGCAGCAGTGCGGTCCGAACAATGCCGGACGGAACAGATGATCGCTACCAATGCACGCGCAGGTCCGACCGCACCAGGAATCCTGCTCGGAATCGGCCTCGGTGGGTTCGTCGACGGCATTCTCCTCCACCAAGTCCTGCAATGGCACCACATGCTGAGCAGTACCGACACGGACAACATCGGGGTGCCGCACTACTCGCCGAAGTCCCTGGGCGGCTTGGAGGCGAACACCCTGTGGGACGGGTTGTTCCACGCGTTCACCTGGCTGGCCGTACTGATCGGGCTCGTGCTCCTCTGCACGCGTGCGACCGCAGGACGCCGTCGCACGTGGGGATCCCGTGCCCTGTGGGGCTGGGTGCTCGTGGGATGGGGGTCGTTCAACCTCGTCGAAGGAGTGGTCGATCACCACCTGCTCGGCATCCACCACGTTCGCGCGGGCCCGCATCAGCTGTGGTGGGACCTCGGCTTCCTCGCCCTGGGAGCCCTGCTGGTACTCGGCGGATGGGTTCTGCAGCGGGGTTCGGTTGCGACCGGCAGGGGGTCACCCGGAGAGGCCACGCCTGAACAGTGATCCCACCGGCCCCTGCCGCGTGCGGGGTACGGCCGGATTGACCACTTCAGTCGTGGTCGGGGGATCCGGTCAGATGATGTTCGGCTGCGGAGAACACTTCCTCGATCAGTCGTCGAACGTGGCCTCCCCGCACAGTGTAGAGCGCGCGGCGGCCTTCACGACGCATCCGCACCAGGCCGGCCAGCCGCAGCTTGCTCAGGTGCTGGGACACGGCGGGCCGTGCCGCACCGGTTTCGACAGCAAGGTCGCCAACGTCCTTCTCCTCGTCGCGCAGCAGCCACACGAGCCGCAGCCGGGTGGGATCGGCCAGCATTCGCAGGGCTGTAGTCGCGCCGTCCACCAACTCGTCGGGTGGGAGCTGTTGCCCGTCACTGGCACTTGCAACGTTGTCGCGTGCGTACATGAGCACATATTCTGGCGTGGCCGACGTCCCCGTGTCCACCCTGGAGCCGACGCCCCATGGCCGACGAACCCACGCGCCACCAGCGCGAGCACTACCGAGGCCACCACGAACACGGTGAGACCCACAGGAACGATCACGGTCACGACCGACGGGCGCGCCTGGGGTGGCGGATCCTCCACGCCGTGAGCCCGCACAGCCACGGCAGCACCGAGATCGTGGACGAAGCCCTGCACGCGAGCCGGGCCGGGATGCGAGCCCTGTGGATCTCGTTCGCCGGACTCATGGTTACCGCATCGGCCCAGGCCGTGTTGGTGGCTTTCACCGGCTCGGTGGCACTGCTGGGCGATACGCTGCACAACTTCGCCGACGCGCTGACAGCGGTACCACTGGCGATCGCATTCCTGCTCGGCAGACGCGCGGCCACCCGACGATTCACCTACGGACTCGGTCGGAGCGAGGATCTCGCGGGATTGGTGATCCTGTTGGTGATGGCGGCTTCGGCGGTGCTGGCCGCCTGGACGGCGATCGAGCGACTGCTGTCCGCGCAACAGTTGAGCCACCTCGGTTGGGTCGCCACCGCGGGACTCGTCGGGTTCGCGGGCAACGAGCTGGTGGCCCGCTATCGGATCACCGTGGGACGTCGGATCGGTTCGGCCGCATTGGTCGCCGACGGATTGCACGCCCGCACCGACGGGTTCACCTCTCTGGGCGTGCTGCTGGCCGCCGGCGGCGCATGGCTGGGCTGGCGATGGGCGGACCCCGTGGTCGGTCTGCTGATCACCGCGGCGATCCTGTCCGTGCTCTACGGCGCGGCCAAGGAGATCTTCGCCCGGATGCTGGATGCGGTCGATCCGGACTTGGTCGAACGAGCCGAGCAGGCACTGCACGCCACCCCGGGTGTACGCGATGTCGGGGCGCTACGCCTGCGCTGGGTCGGCCATCAGCTGCACACCGAAACCGACCTGGTCGTCGACCCGAAACTGTCGGTCGTCGAGGCACACACCATCGCCGTGGACGCCGAACACCGACTACTGCACGCGGTTCCCCGCCTCGCTCGAGCGACCGTGCACACCGACCCCGCCACCAGTGGCGATCCGCACGTCGCGCTGGCTCATCACCAGCCACAGCTCGGCTGAGCCGATGCCGTGCGCAGGTACCGACCATCCGGTGACGAGGTGGCTGGACTGCTCTGCATCGTTGCGGTGTTGGGCGTCCGCCTTGTCCCGATACGATTAAATTCGATTGATACTGAAATAATGGAGGTAATAGAATCGTCATTCGCCAGTGGCTCGCGGCACCAAGTGCCACACGTGGCTCAGTCCTGCGGGAGATCCCGCAACGCTTGCTCGAGCTGCTTCATGACCGCTCCGGTGGAGGAACCGGTACGCACCACCGAAACCACCACCTGGTCGGATTCACCTTGGTCGGATTTACCCGGGTCGTCCCAGGAGTCGGACAGCGCTTCGCGAACGAGCCGCAGCGCGCTCTCCAGGGACTGATGGGCGTCGATCTCGCCGCCGCTCTTGAGCCACTGACGCAGCACGTGGTTGTGCGCGGCCACGATCGCCGAGGCGGCGACGGCCGCGCGCAACGGACCGCTCCCCTCCCCCGCGAACCGCTCCCGCAGATACCGCGCGAACACCCGCTCGTACCCGTCGATGCTGGCGATCTCCTTGTCCCGCAAAGAGGGAACCTGCCTGGTCAGCTCGAAACGCTTCAGCGACACTTCCGGATCGGCGAGGTACATCTCGAGGACGAGCGCCGCCGTCCGACTGACGACCACCAGCGGTGATTCGCTGCGCTCGTCGGCGCGAAGCATCTCGACCACTTCGGCCAGCTGCTCGTCGTGTCCCGGAAACACGACGTCTTCCTTGGAGCGGAAGTAGCGGAAGAACGTCCGGCGCCCCACTCCGGCGACATCCGCGATCTGATCGATGGTGGTCGCCTCGAAGCCCTGCGCGGCGAACAGGTCCATCGCCGCCAGGGCCAGTGCGCTTCGCACCCGACGCCGTCCCTGAACGGTTCGGCCTTCCCGGGACTTCGGAGCGGGTACCGCTGCGTCGGACATGGGTGCGAATATACAGGCGCGGATTGCTCGTGGCACTCAGTGCCGCTACGCTTCGGGCGCGGTGCAAGCGACCCGAGCCCTGACGCGGAAGCGTTCGGCGGCGACATTCGCACGGAATCTGACGGACCTGAGCTGCCAGCGCTGAGCTGGTGACGGGAGGCGCGTGGTGAACCCGGACTTCGAGACCTACCAACTGGCAGAGGAGCACAGCGCACTACGGGACGCGGTGCGCTCCATGGCCGAGAAAGAGATCGCCCCGCACGCCGCGGAGGTCGACGAGCAGGAGCGCTACCCGCGCGAAGCCTATGAGGCCCTCGTCAAGTCCGGATTCGCGGCTGTGCACGTGCCGGAGGCGTACGACGGGCAGGGCGCGGACTCGATCGCCACCTGCATCGTCATCGAAGAGGTCGCACGCGTCTGCGCATCCTCCTCGCTCATTCCGGCGGTCAACAAACTCGGAACCATGCCGATCCTGCTCTCCGGCTCCGAGGAGCTCAAGCAGAAGGTCATGCCGTCCATCGCATCCGGGGAGACGACCGCCTCCTACGCGCTCTCCGAGCGGGAAGCCGGATCCGACGCGGCCGCCATGAAGACCCGTGCCCGGCTCGACGGCGACAACTGGGTGCTCAACGGCACCAAGTGCTGGATCACCAACGCCGGCGAATCCAGCTGGTACACGGTCATGGCCGTCAGCGATCCGGACAAGGGCGCCAACGGCATCAGCGCGTTCGTGGTGCACGCCGACGACCCGGGCTTCGAGGTCGGCGGCAAGGAACGCAAGCTCGGGATCAAGGGGTCACCGACCCGTGAGATCCACTTCAACGACTGCACGATCCCCGCCGACCGGATCATCGGCGAACCGGGAACCGGTTTCAAGACCGCCCTGCGCACGCTGGACCACACCCGGCCGACGATCGGCGCGCAGGCGCTCGGTATCGCCCAGGGCGCCCTGGACGCAGCCGTGGACTACGTCAAGGAGCGCAAGCAGTTCGGCAAGTCGGTTTCCGATTTCCAGGGTGTCCAGTTCATGCTCGCCGACATGGCGATGAAGATCGAGGCCGCTCGTCACATGGTTTACGTCTCCGCGGCCCGCGCCGAGCGGGGCGAGGGCAATCTGGGTTTCATCTCGGCGGCGGCCAAGTGCTACGCCTCCGACGTGGCCATGGAGGTCACCACCGACGCGGTGCAGCTGTTCGGCGGAGCGGGCTACACCCGCGACTTCCCGGTCGAACGCATGATGCGGGACGCCAAGATCACCCAGATCTACGAGGGCACCAATCAGGTCCAGCGCATGGTCATGGCGCGGTCCCTGCTGAAGTGATCCGGTTGCGGCCGGGGGGAGGAGGGCCCCCGGCCGCAACCTCGGAACGGCTCCTGCCCCACGGCCCTGCCCTACCCCGCACAACACGGACGAGGAACAGGGGCCGTGGGGCATCGGTCCGCGCGGTTCCCCCGCTCCCCAACGCAGCAGACAGCGGAGAACTCGGCCGAGATCGGCGGTGTGCGCCCCGCGGCTGCTCGCTCAGCCGAGTTCACCCGAATCCTCGTGGCCCCCGGAAGTCGTCCGCCCGGCCTGCCCGAGGTAGTTGCCGGACTCCGCGTAGAGACTGGTCAGCAGCCACGCACCCACGCCGATGTCGTCGCTGATCCCGACCAGGGGCAGCAGTTCCGGGACCAAGTCGATCGGCCAGATCAGGTAGACCACAGCCGCCGCCCACAGGACGGTCTGGTAGCGCGGAAGAGCCGCGTAGCGGCCCCGCCACGATGCCGCGATCATCCTTGGAATCGCCTTCACCCGCCGAACCGGACCTCCCACGGCCTCGCCCGAGCCGGTCACGCGCCGTGCGGCACGCAGCAGCAGCCAGCGGCGGCGCGCGAGGGCCACCGTGCCGGCGACGAGGACCCCCAGTCCCGCGGCGATCAGCCCGGGTGCCAGCAACCACCACACACCGGGAAGCTCCCCCGCACCGGCGAAGTAGGCGGCTGCTCCCGCCACGACCAGCACCACACCAAAAACGATCATCGCGTCCTCTCCGGAATGCGAACAGCCGGTACCCAGCCTGTCACGCCCGCGGAAACTTGCGCCGACGAGCACACCTCGCACATGCTCCACGCGTGCATATCCGCGAAGCCGACCAGCAGGACTGGGACTCGATCTGGCCATTCCTCCGACGCATCATCGCCGGGGCCGAGACCTACACCTGGGATCCCGATACCGACGAGGAACACGCCCGCCAAACCTGGATGCAGCGGCCACCGGGCCGCACGGTCGTCGCGGTCGAGCCGGACGGCACTGTGGTGGGCAGCGCGAAGATGCATCCCGCCCAGCACGGGCCCGGCTCGCACGTCGCCAACGCCAGTTTCATGGTCGACCCCGACCACGGCGGCCGTGGCGTCGGCCGCGCACTCGGAAAGCACGTCGTCGACCAGGCGCGGGCCGACGGGTTCCACGCCATGCAGTTCAACGCCGTGGTCGAAACCAACACCGGCGCCGTGGCGCTGTGGCGTTCACTCGGCTTCGAGATCCTCTGCACCGTCCCGGAAGCGTTCCGACACCCGGACAAGGGCTACGTGGGGCTGCACGTCATGCACCGCAGGCTGTGACACCGCCCTTTGGGGTTCCCGCTTCCCGGTGACGTTCGAAACGCGAGCGACCCGGTTTCGTGCCAGAGTGCAGGTTCTGCCGGGATCACTGACCGGAAGCGGGGACGAACGTGGTCGAGCAGGCCGAATCGCGTGGCCGCCCCCCGACATCGCTGGCCAGGGCGAGCAGCGCGATGGCCGTGGCCACCGCGGTCAGCCGGATCAGCGGATTGGTCGCGAAGGTCGCGTTGGTGGCGGTGCTCGGGCTGGGAGTCGTCAACGACTCCTACACGGTCGCCAACACGTTGCCGACGGTGGTCAACGAACTCCTGCTCGGGGGCGTGCTGACCAGCATCGCAGTGCCGTTGCTGGTTCGTGCCCAGCAGGACGGGCGCGGAGATTCGTACGCCCAGTGGATGATCACCATGAGCGCGGTGCTGCTCGCGGCGGCGACCGTGCTCGCCGTGGCCGCCGCTCCCCTGTTGACCCGGCTGTACTTGGGCCCCCAAACCCTCGCGAACACCGGCCTGACCACCGCGTTCGCCTACCTGCTGCTACCGGGGATCATCTTCTACGGATTGTCGGCCTTGCTGGCGGCCATCCTCAACGTACGAGGGGTGTTCGGTATCCCGGCCTGGGCTCCGGTGCTGAACAACCTCGTCGTGATCCTCACCGTGCTCACCTATGCGGTCGTGCCCGGTGAGATTTCCACCGACCCGGTCCGCATGGGCGAGCCGAAGCTGCTGATCCTCGGGGTCGGGACGGCGCTGGGTATCACCACCCAGTGCGCTGCCGTGAGCGTGGCACTGCGCAGCACCGGCTTCCGTTTCCGTTGGCGCTGGGGTTGGGACCAGCGGCTCGCCGAGTTCGGCACGCTCGCCTTCTGGGTGCTGTGCTACACCGTCATCAGCCAGATCGGGATGGTCGTGACTATCCGAGTCACCGGCCAGGGCACCGCGGGCAGCGTCTCGACCTTCACCTACGCGTGGCTGCTGTCGCAGGTGCCGTACGGGATCCTGGGGGTATCCCTGCTCACGGCATTGATGCCCAGGATCAGCCGCGCCGCGGCAGCCCGGCGGGACGACGATTTCGTTCAGGACCTCTCGCTGGGCACGCGAACGAGCGCGGTGCTGCTGATGCCGATCAGCGCGCTGATGGTCCTGGTCGGCGGTCCCATCGGGATCGCGTTCTTCTCCATCGGGCAGAACGAAGTCTCCTCGGCCGGCCGGTTGGGCATCACGCTGGGCATGTGTGCTCTCGGCATCGTGCCGTTCGCGGTCAGCATGCTCCAGCTGCGCGCCTTCTACGCCCTCAAGGACTCCCGTACACCGGCGGTGATCAACCTGGTCATGGTCGTCTTCCGCAGCGTGCTGTGCTACGTCTTCCTCGCCACCCTGGCCGAGGAAGATCTCGTCGTCGGAGTCGCGCTGGCCATGTCGCTGAGCTTCGTCGTCGGAGCCGTCGTGGGTCAGTGGTGGCTCTACGTCCGTCTGGGCTCCCTGCGGACCGGCCGCATCGTGGTCAGCATGCTGCGTGCACTGGCCGCCTCGATCGCCGGGTGCCTGTGCGCGGTGGCTGCCTCGATGGGCGCCCACGCGCTGGCCGCTCCGGAATCCCCGGTCACCTCGGCCTGGCTGACGATGGTGCTGCAGGGCACGGTGGTGATGACGGTCGGATACGGTCTGCTGGTGCTGTTCCGGGTGCCGGAGCTCGCTCCGGCCGTGGACAAGCTGCGTGGGCTGGTGGGGCGCCGGTGATCCGCAGTCACTTTCGGCTACGCACGTGGGTCCGGGTTCGTTCCACGCGCAGAGCCGTCAGTTCCGGGGGTTCGGGCAGTTCCTCCAGCGGTCCGCCGGTGGCCCACTCCAGCAGCAGGTCGGCCAGCAGCGGATTCCTGGCGAGTACCGGACCGTGCATGTAGGTGCAGACCACGTGCCCGTGCACGGCACCTTCGGCGTCCTGGTTCCCGTTTCCGGTACCGCGCAGAACCCGCCCGAGGGCACTCGCGTCCCGTCCCAACCTGGTGCGCCCGAGGTGGTTCTCGAATCCGGTCAGCACGCCGATTCCGTCGAGCGTGCATTCCGAGGTCACTTCTCCGATCGCGCGTCCCCGTCCCGGTTCCGTGGTGGCGTCGACCAGTCCCAACCCGTCCTGACGGGCACCGTCCCCGGTGGTGAAGCCGGTTCCGAGCACTTGCAAGCCGCCGCATATCCCCAGCACCGGGGCCCCGCGCGCGACGGCCCGCTGCAGTCCGCGGCCACGTGTCAGGAAGCGCACGGCCGCTGTTTGCGCGACGTCCTCGCCACCACCGAGGAGGTAGATGTCGCAGGAATCCGGTACCGGATCCGAGGACGACAGCACGGTCACGGTCCGGCTGTCGATCCCCCGCCAGCGCAGGCGTTGCCGGAGAACGATCATGTTTCCACGATCCCCGTACGTGCCCAGCAGGTCGGGCAGAACCAGGGCGATGCTGACCGCAGCGGTGTTCATGAGCTCACGCTCCTCGCGAACAGATCCCGGAAGGCGGTGTAGTTGGCGATCACGTCCGGGCGTTCTCCGTTGGTGCCCGCCACCGCTTTCTCAACCGTTTCGGCCACTTCGCAGCGCACCCCCGCGTAGCGCAGTCGCACTGCGAGGTCCAGCGAGCGGTCTCCGGCGACGACGACTTCGCGGTCTCGCAGGACTTCGAACTCGACGTCCCACAGCCAGGAGACGTCATAACCGTCGGCCTGCCTGCTGTTGACCACGAGGACCAGCCTGCGATCGTGGGTGGAGGCCAGGTCGAGCATTTCCAACCAGCTCGCCGGATTCTTCGCCAGCAGCAGCCGCACTGTTCGACCGGCCAGGACGACGTCGCCGTACCGCCCGCTCGCCTGCTCGATCGATCCGATGCGGCGCAGCGCGGCTTCGGGTTCGCAACCGAGTTCCGTGGCCGCGGCGAGGGCGAACGCGGCGTTGACCCGATTGACGTGGCCGGGCAGGCGCAGCGGCGATGCGTGCACCGTGCCGTCGGGCCCCAGCAGGCCTGATTCGGTCACGGTCCATTCCGCGAGCGGTTTCGCCAGTCCGCACGCGCACTTCCAGTCCTGCTGCAGGTCGACGAGGAAGCTTCCACAACGGGGGCAGTTGAGCGCGTCGTCCTGCCACCGGGCCCCGCCCGAAATCCAGGTTACGTCCGGGTGGTCGGCGGCTGCGGAAACGATGTTCGGGTCGTCGGCGTTGGCCACCACCCGCGAACCGGCTGCCCGATGGAGGGCTCCGCGGATGCTGCTTTCCACCGAGCGGATTTCACCGACGCGGTCCAGCTGGTCCCGACTGAGGTTGAGCAGCACGATCACGTCGGGGACGAACTCGCCGGTGATTCCGGTGAGGTGGAGCTCGTCGACTTCCAGCGCGGCGAACGGGGCGTTCGGGTCGGCCATCAGGGCGGCCACGTGCCCGTCGGGCATGTTGGCGCCGGTGGTGTTGCTGGCAGCCGGTCCTTGCGAGCCCAGGGCCGCGGCGACCATTTTTGTGGTGGTGGTCTTCCCGTTGGTTCCGGTGACCATGACGACACGCCGACTCTGGACCAATCGGGACAGAGCTCGCGGTTGTATCCTCAGCGCGACCCTTCCGCCGATCATCGCGCCACTGCCCATGCCGAGTTTCTTCGACGCCGCCCCCGCGGCACGCCCCAGGGTGACCGCCAACGCGGTGCGCACGTCCTGGTGGAACGGGTTTCGCCGAGGCGGTGTTGTCGACGGAGGTACGACCTGCCACCGCTGGCGGGCAGTGGTGCGTCGTGAATCCGCATCCGAGCCGCTGCGTCGAGTGTCAGTCATCCGGCACTCCCCCCTTTTCGAGACGCGTAGCAACGATCGGCGCCGCGCGGAATACCTGCTCAGCGCAGCCGACTCGTCTCGTTCCTGCCGCTTCTGCTTCCTCGACAGTGTGGCGTCCCGCAGGCGAAACAGCGCGGCGATCACGCGCCACATCCGGCCCGACGCTCCCGGATTCGCCCCGCCCCTCCGGCTTTGACCGGGAAAAACCGTTCGGCTGCTGGCCGGATTGTGAGCGCGATCCCACTCCCCAATCGGTACGGTTCCGGGCTCGGACCGGGACGCGGTCTGCGCGGATGCGCACCACGGGCCGGCGCTCCCTGCGCAGCAGCAGGGAACTCCCCCACGAGTGATCGGCTCAACGGCTCAGTTGATGCGGATCCGGCGACCCGCCGCGACGCTCCAGCCCAGAAATGATCAATAATTCGTGGCCATTGCCTCACACCTTTGGCGACCCGCACGCATTTTCCTACCTCCGCAAACCGATCTTCCGGAACGCTGTGTCACCCAACACACCCGTCTCACTCGTCAGGGGCGGATACCCCTGCACGCACGGCGATCACTCGGATGTTCCCCGACGCTCGTGGGCAACGGCCACACGCGGCAACGACCCTCGACGAGGAGGGGATCCGATGACTGAAGCCGTCACCCTGATGCTGCTCGGCAGTGCCGCCTTCGCCGGAATTCTGTGGACGGTCTGGGACATTCGCACGGATCTGCGACGCAGAAACCTGGACTGACCACATCATCGAGGATCCGGGCTGCCCTGCGGTGCGTTGTTCGGCGATTCGCTCGTCGCACTGGTGAATCGACCCCGTTTCCAACGATTAATTTCGGTCTACACTGAAACAGCAGATACAGATAAACCTACAGGACCCGCCCGTTGGAGGGTGCTCGGTCACGGGCTGTGCATCGTCCACTGCGGTGCGACCGCACTGCGACCCGGTGCGACCAGTACTGGTCCGCGACTCGATGCACTGCCCATCCATGGGTGGCGACCACCTCAGCGACGCGGCACCGTACGAGCATCGCTCCCTTACGCGGAGCCCGACCCGGCAGCGGCGCTCGCGCGACGGCGTTGCGGCACGACCGTGTACTTGGGATCGCGCGCGGAGACGCGGCCGGCTTCGAAGATCCCGTACCGGGTCGCCACCGCGGCGGTGGTGAGGCACAGGCCGGAGGCGACCGCCAGTGCACGACTCCGCGCGCCGAATACGGCGGCAGCCGCACCCACCCAGGTCAACGCACGTGCCGCACGCAACACCCGACCGGGTCGTGCCTGCTCGTAAACCTCACCGACCAGACCTGCGCGCTGCTGCATCCGGTGCTCGGCGGCCAGCTCGAGCACCGACCCGGCCACGGCCATCCGTCGCGCCGGTCGCGCCTGCCCTGCCGGGGTCGCGATCATAGCCACTGCACCGGCGCTGGAAAGCGCGCTGCCGGCGAAGACGAACGGGAGTTCGCGGTACAGCTCGTGCCAGCCCGGCACGGCCGTGTCCGAGAGCAACACCGCCGTGTAGGTCGTCATCGCCGGGGCGAGGACACCGGCGGCACCAGCGCTAAGCCGCCCCAGCACCGGGAACCACCCGGTGACCTCACTGGCGGCGGCACCGCCGGCCAGTGTGGAGAACGGTGCGAGTATCCACGAACCGACGCTCAGCGGAGACGTCGGCTTGAACACCCTGAGCATGTTCAGGAAGCGGGTAGGCCTGCCGAGGTCGTGGATCAACGCGCCGACGCTCGCCGTCGACCCCACCGCCGCCGCGAGGCGTCCGACCCGGGCCAGGCGCCGTTGCCCGGTGATGTCGGCGCACACCGCCATCATCGAGCTCGCACCGGCCACACCGCCCAGATACAGGTAGGCGGGCACGTCCGGCACCTTCCACACCGGTTCCTTGATCACCGGCATCCCGTAGTACGAACGGAAACCCGCGTCCGACTCCGGCGCCTCGACGGTGCGCTGCATCCGGTTCACCTCCGCTTCCCGAGAAACGAGCCCGCCACCAGCAGCGCGGCGGTCAACGCGGCAGCCCCGGCATGACGCCACATCGAAGGCAAGTCGCGTGTGGTGACGACCGGATCCGGAGGCAGGCCGTACACCTCCGGCTCATCCAGCAGCAGGAAGAACGCGCCGTCGCCTCCGACGCCGTCGTCCGGCTCGTGGCCGTACAGGCGCGCGTCCGTGACACCGTTGGCGTGCAGTTCCTCGACGCGCATCGCCGCCTTCTCCCGCAGCTCGTCGAGCGGGCCGTACTGGATCGACTCGGTCGGGCAGGCCGAAGCACACGCGGGCGCGAGGCCTTCGCCGAGACGGTCCTGGCACAGAGTGCATTTGAAAGCACCCCCGTTGTCCGGCCGGGTGTCGATGACACCGTAGGGACACGCGGGAACGCAGTAACCGCACCCGTTGCACACGTCGTCCTGAACCAGGACGGTCCCGTACTCGGTGCGGATCAGCGCACCTGTCGGGCACACGTCGAGGCATGCCGCGTGAGTGCAGTGCTTGCACACGTCGGAGGACATCAGCCAGCGAACCGAGGAGCCGTCCGAGGTGGGCGTCGTCTGGCCACCCGGCGGTGCTGAATCGGGCATTCCGAGGTCGACCACGCCGGAGTTCGGGCTCTCCACCCGCTGCTCGATGAACGCCACGTGCCGCCACGTGCTCGCGCCGAGTTCGGCGGTGTTGTCGTAGGACATCCCGGTCAGTTCCAGGCCGTCCTCCGGGAGGAGATTCCACTCCTTGCAGGCGACCTCGCATGCCTTGCAGCCGATGCACACGCTGGTGTCGGTGAAGAAACCGACGCGCTCGGGATGATCGGAGGCATAACCGGCCTCCCCCGCCGGGTCGCTCAACGGTCCGCTGAGCCGATTGTCGGTCACGCTGTCACGCTCCTCCCCATTCCTCGTCCCCGGTACGCCTCGGATCGTCGGCGTACTCGGTTCCGGTCATCTCCGTGATGCCCGCGCGCCGGCGGTACTGTTCGACGTAGTGCCGCAACGCTTCCCCGCGCGGACGCCTCCCCGGCCGGATGTCGCAGGTCCCGGCCTTGGTCTCCATGATGTGCACGTTGGGGTCCAGCGCCACTCCGATGAGCTCGTTGGCAGCGTCTCCGGTGGTGATCCCGTTGGGTCCCCAGTGCCAGGGAATCCCGATCTGGTGGATCGTCCGATCTCCGTGTCGCAGCGGGCGCATTCGTCGGGTCACCAGCACTCGCGCCTCGATGGCGCTGCGTGCGGTCACGAGCGTGGCCCACCCCAGGTGTTCCAGCTTCCGCTCCGCGGCCAGTTCGGGCGAGAGCTCGACGAACATCGCGGGTGCGAGTTCGCTCAGGTGGCGCAGCCAACGGCTCATCCCGCCCGCGGTGTGGTGTTCGGTGAGCCGGAAGGTCGTGTACACGTACGGGTACACCTCGCTGCCGACTTCGAGTCCGCTGGGCTGGTACCGGTTCTCCGGCCGGGAGTTGACCTGGCGGGCGGGATTGCGCTGCTGATGGTCGTGCAGCCGGTTCTCCAGCGGCGATTCCTGCGGCTCGTAGTGCGCAGGCAGCGGACCGTCCACGAGACCGGCCGGGACGTACAGCCAGCCGCGGCCGTCGCTCTGCATGATGAACGGGTCGGTGCCCGCTAGACCTGCGGGTCCGGTCGCCCCCGCTTCGGGCGTGTAGTCGGGAGGTTTCTCCTTCTCGAAGTCGGGAACGTCGTAGCCGGTCCACTCTCCGGAGTCCGCGTCCCACCACACGTGGGCCTTGCGTGCGCTCCACGGGCGGCCCTCGGGGTCCGCGGACGCCCGGTTGTAAAGGGTGCGGCGGTTCGCGGGCCATGCCCAGCCCCAATCCGGCGCTACCCACGACTGCTCGCCGCCCGGCCGCTTCCGGGCGGCCTGGTTGAGATCGTCGGCGAACACGCCGCAGTAGATCCAGCAGCCGCACGAGGTGGTCCCGTCTGATTGCAACCCGGTGTACGAGGACATCGGGGACCCGTCGGCGGCAGAGCCGTTGATCTCGCGCAGCACCGCCTCGGCACTGGGCTCCCGGAGGTCTCCTTCGACCGGATAGTCCCAGGTCAGTTCGAGTATCGCGCGATCGCGCTCGCGTTGGAGCGGGGTCCGGTCCGGCTGCCGTTCGCGCAGCTTCTCCCGAATCCGGCGGCCAAGGTGGTAGTAGAACCAGAGGTCGCTGCGCTGGTCCTCCTGCGGTTCCACAGCCTTGTGGTGCCACTGCAGCAACCGCTGAGTGTTGGTGAACGTGCCGTCTTTCTCGGTGTGGGCGGCGGCGGGCAGGAAGAACACCTCGGTGCCGATGTCCTGGGTGGACATCTCACCGCTCTCGATCTCGGGGCCGTCCTTCCAGAACGTCGCACTCTCGATCATGTTCAGGTCGCGAACGACCAACCAGTCCAGATTGGCCAACCCCATGCGCTGTTGCTTGGCGTTCGCGGTCCCCACCGCCGGGTTCTCCCCCACCAGGAAGTACCCCTTGACCTTCCCGTCGATCTGATCGGTCACGGTCTGGAAACTGCCGTGGTCGCCGGTCAGGCGGGGCAGCCGGTCGAAGCAGAACTCGTTCTCGGCTGTCGCGTTCTCGCCCCACCACGCCTTGAGCAGGCTGACGATGTACGAGCGCATGTTCCCCCAGTACCCGCTCGCCTGCTCGTCCTCCGCGACGAAGGCCTCCAGATCGGCGTCGGTGTGGGAGTGGGGCATCGGAATGTAGCCGGGCAACAGGTTGAACAGGGTCGGGATGTCGGTGGAACCCTGGATGCTCGCATGTCCCCGCAGCGCGAGGATGCCGCCTCCGGGCCGACCTATGTTGCCGAGCAGCAGCTGCAGCACCGAGGCCGCGCGGATGTACTGGACACCGACGGTGTGGTGGGTCCAGCCGACGGCGTAGGCGAACGCACTGGTCCGTTCCCGCCCCGAATTGTCGATCAACGCTCGGGCGACCCGCAGGAATTCGTCCCGGGGCACGCCGCACACCTGCTCGACCTTGTCCGGGGTGTACCGGGAGTAGTGCCTGCGCAGGATCTGGAACACGCAGCGGGGGTGCCGCAGCGTCGGATCGACCTCCGGCTCGCCGTGGTAGACGGGCCCGCCCGAACCGGTCCGCTCGGGCTTGCTGGTGTCCCGCTCGCGGCCGTGCCGGGTACTCGGAGGGGTTACTTCCGTTCCGTGCCCGCCGACCGCGGGCAGCGCCGTGGTCCCTTCGTACTGCCAAGACGTCGTGTCGTAGCTGCCCGCTTCGGGATCGAAACCGGAGAAGACGCCGTCGAGGTCCTCGGTGTCCGCGAACTCCTCGCCCACGACCATCGCTGCGTTCGTGTAGTTGACGACGTACTCGTGGAAGTAGGCGTCGTTCTCCAGCACCTGGTGGATCAGCCCGCCGAGGAACGCGATGTCGCTGCCCGCGCGCAGAGACACGTGCTGGTCGGCCATCGCGGAAGTACGCGTGAATCGCGGGTCGACGTGGATGACCTTGGCGCCGCGCTGCTTGGCCTCCATCACCCACTGGAAACCGACCGGGTGCGCCTCGGCCATGTTGGACCCCTGGATGACGATGCAGTCAGCGTTCGAGAGGTCCTGCTGAAAAGTCGTGGCGCCACCGCGCCCGAAGGAGGCCCCCAGACCGGGAACCGTGGAGGAGTGTCAAATGCGGGCCTGGTTCTCGACCTGGACCGCACCGAGGGCGGTGTAGAGCTTCTTCATGAGGTAGTTCTCCTCGTTGTCGAGGGTCGCTCCTCCGAGGCTCGCGATGCCCATCGTGCGGTTCAGCAACCGGCCTCGATCGTCGGTCTGCTCCCAGGTCGCGTCGCGGGTGGCCAGCACCCGCTCGGCGATCATGTCGGTCGCGGTGTCCAGGTCGAGGTCCTCCCACTCGGTGCTGTGGGGCCTCCGGTAGCGGATCTTCGTCTGGCGGCCGGGCGAGGTCACGAGTTCCCGGCTCGCAGCCCCCTTCGGGCACAGTCGCCCGCGACTGATGGGCGAATCCGGGTCACCTTCGATCTGCGTGACCTCGCCGTCGCGGACGAAGACCTTCTGCGCGCATCCGACGGCGCAATAGGGGCACACCGAACGCACCACGGAATCGGCCTGCGCCGTGCGAGCGCGTGTGGCGTCCGTGCGCGGCGAGCGCGCAGCGGCTCCCCTGCCCAGTGGGTCGGACCCGGTGACCTGCCGAACGACGGGCCACCGCAACCATTCCGGCATGCTGATCTCCCTACGCTCGGCTGCCCCAGAAACTACCCGCATACCGAGTGCGCGCAACCTCAGTGCACAACCGTGTCCGCGCCCTGCTCCTGGGATGGCTGCTGCGCCGCGGTTTCGGTAGAACGCGGCAGCCAGATCCAGGCGACCAGCGCGGCGAGCACGATCAGCCCTGCCCCGGCCAGGTGCGCCACTCGCAGCCCGTCCATCCAGGACACCAGGACGGACTGCATCAGCGAGGGTGCCCGCTCGCTCAGCGAAGCGGCCACCTGGACCCCCCCGGCCAGCGACTCCCGCGCCATTTCCCGGACGGGCTGCGGAAGACCTTCCAACGAGCCGTCCAGGTTGCTCGCGTAGGTGCCACCGAGCACGCTGCCGAGCACCGCCACTCCCAACGACGCTCCCACCTCGCGGGTCACGTCATTGGTGGCCGAACCCATTCCGGCTCGCTCCCGCGGGACGTTCGCCATCAGCTGGTCGGTCGCCGGGGCCATCGCCACGGACATGCCCAGCGCTGTGAGGGACAGCGGCCACAGCAGCGCCCAGTAACTCGATTCCACGGTGAGCAGGCTCAGGCCTGCCATACCGCAGGCCGCGAGGACCAGGCCGCCGGCGATGGTGGTGCGTGGCCCGAACCTCGCGACGATCCGCGCGATCTGCGGCGCCACGATCACCATGACCACCGACATCGGCAGCATCGCCACCGACGAGTTCAGCGGCGAGTACCCGTAGACGAGGATCAGCGTCTGGCTCAGCGAGAAGAACACGCCGATCAGCGCGAAGAACACCAGGGTCAACGACACGGCCGACGCGGAGAACGCGCGGTTGCGGAAGAGAGCCACATCCAGCATCGGATCCTCGACCCGCCGCTCCCACCAGACGAAGACAGCGACCAGTGCGAGTCCGAGCGCGGTCATCGCCAGGGTGACCGGAGCGGTCCAGCCCACGTGCTGAGCTTCGATGAGGGCGTAGACCACCAGCGTGATGCCCGCTGTGGAGAGCACCGCTCCACCGAAGTCGATGCCGCCGTGCCCGCTCCGCTGCCCGCGGTTGGTCGGTACGTAGCGGATTCCCGCGAGAACTCCCAGCACCACCACCGGAATGTTGATGGCGAAGACCGAATGCCACGAGTAGAACTCCAGCAGGAACCCGGCCACGACCGGTCCGAGCGCGGTGCCGCCACCGGACACGGCTGCCCACACGCCCACGGCTCTGGTCCGCTCGTCGCTGGGGAAGACGCTGGTGAGGATCGACAACGTCACCGGCATGATCATCGCAGCGCCGAGGCCGAGCAAGCCGCGTGCCGCGATGAGTTGGGCGCTGGTGTCGACGAACAACCACACGTAGGCCGAGACCACGCCGAACAGCACCATCCCGGCCTGCAGCATCGCCTTGCGCCCGTAGCGGTCGGCCAGCGCCGAAGTGGTGAACAGCAGGCCCGCGAAGACCAGCGCGTACGCGTTGGAGAACCACTGCTGCGCGGCCATCGACGCGTTCAGGTCCCGTGCCAGGAACGGCAGCGCGACCCCGAGCGACGTGTTGGCGAGCATCGTCGCCGACAGCCCGAGGCACAGCACCAGCAATGTCGCCCAGCGCTGTCGGTATACCACCGGGGAAATGCCCTCTTCCAGAGCGTGCCGTTCCCTTGCGGTGCGCGCTCGTTCACCCTCGCGGAGCTCCGGATGGATGCCGGTCACCGTTCCTCCTCAGCATCGACTGCGAGCCAAGGTTATGTCATGACTGCCATTTGGCACTCATGACGTACGCCACCTTGCACCTCCGCCTGCCGCGGACCAGCCTGGCGTCATGACATCCGGTCCGGTGAACGCCGACACGCCCGCGCCGCCCGTGGACCGCCGCAGGCGCCGGACCGCCCGAACCCGGGAAAAGATCGAAGCGGCCGCTCTGGAGCTGTTCACCGAGCAGGGCTTCGCGACGACGACGGTCGAACAGATCGCCGAGGCGGCGGACATTGCGCCGCGAACGTTCTTCCGGCACTTTCCCAGCAAGGACTCGGTGCTCTTCGGAGATCGCACCAGGGAACTGGAACGCGTCCGGACCGTGGTTTCGGCGCGCCCCGCGGGCGAGCACGTGATGCGCTCCTTCGCCATCGCACTGCTCGATGCCGCCGAGCGGATGGAGCTCGACCGCGAGCAGCACCTGTTGCGGGCCAGGCTGCTCGCCGATCTCGAGATCGCCGACGACTACGAGTTCCACCTGCTGCGCCAGCGCTGGGTGGAGGACATGGCCTCGCTGATCTCCGAGCGGCTCGGGACGCGGAACCACTCGGACCCGCGTCCGGTCACCTGGGCGATGGTGCTGATGAGCTGCTTCGCCTCGGCCCTGCACACCTGGTTGTCCCGCACGGACGGGTTGGAGTTCCGCCAGGCGCTGCTCGACGTCCTCCGGGAAACCGCATCCGGGTTGGACGCGGCCGTCGACGGGGGCGAGCGGCGCGCGGGGTGAGCCGCTGTGGTGCTCCTCGGCGACGAGACGTTGCTCCAGGAATCTGTCACCGCACGGTGACGAGCTGCTCGGTTCGGGGAACCAGCTCGCCCACCACCGGTGCTCCCGGCACCTCCCCGGCGACCAACAACCCGCCCGAGGTCTGGGCATCGGCCAGCAGCAGAGCGTTCTCCTCCGACGTTGCCGTGAGGTCGGTGTCGGGTCGCACCCAGGCCAGGTTGCGACGGGTCCCTCCGCTGACGTAGCCGTCCCGCAACGCCTCCCGTGCTCCGTCCAGAACGGGCACCGCCGCGGAGTCGACCACAGCAGAGACACCGCTCGCCCGCGCGAGCTTGAGCAGGTGCCCCAGGAGTCCGAATCCGGTGACGTCCGTGGCACACCGCGCTCCGGCGACGAGGGCTTCGGCAGCAGCTGCGGCGTTGAGCGTGGTCATGGTCTCGATCGCGTGCTCGAACACCTCCCCGGTCGCCTTGTGCCTGGTGTTGAGCACCCCGATCCCGAGTGGTTTGGTCAACGACAGCGGCAAACCCGCCCGCCCCGCGTCGTTGCGCAACAGCGAATCCGGTGAGCTCAGCCCGGTGACAGCCATCCCGTACTTCGGTTCGGGGTCGTCGACGCTGTGCCCGCCCGCGACGTGGCAGCCCGCGGCGGTGCCGATGTCCGAACCCCCGCGCAGAACCTCGCGGGCCAGCTCCAGCGGGAGCACTTCGCGCGGCCAGCACAGCAGGTTGATCGCGACGACCGGTTTCCCGCCCATCGCGTAGACGTCCGAGAGCGCGTTGGCGGCGGCGATCCGCCCCCAGTCGTACGGATCGTCGACGACGGGTGTGAAGAAGTCGGCGGTGCTCACCACGGCGGAGTCGCCGCTGATTCGGACGGCCGCCGCATCATCACCGTGGTCGAGGCCCACGAGCAGCTCGGTCGGCGCCGAGCTCGGCGCCAGCCCGGAGACCATCGACTCCAGCTCGTCCGGTGGAATCTTGCACGCGCAGCCACCCCCGTGCGCGTACTGGGTGAGGCGGTGGGTACGAGTGACGGGTTCGTCGAGTTCGGTCACCCCGACGACGCTAGGTGACCGTGCGTTTGCGCGCACCTCCCGTATCGTGTGTCACGGAGGCGTCAGGGTGCCTGGTGGCCCTCGCGGTCTTCAAAACCGACGTGGCCGAGTACCTCGGTCAGGCGGGTTCGATTCCCGTCCGCCTCCGCTGAGGTGGCATTGTGCGAGCCTCGGTCGGCAACGCCGTGTCCTGCGATGTCGTTGCAGGTGCAGTGTTGCCGGCCGGGGCGCGGAACACCGGCAGATCCGATGGGGTCCAGTCACGGATCCGCGCCGCAGGTTCTGAACGAAGTATGCAGTGCGATCAGCGCGCGGTGTCGTCGCTGGGTCCGTCGAGGAGTTGTTCGGCCGCGTCGACGATGTGCTCTCGGAGCGCCTCGTCGGCGCGTGCGTGATCCCCGCTGCGCAGCTCGTGGAGCAGCTGTCGGTGCTCGTCGGCGATGGAATGCAGGCGGCGCTGCGGTTGTCCGAGGCTGTGGAATTGCATGCGTACCCGGGATTCGATGCCGGACCAGATGTGGGCGGCGTGGACCGAGTGGGCCTCGTTGATCAGTGTCCGGTGGAACTGCACGTCGGCCTCGGTGAGGGCTCGGACGTCTGCGCGGTCGGCCGCTGCGTACATGCCATCCACGATTTCGATGAGTTCCTTCCAGAACGTGGCGGTGGCTTGCGCGATCGCGTGATGGGCGGCGTGCTGTTCGAGTTGAAGTCGGATGGGGAGAAGGACCCCGCGAAGCTCGCGGGAGTCGATCTCCGTGACGAACGAGCCGCGGTTGGGGTAGTGGACGACCAGGCCTTCGCTCTCGAGCTGGCGGAGTGCTCCGGAGCGTCTGACCGAGCGGCTGCACCAGCACACGTTCTGGCTGGGTCGTGGGGGATCGCTCACGCACACGATCAGTGGGATCGATCTGGCGGTGTGGGACCTGTTCGGCCAGATCACGAGTCAGCCGGTGGGGCGGTTGCTCGGTGGGCGCCACCGTGACCGCGTGTTGCCGTACGCGTCGGTGCTCGCCGACGAGCCGATCGCACTGGCGGATACTCTGACCGACCTGCTCGGTCAGGGATTTCGAGCGTTCAAGATCGGCTGGGGCCCGATCGGCCGGGGCAGCGCTCGCCAGGACGAACAGGTGGTTGCTGCTGCTCGGACAGCGATCGGCGACGAGCGCCTGCTGGCTGTAGACGCGGGGGGAAGTGACGCGTTTTGGCGGGGTGATTACAAGTGGGCACTGCAAACGGCTTCGATGCTCGCGGACTACGGAGTGGCGTGGTTCGAGGAGCCATTGCGCCCAGACGCCGTTGAGGACTTCGCAGCTCTGCGTCGCCTCAGTCGGTGGACCGTCGCGGCGCTGGCCATCGCGCACCGATCCGCGCGAAAACAGGGACAGAACCATCAAGAGCGCCGCTCCGCCGGCAAAGGCGAACAGCGCACCACTGGCACCTCCTGCGTCGAGCGCGTAACCGACCGGCAGTGCGAATATCGAGCCTCCGCAACTCGCGCATGCAACGAAGTAGCTGGTCATGACCGGGGACTGGACCAGCACGGACCCGACAATGTCGTTGCGGTCCGCCACCGCATGTATCCGCGCCGGGGCATCCGAATCGCCGGCTGTGGAGCAGCAAGCACCACTCCCCGACGACCTCCGCTCGTCGGAGGACCACCGACGGGGGCCGGGGACCGGACCTCCGCGACTACCGAACGGGACCGAGGGGGGAAACTGGGACGCATGACGGCGAGGACGACGAGCAAGCGCAACGGTCGAGGCCGGCCGGGCTACGACCTGGACTCGTTGCTGCGCACAGCGGCGAAGATCTTCCACGAGCGCGGTTACGCCAGCACCAGCATGGAAGACCTCGCCAAACGGCTCGGCATCACCAAATCCGCGATCTACTACCACGTGCCGAGCAAGGAGGAACTGCTCCGGTTGATCGTGAACCGCGCCCTGGATGCGCTCGTCGCCGTCTCCCATGAGCGGGAGTCGCTGGAAGGCCCTGCGATAGACCGGCTGCACCACGTCGTGCGCCGCAGCGTTCACGTGCTCGTGGACGAACAACCGTTCGTGACCGTGTTGCTGCGGGTGCAGGGCAACAGCACGGTGGAGCGACAAGCCCTGGAACGTCGCAGGGAGATCGACCACATCCTCGGTGAGCTCGTGGCCTCGGCAGAGCGGGAAGGCAGCATCCGGCCCGATCTGGATCCCGCACTGACCAGTCGTCTGCTGTTCGGAATGGTGAACTCGTTGATCGAGTGGTATCAGCCGCGCAAGGGACTGTCCAAGGAGGAGCTTGCCGACGCGGTCGTGAAGGTCGCTTTCGACGGCCTCGCGTTGTCGCGGTCGTGATCTGCCGTCGGAGAAGGGGCCTGCGCGCATCGGGACGACCAGCCGAGCCGGCACCGTTCGCGGGATGACGGCGCGGAACGCACCACCCGTCGGCATGGCCACTCCGCGGCGCGGGTTTTCCCGGGACGACGACCGGGCAGCCCCGAGGTCGCGGACGAACCGGCTACCCGATGCCTTCGACCAACCCGGTCGAACGGCCGGCTCCCTCGTTCGCAGCACCCGACGACCACGACCATCGAGGCCGGCGCAATGAACACCCCTCCCGACCGCCCCGACGACCGGCACCAGCGTCCGGAAGGCGTGGACACCGATGTGGTCATCGCACTGGGCAAGTTGACCGAGGCGCTCGAAACGGTCGAGCGCGCTCGCGGCCACCTCTACGAGTTCCACCAGCTCACCGGCGCGGCCGACGCGAAACTCGCCGAAGCGCTGGCGATTCTCGACCAGCTCGGTCGACACTCGATCAGCGACCGACTCCGCGCGGTTCTGCTCGGCCGGAACGTTCTCGCTGGTCGGTGGACCTTCCAGGTCGTCGAGGAGTACGACGACGGATACTGGTCGGTGTTCCGCGATGAGGAGCGCCGCGCCCGGGAAGAGCTCCTTGCTGGGCGACGCCACGTCGCGGAAGCCGAGATGAAGGAGCGGGAGCGCACGCGGATCGAGGGGACGGCCGCTCCCTGGCACGCGGCTCGACCGGAATCGGGTACTTGATCGGTCGCCGAGCACCGATCGCGCACCCGTCGGCGATCAATCGGCCCGCCGGGATCCGGACGCTCGACGGGGGCAGCCTTCTGTTCAGTGGAATCGGCCGGTTGGTTCCGGACGGTGCACGCGGGAGTCTGGTTCTTGAAGCGCAACAAGGCAAGGAGTGGGAATGGTCTTCCTCGACGAGGCACGTTGGCACCGCCGGGCGTTCACCGGGGCATGGGAGCACGCCGCCGGTGAGAGTGCCGTGGTGGAGCCCGCAACGGGCTCGGAACTGGGCCGAGTGGGCCTGGCCGATGTCAACGACCTGCGGCATTCGGCGGCGACCGCTGCTCGTGCCCAGCAGGACTGGGCCGAGACGCCGTTCACGGAACGCGCGGCGATCCTTCGTCGAGCCGGGGACCTCTGGCGGGAACACGCCGATGAATTCCGCGGGTGGCTGATTCGCGAAGCGGGCAGCGTGCCGGGCAAGGCCGATTTCGAACTGCACGTGGCGGCGCAGGAGTGCTTCGAGGCTGCCGCACTGCCGTCCCAAGCGCAGGGCGAGGTGCTTCCGAGCGAGTCACGCCGGTTGAGCATGTCCCGCCGGGTGCCTGCCGGCGTGGTCGGCGTCATCGCCCCGTTCAACGCTCCGCTGATCCTGTCGATCCGGTCGGTGGCTCCCGCCCTGGCGCTCGGGAACTCGGTGGTTCTCAAGCCGGACCCGCGCACCGCCGTGTGCGGTGGGCTCGCCCTCGCCCGCGTTTTCGAGGAAGCCGGCGTGCCGCCGGGGGTGCTGCACGTCCTTCCCGGCGGGTCCGATGTCGGGTCGGCCATGGTCGAGAGCCCGGCGGTCAGGGTCGTCTCGTTCACCGGTTCCACCCGGGCTGGCCGTGCGGTCGGCGAACTCGCGGGCAAGCACCTCAAGCGCGCCCACCTGGAACTCGGCGGCAATTCCGCCTTGATCGTGCTCGACGATGCGGACCTGGACCAGGCGATGAGCACCGCCGCGTGGGGGTCGTTCTTCCACCAGGGACAGATCTGCATGACCACCGGGCGCCATCTCGTGCACGAGTCGCTCTACGACGAGTACGTCGAACGGCTGGCGGACAAGGCGAAGAACCTCCCGGTGGGCGATCCGGCGGTGGACGAGGTCGCACTCGGCCCGATCATCGACTCCGGTCAACGGGACAAGATCCACGGGCTCGTGGAGGCGAGCGTTCGAGCCGGAGCCCGGGTAGTCGCCGGTGGCGACTATGAAGACCTCTTCTACCGGCCGACGGTGCTCGCCGATGCCGGCCCGGGCGTACCCGCCTACGACGATGAGGTGTTCGGCCCGGTGGCCCCGGTTGCGCGGTTCTCCACGGTGGACGAGGCGGTGCGGCTCGCCTCGGACAGCGACTACGGTTTGTCCCTCGGTGTGCTGACCGCGGACGTCGGCCGAGGCATGGCGGTGGCGGAACGGGTGCCGACCGGTATCGCGCACATCAACGACCAGACGGTCAACGACGAGGCCCAAGCCCCGTTCGGTGGTGTTCGCGCCTCCGGGACCGGGGCGCGTTTCGGAGGTGCCGGCGCCAACATCGAGGCGTTCACCGAGACCCGTTGGATCACGGCGCGGCGGGACACCGCGAGCTACCCGATCTGACCCGGCTGGTCCCGAATCCGCGGATCGCCGCCGTGCCACCGAGAACCTGCTCCGGGCCGGCGGTATCGGGCCGTGTCGGCGGGTGGGTTCGGTCAACCTGCCGGGTCGGGCCTCGAGTAGGGGGTCAGACTCGCCCGTACACCGGAATGCGGGCACCGCTGATCGGCCAGGCCTCCGGGCCGCACAGGAACGCGATGACCTTGGCTATCGCGGACGGTGGAACGGCACGCTCGGCGAGGGACTCCGACATCCACGTCCGGTTCGCAGGGGTGTCGATCACCGAGGGCAGCACGCAATTCGCCCGGATGCCGCTGTCATTCACCTCGTCGGCGATCAGTTCGCTCACGCGCATGACCGCCGCCTTGGTCATCGCGTGGGCGATCGGTGCCCGGCCGCTCACCGCGGTTCTCGAACCGACCGTGACGATCGCACCACCACCGGCCGATTCGAATCTCGGTACGGCCTGCTGGCAGCACCACAGCAGCGAGGCGACGTTCGAGTCCCACAGCGCGCCCGTGATCCGCTCGTCGAGTTCGGGCAGTGAGCCCCCGATGAATGCCCCGGCCAACGCGACGAGCGCGGTGGGGGTTGCGAACTCGTCGATTCGGCGCCACGCGTCGACCACCGCTTCGCGGTCGGCGAGCTCGGCCCCCACCGCGTGGACGCCGGGTTCGCCGCCGATGGATTCCAGGGCCTCGCCGGGGTGACTCATCGCCACGACGTCGAGGCCGCGTTCCCGGAACTCGGTCACCACCGCCCGGCCCAGTCCCCCGGTCGCACCGGTCACCACCACTTCTCCACTCATAGAGTCATGGTGCCGGGCGGAGCCGAACGCCGCCTGCAGCCGACCGGCCGTGCCGGTGCGTCCCGCGGGTTTCCGAGACCGGCCCCGGTTCAGTGACTCGCCGGCCTACCGCCTCCGCGCCGCTTGGAGCGGAACAGGACCTCCTGGGTGAGGCTGGCACCGAGCGTGCCGTCCCGGCCGCGGATCGTTCCGCTGTAGAAGCCGCGGCCGCCGGAAACGCTGTGCGGGACCAGGTCCATCAACGCCCAGTCGTCCATGCGGGTCTGCCGGTGGAACCACACGGCGTGGTCCAGGCTCGGCCCTGACCCCGCCGAGCTGTCGTTCAGCGGCATCACGCCGCTGGAGATGTCCGAGAGATAAGTCAGCACGCACGCGTGCATGAGTGGTTCCTCCGGCATGCGCGCCGTGCAGCGCGCCCAGAACCGGGTCGGCCACTCCCCGTCCGGATAGGGCTGCGGAGGCAGCCTTCCTTCCATCGAGAACAATCGTGGCAGGTGCGCGCTCGGGAGTTCCGCCGGTTCCGGCACGTCCAGCGGCTCCGTCATCTCGCGGTCCACACCGGTTTCGCGCACGTGGAACGACGCCGACATGTTGAAGATGACCTCGCCACCTTGGACCGCCACCACTCGCCGCGCCGAGAACGAGCGTCCGTCCCGGTCACGGTCCACGTGGAAGATCGTCGGTCGGGCCGCGTCCCCGCCCCGCAGGTAGTAGCCGTGGAGAGAGTGCGGCAGCCGGTCCGCCCCCACCGTGAGGCCCGCCGCCCGGAGGGCCTGTCCTGCCACCTGTCCCCCGTACAGCGCGTACGGCTCGTCGAAGACGACGTTCGCCCGGTAGAGATCGCGGTCGATCTCCTCCAGCGTCAGCAGGTCGACCACATCGGTCTGCTGCACATCGGTGACGGAGTCCATCCGCTGTGACGACACGTTCATCCCGCTTTCTCGATGCCCGGTAGTGACACTTCGCGAGATCTCCCGCGAACCGGCCGAGAATACTCACCATGAGCCGCCAGCGGTGCGTGATCTGAGCCATGCCACTGTCCCGGACGTGTTTACGGCCGGGCGACGGTCTTGTTCAGACGGGTGAGATTCGGTCATCACTGAAACCTTTATTTGTGCAGATTGGTTTGCCCGGACGCTCCTCGGGGGTAGACGGTTCGGGACCTTCGAAGAACGACGTCGGGAGAGCCGGCGATGAGCCGCAAACGCAACGGGCTGGCGCTCGACCAGGTGCCCACCGCGTTCGACGCCGGTGCCCGCGCCTATGACCGGCTGGTGGGCTCGAATCCCGGCTACCACCGCGACCTCCGGAAGTCGGCACTTCGGCTCGGCATCCGCGACGGTGGCGCCGGACAACACCTGCTCGATGCGGGTTGCGGAACCGGAGCGTCCACCGCCGCATTGCTGGCCGTCGCCCCCAGGGCACGAATCACAGCGGTCGACGCCTCAGCCGAGATGCTGGCCCAGGCACGTGAGAAGGATTGGCCCCCAACGGTGCGGTTCCTCCACAAACCCATCGAGGACATCATCGAAACCGGTGGCCGCAGTGCCGGATTCGACGCGATCCTCGCCGCCTACCTGATCCGCAACCTCCCCGACCGCGATGCCCGACTCCGCTCTCTTCGCGACGCGCTCCGTCCCGGTGGAAGATTGGCCGTCCACGAGTACTCGGTGCGCGACTCGATGCGCGCGCGGCTGCTCTGGCACGTGGTCTGCCTCGGCGTCATCATTCCGGCGGGCAGACTGTGCACGGGTGACGCCACGCTGTACCGGCACCTGCATCGCAGCGTGCGCGAGTTCGACGGCGCCCGGGATTTCGAGGACCGCCTGCGCCACGCCGGGTTCGTCGACACCGCTCGAAGCACCACCGTCGGCTGGCAACGAGACATCGTGCACACGTTCCTCGCCCGATCTCCGGGGCCGGGTGCCCGCGACCAGCTCACTTCGGAGCAGATTTGAGGATCCGGGAATCCTCCGCCCGGATGGCCATCCCGGCGAGTACACCACCAGGGCGCTCCGGAACCGCGGATCGGTTCGCGCGAGCGCGCCACGGATTCCGCTGAGCGGTGCGGCCGACGTGGATCTCCTATAGTTCGGCACATGCAGGATTCCCGGCGCCACGTACCGGCCACTGATCGCGTACTCGCGGATCCGGAAATCTCGGCGGCGATCGACCGGATCGGCCGTGATCTGGTCAAGCGCACCGTGCGTACCGTGCAGGAACGAGCCCGTGCCGGCGAGATCGCCCCGGAGGACGTCGTCCCGACGACCCTCGCGGAACTACCCGATTCGGCGGCCGGAATCCGCCGGGTACGCAACGCCACCGGGGTGTTGCTGCACACCAACCTCGGCCGGGCGCCACTCTCCCTGGCTGCTGTGGAGGCTCTGCGGCAGGCCTCCGACACCACCGATGTGGAGTTGGATCTCGACAGCGGGCAACGTGGACGCCGCGGAGCTTCGACCATCGCCGCGCTTCTCGACACGGTCGGCGACGCCGAAGCCGCCCACGTGGTCAACAACGGCGCGGCCGCACTGGCACTGGCGGCGACCGCACTCGCCCAGGACCGGGAGATCGTGCTCGCCCGGGGAGAACTGGTCGAGATCGGCGCCGGGTTCCGGATCCCCGATCTGTTGGAATCAACCGGTGCCCGGATACGGGAGGTCGGTACGACCAACCGGGTTCATTTCGAGGACTACCGCGACGCCGTGGGCCCCGATACCGGATTCGTGCTGAAGGTGCATCCCGCCAACTTCGCGATCAGCGGATTCACCTCTTCGGTCCCGGTCACCGAATTGCGTTCGCTCGGTGTTCCGCTGGTGGTGGACATCGGTTCGGGCCTGCTCGCCCCCCACCGCGCGCTGCCCGCGGAACCGGACGCCCGTTCCACGCTGGCCGCTGGCGCCGACCTGGTCACCGCCAGCGGCGACAAGCTCCTCGGCGGCCCCCAGGCCGGGTTGCTACTCGGCAGCGACGAACTCGTGCGGCAGCTGCGCGGTCACCCGCTCGCCCGGGCCTTGCGGGTCGACAAGCTCACCCTCGCAGCGCTCGAAGCGACGGTGCGCGGTCCGGAACCACCGGTCGCGGCCGCCTTGCGACAGGACCGGGCGAGTCTGCTGCGCCGCGCCCAGGACATCGTCGACGCGCTCCGGCCGCACGTGGAGGCTGTCGCGCTGACCAGTACCGCCACCGTCGGAGGTGGTGGCGCACCCGGGGTCGACCTGCCCAGCGCGGCCGTCGCGGTCCCAGAACCGTTCGCCAAGAGGTTGCGCGTCGGGTCGCCTCCGGTACTGACGCACGTGGAGCGGGGACAGTGCCTGCTGGATCTGTTCGCGTTACCTCCCCGTGACGACGAAGTCCTCGTTCGTGCCCTCGTCGCGGCGGCGGACTGATGCACGTCATCGCCACCGCCGGACATGTGGACCACGGCAAGTCCACGCTGATCCGCGCGCTGACCGGGATGGAACCCGATCGCTGGGCGGAGGAGCATCGCCGAGGGATGACGATCGACCTCGGGTTCGCCTGGGGGGCACTGCCCGGCGGCGATACCGCGGCTTTCGTGGACGTACCCGGACACGAACGGTTCGTGCCCAACATGCTGGCCGGAATCGGGCCGGTTCCCGCAGCGATGTTCGTCGTCGCCGCCGACGAAGGCTGGATGGCCCAATCGGCCGAACACCTCGAAGCGCTCAACGCGCTGGGCGTCCAACACGGCCTCCTCGTGGTCACCCGCTGCGACATCGCAGATCCGCACGGCGCCACCGAGCAGGCATTGGAGCAGCTCGGCGCCACGTCGCTCGGCCGCGTTCCGGTGGTGCACGCCAGCGGTACGACCGGATGGGGAATCGCGGAACTGCGGCAAGAGCTGGACGACCTCACACGTCGGCTGCCTCCTCCGGACCACGACGAGGACGTGCGGTTGTGGATCGACCGGACGTTCAGCGTCCACGGTGCAGGGACGGTGGTGACCGGCACCCTCGCGGGCGGACGGCTGCGGGTCGGACAACAGGTGTCGCTGCATCCTGCCGGGCGGACGGCGACGATCCGCGGCCTGCACAGCCTCGGGACGCCGCAGCGAGATGTCGGTGCGGTGGCCCGCGTCGCGGTCAACCTGCGCGGTGTCTCGTTGCAGGACGTCGCCCGCGGGGGCGCCCTGCTCGCACCGCGGCGCTGGTTGACCACCGAGGTGGTGGACGTGCGGCTGCGCGGCAGCGTCGCCGCACAGCTCCCGCGTGAGCTCATGTTCCACGTGGGGTCAGAGTCGGTCGCCGCGCGTGTGCGTCCACTGGGGGCGCACACCGCACGGTTGACCCTGCGAAGGCCGCAGCCGCTGCGCATAGGTGACCGTGCCCTGCTCCGGGACACCGGTGGTCGTCGCATCCCCGCCGGTGTGGTGGTCCTCGACGTCAGACCGCCCGAGCTGACCCGTCGGGGAGCGGCGCGGCGGCGGGCGACCTCGCTGCTCGACTACGGGGATCAACCCGACGGTGTGGCGGAACTGCGTCGGCGACGCCTCGTGCGCATCGAGGAGCTGCGGGCGATGGGAGCCCATCCTCCGCCGGACGCAATCGCCGGAACGGACTGGTTGCTCGACTCGTCCTATCGCGACGAACTCGCGGCGCGTCTCCCCGACGTACTCGCTCAGCACCACCGGGAGCAACCGCTGTCGGCCGGGATGCCCGTCGAATCCGTTCGGCATGCGCTCGACCTGCCGGAGACCGCGTTGCTCGCACCCGTGCTACGAGCTCCGGGAGCGGCGGATCTGACGTTGCACGAGGGACGGCTGAGCGCCACTTCGACGACACTTCCCGAATCCGTGCGGCATGCGGTGACCACGCTCCGCAAGGCGCTGCGCACCGCCCCGTTCCAGGCTCCGACTTCCGAAGAACTCGCTGCCCTGGGGATGGGCGAGCAGGAACTCGCCGCCGCCGAGCGTGCGGGTGAGCTCTCGCGACTGGGCCCCGGCCTGGTGTTGTTGCCCGCGTTCGAGACGGCGGCGGTCGAGCGACTTCGGCACCTGCCCGACCGGTTCACGCCCGCGCAGGCTCGGCAAGCGCTCGGGACGAGCCGTCGAGTCGTGGTTCCGCTGCTCGAACACCTGGCTCGACACGGATACACCGAGCGTCTTCCGGAGGGAGCGCACCGGGTGGTTTGAATCCACGTCCACCGGCATCACCGCCCGCCGCTCACCCGGCCGTGAGCACGATCCACACGTTTCCGGGAGCCATCGGCATGGGCTCTCCTTCCGGCGTGGTGTAGGTGGTCGTGGCCTCCACCGATGGGCGCGACCAGCGAGCTTGGAAGGACTGTCCGTCACGGAGCACCGTCGCCTCGCCGCTGCCGACGGTGTCCGCGAACGGCGAGACACTGCCCTCGCTGTCCTCGAAGGAGGATTCGCGCACCGGAACCGTCTGCACGATCACGTTGGCCGCTGCGGCTCGCCCACTGTCGGCGGTCTCGAACGGTTGGCCGTCCATGGACACCAGCCATCGGCGCTGCCCGTCGGACCAGTCGAACCCGACCGACGAAGCGGTGTACCGCACCTCGCGGTGCTGGGTGGGCTGCCCGCCACCTGGAGCGTCCCCGAACCGGAACGCCTCCTCGGCCGACCACACCTCGCCGCGTGGCAGTTGGTCCGGGCGGACGTACAAGTTGTGCGGAATGCTGCGGGAATCATCCCGGTAATAGGCGTCCGGCACACGTGCGGGTGAAGCGTCCAGGACCTGGGCGTCCTCGATCAGCGGCAACAGCTCCGGCGCGGCACCGGAGAACGCCAGGGCGGGCCTCCCGAGTTCGGGGAGCAGCCTGAGGTCGGTTTCCCGCGCGCTGCGTACAGGTCCGACCACCTCGGGCTTCTCACTGGCGAACACGGCTGCCATCCGGTTCAAACCACCTTCGACCGGTTCGACGTAGACCAGGTCCGCCGCGCCGATCCCCGTCGGCGGGCGCGCCGCGGGCGCGTTGTCGACCTTCACCACGGTCACCGGGCCTGCTCCGTTCACGGCTCCGTTGGTGCGCTGAAGCACGATGGTGGCGGCCACCACCAGCACCGCGACCACCACCAGAGCGCCCACCAACCAGGCCCACCTGCGCTTGAACGCCATAACTCCTCCCGCGGTCGAGTCCAGGATGCACCCGGCGGCTGCGCTGTGCGCGCGACCGCGCGCACCTACCATGAGCTGCGAGCGCCTCCTGCAGAGTTGTTCCGACGAGGACGGTTTCGTGCGGGTGGCCGCGGACTCGGACGAGCTGCTCCGATGTCGCCGCACGGTCGTGACCGAGCGGAATCGGACGTTGCGACCGCGCCGAAGTCCTCGACCCCCCGCGATGCGAGCCATACTGCTAAGAGGCCTCAACACCGCACCGTGGGGCGATGTCACGGGCGAAGGAGGTGGCCGCATGGCACGCAAGATATGGACCGGCTCGATCAACTTCGGACTCGTGACCATCCCCGTGGGGCTCTACAGCGCCACCGAGGACCACACCATCTCGTTTCACCAGTACGAGCGCGGTACGAACGATCGCGTCCGGTACAAGCGGGTCAACGAACGCACCGGCGAGGAAGTCGACTACAACGACATCGTCAAAGGACGCGAGGTCGGTGGCGCGCTGGTCACTGTCGATCAGAAGGAACTCGACGAGATCGCCCCGGGCCGCTCCCGCACGATCGACATCACCACGTTCGTCGACCTCGACGAGATCGACCCGGTGTACTTCCAGAAGACCTACTGGCTGGCGCCGAACAACAAGGAGCACTACCGCCCGTACAACCTGTTGCGGCGGGCCATGAGCGAGACCAACCAGGCCGGGATCGCCACGTTCGTCCTGCGGGGCAAGGCCTACCTCACGGCGGTCCGGGCCGATGAGACCGCGCTCGCCCTCAACACGCTCTTCTTCGCCGACGAGATCCGCGATCCGGGCGAACTCGTCGAAGACGCTCCCGCGACGGGTGAACCGACCGAGAAGGAAATCCAGATGGCCACGACGGTCATCGAGTCGATGAGCGGCGAGTGGGAGCCCGAGGAATACGAGGACACCTACACGACCCGGGTCGAACAGCTCATCGAAGAGAAGAGCCAGGGGCGTACGCCCGAGGTCGCGGAGGAACCTCCTCAACCGACCGACGTCATCGACCTCACCGACGCGTTGCGTCGCAGCGTCGACCACGCGCGCAAGGGCCGTTCGGACCGGCGGGAAAAGCAGCGCGAGGCCGAACCCGTCCAGGACGTGCACAACCTGAGCAAGAGCGAACTCGAGAAGAAGGCCAAGGAACTGGGAATCCGCGGCCGCTCGAAGATGAATCGCGCGGAGCTGGAAGAGGCCGTGGCCGGCTCGACGGCCGAAGGCGGACGCGGTCGGGGTTCACGCCGGGCCTCCTGAATCGGAGAGGACGTGGTCGAGGATGCCGAGCAGCCGCACGACCGTGGACGTATCGGGTCAGCGCCTTCGACTGTCCAACCTCGACAAGGTTCTGTATCCCGAGGCGGGGTTCACCAAGGGGGACGTGATCGACTACTACCGGCAGGTGGCTCCGGCCCTGCTACCCCGCCTGCGGGATCGCGCGGCCACGTTGATCCGATTTCCCGACGGTGTCGGCCGCGACTCGTTCTTCGAGAAGGACGTCTCCCGGCACGCCCCCGACTGGCTGCGTACCGTGGCGCTGCGCAGCGGCGCCGATGGATCCGGATCTTCCACCAACCACCACGTGGTGATCGCCGACCTTCCCACCCTCGTCTGGACCGCGAACCTGGCCGCGCTCGAATTGCACGTACCGCAGTGGACCGTCGGACCACGAGGGGCTCGACACACGCCAGATCTGCTCGTCTTCGACCTCGATCCGGGTGAACCGGCCACCATCGTGGAGTGCTGCCGCACGGCGGAATGGCTGTACCGGTTGTTGCGCACCGACGGTTTGCGCCCTTACGCCAAGACGAGCGGGTCGAAGGGGCTGCAGCTGTACTGCCCGGTGCGCACCAGCAGCTCGGAACGTACGTCCGCCTACGCCAAGGACCTCGCCCAGCACCTGTCCGACGAACACCCGGATCAGGTCCTGGCGAAGATGGCAAGGGCCGCCAGGAAGGGCAAGGTCTTCATCGACTGGAGCCAGAACAACCCGGCCAAGACGACAGTGGCCGCCTACTCGTTGCGCGCTCGGTCCCACCCGACCGTGTCGACCCCGATCACGTGGGACGAGGTCCGGTCCTGCGAGCGTCCCGAGGACCTGCGCTTCACCAGCACGGAGGTGCTGCGGCGATTGGCGAAGGGCGATTTGCTCGACGATCTGCACGAGGATCCGTTCCCGTTGTGACGCGTCTCTCCCCGGAACCTCGGGTTTGAACAGTCGATCCACGCGGGAAAACCCTGCTGTAGATGCTCGCCGACAAGGGAGGTAACGATGACCGGCTTCTTCGGTCCGGGCGGGTTCGGTTCAAGTCCTTTCGATGACTTCCTCGCCCGGTTCCTTGGCTCGGGCGGCCCCGGCCAGGGAGCCGTGCAACGCGTCGACATCACCCGACTGATGACCCAGCAGGCGCAGGAACTGATGGGAGCGGCGGCTCGCCTCGCGGTCGAACACCAGACCCGCGACCTGGACACACCGCACCTCCTGTGGTCGGCTTGCCGGACCGAGACGACGCACGCGATGCTCGAGCGCGCCGGTGCGAGCCCGGATGCGCTGGCGGAGAGCATCGAGCAGGCACTGCCGCGAGCGGAGGGCAGCGAGCAACCGTCCCTGGCGCTCACACCCGCGGCCAAGCGCGCTCTGCTGGACGCCCACCAGATCGCGCGGGCCGTCGGCTCCTCCTACATCGGGCCGGATCACCTGCTGCTCGCCCTCGCGGCCAACCCGGATTCCAACGCCGGTCGATTGCTGGCGAAGTCGAACGTCACACTGCAGGCGTTGCAGTCCAACAGCACCCCTGGCCGGGGCGGCGGCGCTGAGACGCGGGAACCCCAGCAGGAATCGAGCACGCCCACTCTCGAGCAGTTCGGCCAAGACCTCACCGCGCGCGCACGTGCGGGCGAGCTCGACCCGGTGATCGGGCGGGACGACGAGATCGAGCAGACCGTGGAGGTGCTGTCGCGGCGGACGAAGAACAACCCGGTTCTCATCGGCGAGGCCGGTGTGGGCAAGACGTCGGTGATCGAAGGCATCGCACAGCGCATCATCGACGACCAAGTGCCGGACGTGCTCGCCGACAAGCGCATCGTTCAGCTCGATCTGTCCGGTATCGTCGCCGGGACCCGCTATCGCGGTGACTTCGAGGAACGCATGAACAAGCTCCTCGACGAGATCAGCAAGCACAGCCACGAGCTGATCATCTTCATCGACGAGCTGCACACCGTCGTCGGAGCGGGGGGTTCGGAAGGAGCCGTCGACGCGGGCAACATGCTCAAGCCGAAGCTCGCCCGGGGCGAACTGCACGCGGTCGGTGCGACGACGCTCGACGAATACCGAAAGAACATCGAGAAGGACGCCGCCCTGGAGCGCCGATTCCAGCCGATCACGGTCTCCGAACCCAGCGTGGCGGACACCGAACGCATCATCTGCGGATTGCGCGACCGCTACGAGGCCCACCACCAGGTGCGGTTCCACGACTCGGCGATCATGGCTGCGGCCGAGCTCGCGGACCGCTACATCTCCGACCGCTTCCTGCCCGACAAGGCGATCGATCTCATCGACCAGGCGGGCGCCCGCAAGCGACTCCGCACGAGTACGCCCAACGCGGATCTGCGCGACCTCGACAAGCAGGCCGAGCAGTTGGTGCGGGACAAGGATCAAGCGGTGGCCGACGAGGAGTACGAGCGCGCATCGGCACTGCGGGACCAGCTCATCGAGGTGCAGGAACAGATCCGCCAGCACCGACATGGCGAGCAGACGGGCATCCCGGAGGTGACCGCCGAGGACATCGCCGAGGTCGTCTCCCGCGCGACCGGCATCCCGACCGAGCAGCTGACCGAGCAGGAGAAGAGCCGACTGCTGCACCTCGAAGAGCAGCTGCACAATCGGGTGGTCGGCCAGGATGAAGCGGTGCACGCCATTTCCAGGGCGGTCCGCCGGTCGCGCACCGGCATGGGCGACCCCAACCGGCCCGTCGGCACCTTCCTCTTCCTGGGACCCACGGGGGTCGGGAAGACCGAGCTCGCCCGGGCACTGGCCGAGTCCCTGTTCGGCGACCAGGCTCGCATGACCCGGCTCGACATGAGCGAGTTCCAGGAGAGCCACACCGCCAGCCGCATGGTCGGCGCGCCGCCGGGATACGTCGGATACGGCGAGGCGGGTCAGCTGACGGAGGCGATTCGCCGCAGGCCGTATTCGGTGGTGTTGCTCGACGAGATCGAGAAGGCGCACCAGGACGTGTTCAACGTGCTGCTCCAGGTGTTGGAGGACGGCAGGTTGACCGACGGCCAGGGGCGCACGATCGATTTCAAGCACACCGTGCTGATCATGACCAGCAACCTCGGTTCGGACATCATCTCGCAGCGCTCGGGTGTGCTCGGGTTCAACAGCCGGGAACAGGAACAAACCGACGAACCGTCCCGGCAACGGTTGATGGCTCGCCTTCGGGAATCGTTCCGCCCGGAATTCCTGAACCGCATCGACGAGATCGTCGTGTTCCGGAAGCTGGAGCAGGACCAGCTGCACCGAATCACCGAACTGCTCCTCGACGACACCCGCCAACGGTTGCGTTCGCAGGACATCGACGTCGAGTTCACCCCCACCGCCGTCGACTGGATCACCGTTCACGGCCACCAGCCCGAGTTCGGTGCGCGTCCGCTGCGTCGGACCATCCAGCGGGAGGTCGACGACTCCATCTCGGACCTGTTGCTGGAGGGCAAGCTCGATCACGGACAGCGGGTCGAGGTCGACAGCTCCGGGGACGAGCTGACGTTCTCCGTGCGGTGACCCGATCGGTGACCGCCCCGGCAATGCGGGCGGTCGTCGCGGGGTACCGCGCACACGAGCGAACACCGGGTCTCGCGCTGAGCGCATCTGCCGACAGGCGGGACTGACCAGGCACCACGCGGTCGCGGACGACCGTCTTCCGGAGAGAGGGCGTCCGCGACCGCGCAGTCGTGTCGAGCACCGGATTCGGCGGCTGCGGGCATCTGCGGGCATCTGCGCCCCGTGCGCCACCCACTCAGCTCATGACGAAATCACTTCTTATCAGCACGAAGAATGCTATCTGATCACCAAAAACAATCTCGCCGCAGCCAATCATGTGAGTGACACAAACACTGCGGACCCCGATTGTCCCCCCTAGGCTCTGCTTCACACGGGGTTTACGGCCAGCGCGTGGAGCAGACCATCCGAGTGCTCGGATGCCACGGGTCCGAACCCCGGAATCGTCACTGGGGCTGTGGAACGTACGGGCGAACGAAGGGTCGCGTTCGCAACGCACGTCCGCGCCCGCACGACCGGCGCGGCCACCACCAACCGCTCGCGGCTGCGGGAACCGCATACCGAACGGCTGCGGAGGGGGCACATCGGTGAGCCGACTCGAAACGATCGCGAACGCCTTCCTCCGGTTCCTCTACGACGACAATCGTTTCCGCCCGGAAGTGGCCACCTTTCTCAGCAGCCCGCACGCCCGCTCACTTTCACCACCCATCACCGGGGCCGAGTTCGACCAGGTCCTGCGGGGTCTGCGGAATCGCGAGCTCATCTCCACGCCGCGGAGCGACGACACCGATGTGCCGAGCAGGGCAGGACTCACCGGATTCGGCCTGATCTGCGTCGACCACTACGGCGGCGATGTCGCCGCGTGGGCCCGCAGCCAGAGTTCCCCGGTGACCGTGCTCGAACAGGACTCGACAGCGGAACGCGGACCGAACACCACTCCGGACGCGCGCGACCAACCGGTTCCCGTCATGGTGCCGCCCAAAAAACCTGTAGAAGCCGGTGACACCCCCGCGACGCTCACCGGGCTCGTCCGGGTGGCACGCGTGGCCCTGCTGACCTTGCCCACCGTGCACGCTCGATACGGCGAGACCGAGGTCATCGAGCAGACCGCCCGGAATCTCCTGGAGGCCGCGCAGCAACCGGAACCGGAACGCAGGCGGGTGCGGCTGCTGGCCAACGAGCTGCGAAGCGCGCTGATGAGTGGCTCGGTCGCCAACACCTTGGGCGTGGTGCTCATGGACAGTCTGGACGAGGCCATCGAGGAGGGCGGCCTGCGTTGACGTCGTGGATATCCGCTCGCTCGGCCGGGTCGAAAGGCGGCTTCCGGAGCCACCGCCGTTTTGCGTGTATTGCCGGTGGCGGTGACGATTCCCGCTCAGGGACGCGCGAACCCGCGGAACCGCAACGCCGGTTTCCGGTCCCGGAAGCCCTGGCCAGACCGTTGTGCAGGAGGTCACGGTGTCGGTCCCACCACAGGCAGCGCAAACAGCCGTCACCGGGACGTGTGGTCTGATTTCCGCCGTGGACAGCGTCAGCGGAGGTCTCGGGGTGACCGACCACGAACTCGACCGCGCCGGAATACGACATCCCGATCTGCGCCTCGCATACCGGCGGTGCAAACAGCTCAACGCCGCACACGGGCGCACGTACTTCCTGGCCACCCGAATGCTGAGCCCGGCACTGCGCCCCGCGGTGCACGCCCTGTACGGCTTCGCCCGCCAGGTCGACGACATCGTCGACGGACACCACCCGAACACGGCGCGGCGGGACCAGCTGGACGGGTGGGAACGCGCACTCCTCGACGGCATCGCGGTCGGACACAGCGACGAGCCGATCCTGGCGGCGCTACTCGACACGGCCGCCCGGCACCACATCGACCCGCGCCTGTTCACCGAGTTCCTGACCGCGATGCGCATGGACCTGACGGTCACCGACTACGCCACTCGCGACGAGCTCGAAAGGTACATGTACGGCTCGGCCGCCGTGATCGGGCTCCAGATGTTGCCGGTATTGGGCAGCGTGGTCGACGAAGCCACCGCGGCTCCCAGCGCAGCGGCGCTGGGCAGGGCGTTTCAA
Source organism: Parasphingorhabdus pacifica (assembly GCF_054779195.1). Classification (NCBI taxonomy): domain Bacteria; kingdom Pseudomonadati; phylum Pseudomonadota; class Alphaproteobacteria; order Sphingomonadales; family Sphingorhabdaceae; genus Parasphingorhabdus; species Parasphingorhabdus pacifica. Next base: position 628,569 of record NZ_BAAGYS010000008.1, read on the forward strand.
CTGACCAACTTCCTGCGGGACGTGGCCGAGGACATGTTCCGGGGGCGGGTGTACCTGCCCGCCGATGAACTCGCCGCCTTCGGCGTGGATCGAGCCCGGCTGCAGTGGTGTGTTCACGCGGGACGCCCCGATCAGCGGGTCCGCCGAGCTCTCGCCGACCAGGTGGCACGTACCCAGGCGGTTTACCGATCGGCCGAACCCGGCATCCGGATGCTCTCCCCCGCCGCGCGCCCATGTGTGTCGACCGCGTTCGTGCTCTACCGCGAGATCCTCGACCGCGTGGTCGAGGCGGACTACGACGTCTTCGGCCGCCGACTCGCCGTGTCCACCACCCGGCGGCTGGCGGTGGCGGCCCCCACCTGGAGCGCGGCCACCGCTGGCAGGCTGCGGGCCGGATTGGTGAACGGCCTCGCAGGACGCAGACCGGTACCGACGCAGACGGGACGCTCGTGATGCCCGGCGATCCGCCCGGCCGGGACCGGAAAGCGGTCCGGCATCCCGCGCCGCCGGGCCGCCCCGGTACCGGGCACCTGAGCCGCAGACCGCGAGTAGCGATCATCGGAGGCGGCATCGCAGGCCTGGCGAGCGCGGCATGCCTGGCTGAAAGAGACGTGGACGTGGTGCTGCTGGAACGAGCCGAGTTCCTGGGAGGTCGGGCCGGTGGCTGGCGCACCACCCTCGCCGATGGCTCCGAAGTGCCGATGAACCGTGGCTTCCACGCGTTCTTCCGCCAGTACTACAACTTGCGCGGGCTGCTCGAAAGAGCCGATCCCGGCCTGGACGGGCTCACCCCGGTCACCGACTACCCACTGGTGCACAGCAGCGGTCTCCGGGACACCTTCCGCGGCCTGGCCCGAACACCGCTGTGGAACGCGCTCTGCTTCGCCGCACGCAGCCCCACCTTCACCTGGGGCGACATCGCGCGGCTCGGCACCAGGGCGGCGCTTCCGCTCGCCGACGTGTCCGTTCCCGCGACCTACCACCAGCTCGACGACACGGACGCGGGCACCTTCCTGGAGCGCATCCGCTTTCCCCGAGCCGCTCGACACCTCGCTTTCGAGGTGTTCGCCCGGAGCTTCTTCAGCGCGCCGGAGCAGTTGTCCGCCGCGGAGCTCGCGACGATGTTTCACATCTACTTCCTGGGCTCCAACGAAGGACTCCTGTTCGACCTCCCCACCGACTGCTTCGCCCCCGCGCTGTGGCAACCCTTGCAGCGCTACCTCGCGGTACGGGGCGTTGAAGTGCGCACCGGCAGCGCGGTGGAGCAGATCGGGCGCGGGGCGCGGCGTTCCAGAGCCGTCCGGCTCGAGTCGGGGTCCGAGCTGGAGGTCGACGGCGTGGTGCTGGCGACCGACCCCGCCGCACTGCGCTCCATCGTGAAACGTTCCCCAGGGCTCGGCGATCCACAGTGGCGGGAACGGGTCGGGCGGCTGCGCAACGCCGACCCGTTCCTGGTCTCGCGACTGTGGCTGGATCGCCCCGTGCGCACGTCCCGCTCCGCCTTCCTCGGCACCAGTGGATTCGGCCCGGTGGACAATGTCAGCGTTCTCGAACGCTACGAGCGCAGCGCCCGGGACTGGGCCGACGACCGCGGCGGTTCCGTGGTCGAGTTGCACTGTTATGCATTGCCCCCGGACTCCTCGGTTCGAGATCTTCGCCCGCGCCTGCTCGCCGAACTCCACCGGCTGTACCCGGAGACCGCACGGGCACGCATCATCGACGAACGACACGAGATGCGTGCGGACTGCCCGCTGTTCGCACCCGGCGGTTTCGCCGAGCGGCTCGCGGTCCCCACCTCCGAGCCGGACGTGGTTCTGGCCGGCGACTTCGTCCGGATCGATCTCCCCACCGCTCTGATGGAGCGGGCCGCCACAACCGGTGTGCACGCGGCCAACCTGCTCCTGTCCTCCTGGGGAGTGCGGGGCCACGAACTGTGGTCCGTACCCGAACGCGGCCGGTATGCGCTACTGCGCAAGCTGGCCTCGGTCTCCCCCTGAAGCTCCTCCCGGCCACTGTCCGCGCTCGCGGAGCCGATACCGGCGCTCGGCGTAAGCCAGGTCGTCGCGCCAGAGCCGAAGAGCCGCCGCACGCATCAACCCCCGCACGACGGGTGCCACCGAGCGAGCCCCGCGAAATCCCCGACGCTCGGAATGGGCCACTGTCGCCTCGATCACGGCGGTGGTGGGTCGGCCAGCACGATTGGTGCCCAACGGCGTCGCGTGGGTCTCCACGACGCTGCCGGTCCCCTCGCCTTCGGTGATCCGCATGACGATGGTGCGCGGTTCGGGCGCGGTGAAACTCGCCCGAACCGGAACGCCGAGACGTCGGGACAACCGGAAGCTCACCTCCACCTCGAAGGCGTCCGCTCCGGCCACCTCGTCCCCGACGGACGGTGTCTCGAGAACCCGCAGGTTCGCGAACGAGTACGGGTGGAACCACGCACCGTGCCACGGATCCAGCCGGTTGGCGACGACGTCCTCCGGCCCGCACTCTCCGATCGTCGTGGCCACCGCCTCGATGCTCGACGCCATCGGCGGCCGCACCGGCACGACCGGCTCCGCGGTCGGCTCCTCCCCACCCACCTCGTCGAGTCGTACCCAGGCGAGCACGCCGTCGTCGTAGGCGGGAAGCGGCTGCCACCACCCTCGGGTGCTCTCCCCCAGACGCAGCCCGTGCCATCGGCAGACCAACCCGCCGCAATGCACGCGCGCCTCGCTCAACGGCGCCCCCAGGTGCGGGCAGGCTCCCGGCCCCACGATCAGTCGGCCTCCCGCACCTCTCCAGGCGACCAGCTCGGTACCACCCACCGTCCGCCCCAGCGGCCGGGCCGCGGTCACCTCCCTGCTCGCCGCGAAGACGTACCAGTTTCCCGAAGGCCGGGCTCGGGCTCGACGCAGCGCCGCCTCGATGATCGAAGGTCGTGCCGCTTTCCAGGTACCGCTCTGCTCCGCCCACGCCGGTGTTCGCAGTGGACGGATGGGCGCCGTCCAACCGGCCATACCGCTCACGAAGCGCATCACGCTCGGTGCTCCCGTCCTGTTGCCCCCGTCCAGCGGATGGTATCCGGGTGTCCCGTCCTCGGCACCGCTGTCACCGCAGGCGGCCCACGAACCAGTGGGGGGGGAGAGTGTCGAACCCCGGTGGGCCGGGTACAGCACTAGCGGAAGAAGCCCAACCTACGAACACGGAATTCCGCTGGTGCCCAGGCGCCTCTTCCACGGACCTGCACTTCGCTCCGTCGACGTCCCCTCGATCCGATCTCGTCGTCCGAGCCAGTGCAGGGCAACGCTGCGGGCTCTGAGGGTACCTGCGGCAGGCGGAAACGACCGATGCTGCGGAGCTCCTGGAAAGGCGGTGCCTCACGATGCCTCAGCGCGCATGGACGAAGAAGCAGGAACGCCAGTACGAACACATCAAAAGCCAGACCGAGGAACGTGGCAGTAGCGAGGACCGCGCCGAAGAGATCGCTGCTCGCACGGTGAACAAGGAGCGGGCCCAGCGCGGAGAATCCAAGCAGGCGAGCAAGACCGCCACCGAGGACATTCCGCCACAGCGCCGTGGCGGGATCAGGTCGGGCAATCGGTACGGCCCGGGCGGGCGCACCAAGGACCAGCTCTACGCGGACGCGCAACGCGCCGGAATCAAGGGCAGGTCGAAGATGAGCAAGGCGGAATTGCAGAAGGCGCTCAAACGGGACTAAGGCCCGGCACCCGCGTGGTCGTCGAGCACCGGCGACACGTCGCTCAGCCCTCCTCGATCGCGCGGACGGCCGCCTTGGAACAGGTGGCCAGGTCCTCGGCGGCCGCCGCTGCTTGGTCCAGGGCTACCTGCGCATCCGACGGCTCCGCCGCGTTCGGCGAATCGTAGCGCTGGGCCAGTGCGTCGAGGAACCGCGCCAGCTTGCGTGCCGACACGGTGACCGCGCGCAAGTTCCGCTGCACGCGTTCGCTCTCTTCGGCATCCCCGACGAGTTCCGGGGGCCGGGACACCTTTCCCACTTCATCGGCTGCCGTGGACAGTTGCTGCCACGCCGACTCCGAGGTCTGTCTGTCCATACCTTCCCCCAAACGGACCGCGAACGATCTACGGAGGACAACCGCTCGGCGGAAATCACCCTGTGCCGAGCGACTGCTCGTATCGCCGTTGCGCGAGCAGCGTGATTTTGCCGACTGCTCGTCGTATACCCGTCCGGAAGGATGAACACACCCGAGTGACCACCGTGAACGCGGCACCGGCGTTCCCGCGCCGGGTCAATCCCCGCACGGAAACCCGGCACCGCAGCCCCGATGGTTTCGGTACTGGTGTGGGTCGGATCAGGGGGCCTGGACCAGACCCGCTCCCACATCGGTCGATCCGAGGGGCAGCCGGCGGGCGCTCTGGGAAAGTCGTGCCCACAGCCCCCAAGCACGCTCCGGATGCTGCTCAGCGAGCAGCGCGGCGACTCCGGCTACGTGCGGAGTGGCCATGCTGGTGCCGCTGAGTTCACGGTACTGCTCCTCGCCCGGCCAGCTCGAATGGACGTTCACACCCGGTCCGACGAGATCGACCTGCCCGATCTCGTCCACCGTCCCGCTGGAGAAGTCCGCGATCTGCTCCCGCTCGTCGATCGCACCGACCGCCATGATGGACGGACAGTTCGCCGGGTGGCCGACCGGCGCGATCACGCCCGCAGAGCGCTGGCTCTCATTACCCGACGCCGCGACGATCAGCGTGCCGCGGGCCATCGCCCGCCTGGCCACCCGTTCGAAGGCCTGGGAGAACGGCTGGCCCGGCTTCGTAGCAGCCCCCAAGGACATGGACACGATCGAGCACCCGTGCGAGATCGCCCACGAGATTCCGGACAGGATGCCGCTGTCACTGCCGGAGCCGTCGTCCCCGAGCACCTTGCCCGCGTAGATCGTCGACTCCGACGCGACCCCGTATCCCTTCCCGGAATCACCGAGGCGGGGGCCGCACGCGGTGCCGGTCACGTGAGTCCCGTGCCCGTGCCCGTCGCGCACGTCCTGCCCCTCCACGAACGACCCGGTCACGATGTCCCGGCTCTTGAAGTCGGAGTGGTCGAGATCCAATCCGGTGTCGAGCACGGCCACCCGCACCCCGGCGCCGGTGGCTTCGCTCTGATCAGCACCGACCGCACGCAATCCCCAGGTGGTCGACCCGGCGACTCCCGCGTCGGCCCCGGGGGCACCGATGGCGTGCACGGTTCGCTCGGCTTCCAAACTGGCGAGCGGCCCGCGCTCGCGAACAGCGGCGTCCAGCGCCGCGATCTGGTCGCTACCCGCACTGATCAACGCGACACCGAGCTCATTCAGCACTACCCCGTCGGCAGCCCCGAACAGCTCGGCGGTCGATGCACCGCCCGCGTCGGCCGTGCTCGCCGTCCTGATTCCCGCGACTCGATTCAGTTCCCGCGCTCCCAGTACCGTGGCATCGTCCTCCAGCAACACCAGGTAGCGCCCGGCCGCCCCTGCTTGGGTTGCGGTCATGATTTCCCCCTGCTTCCGTCCGGACCGCATGCGAACACGGCCTCACCTCGCGATTTCCACCCAAGGTGTAACTGCCGTCACAATGAAGCGGCAAGCGTCCGGACGGGTGCCTTTCGATCATTGCTGTCACTCGAACAGGTAGGGAACATCCGCCGCGGAATCGATTTGCCCGATTGATGGGCATTCCGGCAATCCGACCCCGACGGGCGGAGTGACAATTCGGGGGCCGTACCGAGCAGACTCGAGCGAACACGGAGATCGACAACCGGTGCGGACGGCAGGTGAAGCGGCCTCGGTCGGCACCGCTCCGGATACCCCGGAGTTCGAAACGGAGGGAACATGAGCAGTCAGGAACCGGGCTCCGTCGTGGTCGGGGTGGACGGATCCGCATCGTCGAAGGCCGCCCTGCGCTGGGGACTGCGGCAGGCGATCCTCACCGGAGCCGATCTCCGGGCCGTGGGCGCTTGGGAGTTCCCCGCGTTCTACAGCTGGGAAGGTGGCCCGATGCCACCCGAGGATTTCGAACGAGCGGCGCGCAAGGCTCTCGACGACGCCGTGGACGAAACCATTCACAATGAGGACATTCCGGTGCATATCCACCGCGAAGTGCTGCACGGCCACTCCGCACAGGTACTCCTGGACCAATCGACCGATGCCGACGTCCTCGTCGTGGGTTCCCGCGGACACGGCAGCTTCTACGGGGCGCTGCTCGGTTCGGTCAGCCAGCAGTGCGCACAGCACGCGAGTTGTCCGGTGGTCATCGTCCGGGAGTGACCGGTCGTCCACCGCCTACGGACCGGGTCGACCACCACCGCTGCCCCGCCAAGCGAGCGGGAACGGCAGCGATCGCGCCCGATCCGGAGCGGTCGAGTCCTCACCGATCCGACCGCTTCGTCGCGGGGGACGCGCAGTCGGCTCGCACACCGGGCCGTCCGCTGGGGGTATCGCTACGACTTCCGCACGCGGAGCAGGTCGGCCGAGGAGCGGCGCAGGATGTCGTAGGCTTCTTCCGCACTGAGATGGCACCGTTCCAGCAGCACCTCGGTCGCCCGTTCGATGACTTCACTACTGCGCACGGGCATGGGCAGTGGTGTGCCGACCATGTCCTCCTCGGTGAGCGCTCCCGAGGTGGCCAGTGCGGCCGCAGCGAAGGACGCCAGCACCAGCAGCACCGACGGGTCGGCTGCCGCCAGCCCGCGAGGTTCGCTCGCGAAAACGTTGAACGCCCCGAGCCGCCCCTTCCCCCGCACCGGAAACATCCCGACGGCGAGCACGCTGCGGATACCCATCTCCTCGGCACGTCGGCCGAACTCCGACCACGCTGGCTCGTTCAGCAGATCGGGACTGCTGGCCATGCCCGCGCCGGTGCGCCGGGTGGCGGTTTCGAACGGCCCCCGGCCATGCACGTCCTGCAACTCGTCCAGTTGCGGCGCGCGGTGGTCGCTGCAGCCGGGCGTGCAGAGATGCCCATCGGCCATCCGCACGGTCACGCTTGCCAGCGCCGCCACGGGAACCACGTCGAGGGCCAAAGCGACGGCACGTTGGGCGACCTCGGCGGCCGTGCGGACCGCGAGCAGGTCACGCCCGATTTCGCCGAACTGTCGAGCGAGTGGCGACCAGATCCGCGCACGATCGTCGGCCACCCGCCCGCCTCGAGACCCCGGCCCCTGGCGGCGGAAGTGCTCGACGAAGCGTTCCCGGTCCTGGTCCCAGTCGCGAGCGCTGTCGATGACCATTTCTCATTCCCCCCGGACCTGGAACTACCCGCACCGACATTTCCCCAACCGGCTCGGGACCGCACGTCACACGGCCGGTGCCCGTTCTTCTCCACCACCCGGCTCGCCGGTTCCGCGGTACTGCAGCCGGGTCGAGCGGGGTCCTGGATCGCATGGTGAATTCGGCTACGAACGCAACCGTTTCGGCGGAACGTTCAGAGTGAAACGCGAACACGCCGTCCCAGTCCGTCCTCCGAATTCTTCCGGATCATCGGTCGACCGGAGCGCCACCGCACCGACCGGACCGCTGGGCTGCTCAGGAACCCTGCCCGAGACCGAGCCGTGCGAATTCCGTCAGCAAGCGTTCGGCGTCCTCGGGGTGACAGACCAGCAAGTCCGGCAACCAGGAATCCTCGCGGTCGTACACGAGATCCGAGCCATCGACCCGGGAGGTGTGCAGTCCGACCGACCTGGCGACCGCGACCGGCGCCGCGCTGTCCCACTCGTACTGCCCACCGGTGTGGACGTAGGCGTCGACCTCTCCCCGGACCACGCTGGTGATCTTCACTCCAGCTGATCCCATCGGCACCGTCTCGGCCGCCAAGGCCGCGGCCAGCTCGGTCATGAAAGCCGGTGGCCGGCTGCGGCTGACCGCGATCCGGAACTCCTGGTGCCTGCGCTCCCCCGCGACGGGCTCGGCGGTGCTCAGGACTATCCCCTCGGCGGGCAGCGCCACCGCTCCGCACACCAGGTGGTGACGTTCCGCCAGCGCGACGTGGACCGCCCAGTCACGGCGCCCGGGTTCGCCGAACTCCCGGGTGCCGTCCAACGGGTCGACTATCCACGTGCGACCGCCCGGCCGACGGGGTGGTCCCGCGATCCCGTGCTCGGACAGCACGGAGTCCGCCGGGCGATGCTGGGAGAGAGCCATCACGAGCAGCTCGTGGGCACCGCCGTCACCGCGCTCGCCCAGCTCGGCACCTGCTGGCGCGTCCGGCTCCGCCCGCAGCGCCAGCAGGTGCTTGCCTGCGGCTTCGGCCAAACCGGTGGCGAGCGCGTGATCATCGTCCGTCATCGGCTTCTCCTTCGTTTCCCGCATCGGCCGGGCAGAACCGGCCCGACCCGGCACCCGGCACAGCAGCCGATCCACAACTACCGGAAAACCCCTCCCCACAAGTGGGCGGTCGTCCGCTGCTGCCCGAACGAGCGGGACCGCCTCACCGGGTTGGGCGGTGAGTTGAAGCGCTCGCACCGAACCGACGTGGCATGCTGCACGTGCGATCCGCCACCGCGGCATCGGGTGTTTCGGAGCGGCGCTCGTCCGCGTCGCCGCGCTGCCAGGAGCTGAATGGAGCTGTTCCCCATGGGCGTCGTGGTCGTCGAGTTCATGAGCTTGGACGGCGTGGTGCAGGCGCCGGGCGGGCCTGATGAGGACACCGATGGTGGTTTCACGCATGGCGGCTGGTCCCACCCGTTCTTCGACCCGGAGGTCGTGGGTGGTGCTTTCGACGCCGCGTTGACCAAGGCACGGGCGTTGCTGTTCGGGCGCCGCACGTGGCAGACGATGGCCGCCGCGTGGCCCGGCCGAGCAGGCGACCCGTTCGCCGACCGGATGAACGCGATACCGAAGTACGTCGTGTCCGAGACGCTGGGCGACGACGAACTGACGTGGGCGAACACCACGCGCATCCCCGGCGATCAAGCGCTCGACCGCATCCGGGAGCTACGCGCGACCGGAGACGGCGACCTGTTGGTCATGGGCAGCCCCACGCTCGTGCGCACGCTCCTGCGCGAGGACGCGATCGACGAGCTTCGCCTCATGATCGAGCCGGTGATACTCGGCGGCGGCAAGCGGATCTTCACCGACGACGGAGTATCGCGCACCCTGGAGTTGGTCTCCACGGTTACCAGCGGCGCGGGCGTGCACGTGTGCACCTACCGGCCGACGAGCCGAGATTAGGCTCGACCGCCCGTCCACGCCGCCGCCCACCGTGACCGAGGTGAACGCGATGAGCAGTCCGCGTCCGTCCGATTCCCCCGCGGTGGCGCTCGACAGCTCAGCAGGACGTTGGGTCCTCCTCGCCACGGTGCTCGGCTCAGGGGTCGCGTTCCTGGACGGTTCGGTGGTCAACGTGGCTCTGCCCGCGATCGGACGAAGCACCGGTGGTGATTTCACCGCACTGCAATGGGTCGTCGACGCCTACCTGCTCACGCTCAGCGCGCTGCTCCTGCTGGGTGGCGCACTGGGCGATCGCTACGGACGCCGACGGATCTTCACCACGGGGCTGATCGTCTTCACCGCGGCCTCACTGGGCTGCGGGCTTGCCCCGAACGCAGGGACGCTGATCGGCGCCCGACTGGTGCAGGGGGTCGGCGGGGCGCTCCTGGTCCCCGGCAGCTTGGCACTGATCAATTCGACCTTCCGGCGCGAGGACCGAGGCCGCGCGGTCGGAACCTGGGCCGGGCTGACCGGGGTTTCCTCCGCCATCGGTCCGTTCGTGGGCGGCTGGCTGGTGGATGCCGTCTCGTGGCGCTGGGTGTTCTTCATCAACATCCCGATCGCGGTGGTCGCCTTCGCCGTCACCGCACACCGCGTTCCGGAAAGCCGGAACTTCGCGGGCACCGCCCGTCCGGATGTGGCGGGTGCGGTGGCGGTGACCGTCGGGCTCTCGGGCAGCACGTACGCGTTGATCGAGCTTCCCGCCGGGAGAGCGGACGTGACGGCCGTGGTTTCCGCCTCGGTCGGGGTGCTCGGGTTGCTCGCTTTCCCGCTCGTCGAAGCACGTCGCCGCCACCCGCTGCTACCGCTGTCGTTGTTCCGCTCGGTCCAGTTCAGCGGGACCAATCTCACGACCTTCACCGTGTACGCGGCGCTGGGAGGAACGCTGTTCCTGCTCTCGCTGCAGCTGCAGCAATCGCTGGGGTACTCCGCGATGGCGGCGGGGCTGTCCACGCTTCCGATCACCGTCAGCATGCTGCTGCTCTCCCCCACGATGGGCGCGCTCGCCCAGCGAATCGGTCCTCGCTGGCCGATGACCATCGGACCGCTCTGCTGCGCTGCCGGGCTGGTGCTGATGGCTCGAGTGGTTCCGGGGGCCACCTACGTGGCTACGGTTCTGCCCGCCGTGATCGTTTTCGGGGTCGGCCTGGCGGTCACCGTCGCTCCACTGACCTCGGCTGTGCTCGCCTCGGTTCCGGACGAACGAGCCGGAACGGCGTCGGGTGTGAACAACGCCGTGTCCAGGCTTGCCGGACTGCTCGCGGTAGCGGTGCTCCCGGCCGTGGCCGGGCTCTCCGAGATCGGCACGGGTGCGGCTCTCGGTCCGGGGTTCATGCGGGCGGTGCTGATCTCCGCCGGGCTGTGCGTGCTCGGCGGAGTCCTGGCCTGGTGCACCGTCGACCGTGCCGACCGGGTGCACACTGCTCCGATCCCCGGGGTCAACCACGCGTGCCTGGACCCGTGCACGCGGGGCGAACCGGGCGGGTGACCCACCGGGCCGGTCGTGCAGTGGCCGCTGCGACTTCCATCAGGCACACTCGTTTCGGTAGCTACGGCCACGGCGCTGCTGAAATGAACCCCCATGTCGGACAATCCGCCGCGACGACCTCCCACTGCGGAGCAGCCAGCGGTATCCCCGGAACTGAGCGGCCTCCGGCTCGACGAGCTGCTCGACGAGCTGCAGGACCGGCTGACCCGGATCGCGGAGACCCGCGACCGGCTGCAGGGTCTGCTCGACGCCGTGCTCGAGGTGGGTTCCGAGCTGGAGCTCGACGCGACGTTGAACCGCATCGTCAGCTCGGCCAGTGCGCTCGTGCATGCTCGCTACGGAGCACTCGGCGTGCTGGGGCCGGACGGCGAACTTGCCCGGTTCGTCCACGTCGGCATGGACGACGAGATCCGCAACCGGTTGGGTGACCTGCCCGAGGGGCACGGTCTGCTCGGCGAACTCCTCCGCAGCCCGACAACACTGCGGTTGGACGATCTCGAACAGCATCCGTCCGCGGTCGGCATCCCGGCCGCACACCCGAGGATGCACAGCTTCCTCGGCACCCCGATCCAGGTACGCGGTGAGGTGTTCGGCAACCTCTACCTGACCGAGAAGGCAGATGGTGGCCAGTTCGGACCCGATGATGAAATCGTGCTTCGGGCGCTCGCCGCCGCAGCCGGGGTTGCCGTGGAGAATGCCCGGTTGTTCGAGCAGGCCAAGCTCCGGCACCAATGGTCGGAAGCTTCCAGCGAGATCACCACCGAGTTGCTCTCCGGGGGCAGCACCGAAGACGCGCTGCGGTTGATCGCACGTCGCGCGTTGGAGATCGCCCAGGCTGACTGCGCCTTGATCGTCTTCGCGCGGCGAGGCCGTCCAGGAAATCCGGCGCGGGTGGAAGCGGTGGCGGGCGACGTCGACATCCAGATCGGACTACCGGTGGCCACGAACGGGCCCGTGCTAGGAACCAGCCTGACCGAGGACGCGCCGACACTCGACAGCGATGTCAGTCGCACGCCGCACGGAGGACTGCATCGCCTGCTTCCGGATTTCGGACCCGCACTGGCCGTACCGCTGCGCTCCGACGAGGCGACCGCCGGAGCGGTGATCGTGCTGCGCGAGAAGGGGCGTCCGCGGTTCGGCACCGAGCAGGTCCCGCTGGTGACCTCCTTCGCCGACCAAACTGCGATCGCTTTGGAATTCGCGGCCAAGCACCGCGTCCAGCGGCGACTCGACGTGACCGAAGAGCGCGAACGGATTGCCCGGGACCTGCACGACCACGTGGTCCAACGACTGTTCGCCACCGGATTGGGCCTTCGGAGCGCGCTGCAACGCGTCGAGAGCGCGGACGTGGGGCGGCGCTTGCAGCAATCCATGCACCAGCTCGACGAAACCGTGCGGGAACTCCGAACGTCGATCTACAACCTGTACGCCGAAGGCGAGGGGGACGAGGGGAACGGGTTGCGGCGCCGATTGCTGGACGTGGTAGCCGACGCCGGTAACGCCTTCGGCATCACACCTTCGGTTCGGATCAGCGGGCCGGTGGACACCTCGGTTCCGGTGACGTATTCGTGGCATGCCGAGGCCGTCGTCCGCGAGGGCATCAGCAATGCGATCCGGCACGGTGCCGCAACCGAGATCACCATTTCCATCGACAGCTCGGACTCCCTCAGCATCGAGATCATCGACAACGGAACCGGATTCGATCCGGATTCTCCGCGCAGCGGCTTGCGCAACCTTCAGGAACGGGCCGTGCAGTGCGCCGGAGCATTGACCATTACGTCCACTGACGGCGGCGGCACCCACTTGCTGTGGCAAGTACCGTTGGTACCCGCTACCGAGATCTGACGTGCGCCGATGTGCTCGTGCTCGCCCCCGAGGGCTTCCCTCTCGCATGTTCGGGGCGATGACCGCTACCCCGCCCCGCTGCTCGGGCCGGACCGCTGCTTCCGCCCGCCGCTACTCCTGACCCGCTCCCGGCCCCCGTCGCTCGCTTCCACCGGAGCGCCGCAGTTCGGTGGCGAGCACGGCAGCTTGAGTTCGGCGCCGCATACCCAGCTTCGACAAGAGCTGGGACACGTAGTTCTTCACGGTCTTTTCGGCGAGGAACATTCGTTCCGCGATTTGCCGGTTCGTCATTCCTTGACCGATCAGTTCCAATACGGTGCGCTCTTGTGCGCCGAGTTCACGCAACGGATCCCGTTGTTCCTGGCGGCCGCGGAGCCGGGTCAGCATCGCCTCGGTCGTGCCGCTCTCGTTCAGCGTTCCGCCGGCGGCCGCGGTGCGGATGGCCGAGCACAAGTCCGACCCCAGCACCTGCTTCAGCACGTAGCCGGAAGCTCCGGCCATCAGCGAGTTCATGAACGCCTCATCGTCGGAGAACGAGGTGAGAATCAGGCAGCGCATTTCGGGCATCACCGAACGGAGTTCCCGGCAGAGTTCGATGCCGTTGCCATCAGGTAGGCGCACGTCGAGGACGGCCACGTCCGGGCGCGCCGGTGGAACGAATGCCAGTGCCTCCCGCACGGTCCCCGCTTCCGCCACCACGTCCAGATCCGGTTCTTCGGTGAGCAGGTCCGCGATTCCCCTACGCACGAGTTCGTGGTCGTCTACGACTGCGATCCGTGTACTCATGCCCACCTCCGCTCCGAAGTCCGGGTCGACGGCAGCGGGTCGGCTCGCCGCCGCAGGTGAACAAGGTGACGACACCGACGTCAGCTGATGCGGACTCCGTCAGTCATGTGGCTACTCCCCTCCTCCAGCGGAGCCGCTCGAGCCACGGCCTCCCGGCCCTCCCGACCCCACCTGGACAACGTTAGGAAGCACACCGGGTGAGCAACACGGCCGAAAGTCATTCGGCCGGACGTTCATCGCCGGCTCCTGCTGGTCTGTCCGCACTCACTAGGTAATTCTCGATCGTGTCGCCGACGTGCCGGTACCGCGCCGCCGCCGGTTGTGGTCTGATCACTGCGCGACGACCGGAGTCCCGGAGAGGGGGGTTGATATGCGGCGCGGACGTCGAGGACATCCCTGCGACCCGGATACCACCACCATGGGGCCGTGGCGATGCCCGGAGTGCGGTCAGCACTGGGAGATCCACGGGATCGCGGGCCACCACGTGCGGGTCCGGCGGGTGAGTCGGGCGGGCTGGTTCCTCGCGAAGTGGTTGGGCGGTTGATCTCCCGCGGTCGCCGAGATCGTCGAATCGAACCGACCGCCCGATCCTGATCAGTACACTGTGGACCTCGAGTCACCGGGTTCGGCGATGCCACCGCATCCGCGCGGCGAATCCGCCGAATTGTCGTCCGAATGAGTAACGTGATCACGCTGGACGAGTCGAGAGGAGCGAGAGATGGCGAAGTTCACCTGGTGCACGAACGAAGTGCCGGACGGTCTGCCCGTGCGACAGGTGTACGGCTTTCTGTTCGCTTCCGACGGGCGTCTGCTGATCAGGGTCGATGGCCCCAAGCACTCACTCCCCGGCGGCCGCCCGGAACCCGGCGAGTCGACTTACTCCGACATCCTGCGCCGCGAGAGCCTGGAAGAGGTCACCGTGGACATCGACGATCCGCACTACCTCGGTTACCAGTGCGTCGATGACGGAATCGCACCGTACGCGCAGGTCCGCATGGTCTCCCGCATCACGCGGGTCCATCCGCCCGCCCCCGATCCGGACAACGGTCGCATCTACCGGCGCCTGCTGATCCATCCGGACAAGGCCGGCGAATTGTTGAACTGGGGCGAGAGCGGCCATCTGCAGGCTGCGGCCGCCGCGAACGCGGCCATCGCACGACTCTCCCTCCCCCGCACGAGACTGCCCGAAGCCGTCTACATCTGATCGCCGACACCGAAGCTCACCCGGCCGCGAAGCAGTGCGGCCGGGCTTTTTATGTCGCACTCCCCGCATGGCACCTTCACGACTCCTCCCCTTTTACGCCTTCCCCGCTCCCGACCCTGCGACCTGCCCGGACGACACGACCGACGCTTGACCGGGGCAAGCAACCTGTCGTAAGTTCGCATACAGCACACCTGTTCACTATGCGCACGAACGGAGTTGGTCCGGGTGGCACGCATCCTGCGGCTCGAAGAGGCGATCGACGAACTCGTCGGAAACGGCGACACGGTGGCCTTGGAAGGCTTCACCCATCTGATTCCGGTCGCCGCCGGCCACGAGATCATCCGTCAGAAGATCCGCGATCTCACGCTGATCCGGATGACCCCCGACATCGTCTACGACCAGATGATCGGGGCCGGGTGTGCGCGCAAACTGATCTTCTCCTGGGGCGGCAACCCCGGTGTGGGCTCGTTGCATCGCTTCCGCGACGCCATCCAGCACTCGTGGCCGGTACCCCTGGAGATCGAAGAGCACAGCCACGCCGGGATGGCCAACCGGTACGTGGCAGGCGCATCGGGCCTGCCCTTCGCCGTGCTGCGCGGCTACACGGGTACCGACCTGCCGAACAACACCGCCACGATCAAGACGGTCGACTGCCCGTTCACCGGCGAAACCCTCGCCGCCGTGCCCGCGGTCAATCCCGACGTCGGCATCGTGCACGCCCAGCAGGCCGACCGCGAGGGCAATATCCAGATGTGGGGCATCACCGGCGTGCAGAAGGAAGCCGTGCTCGCCTCGAAGCGGTCGCTGGTCACCGTCGAGGAGATCGTCGACGAACTCACTCCGCGCCCCGGTTCGATGGTGCTGCCGAAGTGGGCCGTCAGCGCGGTCGCGGAGGTCCCCGGTGGCGCACATCCCTCCTACGCCCAAGGGTATTCCGAGCGCGCCAACGACTACTACCAGCAGTGGGATGCGATCGGCCGGGACCGCGAGGCATTCGAGAACTGGCTGAACACCGAGATCTTCCGAGGCGAAAGGACTGCCCGATGACTGCCCCCGCACACGACGCCGGCGACTTCACCTCCGACGAGATGATGACCGTCGCCGCTTCGCGCGCCCTGCAGGACGGGGCCGCCTGCTTCGTGGGCATCGGCCTCCCCAGCACGGCTGCCAACCTGGCCCGCCGGACACACGCACCTGAACTGGTGTTGATCTACGAATCCGGCACGCTCGGCGCGAAACCGGCCAGTCTCCCGCTGTCGATCGGTGACGGCGAGCTCGCCGACACTGCGGATACCGTGGTCGGAGTCCCCGAGGTCTTCAACTACTGGCTCCAGCCCGGCAGGGTCGACGTCGGCTTCCTCGGCGGTGCCCAGATCGACCGCTTCGGTAACATCAACACCACCGTCATCGGTGACGACTACAACGATCCGAAGGTCCGACTGCCCGGTGCGGGAGGAGCTCCGGAGATCGCCGCCTCCTGCCGTGAGGTGCTGGTCGTCATGCGGCAGAGCAAGCGCAGCTTCGTCGACCGCGTCGACTTCATCAGCTCCTTCGGCTACGGCAGCGGCACGGGTGACCGGGAACGGCACGGCCTGCGCGGCAAGGGCCCGGTCAAAGTCATCACCGACCTCGGCGTGCTGGAGCCCGACCCCGAGACGAGCGAACTCGTACTCACCCACCTGAGTCCGGGAACCAACGTGGAACAGGCTCGGGAAGCCACGGGCTGGGACCTCAAGGTCGTCGACGAACCGGCGATCCAGGAAGCACCGAAGACGACCGAACTCGACGTACTCCGCCGACTCAAGGCGGCCACCCGGAACGAGGAGACGAAGTGAGCGAAGCAGCCTACGTTCTCGACTCCGTCCGCACACCCATCGGCCGGTACGGCAAGGGGCTGGCCGGCACGCGCCCCGACGACCTCGCCGCCCACGTGATCCGCACCCTCGTGGAGCGCACCGGCGAAAGACTGGATCCGGCGCGGATCCAGGACGTGGTCTTCGGTGACGCCAATCAGGCCGGCGAGGACAACCGCAACGTCGCGCGGATGGCCGCCCTGCTGGCCGGCCTGCCCACCTCGGTCGCGGGCTCCACCGTCAACCGTCTCTGCGGTTCCGGCCTCGAAGCGCTGATCACGGCCAGCAGGACTGTCGAGACGGGTGACGCGGACCTGCTCGTGGCCGGCGGTGTCGAGTCGATGAGCCGCGCTCCGTGGGTACTCCCCAAGCCGGAAGGGCCTTACCCCCGGGGACACGAAACCCTGCACTCGACGACGCTCGGGTGGCGCATGACCAACCCGAGCATGCCGCAGGAGTGGACGATCTCGTTGGGTTCGAGCGCCGAGATCCTCGCCGAGCGGTACAAGATCAGCCGCGAGGACCAGGACGCCTTCGCCGTGCGCAGCCACACCCGTGCGGCCGCGGCATGGGAGGCGGGGCTGTTCGACGACGAGGTCGTGCCCGTACCGGGAACCGACCTCACCCAGGACGAGAGCGTGCGCGCCAACAGCTCCACGGAATCGCTGGCCAAGCTCAAGCCCGTGTTCAAAGCGGAGGGAACCGTTACGGCGGGCAACTCGTCGCCGCTCAACGACGGCGCCGCCGCGCTGCTGGTCGGCACCGAGTCCACCGCGAGCGAGCTCGGGGTGAGACCGCTGGCTCGAATCGCCGGTCGCGGGGTCGCAGGAGTCGACCCGAGCGTCTTCGGCATCGGACCGGTCGAGGCGGCGAACACGGCGCTGCGCCGCGCAGGCATCGGCTGGGGCGATCTGACCGCGGTGGAACTCAACGAGGCGTTCGCCTCCCAGTCGCTGGCTTGCCTGGCCGACTGGCCCGAACTCGACCCCTCGATCGTCAACGTCCAGGGAGGCTCCATCGCCATCGGTCATCCCCTCGGGGCTTCCGGTGCTCGCATCCTCGGCAGCCTGGCCCACCAGCTGCACCGGGCTGGCGGAGGATGGGGGCTGGCTTCGCTGTGCATCGGCGTCGGCCAGGGCTTGGCCGTCGTGCTGCACGCCTGACCAACGTTCGGATCACCGCACGTCCCGGACTTCTTCCCGCTCTGGAGTCAACGATGGCATCAATGGACATCTCGTCGAGCCGCTCCGGACTCGTACTTCCGACCTATGTCGACGACGAAACTTCGCATCCGTCGTTGAACACCCCGGAATACGGTTCCACAGCGCTGCGGCATCCGAAGCAACCGCTGGAGCTACTTCCACACAACCTCACCGAAGTCACCGCGCCCGTATTCGGTCACGACCGCGTGCGGGTGAACGATCACGACCTCACGGTGCAGCGCGGCGGTGAACCGCTGGGAGAGCGGATCATCGTCAGCGGGAGGGTGTTGGATTCGGATGGCAAGGCCGTGCCGAACACCCTCGTCGAGGTATGGCAGGCCAACTCTGCCGGACGGTACGAGCACGCGGGCGACCGGCACCCGGCGCCGCTCGATCCCAACTTCGGCGGTGTCGGCCGGTGCATGACCGACGATCAGGGTAACTACCGGTTCATCACCATCAAGCCTGGCGCTTACCCGTGGCGCAACCACGACAACGCGTGGCGCCCCGCCCACATCCACTTCTCGCTGTTCGGGCAGGCGTTCACGCAACGGCTGGTCACCCAGATGTACTTCCCCGGGGACCCGTTGTTCGGGCAGGACCCGATCTTCAACTCGGTTCGCGACCCACGGGCCCGCGAGCGGATGATCTCCAGGTTCGACTTGGAAACCACGGTGCCGGAGTGGGCGTTGAGCTACAAGTTCGACATCGTTCTCCGCGGCAGCGAATCCACACCGTTCGAGGACGACGAAGACGAGGATGACGACTGATGGGTGTGCGGACTACCCCGGCGACCACGCCGTCGCAGACGGTCGGACCGTTCTACGCGCTCGAAGGTGGGATGGTCTGGCCCGACGGTCCGGAGATCGTCCCGGCGGACGCGGCGGGCGCATTCATCGTGCGCGGGCAGGTGTTCGACGGCGCGAACATCGCCGTACCGGATGCGATCGTCGAATTCTGGCAGGCCGACGGACAGGGCCGCTTCGCGCAGGGCGACCCCCGTGAGCTGGACACCACCTTCCGGGGTCTCGGCCGCTGCGCCACCGACGCGGAGGGCGGATTCTGGTTCCGCACGGTCAAACCCGGCTCGCTACCGACCCCGGCCGGGAAAGCGGAGGCACCGCACATCAACGTGTCGGTGCTGGCCCGCGGCCTATTGCACCGACTGGTCACCCGCATCTACTTCCCGGACGAGGAAGAGGCAAACGCCGACGACCCGGTGCTGACGCGCGTGGACGCCGAGCGCAGGCGAACGCTCGTCGCCGAGCGCACACCGGAGGGTGTGCGATTCGACATCCGGCTGCAAGGCGAGGGTGAGACCGTCTTCTTCGCCCTCTGAAAGGTACACACGCACGTTGGCCGACAACGCCACCATCAAGATTCGCAAGGGAGCCGCCGTGTTCGGCCCGATGTTCAGCACTCCGGAGATCGCGGAGCGCACCAGCCGGGACTCCTGGCTGCAGGCGATGCTGGAGTTCGAACGCGCCCTCTCCGCCGCTCAAGCCGCGGCAGGGATCGTTCCCGGCGACGCGGCGGCGGAGATCGGCAGGCACTGCCGTGCGGAGCTCTTCGATGCGGAGTCGATCGCCGCTCGGGCGGTCTCGTCGGCCACACCGGTCATCGCCCTGGTACGGGATCTGACGGCGAAGGTGGATTCCTCGGCAGCACCGCACGTGCACCGGGGAGCCACCAGCCAGGACGTCGTCGACACCGCTGCGATGCTCGTCGCCCGCGATGCGCTGGAGATCATCGTGGACGATCTGCGTGCGACGGCGAGCGAGTGTGCCGAACTCGCCGACCGGCACCGGGGCACGGTGATGATCGGCCGGTCGCTGCTGCAACAAGCGCTGCCCACCACGTTCGGTCGCCGTTGCGCCGGCTGGCTGTGCGCCCTCGACGAGGCGGCGGACGCGCTGGAGAGGATTCGGTGGGAGCGGCTCGCGGTGCAACTGGGCGGTCCGGCAGGCACGCTTTCGGCGCTCGGATCGGACGGTACGCGGGTGCTCGGCCTGCTCGCGCAGGAGCTGCGGCTGGCCGAGCCGACGGTGCCCTGGCACACCGACCGTACCCGGATCGGAGACCTCGCGGGTGCGCTGGGCACCGCGGCCGGCACGCTCGGCAAGATCGCACTGGACGTGAAGCTGCACGCCCAGACCGAGGTCGGTGAACTGGCCGAGGGCAAGTCGGGCGGCTCGTCCGCGATGCCCCACAAGCGGAATCCCGTCTCCTCGACGTTGATCTCGGCGGCGACCCAGCGCGTTCCGGGACTCGTCGGCACGCTGCTCAGCGCGATGCCACAGGAGTACGAGCGCGCGGCCGGCTCCTGGCAGTCCGAGTGGGAACCCCTCGTCGAGGTGCTTCGCCTGGTCGCGACCGCCGCTTCGAAAACCCGGGAGCTGCTGGCCGGCCTCCGCGTCGACACCGAGCGGATGAGCAGCAACCTCGACCTGACTCGCGGTCTGGTGATGGCCGAGAGCGCGGCAGCAGGGTTGATGGGCTCGCTGGGCAGGGTCGACGCTCAGGAGCTCGTCGCCCGGTTGTGTCGACGAGCCGTCGACAACGGCACCACGCTGCGCGCCGAACTGCTCGCCGATGACATCGTGCGCACGGTGCTCTCGGAGCAGCAGGTCGTCGAGGCGACCGAGCCTGCCGACCATCTCGGTTCGGCTCGCGCTTTCGTCGACCGCGCGCTGAGCGCGCACACCCGCACAACCGACAACGTTGGAGGACGAACCCCGTGAAGCCGCACTACGAGCTGACCGGGCCGGAGCAGGCCCCGGTCGTCGTGCTGTCCAACTCGCTGGGCACAGACCTGACCACGTGGGACGAGCAGCTGGCTCCGTTGACCGAGGACTTCCGGGTGCTGCGCTACGACCAGCGCGGTCACGGCAAGACCCCCGCTCCCCAGGGGCCATACACCCTCGACCAGCTCGGCGGGGATGTGCTGGCGCTGCTCGACGACCTCGACATCGGGCAGGTGCACTTCGCAGGCGTTTCCCTCGGCGGCATGACCGGCATGTGGCTGGCCGAACACGCACCCGACCGCATCGACCGGCTCGCGCTGATCTGCACTTCCGCCGAGTTGGGACCACCGCAGAACTGGCGGGACCGGGCAGCCACCGTCCGGGCGGAGGGCACTTCCGCACTGGTGGAAGGCTCGCTGACCCGCTGGTTCACGCCCGCTCTCTCCGGTCGCGGTGACATCACCGAGAAGTTCGGTGCGATGATCGCGGCCTGCGACGACGAGGGCTACGCCGGTTGCGCCGAGGCCATCGCCGAGATGGATCTGCTTTCGGGGCTCGGGGGCATCACGGCCGAGACGTTGGTCGTCGCAGGCCGGGAGGACCCGGCGACGCCGCCTGCACACGCCGAGCGGATCACCGACACCATCCCGGAAGCACGACTGGCCGTACTCGACGGTGCCGCTCACCTGGCCAACGTGGAGCAGGCTCGCACCGTGACCCATCTGATGCTCGACCACTTCCTCCGGAGCAGTCGATGAACGCAGGCGACGCGGACCAGGACCGGCACGCAGACGGGATGACCGTGCGCCGGGAGGTTCTCGGCGACGCGCACGTCGATCGTGCCGTGGCCAACACGACCGAGTTCACCCAACCGTTTCAGGACTTCATCACGCGTTACGCGTGGGGCGAACTGTGGACCGGAGAGGCCATCGACCGGCCGACGCGCAGCTGCGTCACGCTGGCCATCCTCGCCGGTGCTGGTCTGGAGACCGAGTTCGCGATGCACGTGCGCGCCGCACTACGGAACGGGGTGCGTCCGGAAGAGATCCGCGAGGTCCTCATGCACGTGGCCGTCTACGCCGGGGTGCCGCGGGCGAACAGCGCGTTCGGAATCGCCAACGCGATTCTCGCCGAGCACGAAGGCACCACCCAGAGCAGCGGCAACGACGCGGGGCCCACCGGTTAACCTGGTAGGTCGCCTGAGCACAGCAGTCCCGTGAGGAGAGCCATGGAGCCCGTTTCCGATTCCGCGGGCGGTTACGTCCAGTCGCTGGCACGCGGGCTGATGGTGATCCGCGCGTTCGACGAGACCCGCCCGGAGATGACCCTCAGCGAGGTCGCGCGGTCGACCGAGCTGTCGAGGGCCGCGGCCCGCAGGTTTCTGCACACACTGGCCCAGTTGGGTTATGTGTGGACGGATGGGCGGGTCTTCGCGCTCACTCCGAGAGTGCTCGAACTCGGGTTTTCCTATCTCTCCAGCATTTCGCTGCCGGAGATCGCGCAGCCGCATCTGGAGCAGCTGGTCTCGTCGGTGCACGAGTCCGCGTCGGTTTCGGTTCTCGACGGTGACGACATCGTCTACATCGCTCGTGTCCCCACGTCGCGCATCATGACGGTCTCGATCAACATCGGAACCCGGTTTCCGGCCTACGCGACCTCGATGGGCCGGGTGATGCTCGCCCACCTCCCCGATGAAGAACGCGAGGGGTTCCTGGTGCGCACGCACCCGCGACCACTGGGCCCGCACACCGTTGCGACCGCCGAGGACCTCCGCCGCGAGCTCGAACTGATCCGGCAGCAGGGCTGGGCTCTGGTCGATCAGGAGCTCGAAGCGGGGTTGCGGTCGGTGGCCGCACCGATCCGTGACCGTTCGGGCGCGGTCGTGGCCTCGGCGAACATCTCCTCGCACGCCACCCGGACGAGCAGCGAACAAGCCCGCACCGGACTGCTTCCCGAACTGCTCGACACCGCCGCACGCATCGAAGCCGATCTTCGGGTCGCACCGAATCCGCGGACCAGTCACGTTTCGCATTGATGCGTGACGGCGCCGAGTCGACGGGTACTCAGTGCGCATGCGCAAGAAATACGACACTCGCAAGCTCGGCAGGCAGGACTTCGAACGCGGCCTGCCGGGTTATCACGACAAGTTGGCGGAGTTCACCGGTGCACCGTCGGGACGCAGTGCGCTGACCCTGCGGTTGTGGCTGGCGGGATTCGGGTTCGTTTTCTGCGTCACCGCGGCGTTGCTGCTCTTCAGTGCGCTTCCCGAACTGGCCTGGTTCGCGTGGGTACTGCTGGTGCTCGCGGTGATCGCCGCGGTCGACTTCGGGTGGGTGGTGCACCGCAAGCGCCGGGGTGAACCGGGCTGAACATCTCCGGCTGGAGGCTCGCCCACCACCGCCTCGACGACCGGGAGCAGGCTGTTCCGGGATACCGGCGCAGCCGCTCTCGTCCTCCGCGCCCGGTACTCGGCCGGCTTCCGGCGAAGGTTCCAGTGGCAGGCTCCGGCAGCGGGGCCGCAGCCACCTCCGCACGATCGGCACACGATCAAGTGAACAGGGGAACGTCCTCCTCCAGATGCGAGTCACATCCGGTGACCCGCTCCGGAACCTGGAAGGAAATTCCGTGGGAGACATCCGCGTTCACCTCAGCGGTGGCCCCGAAGGAGGCCACGAGATCAGCATCGCCACCGACGCGTCGGGGCTGCCGATCCCCCGCATCGCACTACCCGCTCGACGGTCCGCGAGTACCCGAGCGCCCGCCGAGCAGGAGCCACCATTGTTGATCTACGAACGCTCCCGCTCCCGTCCGGACGGGAGTTGGGAGTTCCGCTACGTGGGGGCGCAGGCCGCGACGTGACCGCGCCCGGTGGCTGACCACTGGCGGCTTCCCAAGTGACGCTCCTCACTGGCGTTGACTTCAAGCTAGCGTGAAGTTCGAGGATTGATCGGTACACCGTCCTCCGGACAGCCACCGAAAGGCACACCATGACTTCCAACGGCGTGAGCTGGGCGACCATGCGCTCCTTCGCCAGCGACAACACCGTCACGCGACAACGGCTCACCCCCGGTCTGCCCAAGCGGATCCTCCGCTACGCGCGTCCGTACGTTCGGGAGATCGTGCCGTTCCTGCTCCTCGTGGCGCTGGCCGCCGTCGTCGGTGTCGTCACTCCCCTGCTGTTCAAAGCCATCATCGACAACGGGATCATCCCGGGGAACCTTCTCGTGGTCACCTGGCTCGCGGTGGCGGTGGCCGGCGTAGCCGTCCTGGAAGCCGTGTTGTCCCTGGCGCAGCGCTGGTACTCCGCGAAGCTCGGTGAGGGGCTGATCTACGACCTTCGCGCGGAGGTCTTCGACCACGTCCAGAACATGCCGATCGCGTTCTTCGTCCGGGCTCAGACCGGGGCTCTGGTCAGCCGCCTCAACAGCGACGTCATAGGCGCGCAGCGGGCGCTGACCAGCACACTCTCCGCCGTGGTCTCCAACGTCCTGAGTCTGATCATCGTTCTGGCCACGATGTTCACACTGTCTTGGAAGATCACCTTGATCGCCTTGGCCCTGCTACCGCTGTTCCTGCTGCCGGTCCGCTGGGTGGGCAGGCGCCTGCAACGCGTCACCCGCGAGCAGATGAAGGTCGATGCCGAGATGAGCTCGCTGATGACCGAACGCTTCGGCGTATCCGGAGCGATGCTGGCCAAGCTCTACGGCCGTGCGGACGAGGAATCGTCGGCCTTCTCCGACCGGGCTGCCAGGGTTCGCGACCTCGGGGTGATCTCGGCGATGTACAGCCGCGTCTTCTTCGTGGTGATGACGCTGCTGGCCGCGCTGGCGACCGCCGTGGTCTACGGATTGGGTGGCGGTCTGGTGATCACGGGAACGCTCCAGCTCGGAACGCTCGTCGCGTTGGCGACTCTGCTGACCCGGCTCTACGGTCCGCTGACCGCGCTGACAAACGTGCACGTGGACGTGATGACCGCGCTGGTGAGCTTCGACCGGGTTTTCGAGGTCCTCGATCTGCGTCCGATGGTCGAGGAGAAGCAGGATGCGGTAGCCCTGCCGTCGGGCGCGACCGACATCGAGTTCGACCACGTCTCCTTCAGCTACCCCGCCTCGGCCGACATCTCGCTGGCGTCCCTGGAATCGGTGGCCCGCCCGGACAACGCCCCCGCGCACGAGGTGCTCCGCGACATCACGTTCCACGCCGAGCAGGGTCAGACCATCGCCCTCGTCGGCCACTCCGGGGCGGGCAAGACGACGATCACCCACCTGGCCGGGCGGCTGTACGACGTAGACAGCGGTGCGGTCCGGGTCGGTCGGCACGACGTGCGCGATGTGCGAATGGATGCGTTGCACTCGACCGTCGGGGTGGTCCCCCAGGAAGCGCACCTGTTCCACGACAGCGTCCGGGCCAATCTGCGGCTGGCCCGCCCTGACGCCACCGACGAGGACCTGTTCGAGGCGTTGCGAACCGCACAACTGGATCACCTCATCGCCGAGTTGCCGGACGGGTTGAACACCGTCGTCGGCGATCGCGGCTATCGACTCTCGGGAGGCGAGAAGCAGCGACTGGCGATCGCGCGGCTCCTGCTGAAGGCTCCCCCGGTCGTCGTGCTCGACGAGGCCACAGCCCACCTGGACTCCGAGTCCGAGGCAGCCGTGCAGGCGGCGTTGCAGCGGGCGTTGTCGGGCCGAACCGCATTGGTGATCGCGCATCGACTGGCCACCATCCGGGAGGCCGACCGCATCCTGGTCGTGTCCGACGGGCGCATCGCCGAGTCGGGCACGCACAGCGAGTTGCTGGCGCGCAGCGGCCTGTACGCCGATCTCTACCGCACCCAGTTCGCCGATCGATCCGACGGCGCGGACACGCCCGGACCTCCCGCGTTGGCCTCCCGGCCCGGCGGCTTGGCGTGAACCTCGCGGGGGTGTACGGCCCGGTTCGACCGGCTGGTCCGCGCGGCCGACGCGCTCAGAGCTCGGCCGCGCGGCGGGTGTTGATGACCCGGTCCGGCTCGATTCCGCACTCCTCGGCCCGTTCGCAGCCGTAGGTGAGCCAATCGAGTTGGCCGGGGGCGTGTGCGTCGGAGTCGACGCTGAACAGGCAGCCCACCTCCCGCGCCATCCGCAGCAGCGACCGCGGTGGATCCAGCCGCTCCGGCCGGGAGTTGATCTCCACCGCCACTCCCGCCTTCCTGCAGGCGTCGAAGACCGCTTCGGCGTCGAACGCGGATGGTGGACGCTTTTTGGCTGCCAGCAGACGACCCGTGCAGTGCCCGAGGACATCGACGTGCGGGTTCGACACGGCGTCGCACATTCGCCCGGTCATCGCACGTGATTCCATCCGCAGGTTCGAATGCACGCTGGCGACGACCAGGTCGAGCGAGGCGAGTATCTCGTCGGACTGGTCGAGCGAACCGTCCTCGCGGATGTCGACCTCGATACCGGTCAGGATGCGGAACGGAGCCAGGCGTTCGTTGAGTTCCGCCACGATGGCGAGCTGCCGGTGGAGGCGGTCCGTCGACAGTCCGCGGGCGACCTTCAGACGTGGGGAATGGTCGGTGAGCACCATCCACTCGTGCCCGAGAGATCTCGCGGTACCGGCCATCTCCTCGATCGAGCTGCCCCCGTCGGACCAGTCCGAGTGCGTGTGGCAATCGCCGCGCAGTGCCTTCCGCAGGGCGCTCCCGCGCTCGGGCACGGTCGCTTCCGAGCGCAATCGACGGAGGTATCCGGGCGTGTCTCCCCGGTGGGCCTCCTCGACGACCTTCGACGTGGTCTTACCGATCCCGGCGAGTTCCGTGAGCGTTCCCGCCGCGACCCTGCGGTCGAGGTCCTCGACGTCGTCGACCGCGGCCGCTGCGCGGCGAAACGCGGCGACGCGGTAAGTGGGCTCACCGGCGCGTTCCAGCCAGAACGCGATGTCTCGCAGTGCCCGCGTCGGTTCCACAGCTCCTTCGTAACTCGTGATGGCGCGCTTCGCACGCCGGCGGATCACCCGAGGCGGGGTTCGGAAGCGGTCGGCTGTCGCCTCAGTCCGCGGTGGGGTGGTGCGATCCCACCCGTGACGCCCATTGGTCGAGTTCTTCCCGCGCGGCGGCGAGAATCCCGGGCTCGACCCCGTGCGCGCCGTTGGCGATCAGCGCATAGTGCAGGGTTCCGGGTTGCCCCGGGGTGGTGAGCAGCAATCGGTTCGCACCGTCCCGCGAATCGAAGGCCCACGGGCGTGGAGGTTCTGTGCCCAACCGGTTCGTACGCGGGCAGCAGCTCGGTTCGGAGACCGAGGTCCGAAACGACCGTCGTGTTGTCGGCGTCGAAGGTGGCGGGCAGGTGCAGTTCCGTCGGGGCCGGGGAACCGCCGTCGCGCCACGCCAGCACGCCGTACTGGCCGTCGCGGACGGCGCGCACGTTCGGCATGGACTCCGGAATCTCGTTCCAGGTCAGCGTGTGGTCGCCGTCCCTGGAGCGGTCATCGTAGGTGAAGGCGACGGTCCGGCCGTCCACGGCTTCCGGATAGAGGCGGTCGATCACCCTGGGGTCGGCGCGCACGGACAGGTTCCCCGTTTGGTCCCGCCGCACGAGGGAGAAATCCTCGTCGTTCCAACCATCGGCTTCGGTCATCACCTTGTCGGGGTTGTCGTTCATCAGCTCGTGGTGTCGGCCATGGTAGATGTCCCATTGCCACTGCGTGCCCGACAGCACGGGGCCGGAGCGGGCGGCGTTCCGCCACCACTCGGCACCACTGAGCCGCGAATCCATCCCCTGATACATCCCCTTCATCACGGCGGGGAACTTCTCCGAGGTCGCGCCGCTGAGCGGGTGGCCGAACTCGGAGACGAACGGGGCCGTCTCCAGGTCGCGTGCACGGTCCCGGATCTCGTTGAACTCCGCCTTGTTCTCGCCGTCCCGCGCCTCGCCGTACAGGCCGGATTGCGCCAGTGCGTGGTAGAAGTGCGCGTTGAAGACGTATCGGGTTCCCAGCGAGCCGAGTTCGCGGAAGCCACCGGTCTCCTTGACGAAGGAGACGTTGTTGTTCCAGAACAGCGTAGGTTCGATGTAGGCGGGCTTGTCCAGCCAGCCGGTCTCGTCCATGACGGCGCGGAACTCCTGGAAGAACGGCCAGGCCACGTCACGTTCCCACGCGGCCCCGTCCTGGCCTTCGTCGTAGTGCCCGGCCGAGGGCTCGTTCATCGGGTCGAACCCGATGACTCCGGACTTCTGCTCCTCGCTGAGGTGTTCGGCGAAGTACCGCAGGGCTACCCGTGCCTGTGCCAGGTACGCGTCTTGCACTCCTACCTCGCCGACTGCGGTCGACAACACGCGGTTGCCCCAGAAGTCGTCCTTGGCGAGCTTGACCGCCTCGTTGTTCATCATGTTCTGTCCCCAGTGGACACAGATGCCGCAGCTCTCGCGCGGGTAATCTCCCGCCTCCACGACCCATTCCGGCGCACCGTCGCCGGTGTACCAGCTGTCCGCGTGGAACAGGTGTTTCGAGTACAGGTCCTGGTGGTAGTCCGGCAGCACCCGGAAACCCGCGTCCAGGAATGCGCCCATCTGCGCGGTGGCCCGCCGGAGGTACTCGTAGTCGATCCGATCGGGTGCCGGCTGAATGCGTTCCCACGATCAGGAAGCGGATCGTGTTCGCCCCGGTCTTCCCCCGCATGGCCGCCGCCGACTCGCGGGCGTCGGCGACGTTCGCGAACGGGAGGTGCCCGTTCTCACCGAGTTTGACCTCCTCGGAGACGTTGAACCCGCGCAGCACCACTTCACGACCGTGCCGGTCTTCGTAGCGCACACCTCCCGGAGTTCCGGTCAGAGCCACTTCCGAACTCGCCGGGTCGTCGAACCACATCGGCGGTGAAGGGGCCGCCACCCCCATCTGGGGGCGGTCAACACCGCGGGCGCGACCAACGATGCGACGAGAACACTTCGGAGGACCACCCGACCCGCTCGACTCATCGTTGATCAAACTACCTCAAACATGAGTTTGTTTCACGCTTCGATTCGCGCCCGTGCAGGTCCACGACCCAGCCCCATGGCCCGTTCAGGAACCGGCCAACGCGCCAACGCGCGGACTCACGACAACCGGAGTACACATGCGCCGTAAGCCACCGCCAAGGGGGGAGATCGACATGGCCAGCTCACAACCGATTCCCGAGGACGCTCAACGGGTAACGCCGTACCTGCACGTCCACGACGCGCAAGCGGCCATCCTGTTCTACAGCACGGTGCTGGGCGCCACCGAACGAATGCGCATGCCCACACCCGACGGCAAAATCGCCCACGCGGAGATCCAGATCGGCAACTCGACGATCATGCTCGCGGACGAGTTCGACGAGCACACCCGCGGTCCGAAGAGCATCGGCGGATCTCCGGTCGTGCTCTACGTGTACGTCGAGGACGTCGACAATGTCTACGACCGGGCGATGCAGGAGGGTGCCACTTCGACGAGCCCGGTCGAGGACCAGTTCTACGGCGATCGCTCCGGGCAGTTCGAGGACCCGTTCGGTCACCGCTGGAACGTAGCCACGCACGTCGAAGACGTTTCTTCGGACGAGGTATTCCGGCGGGCCTCGGAGATGATGGGCAGCTGACGCCGACGGGATTCACCCAGGGGCGGGCGTGGAAGGTTGTCGTCGACCGATCGTGCACCGACACTGTTGACATGACCGACCACGCCCCGAACTGCGACGCCGCGCACGGCGCAGTCGAACCGGCCGGCGGCGAACGCGTCCTGGTTGCCGTCTTCGCATCACCGGTTGCCCGATTCCTGCTTTCCTACGCCGAAGACCTCGGGTTCCAGCCGGTACTCGTCGACCCGCGCGGTGAACCGGCCGGGGCCGACACCTTCACCACCCGGGTACGCACCTCGATGCCCACGCTCGACGGTGCAGCCGATGTCGTGGTCACCGACCACCACCGCACCGAGCTGGGGACCGTGCTGCGCGACGCCCTCCGAGGCAACCCGCGCTGGGTGGGCGTCATGGGAAATCCGCGCCACCCCGGCCCGCACGTCGAGGCGCTGCGCAGCCTCGGAGTCGACGAGGCCGACATCGATCGAGTGCACCGCCCGGTCGGGCTCAACATTGGCTCCCGCATGCCCGCCGAGATCGCGATCGCGACCCTGGCCGGCCTCCTCGCCGACCGGAACTCGCGTCCGGGAGGATTCCACTTCGCCGAACCACCGACGGACTCGGCGGCCGAGCACTCCTGATCCGCCACCGCCGCCGGGAAGTCTGCTCCGACCATCGGGAAGTGTGTGTCTTACCCCACTAACTCCTGGGTTCAGTGGCCGGCACGGGGACACATCCGCCTCTGCGGTCCTCTTCCGCCACAGCCGCCACGAACGTGGTTCCGGAACGCGAAAGAACCGCAGAAACGCAAGCTATCCTGGGGGTTTGCATTCGGGCCTCCCCGGTTCGAAACCCCGACCCAGGATCACGATCATGGCGGAACAGCACGGTATCGATTACTACGACGCGACCTTCGCACGCGACCTGGCCTGGTCGCAGAAGCTACGGGAACAGCTCGACGAGTTGCCCACATTCGAGGACGAAGAACAGGACTAAGCCCCGCTCGGTGCCGCCGTCGGCACTTGCCGTCCACTACGGAGGGTCCGGCTTGGCGGCCAGGTGCTCGGCCATGAGCTCGAGCAGCCGGTTGACGTCGACCGGCTTGGTGACCGACTCCGTGGCCCCGCAGGCCAGGCTCTCCTCCCGGTCACCGGTCATCGCCTTGGCCGTCACCGCGATGATCGGCAGCCGGTGGTACCGCGGCATCTCACGGATCGTCTTGATCGTCGAGTTGCCGTCCAACTCCGGCATCATCACGTCCATCAGCA
The DNA here is from genome assembly GCF_054779195.1 of Parasphingorhabdus pacifica. Taxonomy (NCBI): domain Bacteria; kingdom Pseudomonadati; phylum Pseudomonadota; class Alphaproteobacteria; order Sphingomonadales; family Sphingorhabdaceae; genus Parasphingorhabdus; species Parasphingorhabdus pacifica. Next base: position 658,729 of record NZ_BAAGYS010000008.1, read on the forward strand.
CGATCGCGATGTCTTCGTGCTCCTGGAGCGCGGCCAACCCCGAGATGCCGTCGTCGGCATAAACGACCTGCAGACCGTGTTGCCGCAACATCGTCGTCAACGCGTACACGCTGCGCGCGTCGTCGTCCACGACGAGCACCTTCTCGCCGTTGAAGTGCACTTCGGTCGGCTGTTCGGATACCTCGGTGGCCAGCGGCTGCTCATCATCGTGTCCCTCGAACCGCCGCAGCTCGGCCGACTGCATCGGTGGATCGATTCCTTCGGCCGAGACATCGTAGTGGGCTTCGATTTCGGTCGGTACGAATTCCCGTCCCGCTGGTGCACGAGCCGCTGGCACCTCGTCCGGATCCTGCTCGGGAGCGGCATCGGATCCGACCGGCTCCTCCGCCACGCCGGCCACTCGCGACCCGGTGTATTCGACCGGGAGGTACAGCGTGAAGGCGCTCCCACCTCCCGGGGCGCTGGTGACCTGCAGTTCACCACCCAGCAGTGCGGCCAGTTCGCGGCTGATCGACAGTCCGAGCCCGGTACCGCCGTACTTGCGGACAGTGGTTCCGTCGACCTGCTGAAAGGCCTCGAAGATGCGTGTGAACTTGTCCTCCGGAATGCCGATTCCGGTATCCCGCACGACGAAGGCCAATCTTTCGGGAACGTCACGCAAATCGGGACTGTTCACCTCGGTTTCCGACGCGGGCCTGATCTCCAGCTCGACGCTGCCGGAGTCGGTGAACTTCACCGCGTTCGACAGCAGGTTCCGCAGGATCTGCTCCAGCCGGTTCTGGTCGGTCCGCAGGCGGGGAGGCAGCGGTGGCCGCGATACCACCGAGAACTCCAGGTCCTTCTCCCCTGCGAGCGGCTCGTAGAGCGCACGCATGTCGGCAGCCAGGTCTTCCAGCTCGACGTCCTCGGTGAGCACGCTCATGTAGCCCGACTCGACCTTGGCCAGATCCAGCACATCATTGATCATCTGCAATAGGTCCGCGCCCGCCGAATGAATGGTCCTGGCCAGATCGACCTGCTGCTGGGTGAGGTTCCCTTCGAGGTTGTCGGCCAGCAGTTTGGCCAGGATCAGTGCGCTGTTGAGCGGTGTCCGCAACTCGTGGGACATGTTCGCCAGGAATTCGGACTTGTAGGCCGACGCCTGCGCCAGCTGCTGAGCACGTATCTCCAGCTCCTGCCTCGCCTGTTCGATCTCCCGGTTCTTGAGTTCGATGTCGTGGTTACGAGTGGCGAGCAGGGCCGCCTTCTCCTCCAACTCGGTGTTGGAATGCTGCAATTCCTGCTGCTGCTGTTCCAGTTGCCCGGAACGCTCCCGCAGCTCTCGAGTCAGGTGCTGTGATTCGGTGAGCAGGGACTCCGTCCGCGTATTCACCATGATCGTGTTGACTTCGACGCCGATCGTTTCCTTCAGTCGCTCGATCAGGTCGATGTGCAGGCCGGTGAACTCGTTGACCGTGGCCAACTCGATCACACCGAGCACCTGCTCCTCGAACAGCACCGGCGCGACGACCACGCTGACCTGGGCGGTGTACCCCAGCCCCGAACCGATTCGGACGTAGTCGTCCGGAGCATCGCTGACCACGATCGACCGCGCATCGGAGGCGACCTGACCGACGAGCCCCTCCCCGGGGTGGAATTCGCGCGACGGACCGCCGTGCTCCTCGGAAAGCGCGCCATAGCTCGCGATTCGTTCGATCGAATGGCCCCGGTCCCGTCCCGTGCGGGCGAGGAAGAACGCGCCGTACTGCGCCGAGACGAGTGGCACGAGTTCCCGCATGATCAACCCGGCGAGCGAGTCGAGGTCCTGCTGGCCCTGCATGAGGCCGGAGAGACGCGTCAGGTTGCTCTTGAGCCAGTCCTGCTCCCGATTGGTCCTGGTCGTCTCCCGCAGGTTGCCGATCATCGCGTTGATGTTGTCCTTGAGCTCGGCGACCTCGCCGGAAGCTTCGACGTCGATCCGCCGAGTCAGATCGCCTTCGGTCACCGCGGTGGCCACTCCCGAGATGGCCCGCACCTGACTGGTCAGATTGCCCGCCAGTTGGTTGACGCTCTCGGTCAACCGCTGCCAGGTTCCCGATATGTCGGCGACCTCGGCTTGCCCACCGAGCTTGCCTTCGGTACCCACTTCGCGGGCGACTCGGGTCACTTCGGAGGCGAACGCCGAAAGCCGGTTGACCATGGTGTTGATCGTGGTCTTCAGCTCGAGGATCTCCCCGCGCGCGTCCACGTCGATGCGCCTGGACAGATCACCGTCCGCGACCGCCGTGGTGACCTGGGCGATGTTTCGGACCTGGTTGGTGAGGTTGCGGGCCATGATGTTCACGTTGTCGGTCAGGTCCTTCCAGATGCCCGCCACGTTCGGCACCCTCGCCTGACCCCCGAGCGCCCCGTCGGTTCCGACCTCGCGGGCGACCATGGTGACCTGGTCGGCGAAGGAATCCAGCGTCCGCACCATGCCATTGATCGTCTCGGCGAGTGCGGCCATCTCGCCCTTGGCCTCAACGGTGATCTTCTTCGACAGGTCCCCTCCGGCCACCGCACTGGCCACGGTCGCGATGCCCCGCACCTGACCGGTCAGGTTGTCGGCCATGATGTTGACGTTCTCGGTGAGGTCCTTCCAGACACCGCCCACTCCGCGCACGTGCGCCTGGCCGCCCAGCTTTCCCTCGGTACCCACCTCTCGGGCGACGCGGGTCACCTCGTCGGCGAAGGCCGAGAGCTGGTCCACCATCGTGTTGATCGTGTTCTTGAGCTGCAGGATCTCGCCGCGGGCGTCCACATCGATCTTCTGGCTCAGATCGCCCTTGGCGACCGCGGTGGCAACCTGGGCGATGTTGCGGACCTGGATCGTCGTGCTATTGATCATGAAGTTGACCGAGTCGGTCAGACTGCGCCAGGTTCCGGCGGCGTGCGGCAGTTCCGCCCTGCCCCCCAACCGGCCCTCCCCACCGGCTTCACGGGCAACCCGGGTGATCTCGTCCGCCATCGTGGACAACTGATCGACCATCGAGTTCAGCGTCACCTTCAGCTCGAGCACCTCGCCCGAAGCGGGCGCGCTGACCGACTTGGTGAGGTCACCCGCGGCGACGGCCTTGGAAACCTGGGAGATGTCGCGGACCTGCTCGGTGAGGTCGGCCACCATCCCGTTCACCGACTCCCCCAGCTCCCGCCAGCTTCCGTCGAGCTCACCGGGGACCTCTGCTCGTCCCCCCAACCTCCCCTCTGTGCCCGTCTCCCCGGCCACCCGAGCCAGTTCGGCCACCAACGTCGACAACCGGTCGAGCAGTTCGTTGACCGCCGCGGCGGAGCCGTCCGACGCCGTCCCGCCGAACCGAACGGGCAGTCGCTGCGTGAGATCGCCCGTGGCCACCGAGCGGAGGACGCGACCGTTCTCCGCGGCCGACTGGGCGATTTCGCTTATCCGCTCCGCCACCCGCGCCCATCCGCCGGACTCCGCGCCCACCGTCGACGCGGGTGGCTGCTGCCCCGAGCGCACCGCCTCGGCCAGCCGATCGACCTCACCGGCGAGGAGCTGGTTTCGCTCTGCAAGCGCGTTGAACATCCGCGCGGCTTCGGCCGGAAGCCCCGATCCGGCGACCACCAGTCGTCGGCGGAAATTGCCGTCCCGCAGATCCCTCAGCCCGCCCACGAGCCTGCGCATCGCCCGCGAGTCCGCACCGGCCTGCTCCGGAATCGCTTCGGCCGCCGAACCATACTGCCGTGGTCCCATGTCAATCTCCTGACCAGCGAAGAAAGGTGGAAACCCTCCGATTGCGAGTGTGGGCCACATTCGCACCCGGGTCACGCCCGGCTACTCAACCCTCGTTCCGGTCATCGCGGTTGAGGCGCAACTCCGTGGCCAGCACGGCGGCTTCACTCCGGTGGCGCATCGCGAGTTTGGACAGCAGTTGGGACACGTAGTTCTTCACCGTCTTCTCCGCCAGATACATCCGTCCGGAGATCTCGCGGTTCGTCAACCCTTCTCCGATCAACTTCAGCACCTCGCGCTCCCGAACTGTGAGTTCGCGCAGCGGGTCCGCCTGTTCCTGCTCCTTCCGGAGCCAGGCCAGCATGGCTTCGGTCTTCTTCGCGCTCAGCAGCGACTGCCCGGATCCGGCGGTGCGGATGGCGCCGATCAACTCCTCGCTGACAACGCCCTTGAGTACGAACCCCGCGGCGCCGGCGAGGATGGCGTCCATGAGCGCGGAGTGGTCGTCGAAGGAAGTCAGGATCAAGCACTGGGTCTCGGGGTTCCGGGACCGCAGCTCCCGGCAGAGCTCGACCCCGTTGCCGTCCGGAAGCCGCACGTCGAGCACGACGACGTGCGGTCCGCTGGTGGAAACGAGCGCGTGCGCCTGAGCGACCGTGGAGGCTTCACCGACGAGTTCCAGATCGGGCTCGGAGTTGACCAGGGCAGCTATCCCCCGGCGGATGACTTCGTGGTCGTCAACCACGAACACGCGCGTGACCATCTCGATCCCCACCCCGGTGTCCGCTGCCGGACCGACCCAGCGGCGCGCGGGTCGAGGGCCAGCTTAAGCACCTCCGCCGACCGCCGCCCATAACAGTGTTCCGCTACTCGTGCGCGCGGCACACCCTCGAACGCGAGGCCTTGGAGCGAAGCGGAAGCGCTTCGCTCCAAGGCGGCCCCTCAGCCCATCGCGTAGACGCTTTCCACGAAGTGCGCGACTTCCTCGTCCGAGAGGTTCCGCGCCAGGTCGGCTTCGCTGATCATGCCGACCAACCGGTGGTCCTCGATCACGGGAAGTCGGCGGATCTTGTGTTCCTCCATGATCCGCAGGATCTCGTTCATGTCACTTCCTGCTTCCACCCAGTGCGGCGTGCCCTGGGCCATCTCCGACGCCATCACCTCCGCCGGATTGCGTCCCTCCGCACAGCAGTGGATCACGATGTCCCGGTCGGTGATCATGCCGTGCAGCCGATCGTCCTTGCCGCAGATCGGAAGTGAACCCACCTTCAAGTCGCGCATCATCTGCGCGGCCTGGTGCAAACTTTCGTCTTCGCCGACGCACTGGGCGCCGGAATGCATGATGTCGCGGGCCATGGTCATGAGAGGCTCCTTTCAGAGTTCCGTCCGCATGTGCTCCTGCGCTCGGCCGCGGACGGCCGCTTCGGCAGGCGCCGCCCCACCCGTGCCGAGCTGACCAACGGTCCGGTCGGCGGCGATCCGCGGTCGAGGAACCGCCCGCGACCGCACAGCCGTGCCTCCGAAGGGCACGAGGACGGCAACTCCTGCCGACAACGGGGTTCTCCGGTTCGGGCCTCGCGAAACCCAATTCGACCGTCGCACCGGTTGATGAAGGGCCGCCAACGTCCCGTCCCGCGGACAGCTCGTTCCCCCGGCCGTCAACTGCCGACGAGGCCGCGATTGCTCGCGCACCCGGCCAGCCGCGAAGGTCCCGCCTTCGCCGCCGAATCGCCGAGCGACGAGGGCAGCGGGCGGGTTCGCTCAGTACTCCTTCATCAACCTGTCGAACGCGGCGTTCGCCGGCCCCCACTCGGTGGTGATCGTTTCGCTCGGAACCTCCGGACGCGGTGTCGCGTCCACCGTCACCACGTACCCCTCCGCCCCGATGCGCCTGCGCATCAGTACCTGCGCCCCGTTCGCGGAACGGCCCATCCGCTCACCGTTGTCCCTCGAAACGCTCTCGCCGGGCGAGAGAGACTCGAACTCCGAAGTGGCCATGTTTCCGTTGTAACCCAGTTGGACCGCTGACGCGAGGAACTCGCCCCGCCGTCCCGCCGCACCGTCCCGTTGTCGGGGTGCGATCCGGGGCGGCAGGTGTTGGGCTGGGGGTCGCGCTCTTCTCCACTTCAGCAGGAGCACCGAGTTACAGGGAGCACCGAGTTATGGTCGCCGAAGAGGTCGACGTCGTGGTCATCGGCATGGGGCCCGGCGGCGAAGATGTCGGCGGGCGATTGGCCCGCGCCGGACTGGACGTCATCGGGGTCGAGGCCCGACTCGTGGGCGGGGAGTGCCCCTACTTCGCATGCATCCCGACCAAGATGATGGTTCGCGCCTCCGATGCGCTCGCCGAGGCACGACGGGTTCGGGATCTGGCGGGCACAGCGGAACCGCGGCCGGACTGGGTCCAGGTCGCCGATCGCATTCGTGACGAGGCAACCTCCGGGTGGGACGACTCCGCCGCCGCCGAACGGTTCGAAAAGGCCGGTGGTCGACTCGTACGCGGTGTTGCCCGGATGTCGGCGCCCGACGAGGTGATCGTTTCGACCTCCGAGGGCGAGCAGCGCTTGCATGCCCGTCGGGCCATCGTGCTCAATCCTGGGACCGAACCGGCCGTACCTCCGGTGGAGGGACTCGCCGACACCCCATACTGGACCAACCGCGATGCGGTCGGCACTCGCTCGGCACCCCGGAGTCTGTTGGTACTGGGCGGCGGTCCCGTCGGCATCGAGTTCGCCCAGGTCTTCGCGCGCTTCGGCAGCGAGGTGACGGTCGTGGAGGCCGAAGAATTCATCCTGCCGTCGTCGGAACCGGAAGCCGCCGAAATCCTGGAGGACGTGCTGCGTGGTGAGGGACTCGCCGTGCACACCGGTTCCGGTGCCGAGCGGGTTCGCTTCGAGGACGGTGCGTTCACCACGCGGCTCGATTCGGGCGCAGAGATCACAACCGAACAGCTGCTGGTCGCAACCGGCAGACGCACCGATCTGGACGCCCTCGGAGTCGGGTCGGCCGGCATCGATGCGCGCTCGGGAACCATCCATGTCGACGAGCGGATGCGGGCGACGGACGGGGTGTGGGCGATCGGAGATGTCACCGGCCACGGCGCGTTCACCCACACCTCGGTCTACCAGGCCCGGATCGCGGCAGCCGACATCCTCGGCCACGGTGAGGATGTCGCCGACTACCGCGCGCTGCCCTCCGTGACGTTCAGCGACCCCGAGGTCGCCACGGTGGGCAGTACCGAAGTTCGCGCCCGCGCCGACGGACTGGCGGTGCACACCGCCAGCACCTCCGTACCTTCCTCGCCGCGCGGATGGATCCACGGAGTGGGCAATGCGGGAATGATCAAACTGGTGGCCGACGCCGAGCGGGACGTGCTGATCGGAGCGACCGTCGTTTCCCCTGCCGGCGGTGAGGTCGTCGGCGCCCTTGCGGTCGCGGTGCACGGCGAGGTCGCGCTCGGGCGGCTGCGCGAGATGATCTTCGCCTACCCCACCTTCCACCGCGCGATCGAAACCGCGCTCGCCGAACTCGACGTCTGATTCCGCGGATATCAACCACGCGTTGTGGGTAGACCTTCGAGTGAGGCTGCCGCATACGAGAGGATCGAGGGCGCAGTGTGACCTACGTGATCACCGAACCGTGCGTGGACGTGCTCGACAGGTCGTGCATCGACGAGTGCCCGGTCGACTGCATCTACGAGGGGCAGCGGATGCTTTACATTCATCCGGACGAATGCATCGACTGCGCGGCGTGCGAGCCGGTGTGCCCGGTGGACGCCATCTACTTCGAAGACGACGTACCCGCCGAATGGGACGAATTCACCCGGGCCAACGCCGACTTCTTCACCGAGATCGGCTCGCCGGGAGGCGCCGCGACGGTTGGCAAGATCGGCCGGGACGTCCCGCTGGTAGCGGACCTGCCCGTCCAGGAGACCTGACCGGACTGCGGAAGGCATCTCGCGCCGCCCGGCCCGGCCGTTCCCGGGCGGGTCCGTCCGCCCCGGCCATGCGGACATCACCGTGCGTTACGCTCCACCGGCGTATTCGAGCAGCGCGGGAGGGCGGGCATGGTGGGCCAGTCGGCACCTCGGGAGAGCTCCGTCGGGCGGGCGGTCGAGCAGATCCGGCACATGATGCGCATCCAGGAATTGCTTCCCGGACAGGCGCTGCGCCAGGAAGCGCTCGCCGAACGGTTGGGGATGAGCCGCGTTCCGGTCCGCGAGGCGCTCAAGGCGTTGGAGAGCGAGGGCGTGCTGCGGCACGTGCCCAATGTGGGCTACACGGTGACGCGCCTGTCCTCCGAGGAGCTCCGCCAGAGCTATCTCATGCGGGCCGCACTCGAGGCGACGGTGCTGCGGGAACTCCCGAGACTTCCCGAAACAGTGATCGAAACGCTGATCTCGCTCAACGACAGGATCGATGAAGCAGCCCGGGCCGTGGACATCCTTCGTGTGATCGAGCTCAACCACGAGTTCCACTTCACCCTCTTCCGCGCCTCCGGGATGCATCTGATCGTCGACGAGATCGAGCGGGTGTGGAAGATGACCGAGGCCTATCGCGCGGTCTACCTCTACGACGAGCGGGCACGCCGCCGGATCGTCCGCGAGCACCGGCATCTGATCTCCGCCGTTCGTCGTGGTCACAACGAACGAGCAGTGGAGATCATGAACGCGCATCGGGGCGCTACCCGAGCCGAACTCACCCCGGCACTCGACAGCACGCCGGGCTACTGACCAGTACCGGCCCGTCGACTCACCGATGGGCACCTTCAGATTGAATACTATTTTGCATGGACCTCTGGGGCAGGGCCGTGTTCTACTCCCGTCGAAGACAGATCGCGGGAAAGGCACCGGCATGGCGGATCTGGAATATCGAGTCAGCGACTCGATCGGAACAATCCTGCTCAATCGCCCAGAACGCAAGAACGCCTTCACCCTGGAGATGATCGACCGCTGGGCGGAGGCGATCACCGCGGCCCAGAACGACCCGGACGTGCGAGTCCTGGTGCTGACCGGTGCCGGTGACGCGTTCTGCTCCGGCGTCGACCTCGACGACTTCGCCGCCGACGGCAAAACCGTCCTCGACCACAAGACGGTCCTGACCGAACGAGTGCACAAGGTCGCACTAGCGCTGGAAAACCTGGACAAACCGGTTCTCGCGGCCGTCAACGGCGTCGCCGTCGGCGCCGGTATGGACATGGCACTGATGTGCGACATCCGTTTCGTCGCCGAATCCGCGCGGTTCTCCGAGGGATACGTCCGCGTCGGGCTGGTTCCCGGAGACGGCGGGTGCTACTTCCTGCCGCGCCTCGTCGGAACCGCCAAGGCATTGGAATTGCTGTGGACGGGAGACTTCGTGGATTCCGAGTCCGCCGTCGAGCTCGGAATCGCCAGTGAGCGCTACGGCGACGCGGAACTCCTCGACAAGACCTACGCCTTCGCCAGGAGGCTCGCGGACGGTCCTCCGGTGGCCATCCGTGCCATCAAACGCGCGCTGTACCAATCCGCGCGCAGCGACCTTCGGACCGCGCTCGACCTGATCTCCTCGCACCAGGCCGTCGTGCAGTCGACCGAGGATTCGGCCGAGGCTCTGCAGGCCTTTCGGGAGAAGCGGCGTCCCACGTTCCGAGGGCGGTGATCGGCGATGCGTTCCGCCCCGAGCACGGGCCTCGACCGCGCATTGCTCCGCCCCCGAGCGGTCGCCATCGTCGGCGCCTCCGAACGATCGCCCATGGCCGCACGACTCACCGGGTACCTCCGCAGCAGTGGTTTCGTCGGCGAGGTGTACCCGGTCAACCCGAACCACAGCTACGTGCACGGGATCCCCTGTTTCCCTTCGTTGCGGGATTTGCCCGGACCAGCCGAACTCGTGCTGGTGCTGATCCCGGCTTCCGGGGTTCAGCGGGTCGTCGAGGAGGCCTCCGAATGCGGCGCCTCCGTGCTCGTGGTCCTCTCGTCCGGGTTCGCCGAGACCGGCGCCCCCGGACGCCGAACCCAGACCGAACTCGTCGAGCGGGCGGAGCGGCACGGAATGCGGGTGCTCGGGCCGAACTGCCAGGGATTGGCCTACTCGCCCACCGGGCTCACCGCGACGTTCACGGCCGCCGCCGACCTGCCACACGGCGAAGAGCTCGGCATCGGCTACATCGGGCAGAGCGGCGCCCTGGGAGGCAGTTTTCTCGGCATGGCAAGCGATCGCGGCATCGGGCTGACCGCGTGGTTCAGCGTGGGCAACCAGGCGGATCTGTCCGTGGTCGAGACCGCTGCCCTGCTGATCGACGATCCGCACATCCGGGTACTCGCCTGCTACCTGGAAGAGCTACCCGACGGCGGTGAGTGGCAGGCGCTGACGGCGCGGGCGGCCGGCCTCGGTAAGCACCTCGTGGTGCTGCGTTCGGGGCGCTCGGTCAACGGTCGGCGGGCCGTGGCTTCGCACACCGGCGCGCTCGTGCGCGCGGGCACGGCGTTCGACCTGATGACCGTCAGAGCCGGTGCCATCCTCGTCGACGACCTCGACGAGCTGTTGGACACCTCCGTGGCGCTGACCGGTTCCCCGCGGCCCCGTGGCGGGCGACTGGCGGTAGTCACCAGTTCCGGAGGCGCCGGGAGCCTGGCAGCCGACCAGGCCGAACCGCGCGGCCTGGAGGTTCCCGAACTCGACGAAGCAACCCGCGCGGCACTGCGCCCGCTCGTCCCCGCCTTCGGCAGTGTGGCGAATCCCGTCGACGTCACCGCTCAACTGATCGAGGATGCCGGACATTTCGGCACTGTGTGTCGAACCGTTGCCGCCGACGACCACATCGACGCGGTGCTGGTCGTGCTGACCACCCTCGGGGGGCACACCGCCGAGGAGATCGCCGCGTCCATCCGGAACGCGGCGGCCACCACGAGCAAGCCTCACGTGGTCGCCTGGCCCTACTCCCACGCCGAGATCGCTCCGGCCGCGGCACGGTTGCGCCGCACGGGCATTCCCGTAGTTCCCACGACAACCGCCGCGTTGAACGTGCTGTCCCGACTCGTTCCGCAAGACTCGAACGAACTCACCCCGTCGGCCCCACATCCGCCCCCGGACGGGCGGGAGTCGATCGTGCTCCGGGACCTGATCCGCACGGGCTCGACCGAGCCGGACGGCTCGGCCTTGCTGGCGGCGCTCGACATCGAGCATCCGCGCGGACGGTTGGTGGCGGATCCGAACGAAGTCGACGCGGTGGCACGCGGGTTGGGCGACGATGTCGTGCTCAAGGTCCAGTCACCGGATGTACCGCACAAGAGCGACGTGGGTGGGGTGCTGGTGGGCATACCCGCTTCCGATGCCGGAGCCGCAGCCGACCGCATGCTGAACGCGGTGCGGAACGCCGCTCCCCTCGCCCGAATCGATGGCGTGCTGGTGCAGGAGAGAGTTCCCGAAGGGGTCGAGCTGCTGGTCGGGATCCAGGGAGCCCGGGCAGGCTACCCACCGGTGGTCACGGTCGGCATGGGCGGTGTCACCGCGGAGCTCGACCAGGACCACACCAGCGCACTGGCGCCCCTCACCCCGGACGAGGCCGAGCGGATGCTCGAACGGCTCCGCCACTGGCCCTTGCTCGAGGGATTCCGAGGACGCCCGCGGGTGGATGTGGCTGCGGTGTCCCGGACCGTCGCGATCCTTTCCCAAGCAGCGGCCGAACTCGGTGCGGACCTCCGCGAACTGGAGATCAATCCGCTCGTGGCGCACCCGGGCGGCTGCGTCGCCGCCGATCTCCTCGTTCGCGACAGCCGGAAAAGCTGATCAGCGTCCGGCAGACGGGCACATCCACAGTGCTCGTTCCGGCACGAGGAGTCGGCCGACCTCCCGATGCCATCGGCAGGGACCGACCGGATCGCGATGCAGCGGAAGGAAAGGTGCGAATGGACTCCGAACTGGTCGAGCTACGGCATCAGGTACGGCAGCTGTGCGCTCGATGGCGGGAACAGGGCCGCTATCAGCCTCGCCCCGATGCGTGGCTGCGCTCGTTCGACCTCGACTTCAGCCGGGCCTTGGCCGAACGGGGCTGGCTCGGCATGACCTGGCCCGAGGAGGTCGGCGGTGGGGAGCGGTCCAACCTGGCCCGTCTGGTGGTGACCGAGGAACTGCTGCGTGCCGGCGCCCCGGTCGCCGCGCACTGGATCGGCGATCGGCAGATCGGACCGTCCATCCTCCGCCACGGGACTCCCGAGCTGCGCCACGAGATCCTTCCCGGCATCGCGGCCGGTGAGTACGTGTTCTGCCTCGGCATGAGCGAGCCGGAAGCGGGTTCGGACCTGGCCGCGGTCCGCACGACCGCAAGCCGTGCGGAAGGCGGGTGGGTCATCAACGGTCGCAAGATCTGGACCAGCCATGCCCACCACGCCACTCATGCCTACGTCCTGGCGCGCACGGAGCGCACCGATAGCAAGCACGAAGGGCTCACCGAGTTCGTCGTCGACATGTCCACCAGCGGGATCTCGACTTCGCCGATCGTGGACATGGCCGGCTCGCACCACTTCAACGAGATGGTGTTCGAGGGCGCGTTCGTACCGGACCACCGGGTGATCGGCACGGTCGGAAACGGTTGGCGCCAGGTGACCGAACAACTCGCCTACGAACGCGGCGGTCCCGAACGGGTCCTGTCGACGTACCCGGTGCTGAAGCTGCTCCTCGCGCAATCCCGGGGCCACCCGGACGACGGGGCGGCAGCCGAAATCGGTGAGCTGGTCGCTCGGCTCGGCACGCTCCGCCGTCTGTGCGTCGAGATCGCCGAAGCCCTGGACGACGGGCAGGCACCGGTTCGCGCGGCGGCCACGTTGAAATACCTGGGAACCGCGTTCGAGCGGGACGTACTGGAACGCGCTCGCGATGTCGCCGACTCCACCGCCACCGACAGCGTGCTGGGCGAAGCGATCCTTGCCTCGCCCGGATTCGGCATCCGAGGCGGGTCGTCCGAGGTCCTACTGTCCGTTCTCGCCAAGCAGGAGGCACGTTGAACACCCGAGGCTCGCTGATTTCCGAGATCGCAGCCGACGTCCTCGCCGGGGGACGCGCAACCGCACCCGAGGGCGACTTGCCACTCGTGTGGTCGACGCTGGTGGAACTGGGATGGCCCGGTATCGCGGTGGACGAACACCTCGGAGGCGCGGGCGGTTCGCTGGTCGATCTCGCCACCGCACTCTCGGTCACGGCCGCACGCGGGGTGAGCGTGCCCCTGCTGGAGGCCTCGATCGGCTGCTGGGCGCTCGCCGGTTCCGAGGCGCAACCGGAAGAATCGCTCACGGTGTGCGCGACGACGGATCAGCTCACCCGCGTGCCGTGGGCCCGGCACGCGAGCCGGCTGGTGGTGCTTCCGGACCTGGGCGAGGCCTACCTGGTCGATTTGCACGGGGCCGGCGTCGCCGTCGAACACGGCTCGAACCTCGCAGGCGAGCCACGCGACACCGTTCACCTCACCGGCGCTTCGGACAGCACACCACTACCGAACGCACCGACCGGCGCGGAAGTGACCACCCGCGCGGCACTGCTCAACGCCGCGGCGCTCACCGGCGCGGCTCGCGGGGCCGTCGACCGCACGCGCGAGCACGTCACGACCCGCGAGCAGTTCGGACGCCCGTTGATCGCGCTGAAGGCTGTCGCTCAAGGGTTGGCGACGATGCGAACCGAACTCTCCGCCGCCGAATCGGCACTCGACCGCGCCCTCGATTCGGCAGTGGACCGCGGAAACGCGGAGACGGCCACCACCGCTACCGCCAAGGTCATCGCCGCCCGGGCGGCAACCGGCATCGCGCGCACCGCTCATCAGCTACACGGAGCGGTCGGGGTGACTCGAGAACATCCGCTGCACCACGTCACGCGCAAGCTGTGGGCTTGGCGGGACGAATGCGGCAGCCAGCGGAGTTGGGCGATCGCACTCGGCAAGGAGGCGCTGAGCGACGGCGAGGCCGCCGTATGGGACCGACTCACCAGTCCGAGCTGAACACGTATCCTGGCCCGATGACGGTAGGTCCGGAGTCGGGTTCCGAAGAAGTCGTGGTCACACCGATCCCGCGCGGGAAAGGCGGTGATGCGATCACGTTCGCTGCTCGGGAAATCTTCGCCGAGCGCGGCTATCACGGTGCCTCGATCCGGGATATCGCCAAGCTCGCCGGGCTGAGCCTCTCGGCGCTGTACTACTGGTACGCCAGCAAGCAGGAATTGTTCGCCGCGCTGCTCGAGGACAGCGTCGCCGACTACTTCCGCACGTGCGATACCGCGTTGCGAGCGAGCGGTGACAGCCCGCCCGAACGGCTGGCAGCCGTTGTCCGCGCCACCGTCGACTACCGAGTTCGCTACCGGATAGAAAGCGCGATCGCCGCGCGGGAGATCCGCAATCTGGCACCGGAGCCCGCCGAGCGGCTCGACCGGCTGCGGGAGTCCGCGAGCCAGCTGTTCCAGGACATCATCGACGACGGCGTCCGCACGGGTGATTTCGCGTGCGAGCATCCCACTGATGCTCGCCGAGCCGTCCAAGCCGCGTGCAATGCGATCGCCCAGTGGTACGACCCGGACGGCGACGTGGCCCCCGAGAAACTCGCCGAGCGCTACGTGTCCATCGCATTCCGAATCGTCGGCCGCGCCGACCGGACATGACCCGCCGGACCGTGTGCGGTTCGGCAGTGCACCGGGCCGGTGGGATCGAGCGCCCGCCGCGAACGTCAGCACGGTGCCGCATCGTCGTTCCCCGCGTCAGGTCCCGGGACCGGTCGGTTTCCGACTCCGGTCGGAGCCCCGCGCGAGGTGCCGCCGGAGATCGCGCTTGACGACCTTTCCGGTGCTGGTGCGCGGCAACGGTTCGGTCCAGAAGACCATGTGGGTGGGAACCTTGAACGCCGCGAGGCGCGTGGCGAGGTGCCGACGGACCTCCGCACCATCGACCGACTCGCCGTCGCGCACGTTCACCACCGCCGCTACCTCTTCCCCCAGCTCGGGGTGCGCGAGACCGACGACCGCGGCATCGGCCACCGCCGGGTGCTCGAACAGCGCGGCTTCGACCTCGGCGCAGTACACGTTCTCGCCGCCACGGATGACGACGTCCTTCATTCGGTCCACGACGTACACCCAACCGTCGCTGACGTAGCCGAGGTCGCCGGTACGGAACCAGCCGTCGATGAACGCTTCCGCTGTCGCTCGCGGATCATCCCAGTAACCTCGGACCACGTTCGGTCCCCGGAACCACAGCTCACCGATCCGCCCGGCGACGACGTCATCGCCGGTTTCGGGATCCACCACGCGGAGGTCCGCTCCGGGGACGCACCGTCCGACGCTGTCCGGCCGGGCCACGTAGTCGGCACCCGCGTTGCTCACCACCGCCGAGGTGGTCTCGGTGAGCCCGTAACCGTTTCCCGGAGCGACTTCCGAAGCGAACGCGCGATCGATCTCGCGGACCAGGTCCGGCGGTATCGGCGCTCCCCCCATGCTGATTCCCTCGAGTCCGGCGAGGTCGGTCCCGGCCTCGACCAGCTCCCGCATGACCGTGGGAACCCCGACCGCACTGGTCAGTCCTTCGCGGCGAATCAACTCGGCGGCCTCGGCGGAATCCCACCGGTACATCGTCGCGATCCGGCTCCCGCTAAGGAAACCGAAGCAGAGCGTGTTGAGCCCGGCGATGTGGAACATCGGGAAGGTCAGGAGCACTCCGGGGCTGGGCCCGACCCCGGCGATGCTCTCGGGCGACACTCCACCGTTGGCCATCGCAGCGCTCACTCGACGTCCGAGCGCTGTGTTGAGCATGTTCGTCAGGTGGTTGCGATGACTGCCGACCGCGCCTTTCGGCCGTCCGGTCGTGCCCGAGGTGTAGAGGATCGTGGCGTCGTCATCGGGAGCGATCGGCTGACGTGGCAACGTGTTCGCATCCGGCGATTCGTCCATAACCGACTCGAAGGACCGCACCCCGCAGCGAGCTGACCGTTGTCCGCGCACCTCGATGAGGCTGGTGGCGCGGAGTTCGGAGCGATGCGGTTCGAGTGCCCGTACCCGCTCGGCGTCCGCGAACAGCACCTTCGCGCCGGAATGCAGCAGGGCGTAGACGAGTTCCGGTCCGGTCCACCACGCGTTGAGCGGCACCGCGATGATCCCGGCGGCCTGCGTGGCCCAGAATATCGCCGACCATTCGGGATAATTCCGCATCGCGATGGCCACCCGGTCCCCGGGAACGAGCCCGTACTCGTCCCGCAGGGCCGCTGCCATCTTGGCCACCAACTCGTAGTGGTCGCGAAAGCTCCACCGCTCGTCACCGTAGAGGAGGAAATCGCCGTCTCCCCATGCGCGGCTGGCTTCCACCACGTCCCGCAAGGTCGACGGACCGTTCGCGTACACCCGCATGGGGATTCCGCGGACCTCGCCGGGCACGATCTCGAACTCACCGCCCGGACCGACGAGCCCGGCGACGAGTCGTTCCCGTTGGCTTTCCGACATCGCAATCCCTCCCGCGCTCGATTTCGGGAGCGCACTCATCCCCGTCGGGTTCGTCGAGGCCCGGCGAACCCGAACAGGTAGCCCGCGATCTTACGGATCTGGATCTCTTCGGCACCCTCGGTGATCCGGTATCGACGGTGGTGCCGGTAGATGTGTTCGAACGGAGTGTGCCGGGTGTATCCCATTCCGCCGTGTACTTGCATGGCGCGATCGGCGGCATCGCACACCAACCGGTTTGCCCGGTAGTTGCACATCGAGACCTTGTCGCTGATCTCCCAATGCTGCGTGCGATCGAGTTCCCACGCGGTTCTGCGCACCAGCCCTCTGATCATCTCGGCGTCGGTCTGCAATTCGACCAATGGCCACTGCACGGCCTGCCGAGCCGACAACGGCTGCCCGAACGTGACGCGTTCGCGCGCGTATTCCACGCTTCGGTCGATGCAGTACTGCGCGGCACCCACTCCAGAGGCCGCTTGTCTGATCCGGTTCTCGTGCACGAAGTGCTGGGCGAGCGCGAGCCCTTCACCGACCCGGCCGAAGACCGCCGTTTCGGGCACCCGCACGTCCCGGAGGGAGACCTCGGCGTGGTCGGTGGGCATGTTGAACGTCCACCAGTGGAAGTCCACCGAGAATCCCGGGGTATCGGTGGGCACGATGAACGCGGTGATTCCGTCCGCATCCCCCCCTTCGCCCGAGGTTCGAGCGAAGACGACGTCGTGGGTGGCGGTGTGCATGCCGGAGTTGAACCGCTTGCCACCGTTGATGACCCAATCGGTCCCGTCCTGGACCGCCGTGGTCTCGAGCCAGGTCGCGTCGCTTCCGTGATCGGGCTCGGTCAGTCCGAATCCGATCCGCTTTTCTCGGGTGAGCATGCTTTCGAGGAACTCGGTGCGCTGTTCGGACGTGCCGAAGTCCAACATCATGTGCACGAAGGGGAAGTTCCCGACGACGGAGGACTCGTTCTGCAGATCGTTGTGCAGGCCCAATCCCCCGGCCGCGAGGTGCTCACGGATGAGGGCCATGTCGAAGTTGGTCCCCGCGCTGCCACCGACTTCCGCAGGCAGTCCGTAGCGCAGCCACCCGGCGCGGTCCGCCCGCCGGAACATCTCGCCGAGCAGCGCTTCCCATTCCGGTCTCGGCGTACCACCGTTCTCGAAATCGGTGCGGGCGAACTCGCGCCGGTGGTCGAAGAACCGTTCGTTGTCGTCCTCTTCTTGGAGCGGACTGATCTCGGTGCGGATGAACTCGTCCAGCTCGCCCAGCAGTCGGACCGATTCGGGGGGCAAGTCGAGGTCCATCCGCGCTCCCGTGGAGGTCGATTCGGTCGATCATGCCTCCGCGGAGACACCTGTGTTGATCGTGCAAAACGGTAGGGCGCACGTGTTGGCGAGCACAAGACCCGAACAGTCAGTCTTGACCGTATCGCGGAGTGCGCTCTAGCGTCAGCGGATCACCATGGGGCCACCCGACCGGACTCGGAGGAGGCGGCGGGCAGAAGCCGACGAGGAGGCTGCGTGACCGACGGAACCGAACAACGCGTGGCGTGCACAGTCACCGACGGGGTCGCCGAGGTTCGACTCAACCGGCCGAACAAAATGAACGCCCTCGACGAGCCCATGTTCGAGGAATTGATCGCCACCGGCATCCGCGTCCGGGACGACCCCGCCATTCGCGCCGTCGTCCTCGCCGGAGCGGGCCGTTGCTTCTGCGCGGGACTGGACTTCGACAGGTTCCGCGACATGGCGGGCGGCGCCACCCGTCCGGTCGCGGAGTCCGAGCCGATCGGCCCCGCCCGTGCCACCGGGCAGCAGGCGGCCCACGTTTGGGCCACGGTTCCGGTACCGGTCATCGCCGCGCTGCACGGCGCCGTTTTCGGCGGTGGCCTGCAGATCGCGTTGGGCGCCGACATCCGACTGGTGGCTCCCGACTCCGAACTCTCAGTGATGGAGATCCGCTGGGGCCTGGTCCCGGACATGACGGGCAGCCAGCTGCTTCCAGAACTGGTCGGCCGGGACGTGGCCAAAGAACTGACCTTCACCGGGCGTTCCCTCAGCGGCGAGGAAGCCTCCGCCATCGGTCTGGCGACCCGGGTCGAGGCCGATCCGCTCGGTGCTGCCCGGAAGCTCGCCCTCGACATCGCGGCGAACAGTCCCCACGCGGTGCGGTACGCGAAGCACCTGCTGGAGCTCGCCGGCCGCGTCGGGCTCGCCGAGGGATTCGATGCCGAGCAACGCGCGATCCGGGAACTGATCGCGAGTCCGAATCAGGTCGAGGCCGTGCGAGCCAATCTCGATGCCCGCCGACCGGTTTTCGACGACCCGCCCACGCACGCACGCACAGGAGACCACTTGACCGACAACCCGTTCGACCTCACCGGGCACGTCGCGGTGATCACCGGTGGCAATTCCGGAATCGGTCTCGCCATGGCGGATGCGTTGGCGGCTGCCGGCGCGGACGTCTGCATCTGGGGAACCAACGAGGAGCGCAACGCCGACGCCGCCGAACAGCTCGCCCAGCGGGGCACGAAGGTGCTTCCGTTGCGGTGCGACGTCGGGGACGAGGACCAGGTCGAACACGCGATGGCCGAGGTCGTAGATCGCTTCGGCCGGTTGGACTCGTGCTTCGCCAACGCCGGTGTCGGTGGACGTGGCAGCCGTTTCACCGAGACGGGACTGGACGAGTTCCGCAGGGTCACCAGAATCGACCTCGACGGCGCGTTCCTCACCCTGCGCGCGGCCGCCCGGCAGCTCGTCCAGCAAGGCACGGGCGGCAGCCTGATCGGCACGTCGAGTCTCGCGGCCACACAGGGACAACCACGCGGACAAGCCTACGCGGCAAGCAAGGCCGGGTTGATCGCGTTGATCAAGTCGATCGCCATCGAGTTGGCACGCCACGACATCCGAGCCAACGCGGTACTTCCCGGCTGGGTCAGCACCCCGCTCGCCGATCCCGCCCTCGAATCCGAGGCGTTCCAGCGCCGGGTGCTTCCACGCATGCCGGTCGGGCGCTGGGGAAAACCGTCGGACTTCGGGTCGCTCGCGGTGTACCTGGCCAGTCCCGCCAGTTCGTTCCACACCGCGGACACGATCACAGTCGACGGCGGTTACGCCTCGTTCTGAGTGGGCCGGCGGTCGACCCGTTCGGAGTCGAACGGCGGCCCACATCCGGACGTTCGCCGCGAGCCGGTCAGTCGCCCGCGGGAGGTGGCGGCCAGTGCGGAACGAAGCCGGGGTAGTCCCGGCTCACCCGCATCGGGAACCGCGCCGGGCGCTTCTCGAGGAACGCCGAGACACCTTCTGCCGCATCGGCTGCAGCACCGAGCCGGTCCATGCCGAGTGAATCCAGCCGGTGGGCTTTCCACGGGGAATCCGCGCTGAGCATTCCCCACAACATCTGGCGCGACACCGCGACCGAGATGCTCGAGGTGTTCTCCGCGATCTCGCGGGCCAGCACGCGTGCCGTGGTCAGCAACTCCTCGTCCGGCACCACCCGGGAAACCAGTCCCCCGTCGTGGGCTTCGGCGGCGTCGAATACGCGACCGGTGGCTACCCACTCCATCGCCCGGGACACCCCCACGACTCGCGGGAGAAACCACGTCGACGCCGCTTCGGGGATGATTCCTCGGCGGGCGAAGACGAAGCCGAACCTCGCCGAAGCCCCGGCCAACCGGATGTCCATCGGCAACGTCATGGTCACACCGACGCCGACCGCGGGCCCGTTGATCGCGGCGATCACGGGCTTGCGCGATTCGGCGATGCGCAGCGCGACCGTACCTCCGCCGTCGCGAGTCACCCCGCCGATCTCGCCGATCTCCTTGCGGACCGCGCTGCGCTTGAGATTGGTGTCGGCGTTGAACGTGTCGGCACCGCCCGCGAGATCGGCTCCCGCGCAGAAACCGCGACCCGCGCCCGTGACGATCACCGCCCGGACGTCGTCGTCGGCGTCGGCGGCGTCGAACGCATTGATCAGTTCGGCCCGCATGTTCGTGGTGAAGGCGTTGAGCTTGTCCGGCCGGTTCAGCGTTATCGTCGCGATCCGTTCCGAGATCTCGTAGGAAATCTCCGCGTAGGAACTCATGAAACCGCCCATTTCCCGGTGAACACCGGGGTCGTCTTGTTCCGGAAGGCTTCGAAGGCGTTGGATGTGTCCTCGGTGGCGAAGTTGATCACTTGCGCGCGGGCTTCGTTCTGCAGGGCTTCGTGGAAGCTCTGGTCGATTCCCTCGTTCAGCAGCTCCTTCGTCTGCGCCACCGCCACGGGTGGAGCCGCGACCAGCTGGTCGGCGAGTTCTTCGACGAAGCCGTCGAGTTCGTCGGACGGCTTCACCCATGTGGCCAACCCCAGGGACAGGGCCTCTGCGGCGTCGACGAAATCCCCGAGCAGCGCGAGGCGCTTGGCCTGCTGCATGCCGACCAACCGCGGCAGCAACCACGATCCCCCGAAGTCCAGAGACAAGCCGCGTTTGGCGAAGATCTGCGAGAAGCGGGCGTCCTCGGCGGCCACCACGAAATCGCACCCCAGCGCGAGGTTCCAACCCGCGCCCACCGCGACCCCGCGAACTTTCGCGATCACAGGTTTCGGCAAGTCGTGAAGACCGGTTGCGATGTCGTTGATCCACCGCATCCGATCGAGCGGGTGATCGCCGCGCTCACCGCTGAGGTCGGCTCCGGAGCAGAAGTCCCCTCCCGCGCCGGTGATCACGACGGCGCGTACCGCATCGTCGTCGCGCACACCGCGCAGTGCGTCCTGCAACCCGCGCCACGCCGTGTCGTTCAGCGCGTTCTTGCGGTCAGGCCGGTTCAGCGTGACCGTGACGACCGCCCCGTCACGGGTGACAACGACCGGTTCGGTCGGGTCGGTCTTCTTGTCCGTCACTTCGTGATTTCCCCTCGCTTGTTCAGAGACCGAGCAGGTCGGCCAGCCGTGCACGCGTTCGTTCGGTGCCGCCGAGCAACAGCTCGGAGGTCTTGGCACGCTTGTAGTACAGGTGCGCGTCGTGCTCCCACGTGTAGCCGACCCCGCCGTGGAGTTGGACGGTATCGGCAGCGGCTTCGAAGTACGCGGGGGCGACGAACACCTGGGCGCTCGCCGCGGCGAGCGGCAGTTCCGTCGGATCCTCGTCAGCGACCCGGGCAGCGTGGCGAACCATGGCCAGCGACTGCTCCGAGGTGCAGTACATGTCCGCGCACGCGTGTTTGACCGCCTGGTACGACCCGATCGCCCGACCGAACTGGACGCGCACCTTGGCGCAGTCGACGGTCATCTCCAATGCGCGCCGCATGCCCCCGACGCTCTCGGCGAGCAGCGCGATGGTGCCGAGGTCGTTCACCCGGAACCGCACTCCCGACGCGTCCTCGGTTTCCAGCATCCGTGCGGGAACGGAAGCGAAGTCGAGTCGAGCCAGCCGCCGGGTCGGATCGAGTGCGTGCAACGGGCTCTTGACCAAACCGGGCACCCCACCCGGCACGAGGAACCAGCCGCCGCCCCGTTCGGTTCGGGCGTACACCAGGACCATGTCGGCTTCCTGTCCCGAAATGACCGGTGCTGTGCGCCCTTCCAGGACCCACGTGCCCGCCTTCCACGACGCGGTGACGCCGTCTCCGCTCCCCAGGACTCCCCCGGCGACCGCTGCGACCAGCCGACCGGAGACCAGCTCCGGCAGCAGCTCCGCTTGGGCGTCACGGTCCTGGAGTTCGAGCAGCGTGTCCACCGCCAGCACACCCGAAGCGAGAAACGGGCTCGGCACGAGGGCGCTTCCCAGCTCCTCGGCGATCAGGCAGCGCTCCACCTGACCTGCTCCTGAACCGCCGTACTCGTCCGGAACAACGAGGCCGACCAGGCCGAGTTCCCCGGCCATCCGGAGCCACAGGTCGCGGTCGAACCCGTCCGCGCTGTCCATCACCTGCCGGATCCGGTCGCCGGCGGCGTGTTCGGCCGCGAACTTGCGAACCCCGGCTTGCAGTTCCTCCTGCTCTCGGTTCAGCACCAGCTGCACGTGTCCTCCTCGGAACCGTGGGAGACCGTCGGCGGAATTGACGGTGGAGATCTGGCTATTCGTCGTGTTGAGTGCCCACCCGCAGATCGCGGAACGGGACTTCTCGGTCCACCTGTGGTTCCTTCGGAAGGCCGAGGATCCGTTCGCCGATGATGTTGCGCTGGATTTGGTTGGTCCCGCCCGCGATACTCGAGGCCGGTGCCGCCTTGATCGCGGTGGCGAGTTCTTCGGCACCGACGTCCTCGGCATCCCACGCCACCGCGTCCGACTCGGCGACGGCTCCCGCCACCTGAACGGCGTGGGAGCGCAACAGCGCTCCACGCAGTTTGGCGACGGACCCGCGCGCACCGGGAGGTCGGCCGGCGTTCGCTTGCTGCACGAGCCGCGTGTTGAAGAGTTCCAGCGCACGCTCGTGCGCGTAGAGCTCGGCGAGTTTTTCGCGCGCGGTGCCACTGGTGTCCTTGGATTTCGCCAGTTCGGACAGGTTTCCGAACGAGAGCGGATCGTCCTTGCGTCTCGTCCCGCCGCCGATGGACACGCGCTCGTGCCCGAGCATGGTGACGGCAGCCTGCCACCCCTGCCCCACCTCGCCGAGTACGTCGGCGACCGGGACGCGTACCTGGTCGAAGTAGACCTCGTTGAACGGCGCGTGCCCCGTCATGTCGTACAACGGCCGCACGGTCACCCCGGGCGCGTGCATATCGACGACGAACATCGTCAGACCACGGTGCTTGGGCACGTCCGGATCCGTTCGCGCCAGCAACGCGCCGAAGTCCGACCACTGCGCGCCGGAGGTCCACACCTTCTGCCCGCTGACGACCCAGTGGTCGCCGTCGAGCTCCGCTCTGGCCTGCAGACCGGCGACATCGGATCCCGCTCCCGGTTCGGAGAACAGCTGGCACCAGATCTCGTCACCGCGCAGCAAGGGCGGCAGCCATCGCGTCTTCTGCGCGGCGGTGCCGAGGTCGACGAGGGTCGGCCCGCACATACCGAGACTCACCATGAACGGAGACGTCGGCAGTTCGTAGTGGGAGGCCTCCTGCCGGAACACCTGCTCCTCCGCGGCCGTCAGGCCTTGACCGCCGAACTCGGCGGGCCAGGTGATGCCTGCCAAGCCCGCATCGAAGAGTGCGGCTTGGAGCCGTTTGGCCCCGCTCAGCAATCCTTCCGGAGTCACGGATTCCGGCGCGTCCGGGCGTGCTCGACGAGGAAGGACCGCACCCTCGCCCGGAAATCGTCGATCCGCTCTTCTAGGGCCACGCTGTGACTCCTTTCGCCTCGGTGCGTCCTCGCGCCGAGCTTTAGCGATCACTCGTTAAATTAGCACCGGGTAGACACGTATCCAAGACTTCTCGAGCACCGCAAGACCACCAACGACCCGGAGCGTTGATCATGACCGAGACCGAGTACAGACAGCCCCGGTTCCAGCCACCGGCCGGGGCCACCGAGTTGTTGCTCATCCGCCACGGGGAATCGGAACCGGCCCGGCAAGACCGTCCGTTCGCCCTCGTCGACGGCCAGGGTGACCCCGAACTGGCCGTCGACGGCCGGGAGCAAGCCAAGCTCGTCGCCGACCGGCTGGCCGGCGAAGCGATCGACGCGGTGTACGTGACCACCCTGCGGCGGACATCCCAGACCGCCGAACCGTTGGCCGCACGGCTCGGCATCACACCCAGCACCGAAGCCGACCTCCGCGAGGTCCACCTCGGGGCGTGGGAAGGGGGCCTCTTCCGCCGGATGACAGCGGAGAACCACCCCATCGCACAACGGATGCGGGCCGAGGAACGCTGGGACGTCATCCCCGGAGCCGAACCCTCCGCCGACTTCGCCGCACGGGTCCGAGCGGCCGTCCGACGGCTGGCCACCGACCACCCGGGCAGACGGATCGCGGTGTTCACCCACGGTGGTGTCATCGGCCAGGCATTGGCGTCGGCCACCGGTTCGAGACCATTCGCGTTCCACGGAGCCGACAACGGTTCGATCTCGCATCTCGTCGTCAGCGGTGAATCATGGACCCTCCGCCGGTTCAACGACACCGCCCACCTCGAAGCCTCGATCAGCTCCACCGCGGCACCGTTGAGTTGAGCAACAGGACGCACTGGCTCCCTTGTCTCATCCGGTGGGGGCCAGTGCGCGCACCGTCCAGCGGGATCGTCCGGCCCCGCCTGTGGGTCACAGCAGTTCCAGAATCGTCGCGTTCGCCTGTCCGCCGCCCTCGCACATGGTCTGCAGGCCGTAACGCGCCCCGGTACCGACCATCTGGTGGACCATCGTGGTCATCAGCCGTGCACCGCTGCCACCCAGCGGATGTCCGAGTGCGATCGCTCCGCCATGGGGATTCAACGACTTCACATCCGCGCCGATTTCGGCGAGCCAAGCCAGCGGTACCGGCGCGAACGCCTCGTTGACCTCGAAGACACCGATGTCGTCCACTCGAATTCCGCTGCGTCGCAATGCCTTGCGGGTCGCCGGGATCGGTGCGGTCAGCATGATCACCGGGTCGTCACCCGCCAGGACCGCGGTGTGCACACGTGCGACCGGGCGCAGCCCGAGCTCGGCCGCCTTCTGGCTGGTCATCATCAGCAAACCGGCCGAACCGTCGCTGATCTGAGAGCTGTTGGCCGGGGTGATGACACCGTCCTCGCGAAACGCGGGATTGAGGCCGGCGAGCTTCTCGACCGTCCCGCCTCTACGAATGCCCTCGTCACGGTTCACCACGTCGCCGTCGGGCGTGGTGACCGGGACCAGTTGACTGTCGAACGACCCGTCGTCCTGCGCGGCGGCGGCCTTCTCGTGCGAGGCGACGCTGAACTCGTCGAGCTGGGTCCTGGACAATCCCCATCGCTCGGCGATCATCTCCGCGCCGATGCCCTGGTTGGGGCGCTTTCCGTCATAACGCCGCAACATCCGTTCGTCGAACGGATCCGCGCCCTGCGAAGCGGCGCCCATCGGGACCCGGCTCATGGATTCGACCCCACCGGCGACCACCACGTCGTAGTGCCCGGCGACGAGTCCGGCCGCAGCGAAGTGCACCGACTGCTGGGAGGACCCGCACTGCCGGTCCACAGTGACACCGGTGACGCTCTCGGGCCAGCCCGCGGCCAGCACCGCGTTCCTGGCTATGTCGAGCGTCTGTTCGCCAACCTGCCCGACACAACCCCAGATCACGTCCTCGACCTCGGCCGGGTCCAGCTCGTTGCGTTCGGTCAGGCCCGTCAGTACCTGAGCGGACAGGTCCACCGGGTGCACCGTCGAAAGCGCACCGTCGCGCTTGCCTACCGGCGTCCTGGCCGCGTCCACGATCACTGCGTCTCGCACTGTTCCTCCTTCGTCGTCAGCCACGTGGCCGACCGTTCTAGATCGGTTCCGCCGAATCGAGGTAACGCGGGTTGGCCACCGCGAGTTTCGCGGTCACGTCGGCCAGCACGGCCGCGTACACCTCCGGCATCCGGTCGTCCAGATTTCCGTCCCTGATGGACAGTGCGAACTCGGCTTGGTCGCGCTGCCCGAGTGCGGCGAGGCGCTGCTCGTGCTCGGCGAGCGGTTGCTCGCCCGCTTCGAGTTCGCGCCGGACCTGCGCGAGCGAGTTGATGGCCACTCGGGTGTGGAAACCGACTCGTCCATCGAGACTCGCGAGCACCTCGGATTCGAGGAATTCGCGTATCGCCTCGACGAGTTCGACCGATGTGGGGCGGTCGTGGAGCATCTCAGTTCCCCCTCGAGATGGCCGGTTTCCTCCCGCTACCCGCCGGGTCCAGCATTCTGATCAGGTCGTACTCCTGCTCGCAGACCCGCCGGCCGATCGCGGCGAGTTCGACCGAACGCTGCCCTCCGGACAGGTGGCGGTGCGCTTGCCGCACACACATCACGCCCCAGCGCAACGTCGCGAAGACCATCCACCAGTGGAGGGCCGACTCGGCCACCTCGCGGCCGCCTGCCTGCTCGTAGGCAGTCACCAGCTCCGCGTACGACCCCATGCCACCGACGGGACGGGATCCGCCGAAGCGCCACGCCTTGGCGCACAACCAGCCCAGGTCCTCCAACGGGTCACCGGTGTGCACCAGCTCCCAGTCCAGGACCGCCCGCACACCGCCGGGGTCGATGATCAGATTGCCCAGCCGGAAGTCGCCGTGCACCATCGAGGGCGCGCCCGATGCGGGTGGGCGTTCTTCGGTCAATCGGCGAAACGCCAACTCGAAGGCCGGGTGCGGCTCGGCCAGTTCGTCGTACTCTGCCAACAACGACTCCAGTGGGTCATCATGCACATCGGCTGCGATTCCCGCCGGTTCCATTGCGTGGATGGCAGCCAGGATCTGTCCGCATTGCTCGGCGAAACATTCGCGGGCAGGTGCATACTCGGGTTCGCGCAGGATCCGACGCGGGATCGTCTCACCCGGCACGTGATCCATCAGGATGTAGGCCGCACCCAGCTCGGCGGGAGATTCGGACCAGGCGATCAGACCGGGTTCGGGAACTCCGCGCGTCCCGGCGGCTCGCAATGCCGCTGCTTCCCTGATCAGAACATCAGGGCGCGGTTCGGTCGGGGGATCGCGCCGGAGCACGAACCGGCGTCGCTCTCCGGACGGAAGATCGGCCACCAAGGTCCACGTCTCCCTACTGGCGCCGCCGGAAAGTCGGTCCAGTACGGAAACTTCGACCGGCTGTCCCCAGCAACGGGTCAGCAGCTCACCGAGCGCGCGCGCCAGGTCCTCAGTCATTGGCGGACCCTGTCTTCGGCGCGGTGTACTTGGCCTTGAGCTTGCCCTTGACCAGCTTACCGGTGGGGGTTCGCGGGAGTTCGTCGACGAAATCGACGGTGCGGGGCGCCTTGTAGTGAGCCAGTTGCCCCCGGACGTGATCGAGCAGGGCGCGTTCCAACTCCGGACCGGGACTGGTCCCCGGAGCGGGTTGCACCACCCCCTTGACCGCTTCGCCCATCTCCTCGTCCGGCACCCCGATGACGGCGACGTCCAGAACGTCGGGATGCAGTGCCAGCACGTCCTCGATCTCCTGAGGGTAGATGTTCACCCCGCCAGAAATGATCATGAAGGCTTTCCGGTCCGTGAGGAACAGCGAGGCCTCTTCGTCGAGGTAGCCGATGTCGCCCGTCGTCGTCCACGTGGGCTGCTCCGGATGCCGGGCCTGTTCCGTCTTGACCGGGTCACCGAGGTATTCGAACGTCGCGTCCTCGCGTTCGAAGTAGACGGTGCCGATCCGTCCCGCAGGCAGCTCGGCTCCCTCGTCATCACAGATGTGCACCACGCCCAGGCCCGCCTTGCCCACCGACCCCGGCTTGTTCAACCATTCCCGGGAATCGATGAAGGTCATCCCGACGCCCTCGGTAGAGGCGTAGTACTCGTAGAGAATCTTTCCCCACCAGTCGATCATCGCGCGCTTGACGTCGACCGGGCACGGCGCCGCGGCGTGCACCGCTACCCGATGACTGGACAGGTCGTGCGCGTCGCGCACGTCGGCAGGCAGCTTGAGCATCCGGATGAACATCGTCGGCACCCACTGGCTGTGGGTGACGCGGTACTTCTCGATGGCACGCAGCGCCTCTTCGGGGTCGAACCGCTCCATGATGACGACGGTTCCGCCGAGTGCGTGCGTCGTCGCGCCGTATCTCAGCGGGGCGGCGTGGTAGAGCGGCGCCGGAGAAAGGTAAACGGTCTCCGGCCCGAATCCGTACAACGCCGAGAGCAACTGGACGAGCGTGTCCCCCGGCTCGTCCACTTGGCGATCCGGAATCTCCGCCCGGATTCCCTTGGGACGCCCGGTGGTGCCGGAGGAATACAGGAGGTCTGCACCCCTTGGCTGGTCGGCCGGGGGCTCGCCGGAGGCCGCCGACAACGCTGCCTCGTAGTCGGCATAGCCTGCCACGGGTTTCCCGTAGGCCAGTCGCACGCGGACACCGGACGCGTCGTCGAGGACGCCGCGAGCCAGATCGTCCAGGGTGCCCGATACCACGAGCGCCGCCGCTCCGGAGTCGTTGAGGATGTACGAGACCTCCGGCGCGGTGAGATGACTGTTGACCGCCGTCAGGTACATCCCCGATCGGACCGCGGCCCAGTACACCTCGTAGGCCCGGATGGCGTTGTCCGTGAGCAGTGCGACCACGTCCCCCTTGCGCAGCCCCGCAGCGATGAGCATGTTGGCCAGTCGAACCGAGCGCTCTTCCAGTTCGCCGTAGCTCAACATCGCTCCGGATCCGGCCATGATCACCGCGGGGCGATCCGGGTGGGCGGCGGCATGCTCGCCTGGGTACATACGCTCCTCCTCAATACGCGGCGACATTGAGACTGGCATCACACCCAGAAACGGTCAACATCGACCGTTACTTGTGCGGCGTTACGCTGACCCCGTGGCAGAGCCCGACATCGCATCCAGATCACGACAGGAACGCACCGCCGACAGCCGCGCACTGATCCTCGATGCGGCGGTGGAGTGCTTGGTCGAAAACGGCTACGCCGGAGCTTCCACACTGGCGATCCAGGCGAAGGCAGGCGTCTCCCGGGGAAGACTGCTGCACCACTTCCCGTCTCGGGAGCGACTCCTGGTCGCAGCGGCCCAACATCTGGCCAAGCACCGGCTCGCCCAGACCGAGCAGCAGGTCACCCACGCGCTCGCCGGCGAACCCGAAGGACCTGCCCGGGTCTCCCGCCGCATCGAACTGCTGTGGGAAACCTTCCAGGAACCGTACTTCTGGGCCGCGATGGAACTGTGGACAGCAGCCCGCACCAACCCGTCACTGGCTGACGCGCTGCGCCCGGAAGAGCGCCAGCTGCGTGGCGCCATCCGGGCGGTCTCCGATCGGATCTGGGGACCCGTGGTGCGCGAACACCCGCTGTACGAACAACTGCGCGAACTCCTGTTCACCAGCATGCGCGGAGTCGCACTGGCCTACGCCTTCGAAGACCGGCCCGCGGCCACCGACCCGCATCTCGACCTCTGGAAGGACCTCGCTCACCGCATGCTGTTCGAGCAACCGCAGCCGGGCTGAACCGCCGACCCGGGTCACTGCCCGCCGACCCGGCCACTGTCCGCCGGCCTGTACGCGGCGAGCCCGGGGGCGCGAAGTCTCAGCGAGGCGCCATCCGGATGGCACCGTCGAGACGGATCACCTCGCCGTTGAGCATCGGGTTCGACACGATGTGCTCGGCGAGCGCGCCGTACTCGTCGGGTGCGCCGAGTCGCGAGGGATGCGGCACTTGTTCCCCCAGTGACGCCTTCACCTCCTCGGAGGCGCCCGCCAGCAGTGGCGTGTCGAAGAGCCCGGGAGCGATCGTGACGACCCGGATCGAATGATCGGCGAGGTCACGCGCGACCGGCAGGGTCATACCGACCACCCCGCCCTTCGAGGCCGCGTAGGCCGCTTGGCCGACCTGGCCGTCGTACGCCGCGACCGACGCGGTGTTGACGAGCACTCCGCGCTCTCCGTCGATCGGGTCGTGGGAGAGCATCCGCTCGGCAGCCAACCGGATCACGTTGAACGTGCCGATCAGGTTGATGTTGACGATCTTGGCGAAAGCCTCGAGCGGGAACGGTCCCTTCTTCTTGCTCACCACACGCAACGCGTTGCCGGTCCCGGCGCAATTGATCGCGACCCGCAGTGGACCGATCTCGTCGGCCACATCCAGCGCGGCACTCACGGCCGCCTCGTCCGTGACATCGGCAGCGACGAAGCGGGCGGACGAGCCGAGCTCTGCGGCAACCTGCTCGCCGTTCGACGTCGGCAGATCCGCCAAGACCACGGAAGCGCCGGCATCCACCAGTCGACGTGCCGTGGCCAGACCGAGTCCGGACGCGCCCCCGGTTATCAGAGCGACGCTACCCGCGATGTCCATGTGCCCTCCTCGGAATCGTGCAGTCAGTGGTGACTGTTTACTGCACGGGCAGGCACGGCCACAAGGGTTCGACAGTCAATGTTGACTGCGGGCGGGGCCGCGGCCAGTATGAGATCGAGCACAGCAATGCCGTGGCTCTCCACCCCGCAGTCACCTCAATGCCGAGGAAGCCCATGCCTGATGCCTCCGTTCCACGCGACCGCACGAGCGGGCGCGGAATGACGATGAGCGACCAGTTGGCCCGGCACGCCCGCAAAACCCCTGACGAGTTCGCGCTGGTCTTCGAACGCACCCGGCGGACCTACCGCGAACTGGACAACCGCGTGACCCGCCTCGCCAACGCGCTGAGCGCCCGCGGCGTCCGGCCCGGAGATCGAATCGCGGTGATGGCGCTGAACTCGCTCGAGGTGATCGAGGTTTACCTGGCCTCGGTCCGCCTCGGGGCGATCTGCGTACCGGTCAACTTCCGGCTCGTGGCCGGCGAAGTCACCTATGCGTTGTCGGACAGCGGTGCCGTCGTCGCCATCACCGACTCGGTACATGCCGAGACGATGGCCGGAGCAGGGGCGAACCTCCCCGCCGTCCACACGTTCTTCGTCTTCGGCGACGACGGCGACCCAGGCGAGCACGGCGCCGAGGACTACGAAGAAGCCATTCGCACCGCCTCGGGCACGTACGTCGAGATCGATGTGGACAGTCACTCGCCCGCGTTCATCATGTACACCTCCGGCACCACCGGCCGCCCCAAGGGGGCCGTGCTCAGCCACCACAACCTGCTCATGCACGCGTTCAGCACGATGGTTCACCTCGGCACCCCCAACGACGACCGCGTCGCGCTGTCGGGTGCACCGCTGTTCCACATCGCCGGACTGTCCGGCATGACACCATCCCTGCTCACCGGCGGCCTGTTCGTGATCATGCCCTCGGGGAGGTTCGACCCGGCGGCGACGGTCGATCTGCTGGAGCGTGAGGGCGTCTCCGGCTGCTTCTTCGTTCCGGCGCAGTGGCAAGCGATCTGCGCGGTGCCCGGAATCGCCGAACGCGACCTCTCCGCCCTGCGACGGGTCTCGTGGGGAGCGGCACCCGCGCCGACCAGCCTGCTCAAGAAGATGATCGAGACGTTTCCGCACGCCGCGGTGGTGACCTCGTTCGGTCAGACCGAGTGCAGTCCGGTCACCACGATGCTCCGGGGCGAGGACGCGCTGCGAAAGATCGGCTCGGTCGGCACGCCCATGCTCAACGTCGAGGTGCGGATCGTCGACGAGGAGATGAACGACGTGCCACAGGGCGAAGTCGGCGAGATCGTCTACCGCGGGCCGATGGTCATGCAGGAGTACTGGGGCAAGCCGCAGGCGACGGCGGACGTGTTCGCGGGCGGTTGGTTCCACTCCGGCGACCTTGTCCGACAGGACGAAGAAGGGTACTTCTACGTCGTCGACCGCAAGAAGGACATGATCATCTCGGGTGGGGAGAACATCTACTGCGCCGAGGTGGAGGACATCCTGGGCGGACACCCGCAGGTTGCCGAAGTGGCCCTGATCGGCGTCGCCGATCCGAAGTGGGGCGAGACCCCGCTCGCGGTGGTCGTTCCGGAAGACCCGGGCGCCGCCCCGACCGAAGAAGAACTCGTCACCTGGTGCCGTGAACACATGGCGGCGTACAAGTGCCCACGCCTGCTCCGAACGGTCACCGAACTGCCGCGCAATCCGAGCGGGAAGATCCTCAAGACCGAACTCCGCAACCGGTACGGCGGATCAGACGCGGCCTGATCCCGAAAGGGGTGGTGCCGTCACTCCTGAAACGCGGCCCCACCGCTTTCGCTCATCCGTCCGACTCTGGAACGGGTTTCGAGCCACCCCGCCGACTCGCCGAACAACTTGCGCGCCTGCTCGGGACTCGGACGAACGAACGTGCCTTCCGATTGAACCAAGAGCCGTTCCGGCTCCTCGGCGGTAGCAATACCTGCTTTGGCCTCGCCCCTACCCGAACCGTCCACACCGGACATTTCTCCGGTGATGCGCAGCGGAGTCTGCAACGGAACCGGTCGGCGGTACTTCACCGAAAGCCGGACGGTCATGCCCGGATGCCCGTCCGCGGCGTTGGCATGGCCGAGGATCTGATCCAACAGCATCGCGCTGACCCCACCGTGGACGTAGCGGGGCGGGCCCTCGTAGATCAGCCCCAACGTGCAACTTCCCACCGCCACACCGTCCACCATCTCGACCCACATGGGCGGTGCGATCGGGTTGCCCAGCCCGATCGCGGGGTTGTACGTCCGGTGCACCGGCATGTTCTCGTCGGCCGAGGGCAGCTCGTCGCGGGTGCGAGTCGCGACCGCCAGCGGCCCGACGCATTCCCGGACCTGAGCGGCAACCCTGGCCAATGTGTCGACGTCGACCTCCGTGGACACGGCGGCCTCGTTGAGGTCCCGCAACGCCGCCCCCAGTTCGGCCGCCGCGCGACGCCGATCGGCCGACTGCTCGTTCGGATCGCTCACTCGCCCCGCCAAACCGGTTGCCGCTTCTCCGCGAACGCTCGGGCACCTTCCTGCGCATCGGACGATGCGAACACCGGGGCGACGATCTCCGCTTGGGAGCTGAATGCCTCGGCATCGGTCCACCTGATCGCCCCGGATACCACCTGCTTCGTGGCTCGCACCGCGAGTGGGCCGTTGGCCGCGATTCGCGAGGCCAGTTCGCGTGCCTCGTCGAGCGCTTGCCCCGGTTCGGCCAATGAATTGATCAAACCGTGCGAGTGCGCGGCGTCCGCCGTCAGGGGATCACCGGTCAACGCCAGCTCCATAGCCAGCTGATACGGCAGCGCCTTCGGCAGCCGGAGCAGGCCCCCTGCTGCCGCAACCAGTCCGCGCTTGACCTCGGGTAAGCCGAACTTGGCTTCCCGTGAAGCAACGATGAGGTCCGCGCTGAGTGCCAATTCGCAGCCACCCGCCAGGGCCCAGCCTTCGACGGCGGCTATCAGCGGTTTGCTCGGCGGACGCTCGGTAAGGCCTCCGAACCCGCGCCCGGGCACCGAAGGACGTTCGCCACGGGTGAATGCTTTGAGGTCCATGCCCGCGCAGAAGGTGCCACCGGCTCCGGTGAGGATTCCGGTGACGATATCCGGCCGGGATTCCAACTCGTCCACGGCGGACGCGATCGCCTCGGCCACCTCGCCGTCGACGGCATTGCGAGCCTCCGGTCGATTGATCGTGATCACGGCGATGCCGTCAGCGAATTCCGTCAGGACGCTCTCACCCACGCGGTTTCCTCCCGTTCAAGACCGACCGGCACCGTGCCCGGAGAAGGTACTTGCAGCCTCTCCCACCCGTGAAAAACAGTCAAGGCCGACCGTTCGTGTCATGCGGCCGCGAACCATCGCGCGACATCGTCGGTCGTGCGCCACACCCGGCCGGCCCCCTCCAACAGCACCAGGTGGGCCAACGACTCCCGCACGGCAAGCCGCATCTGGAATTCCGCCATCATCTCGAACGGGCGGGACCAGCTCAGCCGCGTCGTCAGCTCCCAGCAGCTGCTCCCCGGATTGGCCATCACGGTCTTCTCGATCTCGGTGAGCCGGTCGTCGTGGTGTCGCATCAACGACTCCGCCCGTTCCCGCAAGCCGCTGAACCGGTACTCGTGGCCGGGAAAGACCTCGCCCGCCTCGATGTCGGAGACCCGCCGGAGGGAGTCCAGGTACCTGCCGAGCGGATCGACCAGTTGCCGAGGCTGCACCGAGATGTTCGGGCTGATACGCGGCAAGACATGGTCGCCGGAGAGGAGTACACCGAGCCGACGCTCGAAGAAGCACAGATGCCCGGGGGTATGACCAGGCGTCCACACCGCCTGCAGGTCCCATCCGGGCAGGTCGACCCGTTCATGGTCCTCGATCAGCACGAACGGATCCCGCTCGGCAAGCAGTTGCCTGCTCTGAGGCGAACCGACGTGCGGGCCACCGATCACCACGTCCGGAGCCCCGGTCCAGCGCAACTGCGCACTCGACTCCTCGGCCATCGACTCGATCGTCGACTCGTCGAGGCGCACGAGCTCGGCATCCGCCGGATGCATTCCGATCCACGCCCCCGACTCCGCCCGAACCCGGGCCGCGAGGCCGAAGTGGTCCGGATGCGTGTGCGTGATCAGTACCGCGCGAACATCGACCGGCTCGTATCCGACCTCCCGAAGCCCCGACACCAAGGTCGACCAGGCGTCGTCGCTGTCCCATCCGGCATCGACGATCGCCACCCCGTCGGGCAGCTCGAATGCGTAAACCAGGACGTAACGCAGCGGACTGTTGGGAATCGGAACAGGAATGGACCACAGACCGTCCCGAACCCGCTCCACCGGCGGCAGGACCCGGTCGCGCCAAGCCTCCCGCTGCGCGAGACCCGTCACCTCCACTGGAATCCCCTTTCATTCGATCCATCCATTAGTACAGCTAACTTCTCCGTGGCCCGCCCCGTAGTGACTCACGCAACAGCTCACGCAGGGCGGCGGAAGGGGATCGTGGTTCGCCCGATACCGGGCCCGGCACCCGAAGCGGGCCCGGTACGAGAAGCGGGCTCGGCACCGGACCCACGGATCGGCGCTCCGGACGCAGTGCGTTCGAACGCCCGCCACGGCTATTGTGTGCGATGTGGATTTGCGGCTTGTGGAGTACTTCGTCGCCGTCATCGATCACGGGAGCATCACCAAGGCCGCTCGGGCGCTCTACGTCGCCCAACCGTCGCTTTCACAAGCTATTCGCTCGCTGGAACGTCAGCTGGGTGTGGAGCTGTTCGACCGCGTCGGGCGCAGGCTGGTTCTGACCCAGGACGGTTCGGCCTTCGTCGAACCCGCCCGTCGCATCCTCAACGACATCGATCGCGCCCGAGACACCGTCGAAGACGTGCGCGAGCTGCGCAGCGGACGGCTCGACATCGCCGCGCTGGCCACCCTCGCGGTTGATCCGCTGCCCGCGCTCGCCGGCGCGTTCCAGCAACGACACCCAGGCACGCTGCTCAACGTCATCGACCCCGGCGGATCGGCAGGAGTTGTCAACCAGGTGCGGCGGGGGGAGGTCGAACTGGGATTGACCGACCTGCCGCTGAACAGCGACTACCTGCGGAGCAGCCGGTTGGGCAGCCAGGAGATCGTTCTCGTCCTCCCTGCCACGAGCGCCACCGAACTCCCCGACCCCGTGCCGCTGGCCGACGTGGCCGGGATTCCGCTCGTCATGGAGTTCTCCGACACGGCCACGCGCACCCTCATCGACGAAGTCCTGCAGGACGCGGTACATCACGTGGCCGTCGAGTGCGGCCACCGGCAAGCCGTGTGGCAACTCGTCTCCCACGGAGCAGGGGCGACGTTCCTCCCCAGGAGCCTCGCCGAGAACGAACTCGAGGGGGTCGTTCTCCGTTCCACGGTGCCGGAGATCCACCGGGAGATCGGGCTGGTCTGTCGGCCGGGGCCCCTGTCACCTGCGGCCGAAGCGTTTTGCGCGGTCGCCGGGATCAGCCCGCCGGCGCCCCGGAACTGACGAGTTCGAGGAACGCCCTGCCCGCGGGGGACAGCACTGACGGGTCGTACACCACGCCGTAGGCTCGGTTGATCGGCGGGTCGACGGCGCGCGCCACCGCACCACGCCGCGCCGAACGTTCCGCCCTGGATCGTTCCATGATCGTCCCACCGATACCCGCCAGGACGAACGGGAGGATCGCCTCCCGGTGCTGGACCACCGCCGAGGGACTCGTGCGTTTGCCCGCCGCGCTGAGAGCGCGCTCCACTTCGGTGCGCTGGGAAGCGCCCTTCGGCACGATCACCAGCGGCAGGTCCGGCAGCGCGGAGAGCGGCAACGGGTCGTGTTCCGGGAGTTCGGTATCCGGCGGCAACACCAACCAGTACTCGTGCACGCCGAGCTCGCACACGTCCAAACCCGCGCTTGCCGCCGGCAGGTGGCAGATCACCATCTCGCAGTGGCCTTCGTGGATCAGCGACGCGCACGAGTCCCCGTCTTGGCACTCTCCCAGCCTGACCGACACGTTCGGATACCGTTGCCGAAACCGCCCCACCAGCGGCGCCACCGGGTGGGTGGCCAACGCTGGTGCGGTGTGAATGTCCAGCCGCCCGCGGGGAAGGCCCGCCGCGTCCACCATGGCTCCCTCGGCAGCCACCATGTCCCGCAGGATCTGCCTGGCCGGTCCGACGAAAGCCCGGCCCGCCGAGGTCAGCACCATGCCCCGACCGATCCGGTGGAACAGATCGACGCCCAGCTCCCGCTCGAGCGTGCGGATCGCCTGGGAGACGGTGGGCTGCGCCAGGCGCAAGGCGGTGGCCGCCGCGGTGATCCCGCGGTGGTCGACGACCGCGAGGAAGTACTCGACCTGGTGCAGCTCCACAGCCACGAAAATAACCCGTAGCTCTCGGTGGTCGCTGGCGAGCCACCCATCAAGCCCGAGCGGCGAACGAGGTCCGGAGCACAGGGATCACCGCGGAGCCATCCGCACCGCACCGTCTAGGCGGATGGTCTCCCCGTTCAGATACCTGTTCTCCACGATCGAGCGTGCCAGCTCTGCGAACTCGGACGGCTGTCCGAGACGGGCCGGATGCGGCACCGATTCGGACAACGACTCCCGGACGTCCTCCCGCAACCTCCCGAGCAACGGTGTGTCCATGATCCCGGGCGCGATGGTGCACACCCGGACCGACCTGCTCGCGAGGTCCCGTGCCGCGCACAACGTCATGCCGACGATGCCCGCCTTGGACGTGGCGTAGGGCAGCTGCCCGATTTGCCCCTCGTAGGCGGCCACCGAAGCGGTCAGCACGATCGCACCGCGCTCGTCGTCGACCTCCTCGTGCTTGGCCATCCGCGCGGCACCGAGACGCAACGCGTTGTACGAGCCGATCACGTTCAGTCGCAACACGTCCTCGAACGGCTCGAGCGGTGCCGGTTCCCCTTCGCGGTCGAGCAACCGGAGCGCGCGACCACGGCCGGCGCAGTGCACCAGGGCCCGCAGGCCGCCACGCTGATCGGCAACGTCGAGCGCCGCGGCGAACGCGTCCTCGTCAGTCACGTCGGCGGGGACGAACCGAGCCGCCGACCCCAGTTCACGTGCCCGCTGTTCGCCTTCCGAAGCCGGCAGGTCGATCAACACGACGTGCGCACCCGCGTCGACCAGCTCCCTCGCGGTCGCCAGCCCGAGCCCGGAGGCACCGCCGGTGACAGCGGCCGAAACTCCCTCGACACGCATCGAAAACCCCCTCCGATCAGAGATCGAGCGACTTGGCGACGATCGTCTTCAGTACTTCGGTGGTGCCGCCGAAGATCCGGGTCACCCGCGCGTCCGCGTACAACCGGGCGATCCGGTATTCCCGGATGTAGCCGTAACCGCCGTGCAACTGCAGGCAACGATCGACCACTCTGGACTGCAATTCGGTGCAGAAGATCTTCACCTTCGCCGCATCCGCTCCGGTGAGCACACCTTGGTCGTGTTCTTCCAAGGCGCGGTCGAGCAGCGCGCGGCCCGCTTCGATCTCGGTGGCGCATCCGGCCAGCTCGAACTTCGTGTTCTGGAACGAACTCACCGGAGTGCCGAACGCCGTGCGTTCCTTGACGTAATCGGTGGTCACCTCCAGTGCCGCTTCCGCGGCCGCCTGGGCCGCTACCGCGATCCCCAGTCGCTCCTGCCCCAGATTGCCCGCGAGGTAGCGAAATGCGGCACCTTCCTCGCCCAGCAGATTGCTCACCGGAACCCGCACGTCGGTGAAGGCCAGCTCGGCGGTGTCCTGCGCCTTCAACCCCAGTTTGTCGAGGTTGCGCCCCCGCTCGAAGCCCGGCATGTCCGTTTCAACCACCAGTAGCGACAGCCCGTCACGGCGACTCTCACCGCGACCGGTCCTGGCGACGACGATGACGAGATCGGCGTTCATACCGCCGGTGATGAAGGTCTTGGCTCCGTTGAGCACGTAGTGGTCGCCGTCGCGGCGAGCCGT
This sequence comes from Parasphingorhabdus pacifica, assembly GCF_054779195.1. Lineage (NCBI taxonomy): Bacteria > Pseudomonadati > Pseudomonadota > Alphaproteobacteria > Sphingomonadales > Sphingorhabdaceae > Parasphingorhabdus > Parasphingorhabdus pacifica. The sequence goes on from NZ_BAAGYS010000008.1 coordinate 696,683, forward strand.
CGTTGCCATGCCGGCCAGGTCCGATCCCGTACCGGGCTCGGTCATGGCGATCGAGCTCATCAGGCGCCCGTCGGCCAATCCCGGCAGCCATCGCTTCTTCTGCTCTTCGGAGCAGTATTCGACGAAGTAGGGGACGACGACGTTCATGTGCACCGAGAGGCCACCCAGCGACACACCGGCGCGGGCGGTTTCCTCGCTGACCACCGCGTTGTACTTGAAGCTGTCCGTGCCGCCGCCCCCGTGTTCCTCCGGGACCTGCAGGCCGGGGATCCCGAGCGCGCCGAGCTCGTTGAACACTTCCCGCGGCACCAGCCCGGTCTCCTCCCACTCGGGGAAGCGGTCGACGATCTCCTTCGCCAGAAAGTCTCGGACCACCTGCCGGAACTCCTCGTGGTCCGGGCCGTAGACGGTACTGCGCATTCGTTCGCTCCTGGTAATCGTCGGTTGCCGGCTTTAGGCGCGCTTGGTCACAACAGTTCGAGGACCGTCGCGTTGGCCATCCCGCCCGCTTCGCACATGGTCTGCAGGCCGTACCGGATGCCGTTGTCCCGCATGTGGTGCGCCAACCGGGTCATGAGCACCGCACCGGACGCGCCGAGCGGATGGCCGATGGCGATGGCGCCGCCCAACGGGTTGAGGTATCGCGGGTCGGCTCCGGTTTCGGCCAACCAGGCCAGCGGCACCGACGCGAACGCCTCGTTCACCTCGAAAGCCCCGATGTCGCCGATCTCCAGTCCCGCTCTGCGCAGGACCTTCGCCGTGGCCGGCCACGGTGCCGTCAGCATGATCACCGGGTCGTCGCCGACCACCGCCGTGCTGTGGACGCGCGCGATCGGGCGCAACCCGTGTGCACGCGCGTTCTCGCTCGTCGTGATCAGGAGCGCGGCCGCCCCGTCGGAGATCTGGGAGGAGTTGCCCGCTGTGATCGCCCCATCGGTCTTGAAAGCGGCTCGTAATCCCGCGAGCGTCTCCACGGTGGTCCCACGCCGGATCCCCTCGTCCGTCTCGAGAGATGCGGGAACCGGTGCGAGTTGAGCGTTCAGCGCTCCGGAATCGATCGCCGCGGCGGCCCTCTCATGGGATCCGGCCGCGAGCTCGTCGAGCCGCTCGCGCGAAAGCCCCCACTTCTCGGCGACCATCTCGGCTCCGAGACCTTGGCTGAATCCGGTGTCCATCCCGAACCTGTCGAGCACCGTCCTCCCGTACGGGGTCCCTTCTGTTCGATCAACCCCCATCGGGACCCGGCTCATCGACTCCACGCCACCTGCGACGACGAAGTCGTTCTGACCCGCGACCACCGCGGCGGCAGCCGCGTGCACGGCCTGCTGGCTCGAACCGCAGCGCCGGTCGACGGTGGTCGCGGGCACGCTCTCCGGCCATCCGGCGGCGAAAACCCCGTTGCGACCTATGTTGGCGGCCTGATCGCTCACCTGACTGACGCATCCCCACACGACATCGTCGATCTCGCCGGGATCGATCCCGGTCCGCTCACCGAGCGTCCGCAGCACGTGGCCGGACAGGTCGACGGGATGGGTCGCGGCGAGCGCGCCGTTGCGCCTGCCCACCGGTGTCCGAACCGCGTCGACGATGACGGCGTCCCTCATCACTCTCTCCCAACGCTGCGGAATTACGAGCCTCTTGCGGCGAGCGAAGCTCCTGACCACTCGGTGCGCCCAGTGAACGCGAGCCGGAAGAACTCCGCAGGCATCCGAATCAACCAGCCTGCGCTCGCCCGCACAAAGACCGGGAACGGAACAGCGCGATAGGCGGATCCTCTATACCGAATCGCGGAGTTGTCTGCGCAGCAGCTTTCCGGTGTCGGTTCGCGGCAGCCGGGTGGTGAACTCGATCCGTCGGGGAACCTTGAACCCACCGAGGAATTCGCGGCAGTGCTCGGTGAGGCGCCTGGCCAGGTCCACGTCGGGGGTTTCCTCGCTCACCGGTTGCACGATCGCCAGCACCGACTGGCCCCATTCCTCGTCGGGCTCGCCGATGACGGCGGCATCAGCCACAGCCGAATCCTGAAGCAGCACCGATTCGACCTCCGCCGGGTAGATGTTCACCCCGCCGGAGAGAATCAGATCGGTTCGGCGGTCGTGCAGGAACAGCCAGCCGTCCTTGTCGACGTACCCGACGTCACCGGCGGTCACGAAGTCACCCCTGGTGCTCTCGGCCGTCTTCGACTCGTCCTTGAAGTACTCGAAGTCGGAGATGCCACTGCGGAAGTACACCGAGCCGACCTCGCCGGCACCGAGACGGTTCCCCGCCACATCGAAGATGCGCACTTGGGCCCCGGGCAGCGGGTAACCGACGGTGCCGGGTTTCCGAAGCCACTCGGACGAGGTGGCCGCGGTGGCCGACCCTTCGGTCGCACCGTAGAACTCGCTGAGCACCGGCCCCAACCATTCGATCGCGGCTTGCTTGACGTGCACCGGGCAGGGTGCCCCCGCGTGCACGACGCTCGCGAGGCTCGACGTGTCGTACTTCGCCCGCACCTCGTCGGACAATCGCAGCAACCGGTGCAGCACCGTCGGCACGGTGAACGTCGTCGTCACCCCGTGCTCCTCGATGAGTCGGAGAACGTGTTCGGGCTCGGGTCGTCCGCCGATGACCACCGTGTGGCCGAAGTGCAGCGCGATTGTGGAGAACGTGCCGGGCGCGGCGTGGTAAAGCGGTGAGAGCACTAGGTGCACGCCCTCGCCGGGGCGGATACCGAGCCGCTCCATGAAGTCGAGGTGGTACTGGCCCACTTGCGGTCGTTTTCCCGTGATCGACCGGCGAACGCCTTTGGGGCGGCCGGTGGTACCGGAGGTGTAGAGCATCACCTGGCCCGCTACGACATCCTGCGGCCGAACCCGCCCTCGGCCGGTGAACAAGTCCTCGTAGGTACGCCAACCAACGGCACCCCCTACGGCGAATCGGTTGTGCGGTGGGACCGCGGACAGCGCGGATTCGCCCAGTCCCGTCAACGTGCGATCGACGATCAGCATCCGAGCTTCGCTGTTCTGGACGATGTACTCGACCTCCGTGGCCGCCAGGTGGTGGTCGACCGGGGTGAAGTGCAGACCGCTCTGCCAGGTGGCCAGGCGCAGCTCGAAGTACTCCTGCCCATTGTGGACCAATGCAGCCACGCAGTCCCCGGTCCGCAGTCCGGACGAGCGCAACGCGTGCGAGAGCTGGTTGACCCGTTCGGCCAACGTCGCGAACGAAACCACGGCGCCATCGGAGCAGATCAAGGCCGCTCGCCGTGGATGAGTGCGCGCCACCTCGAAGAAATCGACCAACTCCGGAACGCGGGACTGGACGGACAATGTGGAGCCTCCTTCAGGCGGGCAGCGCTCGGAGCCGCGGCACGCGATCTCGCCGCGTTGGAGAACGCACGCCGCTCGAATCGACGGCATCGGCCGAGGAACGCCCGGTGTGGACGAGCCATCCACGAAGTCCGCGAACGAACGGGTGAATGCGCGCAACGCGCGCTCTCCCGACACGAGCATTGAACGAGTTCCGGATCACACCGTCAAAGACACCTGCGTGAACACACCCATAGCCCCGAGCTATGGCACCTGCTCATAGCCGTCGCCGCGAGCACGAACAGATCGTCGGACTGCCGATCACGGCTTGGCGCCGAAACGAACGGCTACTTGGTGACCGGAATGCCGAACCGTACCCCTCGCCCACCGGCCGAACGGATTGATCACGTCCGGCGGGCCGCACGAAAACGCCCTCGACGGGTCCAGTCGGAGCATTAGAATCCGCCGCATGGACGTATCCGAGATCGGCGAAGCGCCAGCCGTGCTCGACGGTGGCCTGGCGACCGAACTGGAAGCACGTGGCCACGATCTGTTCGACAACCTGTGGTCGGCCAGGTTGCTCGTCGAGCAACCCGAGGAGATCCTCGCCGCCCACACCGCCTTCTTCGAAGCGGGCGCCGAGATCGCCACCACGGCCAGCTACCAGGCCAGCTTCGCCGGGTTCGCGGCGCGGGAGATCCCGTGGGACGAAGCCGCGGCCCTCTTGAGGCGGAGCGTCGACCTGGGCAGGCGCGCGCGAGACCGGGCGGCCCGAGCGCGCGGACCACGGTGGGTCGCCGCGTCGGTCGGACCATACGGAGCGGTCCTGGCCGATGGTTCCGAATACCGCGGCCGCTACGGCCTCTCCGTCGCCGAACTGGTCGAGTTCCACCTGCCTCGGCTGGAGACCCTCGCCGATGCCCAACCGGACCTGCTCGCCCTCGAAACCATCCCGGACGTGGACGAGGCCGTTGCACTGACCGAAGCGGTGACCGGACTCGGCGTTCCGGCGTGGTTGTCCTACACCATTCACGGGGACCGCACTCGTGCCGGTCAACCGCTGGAGGAAGCGTTCTCGGTGGCGGTGGGCAATGCCGACATCGTCGCCGTCGGCGTCAACTGCTGCGCACCCGAGGATGTCGCGTCCGCCGTGGCGACGGCCCGCGAGGTCACCGGCAAGCCGGTCATCGCCTACCCCAACAGCGGTGAGGGCTGGGATCCGCTGCGGAGGTCATGGGTCGGTCCCGCCCACTCCCCCGCTGACCACGCCTCCGAGTGGATCGACGAAGGAGCTCGGATCCTCGGCGGCTGCTGCCGGGTGGGTCCTGCGGACATCGCCGCGCTGTCCGCTGCACTGCACCCGGTGGGTTGAACGGCTACCCCGAAACAGCGAAACCGCCGCCCCCGAGCCCGTGTCCGGGCCGGAAGCGGCGGTCGCTGGCGCTCGGCCGGAACCCAGCGCTACCTTCTCTTCATTCAAGGCGGGTACTCGTGCGGAACCCCACCGGTGCCTCGCTCAGGAACCCGCCGGGGCCCAGTAGTCGAGCATCTCGGCAAAGGTCTCGAACGCTGGCTTGTTGTAGCCGTAGGGTGCTTCCAGGTGCACGCTCACGGGGAATCCGAGACCGTGCACACCGTCGATGACCCGCTTGTAGAGGTCGACGACCTGCTTCTTGCGTTCTTCGAACGGAAGTTCGGCGACCTGCGCCACGAACTTCTGCTCCTCCTCCACGGCCCGGTTGCCCGGGTCCTGGATCAACCAATCGATCAGCTTCTTCTTGCTCTCGACCCCCGGGATGAAACCGAAGGAGAGCAGGATCTCCGGGCGGTGCGGAGTTTCCTTGGCGAACTGCTTGAGAAAGTCGACGATGGCGTCGGAGTACAGCAGCTGCGTCATCGCGAAGGTCGCGCCGCGGTCACACTTGAAGTTGAACCGGCCCTGCTCACCTTCACGGGTCGGGATCAGGATAGAACCGCGGTTCGGGACGATGTCCTGGTACTGCGCCAAGGCGTCCGTCGGCGCGACCCCGGGGCCCTGCCCGTCGGTCATGGTGCGCGGCACCCCGACGAAGGTAATGCCCTCCATGCCCGCGGACCGCAGGTCTTTGAGTCGTCCGCTCAGCTGTTGCTCATCGTGAAATGCGGTAACCTGCGTGCACAGGCCCTTGATGTCGCCCAGTTCAGGTTGGATCGTCTTCCAGAAGTCGATCGTGTCCATCTTGGGATTGAAATCGACCGGGCGGTCATCGTCCTCGGCGATGATCCCGGGGATCATCACGTGTTGAATGCGGCCGGTCAGCCCGTAAGCGTTGCTGAGCTCGGCCACCTTGCGGCCTTCCTCCACGGCCCTCTCCACGCCGCCGTCAAGGTCGGGCGGAACCAGTTCGAGTGCGATCGTGTCCATGTCGGCCTCAGGTTTTCCTTCTGTCGACGTCGGTCACCGCAGAGCTCGAAAACCGCTGCTGCGATCCTGCGTAATCGTGCGCAGGGACCGTACTTCTACTGAGTCAGTAGGGATTTCGTTTCGGGAGATTTCGAACGGTAAAGCAGTGAGCTGTTCCCGAATTCTCCGAATACCCCGAGGATCGCTCGGACTCATCGGGAACATCGATACCGGTTACCTCGGCCCTCGGGGCCTGCGGAAAGTACGCGCAGGCCCGGCGACGGCCGAAGGATCCGATGTCGCCCAGTTCAGTTTGGATCGTTCCGAGGGGGTGGCCGCCGCCCGCCCCCGAAAGGGCGAGCGGCGGCAGCCGCCACCGGTCGGCAAGCGCGATTGCGCGAGCCGGATCAGTAGCGGTAGTGCTCGGGCTTGTACGGCCCGTCCACGTCAACACCGATGTACTCGGCCTGCGCCTTGGTCATCCGCGTGAGGCTGACGCCCAGCGCGTCGAGGTGCAGGCGAGCGACCTTCTCGTCGAGGTGCTTCGGCAGGACGAAGACGTCCTTGCCGTACTCGCCCGGCTTGGTCCAGAGCTCGATCTGGGCCAGCGTCTGGTTGGTGAACGAGTTCGACATGACGAAGCTGGGGTGGCCGGTAGCGTTACCCAGGTTCAGGAGACGACCCTCGGAGAGCACGATGACCGCGTGGCCATCGGTGAAGGTGTACTCGTGGACCTGCGGCTTGATCTCCTGCTTCTTGATGCCGGGAGTCTTCTCCAAGCCGGCCATGTCGATCTCGTTGTCGAAGTGACCAACGTTGCCGACGATGGCGTTGTGCTTCATCTTCGCCATGTGGTCGGCGGTGATGATGTCGAAGTTACCGGTCGTGGTGATGAAGATGTCGGCCGTCTCGACGACGTCCTCCATCGTGCTGACCTCGTAACCCTCCATCGCGGCCTGCAGGGCGCAGATCGGGTCGACCTCGGTGACGATGACACGCGCACCCTGGCCGCGCAGCGACTCCGCGGAACCCTTACCGACGTCACCGAAGCCGCAGATGACGGCGGTCTTGCCGCCGATCAGCACGTCGGTACCACGGTTGATGCCGTCCACGAGGGAGTGGCGGCAGCCGTACTTGTTGTCGAACTTCGACTTGGTGACCGAGTCGTTGACGTTGATCGCCGGGAACAGCAGCTCGTCCGACTTGACCAGCTCGTAGAGCTTGTGGACGCCCGTGGTGGTTTCCTCGGTGACGCCCTTGATCTCCTTGGCCAGCTTGGTGAACCGCTGCTTGTCCTGGCTCAGGCTCTCACGCAGCGTGCTCAGGACGACCTTGAACTCGTCCGGGTCGTCCTCGGTGGCCTGCGGGACCGCTCCGGCCTTCTCGAACTCCGCGCCCTTGTGGACCAGCAGGGTGGCGTCGCCACCGTCGTCGAGAATCATGTTGGCGACCTTGTTGTCACCGAACTCCCAGAGCTGGTTGGTGCACCACCAGTACTCCTCCAGCGTCTCGCCCTTCCAGGCGAACACCGGGACACCCTCGGGCTTCTCCGGGGTGCCGTTGGGGCCCACGACGACGGCCGCGGCGGCCTCGTCCTGGGTGGAGAAGATGTTGCAGGAGACCCAACGCACCTCAGCGCCGAGCTCGACCAGGGTCTCGATCAACACAGCGGTCTGCACGGTCATGTGCAGCGAGCCGGCGATCCGAGCGCCCTTGAGCGGCTTGGATGCGGCGTACTCCCGGCGAGTGGCCATCAGACCGGGCATCTCGTGTTCGGCCAGACGGAGCTGGTGACGCCCGGACTCCGCCAACGCGAGGTCCTTGACCGCGAAATCGATACCGTTGATCTTCTGCACCTTCGGGCTCATGTTTTCCTTTCCTCGATTCCCTGACTCCTGCAGGAGTCACAGGTGTTCTGCTAGCTCGGAAGTCGTTCATTCCGGCCTTGCCGGGGCTCCGTTCCTCGAAGCCCCGGCAACGGCTCAGGTGTTGAAGTATTTGGCTTCCGGGTGGTGCGACACGATGGCGTCCGTGGACTGCTCGGGGTGCAGCTGGTACTCCTCCGAGAGTTCCACGCCGATGCGCTCGCTCTCCAACAGCTCGACGAGCTTGGCCCTGTCCTCGATCTCCGGGCAGGCGCCGTAGCCGAACGAGTAACGAGCACCACGGTAGCCCAGCTTGAAGAACGAGGTGACCTCCTCGGGGTCTTCTTCCGAGACCGAACCGCCTGCGGGCCACAGCAGTTCCTTGCGGACCCTGCGGTGCCAGTACTCGGCGAGCGCCTCGGTCAGCTGCACGCCCATGCCGTGAATCTCCAGGTAGTCCCGGTACGAGTTCTTGGCGAACAGCTCGTTGGCGTAGTCGGCGATGGGCTGACCCATCGTGACCAGCTGGATCGGCAGCACGTCGACCTGACCGGTCTGCTCGGCCTTCTCCCGCGAGCGGTAGAAGTCGGACAGGCACAGGCGACGCTCGCGCTGCTGACGCGGGAACGTGAAACGGCACCGTTCCGGAGCGTCCGGTTCTTCCTTGTCCAGCACGATCAGCGAGTTGCCTTCGCTGACGCACGGGAAGTACCCGTAGACCACGGCCGCGTGCTGGAGAACACCGGCGGTCGCCAGCTCGTCCATCCAGTAGCGCAGGCGCGGACGGCCCTCGGACTCCACCAGTTCCTCGTAGGTCGGGCCCTCACCCTTCTTGGAGCCGCGAAGCCCCCACTGTCCGAAGAACGTGGCCCGCTCGTCGAGCAGCGAGAGGTAGTCGGCGGTGGGAACACCCTTGACCACCTTCGAACCCCAGAACGGCGGAGTCGGCACCGGTGCGTCGGCATCCGCGTCGGACCGCACGGACTCGTCGTAGGGGTCCGGCAGTTCACCCTGTTCCGCCTTGCGCTTCTCGGCGATGCGCTGCGAACGCTCGTGGCGTTCCTTGCGCTCGGCCTTCTTCGCTTCCTCCGCGGCGTCCTCTTCCGGGCTGTCCCCGCGCTTGATGGCCATCAGCCGGTCCATCAGGCTCAGGCCCTCGAAGGCATCCTTGGCGTACCGGACATCGCCCTGGTAGACCTCGTCGAGATCGTTCTCGACGAACGTCCTGGTGAGCGCGGCACCACCGAGCATCACCGGGTACTTCTCGGCGATACCCCTGGAGTTCATCTCCTCCAGGTTTTCCTTCATGATCACCGTGGACTTCACCAGGAGACCGGACAACCCGATCACGTCCGCCTGGTTCTCTTCCGCGGCTTCGAGGATCGTGTTCACCGGCTGCTTGATGCCGATGTTGACCACGTCGTAGCCGTTGTTCGAGACGATGATGTCGACGAGGTTCTTGCCGATGTCGTGGACATCGCCCTTGACCGTGGCCAGCAGCAGCTTGCCCTTGCCGCCGGTGTCGTCCTTGTCCATGTGCGGCTCGAGGTGCGCCACCGCGGTCTTCATGACCTCGGCGGCCTGCAGGACGAACGGCAGCTGCATCTGCCCCGAACCGAAGAGGTCACCGACGACCTTCATGCCCGCGAGCAGGTGGTCGTTGACGATCGCGAGAGGCTTCTTCTCCTTCATCGCCTCTTCGAGGTCGTCCTCGAGCCCGTTGCGCTCGCCGTCGACGATCCGCTTCTCCAAGCGCTCGAACAGCGGGAGCTTGGCCAGCTCCTCCGCACGCGAGGCACCGGACGAGGACGCCGTCTTGCCTTCGAACAGCGCCATCAGCTTCTGCAGCGGGTCGTAGTCCTCGCCGCGACGGTCGTAGACCAGGTCCAGCGCCACCTGGCGCTGCTCGTCCTCGATCTTGTTCATCGGCAGGATCTTCGACGCGTTGAGGATCGCCGAGTCCAGACCGGCCTCACGGCATTCGTTGAGGAACACCGAGTTGAGCACCTGGCGAGCGGCCGGGTTCAGACCGAACGACACGTTCGACAGGCCCAACGTCGTCTGGACGTCGGGGTGGCGCCGCTTGAGCTCGCGGATCGCCTCGATCGTCTCGATGCCGTCCCTGCGGACCTCTTCCTGACCAGTGGTGATCGGGAAGACCAGGCAGTCGATGATGATCGCGGACTCGTCGAGTCCCCAGTTGGTCGTGATGTCCTCGATGAGGCGTTCGGCCACCTGAAGCTTCCACTCCGCGGTACGGGCCTGACCTTCCTCGTCGATGCAGAGCGCGACCACGGTGGCGCCGTGCTCCCGCACCATCGCCATGACCGTCTGGAACCGCGAATCCGGGCCGTCGCCGTCCTCGTAGTTGACCGAGTTGACCGCGCAGCGACCACCGAAGTGCTCCAGGCCCGCCTGGATGACGTTGGCTTCGGTGGAGTCGACCATGACCGGAAGCGTGGAGGCCGTCGCCAGCCGGCTGGCCAGCTCACGCATGTCATCGGCACCATCGCGTCCCACGTAGTCCACGCACAGGTCGAGCAGGTGCGCGCCTTCGCGGGTCTGCGCCTTCGCGATCTCGACGCAGTCCTCGTAGCGGCCATCCAGCATGGCTTCGCGGAACGCCTTGGAACCGTTGGTGTTGGTGCGTTCACCAACGTTGAGAACGGTGGCTTCCTGCTCGAACGGCACTGCCTGGTACATCGACGAGATCGACGGGACGATCTCGGGCGTGCGCGTCTTCGGGCTCAGACCGGCCACTGCCTCCGACACCGCGGTGATGTGCTCGCCGGTGGTACCGCAGCAGCCACCGACCAATCGAACACCGAAGTTGTTGACGAAGCCGACCAGGGCTTCGGCCAACTCGTTCGGCTGCAGCGGATACACGGCCCCGTTGGCACCGAGTTCGGGCAGGCCGGCGTTGGGCATCACCGAGATCGGCACGGTGGAGTGCTCGGCGAGCACGCGGAGGTGCTCGCTCATCTCGGCCGGACCGGTCGCGCAGTTCATCCCGATCATGTCGATGCCCAGGGGCTCCAGGGCAGTCAGCGCGGCGCCGATTTCGGAACCGACCAGCATCGTGCCGGTCTGCTCCACGGTCACCTGCGCGATGATCGGGACCCACCGACCGAGCTGCTCCATCGCCCGCTTCGCGCCGACGATCGCGGACTTGGTCTGCAGCAGGTCCTGGGACGTCTCGACCAGGACCACGTCGATGCCGCCCTCGAGCATGCCGAGGACGTTCTCTTCGTAGGCATCGCGAAGATCCGCGTACGGCGCGTGGCCCAGAGTGGGCAACTTCGTGCCCGGACCCATCGAGCCAAGGACGAATCGCGGCTTCTCCGGGGTGGAGTACTCGTCCGCGCACTGCCGGGCGAGCGACGCCCCCTTCTCCGCGAGGTCGCGGATCCGCTCGGTGATGCCGTACTCACCGAGGTTCGCAAGGTTCGTACCGAACGTGTTCGACTCGATGGCGTCCGAGCCCGCTTCCAGGAAGCCCCGGTAAACGCCGGTGACCACATCGGGCCGCGTCTCATTGAGGATCTCGTTGCAGCCTTCGAGCTGGGCGAAGTCGTCCAGCGTCAGGTCGTAGGCCTGCAATGCGGTACCCATGCCGCCGTCGGCGACAAGGATCCGATTTTCCAACGCGGTGAGAAAACCGCTCGGATCGTTCTTTCTTTCCGTCATGACGTCTTCTCTTCCCGCCCTCACTCAGCGAAGTACGGACTCGATCTCGGTCGCTGCCCTATCACCGTAGGTCTCGGCGACCCGAGCAACGAACGAGCCCTTCTCGATGTCGTACTCCTGCGGACCGTCCGTCTCCAGCGACACCGTCGCCAACGTGCACCCGAGCTGCAGCGCGCGCTCGATCCCGAGTCCACTGGACAAGCCGCTGAGGAAGCCCGCACGCAGGGCGTCGCCGGCACCGGTGGGATCGCCGATCTGCTTCGGCTTCACCGGGTCGATCTCGATGGTGGGCGCCGAGCTGGACTCGACACGCACACCCTTCTCACCCAGGGTGGTCACCCACAGGCCGACCTTCTCCAGGACCTCGGCGTGGGACAGGCCCGAGGACTGGAGCAGCAGGCTGTGCTCGTATTCGTTGGTGAACAGGTACTTCGCGCCCTCCACCAGCTTACGGACCTGGCTGCTGTCCAACAGAGCAAGCTGCTGTCCCGGGTCGGCCAGGAACGGGTAGCCGCGGTCGTGGCACTCCTCGGAGTGTCGCACCATGGCCTCGGGGTCGTTGGCCGAGATCACCACGAGGTCCAAGCCGTTGACGCGGTCCGCGATCGGCTTGAGCTCGATCTCCCGCGCCTCCGACATCGCGCCGGGGTAGAACGAGGCGATCTGGTTCTGTTCCTGGTCGGTGGTGCAGGTGAAACGCGCGGTGTGGGCGGTCTTCGAGGTGTGCACCGCCGAGGTGTCCACCTCGTGACGCTCCAACCAGGCGCGGTAATCAGCGAAGTCCTCCCCGACGGCGCCCACGAGCATCGAGGACACGCCGAGTTTGCCCAGACCGAACGTGATGTTGCCCGCGATGCCGCCCCGGCGCACCTCCAGCTCGTTGACGAGGAACGAGAGCGAGACCTGGCTGAGCTGGTCGGCGATCAGCTGCTCGGCGATCTTACCGGGGTAGGACATGAGGTGGTCGGTGGCGATCGAACCAGTCACCGCAATCTGCACTGCAAAACTCCTTCACTGTGGCCGGTGGTCCGAGCACCGACCTCAAGACCGGATGGACACGGGTGTTCAAGGCACGGAGGCAGAGGCCCACATCAGACTGCGGGGCGCGGTCGTCCGCGCCCCGCAGTCCGTGCGAGAGCACTACACAGCCGTGGATCAGAGTCCGGCGGCGTTCTTCAGCGCCTCGACTCGGTCCGTGCGCTCCCACGGCAGGTCGA